>CALJIV010000042.1 GCA_937974035.1 uncultured Phycisphaerales bacterium
AGCGCCGCGGCGGCGGCGGATCGGAAGCGGGGGGGCCTGCTCGCCGCGGCGGGGTTTGTGGGCTCGGCGCTCTTCGGCGGCGTGGTGGGCTTCGGCGTGCAGGTGGGGCTGGAGTCCACGGGGATCTTCGGCACGACGCTCGACGCCGTGGCCGCGGAGCAGCGCGAGAACTTCGACAAGATCCGCCAGAAGCTGGAGGAGATCAGCAGGGCCGCGCCGGGCTCGCCGGAGGCCGCGAAGCTGCAGCGCGAGCTGGCCGCGCTGATGGCGCAGCAGGAAAAGCTCACCTCGCGCGCGGGCGACGAGCTGAAGGCGGCCCAGGCGGAGATTTCGCGCCTCCGCGACGAGGCGATCAGAAAGACCGGCTCGTCGTCGGGGGCGGATATCTGGCTGCTCAGGAACGAGGCGGTGGACGTCGGGCGGCGCGGGATCGTCCTGGCGCTGACGAACATCCGCGCGAGCGGGTCCTACGCGGACATCAACCTCAACGGCAAGTCGTACGCGCTCCGCCCCGGCGAGGTGGTGGAGTTCAAGGACGGGGACGCGACCTGCAAGGTGATCTACAAGTCGGGGGTGGCCAGGTCGGACGGACGGTACGGGTTCGACTTCGTGCGGGAGGCGCGGTGAGGAGCATCGGAGGCATGGGGAGATGAGCGACGCGCGGCGCGTGACGGTTTTCTGCGGGGCGAGCAGCGGGCGCGGCGGGGTTGAGGGCAAGTACCACAGGGCCGCGCGGGCGCTGGGGGCGGAGATCGCCTCGAGAAAGATGGGCCTGGTGTACGGCGGCGGCCGCGCGGGGCTGATGGGCGCGGTGGCGGACGGGTGCCTCGAGGCGGGGGGAGAAGTCACGGGCGTCATCACGCGCCTGCTGGTGGACCGGGAGCTGGGGCACACCGGCATCACGCGGCTCGAGGTCGTCGAGACGATGCACGAGCGCAAGATGATGATGGCCGAGATGGCCCACGCCTTCGTCGCCCTGCCGGGCGGGCTGGGCACGCTCGACGAGCTGTTCGAGATCCTCGCCTGGGCGCAGCTCGGGATTCACGGCAAGCCCGTGGGGATCCTGAACACCGGCGGGTACTACGACTCCATGATGGCCTTCCTCGATCACGTGGAGCAGGAAGGCTTTTTGAGGCTCAACCACCGGACGGAGATCGTGTTCGATCCCTCGGTGGAGGGGCTGATGGAGAAGGTGGCGGGGCTGATGAAGTGAGCGCCTTCTCCCCCCCTCCTCCCCCGGCCGCGGGGGACGGGCGGCGCGTCACTTGCCCTCGAACCAGTTCCGCCCGATGGAGGAGTCGGCCCTGAGGGGGACGGCGAGCTTCATCGCCGATTCCATGCGGGAGACGATGAAGGCGCGGACCTCTTCGGCGGCGGATTCGGGGGCCTCGAAGACCAGCTCGTCGTGGATCTGAAGGAGCATCTTCACGCCCGGCGTCGCGAAGCCGGGGGCGGACATCTCCCTGTGGATGTTGACCATCGCGAGCTTGATGAGGTCCGCGGCGGAGCCCTGCACCACGGAGTTGATGGCGAGGCGCTCGGCGAGCGCGCGGCGGGCGGGCTGGTTGCTGTCCACGTCGGGGATGGGGCGGCGGCGCTTGAGCATCGTCTCGACGTAGCCCTTGGCGCGGGCCTGGTCGATGCACTCCTGGAGGAAGGTGGTGATGCCGGAGAAGCGGCGCTTGTAGCCGTCGATGATCGCCGCGGCCTCCTTCTCGGGGACTTTCAGGCGCCGCGCGAGGCCGTAGGCGGTGATGCCGTAGACGATGCCGAAGTTGACCATCTTCGCGCCGTTGCGCTGGTCTTTGGTCACCCTGTCGGGCGTGGTGCGGTGGATCTGCGCGGCGACGGCGGTGTGGATGTCCACCCCCTCGTGAAAGGCCTCGATCAGCGCGGGGTCCTGCGAGAGGTGCGCGAGCAGGCGCAGCTCGATCTGCGAGTAGTCGGCGGTGACGAGCACCTTGCCTGGCGGGGCGATGAAGGCCTTGCGGATCTCGCGCCCGACCTCGGTGCGGATGGGGATGTTCTGCAGGTTGGGGTCGCTGCTGGCCAGACGCCCCGTGGCGGCGACGGTCTGGTTGAAGCTGGAGTGGATGCGCCCGGTCCTGGGGTGGATGGCCTCCTTGAGCGCGACGAGGTAGGTCGAGACGAGCTTGGTGAGCTGGCGGTACTCGAGGATGAGGCGGGGGATGGCGGAGTTGACCTCCTCCTCGAGCGCGAGCTTTTCCAGGACTTCCACGTCGGTGGAGTGGCCGGTCTTGGTGCGGCGGATGGACTTGAGGCCCATGCCGGGCGGGTCGTCCGTCGGCCTGTTGAAGAGCGCCGCGGCGAGCTGCCGGGGGGAGTCGGGGTCGAAGGTGCGGTGGATGCGCGCCAGGCTCTCTTCCCGGATCTGCCTGAGGAGCAGGTCGATCTGCTCCTGAAGCCGCAGGCGCTGGCGGTCGAGCTCTGCGGGATCGACGAGGATGCCGTTCCACTCCAGCTCGGCGAGCACCTCGACCAGGGGCATCTCGACGCCCTCGAAGAGGGGCGTCAGGCCCATCTCCTCGAGCCGCGGGAGCATGACGGCGCGGAGCTGGAGGGCCACGTCCGCGTCTTCCGCGGCGTAGCAGGTAGCCTGATCCAGCGGGACGGTGTCGAAGCAGCGCGCGTTCCTGCCGGTGCCGATGAGATCGGCGAGGGAGATGTTGGTGCGGCCGAGGAGGGCCAGGGCGAGGGAGTCGAGCCCGTGGGAGGAGCGGGAGGCGTCGATGAGGTAGCTGGCCACCATCGAGTCGAAGGAGAGGCCCGCGAGGCGCACGCCGTGGGCGCGGAGGACCTGGATGTCGAACTTGAGGTTGTGGCCGCACTTGAGGATGCGAGGGTCTTCGAGGATGGGCTTGAGCGCGGCGATGACGGTGTCGGCGTCCAGGTGCTCGGAGGAGGAGGGAGAGCGCGTGGGGATGTAGCACCCCGTGCCGGGCTCGATGGAGAGGGAGATGCCGCAGAGGAGGCAGTCGTGGGGGCTGAGGGACGTGGTTTCGGTGTCCAGGGCGAGGACGGGTGCGTCCTTGAGCCGGGCGACCAGGGCGTCGAGCTCTTCGCGCGTTTTGATGCAGGTGTACTCGCCCGATTGGGCCTTTTTCAGCTCGGCGGGCGTGGTGGAGGCGAAGAGGCCGCCCTGGAAGGGATCATCGTCCCTGGGGCGGGGCTTGCGCGCGGGGGCGCCGGGGCCGGGCATGAACGGGAGGGATTCGGGCCTGGCGCGGGATGAGTCGGAGGCGGGAAGAGGAGAAGAAGCGGGCTGGCCGAGCATCGCCTTCAGCTCCTCCTGGTAGCGGTTGAAGCCGAGCTCCTTGAGGATGGGAAGGAGCCTGTCGAGGCGGAGGTTTTCGACGCGGGCGTCGTCGAGGGAGAAGTCGAGGGGGATGTCGCAGCGGAGGGTGACGAGGGTCCTGGTGAGGGGGAGGTTCGGCGCGGCTTCGCGGAGCTTCTCGCCGCGCTTGCCCTTGACTTCGGAGGCCCTGGCGAGGAGGTTGTCGAGGGAGCCGTAGTCGCGGATGAGCTGCGCGGCGGTCTTCTCGCCGACGCCCTCGACGCCGGGGATGTTGTCCACGGCGTCGCCCATCAGCGTGAGCATGTCCACGACCTGGTCGGGGCGGAGGCCCGTTTCCTCCATGAGCTTCGCGGCGTCGAAGGGAGTATCGGTCTGCACGTCGAACATCTCGACGCGGGGCTCTTCGCCCGGCGGAGGGACGTCGAGGAGCTGCTTGAGGTCCTTGTCCTTGGCGACGATGCGGATGCGCAGGTCGGGGTGCTCCTCGCGGAGCCTGCAGACGAGCGAGCCGATCACGTCGTCGGCCTCGAAGCCCGGCGCGCCGATGAAGGGGACGCCGATCTCCTTCAGAAGATTGAGGCAGCGGTCAACCTGGGGCTTGAGGTCGTCGGGGGGCTCCCTGCGCGTGGCCTTGTACTCGGGGTAGAGCTCGGAGCGGAAGGTTTCCCTGTCGCCGCCGACGTCGAGGGCGAGGACGATGTAGTCGGGCTTGCCGGCCTTGCTGATGTTGGGCCCCTCGGCCTTCAGAAGCTTGAAGAGCATCCCGATGAAGCCGAACGTCATGTTCGTCGGCTCCTTCGTGACCGGGGAGGTCATGGGCGTGCGGATGGCGTGATAGGCCCGGAAGAACTGGGCGTAGCCGTCGATGATGTACAGGGTTTTGCCGGGGGAGGGGGAAGCCATGTGCGCACAGGGTAGAGAGCGAAGCGGGCGCCGTAAACGCGGCCGATGGTGAACGCGGAGGGCGCGGAGGAAAGGAACGGCGCGAAGAAAGAGCGGGGTGAGGGATTGCTCCGGCACGCGCGCCCCTCGTCCCGTTTCGGTTCAGACCCTCTCCGCGTTGAGCGCTTCGCGTCGTCGCGTTACCTCGGGGAATGACGCAGGTCGCGGTAGAAGTAC
This sequence comes from uncultured Phycisphaerales bacterium, assembly GCA_937974035.1. Lineage (GTDB taxonomy): Bacteria > Planctomycetota > Phycisphaerae > Phycisphaerales > UBA1924 > JAEYTB01. Next base: position 4,436 of record CALJIV010000042.1, read on the forward strand.
GTCGTGCCGCAGGGGCGGCCGTCGGGGTAGAGGGCGAAGTTGGGGACATCGCCGACGCGGACCCAGCCGAGGCGTGCGTAGAGGCGGGCGGCGTCGCCGCCGGTCACGGCGTCGAGGACGAGGAGGGTTCGGCCCAGCTCGAGGGCGGCCTGTTCGACGGCGCGCATGAGGGCCGCGCCCAGGCCCTGTCGGCGGGCGCGGCGGTGCACGAGCATCTTGGCGACGTCGGCGCGGTGGGGCTGGTTCTCGGGCAGGTCAAGGATGAGCTGGACGGTGCCGCAGACGCCCTGCGCATCTTCCGCGACGAGGATCGCGCGGCGGCCTTCGTGAACGGCGTCGGCGACAAAGCGCCAGAAGGCAAGGGCGCGGTCGCGGGTGAGCGGGTGCATGAAGCCGACGGAGGCGCCGCCTTCCACGCAGTCCATCAGGACGTCGGCGAGCTGCCCGAGGAGGGTTTCGTCGAGCCGATCCGGCCTGCGGATGGAGGCGGCGGGCGTCATGACTTGGCTCTGGCTTTATCCTTCTCTTCCTTTTCGGCGCGGCGGCGCTTGAGCTCGGCGTCGATGAAGTCGGCGATCTCGCCGCGGAGGACGGCCTCGTAGTCGGAGGACTCGTGGCCGGTGCGGTGGTCCTTCACGCGGTTGTCGTAGAAGACGTAGGAGCGGATCTGGGTGCCCCAGCCGCGCTCGACGGCGCCGCCGGTGGCCGCGGCCAGCTCGCGCTCGCGCTTCTCCTCCTCGAGGGCCTGGAGCTTGGCCATGAGGACGGCCATGGCCTGGGCCTTGTTCTGAGGCTGGTCGCGGAAGGAGTTGGCGACGACCTGGATGCCGGTGGGAAGGTGCGTGATGCGGATGGCGCTGGCGACCTTGTTGACGTTCTGGCCGCCGGGGCCGGAGGCGCGGACGAAGGCGACGATCTCAAGGTCCTTCTCGGGGATCTTGAGCTCGGTTTCCTCGATCTCGGGGGTGACGTCCACGGTGGCGAAGGAGGTCTGGCGCTTGCCCTGGGCGTTGAAGGGGCTGACGCGGGCGAGGCGGTGCGTGCCGCGCTCGCAGTTGAGGTAGCCGAAGGCGTAGGGGCCCTTGACGTGGAGCGTCACGGAGTCGATGCCGACCTCGGAGCCGAAGCCCCGCTCGACCTCCTCCACCTCCCAGCCCATCTTCTCGCAGTAGTAGAGGTACATGCGCAGGAGCATCTCGGCCCAGTCGTTGGCCTCGGTGCCGCCCTGGCCGGCGGAGATGGTGAGGAAGGCGTTGCTGGCGTCGTGCTTGCCGCTGAGGAGGGACTGAAGCTCGACCTTCTCCATCCGGGGGCCGAGCTGGAAGAGGGTTTCGTCGGCCTCGGCGATGAGGTCCCTGTCGTTGTTCTCCTTGCCCATCTCGTAGGCGAGGCGGGCGTCCTCGAAGTCCTTGATGACCGAGGTGAGGGGGTCGATCTGGGCCTTCAGGTTCTTGACCTGGGAGACGACCTTGCGGGCGCGCTCCTGGTTGTTCCAGAAGTTCTCGCCGGCCATTTCGGCCTCGAGCTCGCGCAGGCTCTTGAGCTTCTGGTCGTAGTTAAAGAGAGTCGCGGATGGTCAAGATCCGCGCCTCGAGGTCGTTGATGATGGGCTGGTGTGCGTCGAAGTGCATGGAGGCGAAGTGTAGGGGGGAGAACAGGGACGTCGAGCCGGGGTCGCGGGGCCTGGGGCGGGGTGGCGGGTCGAAAGAGAGGCGGATCACCCGGTGTTCACGCGCGCCTCAACGGCGTGGCCGAGAGTCTGGGACGGATGAAAGCAACAGGGCACTTGGAAAGGAGTTCTGTCATGAGCAGCACGATGCTGAAGTGCGTGGCGGCGGGCCTGGTGGGCTTGGCCGGCGGGCTGGCGGGGTGCGAGCGCAGCCCCAACGACCAGTCGGCGGAGTTCCGGAAGGATCAGCTCCAGCGCGAGGCCGAGTTCCGCAAGGATCAGGCCGAGGACGCGGCCAAGCGGGCGAAGGAGCGGATCGAGGATCAGTCCGACGCCATGAAGGACCGGGTCGAGGCGGAGAAGGAGCGGGCGCAGCGCGAGGCTGAGCAGCGCAAGCGCCAGGCCGAGGAAGAGGCCGAGCGCCAGAAGCGGCGCGACAACCCCGACAACACGCCCCGGTGAGGGCTGTTCTCGGGTGTTTGGAAGCCCCGGCGATGCGCCGGGGCTTTGTCCTGCGCTCAGAGCTCGTAGTGCAGCCTGCCGTGGCGCTCGGCGCGGGAGATCATGTCGCTGGCCCACAGTCCGGCGAGCACGAACTCGACGCAGCTCGCACGCACGGCGGGGTCGTCGGAGGCGTTGACCTCGAAGGCCTTGTCCCAGATCCTGGGCACGCGCCTGATGACGGTCTCGTAGTGGGCGCTGGGGAGCATGTCGCCCACCTCGATCTTCACGCCCTTGCCGAAGACCTCGCCGATCTCGCTCAGGCCGAGCCTGTCCACGTATTCCTCGAAAACCGTCCTGATCGCCTCGGCGAGGATGGCGTCGAGGGCCTGACGCTCGCTCATCTGGTGCGCGCCCATCAGGTCGAGCTCGAGCTTGCCGACGGCGCTGGCGTGGAAGTGGGCAAGATCGCTGATCCGCGGCACGGCGGGCTTCTCCCCCAGGCGGATGCTCCGCTGGCGGGCGCTGGCGATCATCGTGCGGTAGTTGGAGATGGAGAAGCGGGCGGAGACGCCGGAGGCCTGGTCGATGAACTTGCTGCGGCGCGCGGCGATCGCCATTTCCTCGACCACCTCCTTCATGAAGCGGGGGACGAGGACGGGGTATTCGCCGCCGAGGTCGACCTCCGCCTGGGACTCCATGATCTCGATGCCCAGGTCGCGCGTGCGGGGGTAGTGGGTCTGGATCGTCGCGCCGATGCGGTCCTTGAGCTGGGGGATGACCTTGCCGGAGCGGTTGTAGGTGGAAGGGTTGGCGGAGAAGAGCACGAGCACGTCGATGTCGAAGCTGATGGGATAGCCGCGGATCTGGACGTCGCGCTCCTCCAGGATGTTGAAGAGACCGACCTGAACGAGGTCGTCGAGGTCGGGGAGCTCGTTCATGGCGAAGATGCCGCGGTGCATGCGCGGGATGAGGCCGAAGTGGAGGGCCTCCTCGGCGGACATGCTGGCGCCGCTCATGAGCTTGGCGGGGTCGATCTCTCCGATGATGTCGGCGAACTTGGTGCCGGGGGCGAGGCGCTCGGCGTAGCGGCGCTCCCGCGGCCACCAGGCGATGGGGGCGTCGTCGCCGTGCTGAGCGAGGAAGGCGCGGCCGGCGGAGGTCATGGGCCGATACGGGTCTTCGTGCACGGGCGAGCCGGGGATGTCGAGGTAGGGGAGGTAGGGATCGAGGAAGCGCGCGAGGGAGCGCATCAGGCGGCTCTTGGCCTGCCCCTTCTCGCCCAGGAAGAGCATGTCATGCCCGGCGAGGACGGCGTTGACGATCTCGGGGATGACGGTGCTCTCGTAGCCCACGATGCCGGGGAAGAGGTCTTCCCCCGCGCGGAGCGCGGCGATGAGGTTGTCGCGCAGCTCGGCCTTGACCGGCCTGCTGGTCCAGCCGCGGGCGCGCAGCTCGCCGAGGGTGCGGATGGAAGGGGCCTTGTCGGTGGGTTGGTCGTGCATCGGGGAAGTGTTCGAGGAATCGGGCACGGCGGATGATGGTACGGTGGAACCGGGGCGGCCCCGGGGAGTCGGTGTTCACATGGCTTGGCGTGCGATCGCGGCGGTGCTGGTGCTGGTGTTGTGGCCGACTCTGGCGGTCGCGGCGGGCGTCTTCGACGTGAACGGCAGGCCGCCGCTCATGGGCGTGGTCACCATCAGCGCCGAGGCTCCCGGCCCGGACCCGGGCTCGGCGATGCTGGATGAGCTGCAAGGGGTGCTGGCGCGGCTGGACCGCAAGGAGTGCGTGGCGCTGCGCGCCGCCGGATCAGGGCCGGTGGTGGATGAGCCCGACGGCGGCCTTTCCCTGATGTGCCACGTTCACGTGAGCAACGGTGCTGATTCCCGCAGGGTGGAGGTGCTGCGCGACGCGGCGGGGGCGTATTACGCGCGCGGACCTGAAACAACCGCGGGGCGCGTCGTTCTGCTCAACGCGCTCAAGTTCGCCAACGTCGCGGTAAGGTGGCCTCTCTACCGCGCGGAAGGGTTGCAGAGGCTGACGCCTGGGCAGGCGGGCGTGCTGGAGCCGCCGTACACGCCGGGAGTCTTCCGGCTCGACCGTGAGGCCCTGGGCGACCGGCTGCTGGGCGGGCGGAGCACGAGCCTGAAGGGGACGGAGCGGCTGCTGGGCATGAACCCGCTGCACGTCAGGCTGCCTCGAGGGTTTGATCCGAGGCAGCCGTGCGGGCTGCTGGTGTACATCGACCCCGGTGCGGTGTCGAAGGCGCACGAGTTCATGCATCAGGCGGCGGATGAGCTGGGGCTGGTCATCGTCGCGCCGGAGCGGGTCGGGAATGGCGTGTATGCGCCGGACCGGTGGCAGGCGGCGCTGGATGCGGTGGCGACGGTGTCGGCCCGCGTGCGGATCGACCCGCGGCGGGTGTACATCACCGGCATTTCGGGCGGGGGGCAGATTGCAACGCACATGTGCCTGTGCTTCCCGGAGGTGTTCGCGGGGGCGGTGCCGATCGTCGCGCTGGGGTCGTACGAGAACATCCCGATCGGGAACGGCACGATGTGGCAGGGGACGTTCGGCAAGCCGCGGCGGGAAGTCTTCACGCTGGCGAAGGAGCGGCGCCTGTGCGCCATCACGGGCGGCAGGGACTTCAACCGGAGGGTGGTGCGGGAGGGAGCACGCATCCTGACACGGGATGGGATCAGCATCCGCGTCAACGACTACGAGGACATGGGGCACGAAGCGCCGAGCCCGGAGCGGTTCGCCGAGGCGCTGCGGTGGGTCGATGAGCCCTCCAGGACGCGGCGGGCGACGGACGTCGCGGCGGCGGAGTCGCTCCTGAAGAGCGCGCTGGAGAACGGGAGCGGGGAGGAGGGGCGGGCGTCGCTGGTTCAGGTGACCCGTGTCGCCCCCTGGTCGCCCGCGGCGTGGCGCGCGGCGGAGCTGCTGGGCCTTTCCGCACGGAAGTAGATCGGCGGCGTATAACCACGGGTGAGCGCCGCCCGCGTCCAACCTCCAACCCTCCAGAGCGGGCGCGCCATGATCGAGTCGTGGCTGGCCGCGCGCGGCTGGAGGGCGTGGCCCTTTCAGCAGGAGGCGTGGGACGCGTACAGCGCGGGGCGGAGCGGGCTGATCCAGGTCGCCACCGGAGCCGGGAAGACGTACGGGGCGTACCTGGGGCCGCTGGCGGAGCTGATCGACGAGGGGGTGAGGGCGGGAAGCTCGCGGAAGCCGGGCCGGGTCGAGGGGCTGCGGATTCTCTACATCACGCCGCTGCGGGCGGTGTCGCGGGATATCGAGCTGGCGCTGAAGGCTCCGGTGCGGGAGCTGGGGCTGAAGATCACGATCGAATCGCGCACGGGGGACACGTCCACGTCGGTGCGGGCGCGGCAGCGAGAGCGGCTGCCGAACGTGCTCATCACCACGCCCGAGTCCTTTTCCCTGCTGCTGACGCGCGAGAACGCCGCGGAGCAGCTCGCGGGCGTGCGGGCGGTGATCGTGGACGAGTGGCACGAGCTGATGAGCGGGAAGCGCGGGACGCAGACGGAGCTGGGGCTGTCGCGCCTGCGGGCCTTTGCGCCGGGCGTGCGCACGTGGGCGATGTCCGCGACGCTGGGGAACATCGAGGACGCGGCCCGCGCGGCGGTGGGGGTGGGCGAAGAGCCGGTGATCGTGCGCGGGCGGATGGATCGGCCGGTGATCATCGACAGCGTGCTGCCGCGGGACTTGAGACGCCTGCCCTGGGCGGGGCACATGGGGCTGGTGATGCTGCCGGAGGTCCTGGAAGCGCTGGACCCGGCGGTCTCGACGCTGGTGTTCACGAACACGCGCTCGCAGGCGGAGCGCTGGTATCACGCGATCGCGTGGGCGCGGCCGGAGTGGGCGGGCGTGATGGCGCTGCACCACGGCTCCATCGACCGCGCGGAGCGGGAGCGCGTGGAGGCGGGGCTGAAGAGCGGCGCGATCCGCATCTGCGTCGCCACCTCCTCCCTGGACCTGGGCGTGGACTTCTCGCCGGTGGAGCGCGTCTTTCAGATCGGCTCGCCCAAGGGCGTGGCGCGGGTCGCGCAGCGCGCGGGGAGAAGCAGCCATCGGCCCTTGGCGCCCTGCCGCATCACCTGCGTGCCCACGCACGCGCTGGAGCTCTTCGAGATCGCGGGCGCGCGGCGGGCGCTGGAGGCGGGGGAGATCGAGCCGCGCTACCCGATCCCCAAGCCCCTGGACGTCCTTGCTCAGCACCTGGTGACCTGCGCGATGGGCGGGGGGTTCGAGCCCGGCGCGTTGTACGAGGAAGTTCGCCGCGCGTGGTCCTACCGCGACCTCACGCGGCGGGAGTTTGAATGGGCTCTGTCGCTGGTGCGCGAGGGGGGCGGGACGCTCTCCGCCTACCCCGACTTTCACCGCGTCTCTCCGGGGGAGGACGGGAAGTACAGGGTCGTCAAGCCGCGGATCGCGCAGCTCCACCGCCTGAACGTCGGGACGATCACGGGGGACGCGACGCTGGAAGTGCGGCTGGTGCGCGGGCGCTCCCTGGGGCGGATCGAGGAGAACTTCATCGCGCAGCTGCGCGAGGGGCAGCAGTTCGTCTTCGCGGGCCGGGTGCTGAAGTTCGCCTTCATCAGGGACATGACCGCGTACGTGCGGCCCGGCAAGGGCAAGGTCTCCTACACGCCGGCGTGGGGCGGCACCAAGCTGCCCATCAGCGAGAGCCTTGCCGGGGCGATCCGTCGGGAGATCGAGCGTGCGGCGGACGGAGCGTTCGACTGCGTGGAGCTGGAGGCGGCGCGCCCGCTCGCGGAGGTGCAGAAGCGCCTGAGCCGCGTGCCGCGGCATGACGAGGTGCTGGTGGAGCTGGCGAAGACGCGGGAAGGAAGCCACCTGTTCATGTTCCCCTTCGAGGGGCGGCATGTGAGCGGGGGGCTGGCGGCGGTGCTGGCGCTGCGCCTGAGCCGCCTGCGCAAGGCGAGCTTCTCGATCGCGGTCAACGACTACGGGTTCGAGATCCTCAGCGCCGAGCCCTTCCCCTTCCGCGAGCTGCTCACGCCGGAGCTGTTCAGCAGGGATCGGCTCGCCGAGGACGCGGTGGAGAGCGTGAACATCACGCAGCTGGCGAAGCAGCAGTTCCGCGACATCGCCCGCGTGGCGGGGCTGGTCTTTCAGAGCTACCCGGGGGCGAGGAAGAGCGGGCGGCAGTTCCAGGCGAGCGCTTCTCTGCTCTTCGACGTGCTGAACGACTTCGACCCCCAGAACCCGCTGCTGCACCAGGCGCGGCGGGAGGTCATGGACAGGCACTTCGAGCACAGCCGACTGGCGCGGACGCTAGACCGCATCTCCTCCTCCAGACTGGTGGTGGTGGAGCCGGAGCGTCTGACGCCGTTATCCTTCCCGCTCCTGATGGAGCGTCAGGCCTCGCGCCTGACGAGCGAGACGATCGCGGAGCGCGTCGCCAGGATGCGGCGGCAGTGGAGTGCATGGGAGTGAGCGCGGGAGCGGCGGTGCGGGTCACGGGTTCGCTGACGGTCGAGGTCGCGGGCGAGGCGATGGTGCTGCTGCCGCACCGCGCGGCGTACTGGCCCGCGCGGCGCACGCTCCTGATCGCCGACGTTCACCTCGACAAGTGCGAGGGGATGCGCGAGATGGGGATGCCCGTGCCGCGGGCGATCTTCGATGAGCAGGTCTCCCGCCTCGACGCGGCCCTGCGCGTCACCGGCGCGGCGCGGCTGCTGGTGCTCGGCGACCTGCTGCACGGAACGGTGGGGCTCACCCCCGCGATGGTGGAGCGCTTCGCCTCCTGGCGCGCCGGGTGCCCCGTCGAGTTCGGGCTGGTGCCGGGGAACCACGACCGCGGCCTCGAGCTGGTCCGCAGCGCGTGGGGCGTGGAGGTTTTGCCCGCCTGCTACGACGAGGGCCCCTTCCGCTTCCAGCACCTGCCCGAAGCCGCGGCGGGGAGGTACGTCTGGGGCGGCCACCTGCACCCGGCGGTGACGCTGCGCTCCGCCTCGGACTCCCTCAAGCTGGCGTGCTTCTGCATCGGCACGAGCGTGGCGGTGCTGCCCGCCTTCAGCACCTTCACCGCGGGCGGACCCGTGGGCCGCCGCCGCGGCGAGCGCGTCTTCGGCGTCGTGCCGGGCGAGCGGGTGGTGGAGGTGTAGTGCCGGCTCCTGCCGGGGCGCTCGAACCGCGGGCTTGAGCCACAAAAACCACGGTTTTTGCCTCAAAATCGCCCATATCCGGCTCAAAGACCCCTGTCTTTGCCTGGAAATCGCGTGGTTTTGCCTCAAAAACCCATGAATCCGGCGCGGATTCATGGGGCTTTGCGCCGAAGTTGCGCGATTCTGGCCCGGAAGAACGTGGGTTTGCCTCGAAAACCCATGAATCCGGCGCGGATTCATGGGGTTTTGCGCCGTAGTTGCGCGATTCTGGACCGGAAGAACTCACGACCGCAGCAGCCCGCCCTTGCGAAGCGAGCCCAGGATGAGCTGGTCGATGGGCGTGTCGGTGGGCACGAGGAAGGAGGCGATCCCGCGGCGGAGGCACGCCTCGCGGAGCTGTTCATTGTGCTTCCGCAGCGCGGCCCTGTAGCGCAGCACCGTGGCGGGGGTCACCGTCACCTCCGCCGCGGCGCCCGTCTCCACATCCGTCAGCCGCAGATCCCCGACCAGCCCATGCTCCAGATCGCGCGCGGGATCCAGCTCGGCGGGGGAAAGCAGCTGCAGGGCGTAGGCATCAAAGGCCCCCTCCATCGTCGCCGCGCCGAGGTATTGCAGCCCCTGTTCTCCCCCTTGAGGCAGCAGAAAGTCGGAGAGCACCACGATCACGCCCCGCCCGGCGCGATCCACGCCCACGGCGCGCATCGCGGAGGCGAAGAGGTCGTCGGGGGACGGGCCCGAAGAGAGCGTGCGCCGCGCGGCGGTGGCGAGGCTTTCGAGCAGGAAGTTGGCGAGGCGCTGCACGCTGTTCCTGCCGCGGATGGGAGCGAGCCGGCGCGGGCGCGGGGCGGGCTGATCGGGGTCGCGGGGGTCGTGGGGGTCGTGCGGATCGTGGGGGTCG
>CALJIV010000043.1 GCA_937974035.1 uncultured Phycisphaerales bacterium
GGAGCGGGAGACGCCGCTGCCGCTCTTGCCGGGATGGCGGTAGCCGATGCGGCAGTTGGTGGCGCCCAGCCTGTTGTCGCGCTGCCGCCCCGCGTACACCCCGTCGGCGAGGGCGATGAGCGTCGAGGGGCGCACGAAGGCGGAGAGCCTGGTGTAGGTGATGTACCGGCCGTTGCTGCCCGGCCCGTAGCCGACGCTGCCGGTGTAATACAGATCGGGCGTGACCACCGCCGCGGAGCCGATGGGGTTGTCGCCGTTGATCCAGTACGCGACGCGCACGGGCTTGTCGAACCCGCGCTCGGGGATCGTCACGGTGTCGAAGCCCGCGCCGTTGCGCATGCACGACCACTCCATCCAGCCGCGGGCGTTGTCCGGGTCATTCCCCGTCTGACCCTCGGCGAGCCCCGGCACGTCGATCGCCTCGGGGCACGCCAGCGGCGAGCGCCGAAGCGTCTCCCGCCCCGCACCGGAGAGGTACCCGTCGCGGTCCATGATCGGCCCCCACCCGTCGAGCGGCACGCCCACGCCCGTGACGCCCGTCATGGTGTAGGAGGGAACGCACAGGTCGCGATGGTCTGCGTTGTAGAGCGCCAGCGCCTGCCCCGCGCCGCGGAGCGTCCCCATGCACGTCGTGGCCTTGGCCGTCAGCCTCGCCTTGCCCAGCGCGGGCAGCAGGATCCCGACCAGCATCGCGATGACCGCGATGACCACCAGCAGCTCGATCAGCGTAAAAGCCCGTGGACGCATCCGGCTCGCTCCCGTGTCGGCCGCGCCCCCAAGCCCGCACCGCCGCGGGCGACTGTACCCGCGCCGTCGCGAGAGGGTGAGCCGCCTCGAACGCGAAGAAGTGCGGAGACCGCGAAGGACTTGTTCTTGACTCCGTAACGCCTCCATGAAAAAAAGCGGGATCCTTCGATCCCGCTTCGCGTCGTGGCTTTCGCTGCTCGTGCTTCGCGTCAGCACAACCCGCCGGCGAGGACGCGGAAGAAGCTCTCGATGTCGGCGTCGGTGCCCACGTCCCCGTCGCCGTCGAAGTCCGCGCCCAGGTGCCAGCAGGTGGGGCAGCAGAAGCCCGCGAGGCAGGTGAAGAAGGCCTCGATGTCCGCGTCGGTGCCCACGTCCCCGTCGCCGTCGAAGTCCGCGGTGCCGCAGGGGGGCGGCGGGGCGGGGATGATGCGCATCTCGAAGATGGGCGGGTTGCCGCCCGCGCCGCCGCCGTTGCCGCCGGGGCCGGTGAAGCCGATGGTCCCCTCGCCGCGGATCAGCAGCGTGTAGACGCCCGGATCGAGCCTGCCCGCCAGGCCGCGGGCCTCGATGAGGTTGTTGGGGGCGTTGAGCGAGCTTTCGTCGATCTGCAGGCTGGGGCCGTCGATCTGCAGGCGCACCTCGACGGGGGGGCTGCCGCCGATGGAGTAGTCGAGCGTGTACTCCGCGGGCTCCGTCACCACGAAGGTGTAGCCGAAGGAGTTGATGAGCGTGCCGGAGCCGGTGGTGTTGGGCCCGCCGCCTCCGGAGTAGTTCATGATGAAGGCGTTGAGGCGGATGAACTCGCCCCCGTCCCAGCCGCCCTCCTGCATCGCGTGGACGTTGAAGAGCGGGCTCGCCGCGCTGACGTCCAGCGGCATCGGGTAGAACATGCCCGCGGGCGGCTCCATCTCGAGCGTCCCGGAGTCGAAGGTGCTCCCGTCCTCGAAGGTCGTGATGCTCGAGCCGCGCACGAAGCGCTCCTGGTCCGTCACGACGAACACCTGGCCGAACGCGCCGACCCCGACGCCCATACCCAACAACACGGCACACACACGGACGTTCATGCGGTTCCTCCCGGTAAAAAGTTGAGAGATGCAGCGTACAGCCTCTGTCAAGCCCTTCACGCGAACGCATGAAGGGCTTTCCTGACGCCACGGTGGCGGGCGCAAGAGCGCGAGGGCATCACGCCCCCTCCGCCGCCCCGCCGCCCCTCATGCCCCGGTGCATCGGCGCCTGTCCACCGCGCCCGATCGACGGTCCGCTGCTTGCCTAGTCCCGCCACTTCACGTGGCAATCCTTGCACGACGCGCCGATCAGCCTGAGCTGGCTCGAAAGCTCTTCCGGGCTCTTGTCGCCGGCGCCGAGCCAATCCTCCAGCCGCTGCGCGAGGGCCGCGCTCTCGAGCATGCCCGCGGCGAACTCCGGCGGCTTGGACCTCGCCCGCTCCCCCTCCGCGTGGACGCGCAGCAGGTTCTCGAGCCGCCCCGCCTCGGCCACCGGCACCAGGTCCGGGTGATCCTGCGGCACGCGCCACCCCGCCTTCTCGATCGCCTTCAGGTGCTCCATCACCTCGTCCATCTCCACCATCCCCTTCACGAACGTGGAGGGCGGAGAGACTTCGGGGAAGTCGGCAGGCACGCGCTCCAGCTCGGCCGCGGGCACCACCCGCGCGTTGGCGGCGCAGGCGTACAGCCCCTGGTAGCTGGGGGCGGTGCCGGAGACCTTCATGCGCTCGACCATCTCCTCGGGCGTGGCCCAGCCGAGGGTCGCGGCGACCGCCGCCGCCGCGCCCGCGCTGCGGTGCTTGCCGTGGTGGCAGTGGATGTACACCGGCCCTTCCCTGAGGCTGTCGCGGCCGGCCCGCGCCAGCTCCAGCCGGCGCTGCTCATCGAAGCCGTTGTAGCCGATGGGCAGGTGGATGTAGCGCAGGCCGTGGGCCCTGGCCCGCTCCACGTCCGGGGGCGCGCCGTCCACGCTGATGATCGTCCTGACGCCCATCGCCGCGAGCGTGCGGAAGCCCTCGTCCCCCTCCGGGACGCTGCCCGAGTAGAAGCCCTCGTGGAAGGCCACCACGTTGTGGATCCCGGCGTAGTCGCGCGGCGTGGTGTCCGTCACCCTGGGCGCGTCCACCGCCGGCGCGGCCGCCTTCTTTTCCGTCGTGGTGCACGCCCACGCGCCGAGCATCGCCGACACTACCAGGCACGCCGCCAACCCCCGCGAACGCTTCATGCCGCCTCCTTTGCCTGCCGCGCGCTCCCGCGGCCGCTCAACCTACCGCTCCGCGCCGCCGCGGGATGCACTCATCCGCCGATGATATTGATGCCGCAGTCCACGTAGATCGTCTCGCCCGTCACGCCTCGGGCCATGTCGCTGCAGAGCCACGCGGCGGTGTCGCCGACGTCCCGCCCCTCGACGTTCCGCCGCAGCGGGGCCTTCTGCGCCACCAGGTCGGGCATCGTATCCGTCCCCCCCACCGCCGAGCTGGCGAGCGTGCGGAGGTAGCCGCCGCTGATGAGGTTCACGCGGATGCCGTCCTGCCCCAGCTCGCTGGCGAGGTAGCGGCCCGTGCACTCCAGCGCGGCCTTGGCGACGCCCATCACGTTGTAGCCGGGGATGACCTTCTCCGCGCCGTAGTAGCTCATGCCGAGAATCGCGCCGCCCTTGCCGCCGGGCTTCTCCTTCGCCATGAGCGGGCGGGCGCGCTGCGCCATCGCCAGCAGCGTATAGGCGGAGATGTCGATCGCGGAGAGGTACGCCGCGCGGGAGGTGGTGATGAACTTGCCCGGCTGGAGCAGGTCCCGGTCCGCGAAGGCGATGGAGTGGATCACGAAGTCCAGCCGCTCGAAGCTCGCCCCGTAATCCGCGAACACCCTGTCGAGCTGCTCGTCGCTGGAGGCGTCGAGCGGGCGCAGCCACGGGTCGCCGACCCCCAGCTCCGCGATGGCGCGGCGGGTGCGGTGCTCGTTGCGATCGCCGGGAAGGTGCGTGAAGGCGCACACCGCCCCCTGCTCGATCAGAGACTTGCTGATGTACCACGCGTAGGAACGGTCGTTCGCGATGCCGATGACGAGGCCCTGCTTGCCTTTCAGAAGCATGGAGTTGTTCCCTGAGGGGTGTGAGAGCGGAGTTTAGCCGCGGCGGAATCGTCCCGCGTCCGCCCCGCTCTACGATCCGGGCATGGACGCCCCCCGGGCCGACCTCAACGCACTCCCGCTCCCCGAGCTGTACCGCGAGCTGGCGGCCACGGGCCTGGTCCGCCGCCTCATCGAGCTCGCCCACGATGAAGACCTGGGGGCCGAGGACGCGCCCTGGTCAGGGCGCGCCCGCCCCGACGTTGCGCGCGCCTGGGGAGGAGACATCACCACCGCCGCGTGCGTGGACCCCGCCCGCACGGCGAAGGCGACGCTCGGCCTGCGCACGCCGGGCGTGATCGCCGGGCTGGCGTGCGTCCCCGACCTGCTCGAGGTCTTCGCCCCCGGATGCCGCTTCACCCCTTCCCTGCGCGACGGCGACCGCGCCGAGGCCGGGACCATGCTCGGCGTGCTCGAAGGCCCGCTGGACGAAGTTCTGGGCGTGGAGCGCACGCTGCTCAACCTCGTCTCGCGTCTCAGCGGCGTGGCGACCCGCACGGCAACCTTCCGCGCCGCGATGGGCGATGGGCGGGCCCGGCTGTACGACACGCGCAAGACCACGCCCGGCATGCGCGTGCTGGAGAAGTACGCCGTGCGCTGCGGCGGCGGGCGCTGCCACCGCATCGGCCTCTTCGACGCCGTGCTCATCAAGGACAACCACATCGCCGGCGTCGGCCCCGGCGAGCTCGGCCCCTTCGTGAAAGCCGCGGCGGAGCGCGCCCGCTCCCTCCCCGGCCGCCGCCCGCCCGCCTTCGTCGAGGTCGAGGTGGACACCCTCGGCCAGCTCCGGGAGCTGCTCGCCCTGCCCGCGGGCGTCGTGGACATCGTGCTGCTGGACAACATGAAGCCGGCGCAGCTCCGCGAGGCCGCCGCGCTGCGCGATCAGCACAACCCGGCGCTCGAGCTGGAAGCCTCCGGCGGCGTTACGCTCGACACCATCGGCGAAGTCGCGCGCACGGGCGTGGACCGCATCTCCGTCGGCGGACTCACGCACTCCGCCGTCAGCCTCGACATCGGCCTGGACATCGGGGACCAGTGATGCCCGAGGGGAACGACGACCTCATCGGGCTGGCCGACCGCCTCGAGCGCGCCATCGCCCGCGAAGGGCTCACGTGCTTCAACCGCGTCGGCGTGGTGCGCGAGACGCACAGCACGCAGGACTTTGCGCGCATGCTCGCCGCGGGAACGCCGGGGCTCGTCGCCATCGCCGGACGCCAGACCGCGGGCCGCGGCAGGCTCGGCCGCAAGTGGGCCGACACCAGCCGCAAGGGCGTCGCGATGACCTTCGCCCTCGGGGCCCAGGACCTGCCCCCCGAGCGGCTCTCCATCGCCGCGGGCGTGGCCTGCTGCCTCACCATCGAGGCCGCGCTCACGCGGACGAGCGCCACGGTCGGCCTGCGCTGGCCCAACGACGTGGTGGAGCGCACCGAAGCGGGGCCGGGCCGCAAGCTCTCCGGCGTGCTCATCGAGCAGCAGGACGGCCTCGCGCTGGTGGGCATCGGCATCAACGTGCTGCAGCTGCCCGAAGACTGGGACGACGACCTGGCCCCGAAAGTCACCTCGCTGCGCGAGCTGGGCTCCACATGGTCGCGTGCCCAAGCCGCGGAACGGCTCATGATCGAGCTCGACCGCGCGTTGCGGACGCCCCCCGATGAGCTGGCGCGGCTCTGGGGCCGGCGCGAAGCGCTCATCGGCCGCCGCTGCGCGTTTCTCTCCGACGGCGCCGAATACCGGGGCATCGTCGAGGCCGTGGACCCGGCCACGCGCATCCGCCTGCGCACCGACGACGGCCGGACCGTGCTCCTCCCGGCCCTCACGACCTCGATGATTCACGAGCAATGACAGCCTCGCGGCTTACCGGCTCACCGTCAGCTCGGCCTTGGCGACGCGCGGGGCTTCCTGGTGCATCTTCCGCGCGCGGTGCGTGGACCAGTCCGTCACCAGCAGGTCGGGCGAGTCCGCGCCGTCGTGAACGCGGAGCACGTCGTAGTAGTTGTCGCGCTGCGCGGGCGTGAACCCCGCCTCGCGGATCAGCCGGCAGATCAGCGCTTCGTCGAGGCAGTACGTCGTCCCCGCGCTGGAGACCACGTTCTCCTCCATCATCACGCTGCCCATGTCGTTGGCGCCGTAGGCCAGCGCCACCTGCCCCACGTGCGGGCCCATCGTCACCCAGCTCGCGCCGATCGAGTAGACGTTGTCCAGCACCAGGCGGGAGAGCGCCTGCGTGCGCAGATAGTCGCTCGCGCCGGACATCCGCACGCGCTTGCCGAAGAGGTGCGCCGTGGGGTACTTCTCCCGGTCGATCGCCTCGTAGTCGTAGGCGTCCGCCGCGCGGCGGCCTTCGGGAAGGTCGCCGTTCGCCGCGCCGCGGGCCACCGCGTCGCCGGGGAACTCCATCTCAAGCTCGCGGGCGTCGCGTCCCCAGTCCGGCACGCGGCCCAGCGGCGTGTTCTCGCGCTGGAAGGGCCAGGAGATGAACGCCGTGTAGTGGCCCGTCAGGCTGTTCCCCGGCGTGCGGTTCCCGGCGTCCGCCAGCGCCAGGGCGCGGTCCTGCCACTCGCGCACCAGCAGCATGTGATGGATGCGGTCCGCGTGCCCCTCGATGTGCCCGAACATCATCGTCGCGCTGGTGAACATCCCCAGCGTGTGCGCGACGTACATCGTGGTCAGCCAGCTCTCCGCGTCGCACTTGCCCAGGCCGATCTTCCTCCGCACCGCGGGCGCGAAGATTTCTCCGCCGCCGCCCGGCAGCGAGTCCAGCCCCGCCTCGCGCAGACGCACCATCACCCACCGCACCTTGTCCTCGAAGGTCGCGCCGGGCGGGTCGAAGAAGTGAACGAACTCCACGAACTCCGGCGGGCTGAAGGCGTGGATGTGGACCTGCGGGTACGCCTCCTTGATCGTCCGCAGCAGCTTCAGATACCAGTCCAGCGGCAGGTCGGGGTTCATCCCTCCCTGCATCAGCACCTGCGTGCCGCCGATCGCCACCAGCTCCCCGATCTTCTCGAGGATCTTCGACGGCTCCAGCGTGTACGCGTCCACGTCCGTCCCGTCGCGACGGAAGGCGCAGAAGGTGCACTTCGCGTTGCACACGTTCGTGTAGTTGATGTTCCGGTCGATCACGTACGTCCGCAGGTGATCGCCGTGCATCACGCGGCAGCGTGCATCCGCCCACCGCCCCAGCGCGGGCAGCGGCATCGACCGGAACAGCTCCATCGCCTGCTCGCCCGTCAGCCGCGCGTGCCCCGCCGCCACGGCATGAAGCAGCCCCTCATCAAGCGCGGAAAGGTGCGGGTGCGTCGCGGGTGGTGTGTATGGCATGGCGGCTCAGAATGGCTGTTCCGGCTGCTCGCCGGCAGGTTTCAAGGATTTCTGAAACTATAGCCCGACGCACGCCCCGCGCCTCAGCCGCCCGCGGCTTTCCACACGCCCGCGTTGCTCCTCCGCTACCTTCCTCCCGTGCGTCTCTTCGTGGCTCTTTATCCACCGCTCGACCTCGCCGCGATGCTCGTGGAGCGGGCCGTCGCGCTCGCCCCGGACGCGGGCCTGCGCGAGCCGCGACCCGTGCCCGCGGAGAAGGTCCACCTCACCCTCCTCTTTCTCGGGGACCGGGGCGTGCGCGAGCTGGACGCCGTCAGCGAGTCCGTCGCCCGCAGCGTCGCCGGCCTCACCGCCCCGCGCCTGCGCGCCCTCAGCGTCGAGCCGCTCCCCAACCTTCTCGCGGCGATCCTCGAGCCCAACCCCACCGTCTCCCAGGTCCACACGCGCCTGGCCCAGCGCCTCGCCCGCAGGCCCGAGCGCCGGCCCTATCTGCCCCACATGACGCTGGTGCGCGGGCGTGCCGCGGCTGCGCGGAAAGACTTCCGCGTTCCCCTCGACCCCGCTCCGGAGTTCGACGCGCCGGAGATTCGACTGGTGGAGAGCATCCTGCACCCCAGCGGGGCGGAGCACCGTGTGCTGGGGCGCTTCCCCTTCGCGACGTGAGCCTCAGCCGAAGACGCTGTCCACGCCGTGGAGCCAGTAATCGATGTCGTTGAGCACCTTCGCCAGCACCAGCGACATCATGATGATGGTGAGGAAGCTGGTGACGAAGGAATCGGTGGTGGCCTCGCCCACGCCCTCGGCGCCGGGCCGGCAGGAGAAGCCCTTGTAGCAGGAGATCAGCCCGATCCCCGCACCGTAGAACACCGCCTTCACCAGCCCGCTCATCACGTCGAACCACGAGACGAAGATCTCGCTGTAGTTCCAGTACAGGTTCGAGTCCGTGTCATAGAACCGGGTCGTGATGAGCCACCCGCCCAGCACGCCGCACAGGTTGCTCACCACCGTCAGCGGCGGGATCATCACCACGCACGCCACGAACCGCGGCACGACCAGCACCTTGATCGGGTCGCTGCCCATCGCGCGCATCGCGTCGAGCTGCTCGGTCACTTTCATCGTGCCCAGCTCCGCCGTGAGCGAGCACCCCACGCGCCCCGCCAGCATCACCGCCGCGAGCACCGGGCCGATCTGCTTGATGACGGACAGGTTGATCACGCCGCCCAGGCGCGCCTCCTGCCCGATGGCCTGGAACTGCCGATACCCCTCGAACGCCAGGATCATGCCGATGAAGCCGCCGGTGATCGCCAGCACCGGAATCGAGGTCGTCCCGACGAAGTAGAGCTGCCTCCACAGGCGGTCGCGACGGCTCCACGTCCGCACCGCCCGCAGCCCCCCGAAGGTGTGCAGCATGAAGCGCGTGAACTGGCCGAAGGCCACCACGGCGTTCAGGATCGAGTGCCCCAGGCGCGCAATGCCCGACACGGGCGTCATCCAGTTGGGCGTGGGTACGCGTTCCTCGTCCACCATCCGTGGAGCGTAGGAATGCAGCCGGGCACGTGCGCTCCTCGCCCAGGGATCCTCCCCACTCCTCGCTTCCTCAAACGCACAAGGCCCGGTTCATCCCTTTGCGGGGACGACCCGGGCCCTGCGCCGTTCGAAAACTCGTCTGTTCGCCGCCCTCGGGCGGCACGCATCACTTCGTGATGTCGATGTCGTCGATCACCTTCGTGGTCTTCTCCACCGGCTCATTCTCAAACGCCGGCTGCTCGCCCGCCCCGCGGCTCCTGGCGAGGAAGATCTCCACGCGACGGTTCGCGGGGGTGTTGCCGTTGCCGGTGTTGGGCACCAGCGGACGCCACTCGCCCCAGCCCGCCGCGAGCATCCGGTCCTGCTGCACGCCCAGGCCCGCGAGCTGCTCCACCACCGAGATCGCCCGGTGCGTGGAGAGGTGACGGTTCGTCCGGTGACGCTGCGCCGTCGCCGCGCTCAGCCGCTGGCTGTCCGTGTGGCCCTCGATCACCACGTCATACCCCGCGGCGGAGGGCGAGGTCAGCACCTTCGCCAGCGCGTCGATCGCCGACGAAGCCTCGGGACGCAGCTTGTCCGAGCCGCTGTCGAAGGTCAGGTCGCTGGCGAACCGCAGCATGCCGCGGGTCTGATCGTACTTGATGAGGTCCGGGTACTGGCTGGCGAGCTGCGCCAGGGCCAGGTCCGTGGTCGCGTCCACCGGTCCGAAGACCATGCCCGCCAGCCGCTTCTCCAGGTCCTTGAGCGCCTGGATCGCGCTGTCGCGCTGCGCCGTCACAGCCTGGAGCTGCTTCTGCAGGCCGGCGACGGTCTTGTCGCTGCTCAGGTTCCCGCTCTGAAGCAGCGCGTTGGTCTGCCGCTCCTCCTCGAGCTGACGCGCCAGATCCTTGTTCTGCGCCGTCAGGCTCGCGTTGACCTCATACAGGCGGTCGTACTCGCCCTGGCTCACGCAGCCCCCCAGCAGCGAGGCCAGCCCCAGCGCCAGCAGCGGCAACGACAGACGACGGATGTTCATGGTCTTTCCTTTCTGGTTCCCTTCGCGTTCCACCTTGCAAGCACCCCGTCCTCGCCGGGGCGCAAAATCTGCATCGCGCGGCATCCTACCGGCCGGCGTTCCCCACCGCCCCCGGCGCAATACCGTTGTTGAACCCCTGGCGCTTGCAGCGCTGGAGATGCTGTCGGGTATCGGAAGCCCCAGCCCCCTGGCATGAAATCACCCCCCCCTCCTTCTCCCGACTCCTTCACCCTCCGCGTGGACGCCGCCGGCGCGATCGACGCCCAGGGAACCGCCGCCTCGCCCGCCTCGATCCTCCTGCGGATCTCCGGCGCAAATCCCCATGAAACCCCTATCTCCGGACGCGCGGAGATCGTGTGCGTCGGCAGCCCCGAAGCCGTGGACGCCCATCCCCTCGCCAAGGGCGCACACGCCATCTCCAGGCCCGATTCCCTGCTCATTCCGGGCCTCGTCAACGCTCATACCCACCTCGACCTCACGCACATCGGCCCCATGCCTCATGACTCATCCAGGGGCTTTCAAGGGTTTGTGGATCTCGTGCGCGCGCGCAGGCACGCGGAGGATGGAGCAATCGCGCAAAGCGTGCGCGAGGGGGCCGCGAAGTCCCTCGCGGGCGGCGTTGTAGCGGTCGGAGACATCGCCGGCGCTCCCGCCGGACGCCCGACCCTCGCACCGTGCCAGGCGTTGCGAGAGGTTCTGGGGCTCGGTGTGAGCTTTGTGGAGTTCTTTGCGCTTGGCCGTGGTGAGGGGCCCGCGAAGGAACGCATCCAACAGCTTTTTCACAACAACCGACAGCTTTTCCTTGACACCGGCTCGGGCGTCCGCCTCGGCTTTCAGCCGCACGCCCCTACCACCGTCAGTCGCGCGGCTTTCAACTGGCTGCTCGATCTGCTCCCGCCCGAGATCCCGCTCAGCACGCACCTCGCCGAGACCATCGAAGAGCGCGAGTTCCTCGTCCACGCCCGCGGCCCGCACCGCGACTTCCTCGAGTCCATCGGCCTGTGGGATGACTCGCTCCTTGCCGAGCTGGGACGTGCCCCCTCCGCCGCGGCGCACCTCGCGCCGATCCTCTCCCGCAGGCCGCTGCTTTGTGCGCACATCAACGACGCGAGCGACGGGGACATCGCGCTGCTCGCGGCGTCCCGCGCAAGCGTCGCCTATTGCCCGCGTGCTTCGGCCTACTTCGGCGCGCACGAGCGCTTCGGCCCCCACCGCTACCGCGACATGCTCGCGGCGGGCGTCAACGTCTGCCTCGGCACCGATTCCGTCATCAACCTGCCCGCGCCCTGCGACCGGATCTCCACCTGGGACGAGATGTGCTTTCTTCGCAAGCGCGACGGCGTCGAAGGCCGCACACTCCTGCGGCTCGCCACCATCAACGCCGCCCGCGCCCTGGGCCTGGACCCGCGCCTCTTCACGCTCGAGCCCGGCCCCTGCGCGGGCCTCGTGGCCGTGCCGGTCCCGCCTGTTTCGGGCAGCGCGATGGACCGGCTCGATGCGGCGCTGGAGTCGTCCGACCCGGCCCCGCTCGAACTTCTTTATAGGTGGAAGTAGTCCGCGGAAAGGGCCGTAAGCCGCCCGCGCTCCGCATAAGGTTGGTGTGATCCCGCACTCATGCGGTGCGGTCCCCGCACGCCCAACCCCCGAGCCTGATGAGCGCCAAAGCACGACGCAGCAACGCCTGGGACGACCAGCACCTCCGCGGGCCGTTCCTCTGGCCGGTCAAGGCCCTTCTGCGGACGTTCAGTTCGATCACTCTGGCGGTCGTCCTGCTGGCCTTCGTGATGCTCTACGGCATCTCGGCGAGCGTGCCCATCGGCATGCTGGCCCTGATCCCCACCTGGCTTCTGTACGGCGTGGTGTTTCTGGTCCCGGTGCTTGCCGTGGCCGCGGTCCCGGCTCTGCTCGTCCGCAACGGGTGCCGCTCGCTGAGCCCCGCCGTGCGCTTCGTTTTCACCTTCCTCACCTTCGCGGCGTTGGGAGCGCTGGGGACGTGGGCGTGGGTGCGCTGGGTGTGGCCGGTGCTCCGCTACGACGAGACCACGGGCCAGGGCGTGCGGCTCTTCTCCGACTTCGTCGCCAAGTACTGGACCATCACGCTCCGCCGCCTGCCGGGGATCGAGCTTTCGGAGCTTGAGTACTACTCCGCGTGGCCGCTGCGCTGGGCGCTGCTGCTCTTCGTGCTGAACCTCGTCGTCGCGACCGTCCGGCGCATCGAGTTCAACTTCAAGAACATCGGCGTGCTCACCGTCCACACGGGGATCGTGGTGATCGCCCTCGGCAGCATCTACTACTCCGGGCTCAAGCAGGAGGGGGACACGATCCTGCTCGCCGGCGCGCCGGACGCCGACGGCAACCCCAGCCCCGGCCCGCCTCAGCAGGCCTTCTACGACAACACGCGCGTCGCGCTCTTCGTCAACCCCGGGCGCATGGGCTGGGAGCAGCGGCCCCTGCAGGGCGTGCCCCGGTACAACGACTACAACCTCGACGTCTCCGACGGCGAGCTTGCGTCCGTCGTCAGCCGCTGGCGTCCTGCTTCCACCGACTCGGGCCGCACGCTCGACATCGCCGCGCCCGCGCCGCCCAACTCGCTCGTCCCGCCGGATGTTTCCTTCCGCGTCGTGGGCTATGCCGCGTATGCGGAGCCGATGGTGGACTACCGGCGCGTCGAGCCCGGACACCCCAACGCCGGGCCGCTGCGCTTCGTGTATCTCTACAGCGACCGCCCCGACGACGACGGGAGCATCAACCCCGATCCGGTCTTCGCGTTCACCTTCCCCCCGCTCACACCCGCGGACAGGCACACCGGCAACGAGGCGCTGTCCATCGAGTACACCCTTGGCCCCAAGGGCGGCATGCCCGAGCAGCGCTGGCGCGACCTCTCCGAGCCGCTGCCCGAGGGCACACAGCACGCGCTGGTGATCGAAGTGCCCGCGAAGGACGGCCGCCCCGCGCACCGCTCGGTGCATCCCGTGCAGCGAGGCTCTGCCTTTGCCGTGGGAGACACGGGCTTCCGCGTGGGCGTGAAGGAGCTCTCCCCCACGCCCACGTTCCCGATCATCACACCCGGCTATCGCGACGCCACAAGCTCCGTCGCCGTGGTGGTGGTCACGCCGCCGGAGGGCGAGCCCTACGAGCGGTTCATCTACCACCGCTACCCGGAGCTGAACCAGGACATCCTGCCCACGCTCAATGAGCAGGGCCGGCCCACGCGCCGCGACGCCGATCCATCCATCCGTATTTCCCTCGTCGAGGCCGATCGCGTCTACGCCTACATCGACGAGCACGAGGGCGTCACTCGCGCCATCATCCGCACGCCGCGGGAGGTGCGCGTTCTGGACAACATCCCCCAGGGCGAGCGCTTCGAGATGGTCCCGCTCATCTATCTCCGCGTCGGCGAGCGCTGGGACCACGCCGTCCGCATCGAGCGTCCCCGCCCCGTCCCGGCCTCGCGGCAGGACAAGCAGTTCATCGGCACCCACGACAAGGCGATGCTGGCGGTCGAGGTCTCCGCGACCGTCCACAACAAGCCCTATCGCGAGATCGTGTGGCTCCCTTTCACACGCTACCTCACTGTCATGAACAACCAGGAGCGCACGCTCACGCTCCCCGACGGCCGCACGCTGAGCCTTGCGTTCGGACGCATGCAGCGGCCGCTGCCGGGCTTCGAGCTGCGCCTGATCGACTTCCAGATGATCGCCTACGACCACCGCGGCGCGCCGCGTGATTATCAATCCATCATCCGCGTCTCTCCCCGCGGCGGGAACTTCCACACCTACACGCACGTCACCAGGCTCAACGCCCCGCTCCAGGCCCCCTTCCACTGGGACGATGAGCAGCCGTGGTACCTCAACCTGCCGAAGCGGCTTGCCGCGGGCATGAATCCCTACCAGTTCAAGTTCAGTCAGGCGGGCTGGGATCAGTCGGGGTGGGCGCGCACGCAGGCATTGGTCGATGCGGGGCAGCTCAAGCGGGCGATGGCCTCCTTCACCATCCTGGGTGTGGGCAACAACCCCGGCATCCACCTCATCGCACTGGGAGGCGTGATGATGGGCGTGGGCATTCCGTGGGCCTTCTACCTCAAGCCCTGGCTGGTGAAGCGCGAGAAGCGCCGCATCCAGGAGCAGCTCGCCAAGGGAACGTATGTGAAGCCGCGCAGGCAGGAGCCTGCCGGCGCAGGAGCGGGCTCATGACGCACGCACGCACCGCACCACTTATCGCCTTTCTGCTCGCCCTGCTCGCGTCGCTGACCGCCCACGCGCAGACCGCGCCGGAAGGCAACGCCCACCCGCAGACGCGGCTCATCACCGAGGCCGAGGACATCACCAACCCCTTCGGCCTTCCCAACGCCGATCCGGCGAAGGTCCCCTCGACCCGCGCCAAGGCAGACCTTGCCGCCGCGGTTGATCTTGAGCCACTCCGCGATCTGGCGGTCTTTCACAACGGGCGTGTGAAGATTCTCGACACCCTCGCCCGTGAGACGGTCTTCAAGCTCACGGGCCGCAAGCGCTACACCGACACGCTCCGCGGCGACGGGGACGCCAAGCCCACGCGCGTGAAGTACGACCCGCTCTTCACGCTGCTCGATATGGCGATCGACCCCGCGTATTACGTCGAGCGCCCCATCATCGGCATCGACTACCTCAACCTCCGCCGCGAGCTTGTCGAGCTTCAGCACCCCGACGACAAGGCGAGGCAGGATCAGGAGCTTAAGAGCGGGGCCGTGTCGCCGCTCATGCTGGAGCGTTTCGGCCTGCGCATCGCGCAGGAGCACTCCGACAAGGAGCCCATGATGCGGGCTCTGGCCGAGACGGACCAGGCGCTGGGCCTGTACCTCAACGGCTACGCCAACTTCGTCATGGTCGCCCCGACCTCGCGCGAGCTGCCGTGGCTGCACCTCTCGCGTCTGCCCGTCGACGCCCCCGCGCGTCGCGCGGCGATGTCGCTGGGAGAAGCGTGGCGTGCCGGCGACGCCGCGAAGGTCAACGCCGCGATCGCGACCCTCGCCGCGGAGCTTCCGCGCATCAACGCGGAGGTTTACCCCACCTCCAGCCGCTCACTCGAGCTGACGTACAACAAGGCCAACACCTTTGAATGGGGCTTCTGGACCTACTGCCTTTCGCTCGTAACGCTGCTGCTGGCCTTCGGCACCGGCCGGCGCTGGCTCGCGGGGCTGGGCACGGGCCTGCTCATCGCCGCGGTCGGGCTGCACGCCTTCGGGTTCATCACACGATGCCTGATCGCGGAGCGATTCGCGATTCAGAACCAGTACGAGTCGATGACGGGCCTTTCGCTCTTCGCCGCGGCGGTGGGCCTGGGCGTGATGCTGTGGCGGCGGCAGTGGCTTTTCGGCGCGGCAGCCGCGGCGGTGGGCTTCCTGGTCCTCATCACCGCGACGCAGGCGGGCATCCCCGGTCAGCACATCGAGCGCGAAGCCGCGATTCTGAACACCAGCGTGCTGCTGAAGTATCACGTCACCACCGTGCTGGTGAGCTACGGGCTGATCGCCCTGGGCTTCGTGTGCAGCCTGTTTTATCTGGGAACGCACTACTTCGGGGGCAAGCCCGCCCCCCAGGCGGTCGAAGCAGCGGCGGGCGGCGAAGTGCCGGTGCTCGCGGCGGTCGCGGTAGGCGACGCGCCGACCACGCCGCGCGCCAAACTGCTGCACGACCTGGACACGGCGCAGCTCATCGTGCTTCAGCTCGCGTTCTGGACGCTGGGCGTGGGCATCCTGCTGGGGGCGTGGTGGGCGGACCACTCGTGGGGACGGTGGTGGGCGTTCGACTCCAAGGAGACGTGGGCGCTGATCACGTGGATCATCTACCTGATCGTGATCCACGTGCGCATCGCGGCTCCGGCGAAGAAGGGCCTGACCACCGCCTGGCTGAGCGTGGTGGGCTTCTTCATGATGCTCTGGACGTACTTCGGCGTGAACCTCCTGCTGCCGGGGTTGCACGCGTATGCGTGAGGCGCGGAGAGGGCGAGAGGGGAATCAGTCGGCAAGGTCGGACAGGGCCTCTGCGACCTGTCCGACCCATCAGACCTATCCGACCTATGCCTGAACGCCTCCCCCGCTCCTTCTACACCGTTGACGCGGTCACACTCGCGCAGCGGCTGATCGGCCAGCGGCTGGTGCGCATCCTCGAAGACGGCACGCGCCTGGCGGGGATCATCGTTGAGACCGAGGCGTACCTGGGCGTGAAGGACAAGGCCGCGCACACCTACGGCGGACGCCGCACCGCCCGCAACGAGGCGATGTACGGCGTAGGAGGCACCGCCTACGTCTACTTCACCTACGGCATGCACTTCTGCATGAACGTGGTCGCGGGGGAGGAGGGCGATCCGATCGCGGTGCTGCTGCGGGCGCTGGAGCCCGTCGAGGGCGTCGAACGCATGCGCGGGCTGCGGGCTGCGAAGCGGGGCGAAGGCCAGCCCCCCCGGATGCTGAAGGACCGCGAGCTTGCCAGCGGGCCGGGGCGGCTCTGCCGCGCGATGGCGATTGCCCGCGACCTCAACGGCGAAGACCTGACGACCAGCCCTCGCTTGTGGCTGGAACCTGGCCGGACCCTTTCCCCCCGCGAACTGGTCCGCACCACCCGCATCGGCATCAGTTCCGCCAGGGAGTGGGCGGACCGCCCGCTGCGGTGGTACGTGCGGGGGAACGTGCACGTCAGCGTGCGTGCCAAGGAGTAAGCCCCCCTGTCAAACTGGGGAAGCTGACCTCCCCCGTCGCCCGAGACTCAAGCCCCACAAGCCCTTCCGCCGAATCATGGCGAACCAGCCCCGGCCCCCGCCCTCCCGGTGTCCTTCCCCGCCTAGCATCCGTGCCGGTAAACGTTCGTTCAGCAGGAGACCGATCAGGTGTCCGACCAGTTCATGCAGGATTGGAAGTTCCTCCGCGAGAAGGCCGGCCCCTTCCCGCCACAGGCGTATCAGTTCGTCCGCGAGGGGCTTGCGCACACGGTCAAACTGGTCCACGGCGACGCTTCCCCGGAGTTCCCCGGCGATGAGGGCCGCCACGTCACCGGCCAGCAGCTCTGCATGGGTCTGCGGGATTACGCCATTCGCCAGTACGGCCGCCTCGCCAAGATGGTCCTCGCGAGCTGGAACATCCACGAGACTTCCGACTTCGGCCGCATCGTCTTCACGATGATCGACGCGGGTCTCATGCGCAAGACCGAGGAAGACTCGATCGAGGACTTCCACGCCGTCTTCGACTTCGACGAGGCCTTCGGCGACCTCGCCGCGAGCAACTGACCCTTTCTTCCAGCGGCCCTTGACGCCCCGGCCCCTGCCGGGCGCTGTCGCTGCGCGCAATTCCGCGCGCGTTCTTACCAAGAAGCCGGGCGTCCCCCTGTCGGTGCGAACAAAGTGCCCTCATGGCCGATATCCCATCCATGACCCCCGAAAGATCGTCTTCCGGACGCGTCCCTGATGTCCCCCCGATCTCCCGTCTCCACATCTGGCAGATTCAGCCGGTGCGGGACGTGCTGCTGATCGCCGCGGGCATTGGGCTGGTGTGGCTGGGCTCCAAGATCAGCGTCGTGACGGTGCCGATGCTGCTGGCCCTGCTGCTGGCGTACCTCGTCGAGCCGCTGGTCTCGTGGCTCATCCGCCGCAAACTTTTCACCCGGCGAGGGGCGGCCATCGTGATCATCCTGCTCGGAGCCGCGGCGTTGATCGGCCCGGTGGGCATCGGCGGCGGCTTCGCGACGTGGCAGGGCGTGCGTCTGGCGGGCCGCACCGTCCGCAACACCGACACCCTCATTCAGTCCGTCGCCAAGCCCGAGGATGAAGCGCTCCGCGCCGCCCTTCCCCCCGCGTGGCAGAACGTGCGCGACTGGATCGTGGAAGAGGACGACCTGCGGCAGCAGATCGCGCCTCTGGCCCGCCGTCCTGCGCAGGGGCCGCAGAGCGAGACCCAGCTTCCACGCGAGGACGCCGTGCAACTCGCCCACTCCGAGGGCTCGGACGTGGCGCGGATGATTTCGCTGACCGTCGCCGCGCTGCGCGACAACGCCGCGGCGATCGGCCGCCGCCTGGTCAACTTCGGCACCGACCTGCTGGGCAGCGCGCTGGGCGTGGTCAAAGCCCTGGGCGCGGTCATCTTCGGAGCGTTCCTCACGTCGTTCTTCTTCTACTTCTTCTGCACCGGCTACGGAGAGGTGCAGCGGTTCTGGGAAGGGCTTATCCCAGAACGCAAGAAGGGGCGCGTCATCACGCTTGTGGCGAAGATGGATGCAGTGATCGCGGGCTTTGTCCGCGGCAGGCTCACCATCGCCGCGGTCATGGTCGTCCTTTACACCGTGCTCTACTGGCTGATCGGAGTGCCCGCGTCGCTGATCGTCGGGCCGATCATGGGCATCCTCACCATCGTGCCTTATGCCTCGGGCATCGCCGCCCCCATCGCCATGGTGCTGATGTGGCTGGACCCGGCGGGGGGATGGCGGGGCGAGTGGTGGTGGATCATCGCCGGTCCGTTAGTGGTGCTGGGCGTGGCGCAGTTCCTCGACGACTACGTGCTGAACCCGATGATCCAGGGCAAGACCACCAACATGGACACGCCCACGATCCTCTTTGCGTCGATTGCGGGCGGCTCGCTGGCGGGCTTCTACGGCGTGCTGGTGGCGATTCCCGTCGCCGCGTGCGTGAAGATTCTGCTGAAGGAGGTCTTCTGGCCGCGGTTCAAGGCGTGGTCTGAGGGCCGCGCGCCGGACATGCTGCCGATTAAGGAGTAGGCGAAAGGAGAGGGGCAGGTCCTCTCAGACCAACTCCCTTCCCTCACCCCCTTTCCCGATACGCCGGGCTCGTCGCCGGCGTCGGCGCCGTGGGCCATCCGGTGCTCTCGATGTACCACTCCTGAAGCGTCTGCGCGATCTCCGCGGGCGAGTACTTCCTGTCGTCGAAGCGCATGAGAGGGCCGAAGGTGATCTTGCTGTAGCTGCGCATCCGCAGGCTCGTCCAGGGCATCCGCGCCTGGGGCGTGCCCTCGATGATCACCGGCAGCACCGGCGCGCCCGTCCGTGAGACGATCAGCCCCACGCCGGGGTGGAAGGGCAGAATGTGCCGGGCGGGACGCTCGATCGCCCCCTCCGGGAACACCCCCAGCACGCCCCCGCTCTTCACGTGGCGCAGGGCGTCCCGCGCTCCCACGGCGTCCTTGCCCGTGCGGTCCACGAAGATGATGTCCGCCCACTCCCACAGCATCTCCATGAAGGAGACGCGCATGTCCAGGGCCATCATCCAGCGGATCTCGAAGGGGCACGCCGACTGCACGAGCAGGGGGTCTACCCCCGCCGTGTGATTGCACACCACCATCAGCGGCCCCGGCTTGCGGCCCTGAGGGATGTGCTCGCGCCCGCGGACCTCCAGGTGGTGCACCACCCGGACGTACACCTGCACGAACCGGAAGGCCAAACCGATCAGGGGATCCCCCTCACGCGGGTTGTCCATCACCCAGCGCGTGAAGAACGCAAAGCCGAACAGGCAGAAGACGAGGATGGCCCAGCCAAGGGGTGTCACGAGGGGTGGATGTTAGCGTCTACCAATCGGGTTTCGAGCGTCCACCGATCGCCTCTGAAGTACGTCACCCGACCCTGTCAGGGTTCCGATTGGGGTGATAGAGTGACGGAACGAGAGGTGAAGGCTGGGGCCGCGTCCCTTCTTTCCCTCGCAAGCGGAGCCCCTCATGGCCGACCTCTGGGCCGCGCAGCGCGAGCAGGCACGCCAGGGCGTGATGCCCCTGGCGTTGCGCATGCGCCCGCGCACGATGGACGAGTACGTCGGCCAGCAGCACATCCTCGGCCCCGGCAAGCTCCTGCGCCGGATGCTCCAGGCCGACGCGATCACCAGCCTCATCTTCCACGGCCCGCCGGGAACCGGAAAAACCACCCTCGCCGAGCTGATCGCGCGCCAGACCCGCCGCCACTTCGTCCGCGAGAACGCCTCCAGCGTCGGCGTCAAACGCATCCGCGAGATCATCGACGAGGCCGCCAACCGCCTGGAGCTGGAAGGCAAGCGGACGATCCTCTTCCTCGACGAGATCCACCGATTCACCAAGAGCCAGCAGGACGTGCTGCTGGGCGACGTGGAGCGGGGGCTGATCACCCTTATCGGTGCGACGACGGAAAACCCGCTCTTCGCCGTGAACTCCGCGCTTGTGTCGCGCAGCACGCTCTTCCGGCTGGAGCCGCTTTCGGAGGAGGACATCATCAAGGTCCTCCGGAACGCCATCGCCGACCCGCAGCGCGGCTACGGAAAACTCAACATCACCGTCACCGATGAGGCGCTCCAGGTGTGGGCGACCAAGAGCGACGGGGACGCACGGCGGGCGTTGACGGCGCTGGAGGTGGCGGTGCTGTCGTCGGTGGCAAGTCCTGAGTTGAAAGTACTGAGTACCGAGTTGGGGGGGGCGAGTCCTGGGTCCGCAGAGAACCCCTCAGCACTTTCCACTCAGGACTCTCTACTCCTCATCGACCGCCAGGTCGCCGAAGACTCCATCCAGCAGAAAGCCGCCGTCTACCACGGCACCGGGGACGAGCACTACGACGTCATCTCCGCCATGATCAAGTCCATCCGCGGCAGCGACCCCGACGCCGCGGTGTACTGGATCGCGCGCATGCTCGACGCGGGCGAGGACCCTCGCTTCATCGCCCGGCGCCTGGCCATTCTCGCGAGCGAGGACGTCGGCAACGCCGACCCCCGCGGCGTCATGGTGGCGCAGGCGTGCTGGGACCTGGTCGAGCGCATCGGCATGCCCGAGGCGCGCATCACGCTCGCTCAGTGCGCGATCTACCTCGCGCTGGCGCCCAAGAGCAACGCGAGCTACATGGCCATTGAAATGGCGATGGAAGATGTCCGCGAGGGCCGCACCATTCCGGTGCCGGTGTATCTGAAGGACAAGAACGTGCGTGCCGCGGCGGAAATGTCCGCGGGCGGACGGGAGGGCATGGCCGCCGCCGGAGCCGCGGGCGTCGGCGAGAAGTACAGGTACGCACACGACGAATCCGGCGGTTTAGGCACGCAGGACTACCTGGGCGTGGACAAGCGGTACTACCTCCCGACGGACCGCGGCGCGGAGAAGCTGCTGGGGCAGTATCTGGAAGCAGCAAGGAAGGCGCGAGGGAAGACAGACTGAGCCTCACGCTCTTCTACTTTTCGTTGCAACCATCCGGCATTAACAGATTCCTTGCCAGTCTGGTGGTCATCCCCGCCCCGGCCGGCTTCGTCGCATTCGGCCTCGGCGCGGGGTCTCTCGCGATGACCAGACTCCGGTCCGTGTAGCTCGGGACGGAGCCACGTATCATGGGGGTCTATGACTCCCGGATCCATCGTGCTTTGCCCAGGCCAGGGCGCTCAGGCCGTCGGCATGGGCAAGGCTTGGTTTGAGAAGTCGGACGCAGCGCGCGCGGTTTTCAGCGCCGCGGACAAGCTGTTGGGCGATCGGCTCGGCGCGCCTCTTTCGAAGCTTTGCTTCGAGGGCCCGGCCGAAGTGCTCAACAGGACGGATGTCAGCCAGCCCGCCATCTACACGACCTCGATCGCCTGCTGGCGGGCGCTGCTCCCCTCCGCGGACAAGGCCATCGCCGCGACCGCGGGGCTGTCCCTCGGTGAGTACACGGCCCTGCACATCGCAGGCGCGATTTCCTTCGAGGACGGTCTCGAGCTCGTCACGCTCCGTGGCCGCGCCATGCAGGACGCCGCCGAATCCCCCGAGGCGATGGCCGGCGGGGGCGGCGGCATGATCGCCCTGATCGGCGCGACCGATGAGCAGGCGGAGCAGGTCGCCCATGCAGCGCGGGGCGATCAGGTCCTCGTCTGCGCCAACTTCAACGCCCCCGGCCAGGTCGTCCTCAGCGGCCACAAGCAGGCGTGCGAACGCGCGGCGAAGGTCGCCGAGGGTCTGGGGCTGAAGTCCACCCTTCTGCAGGTCGCGGGGGCGTTCCACTCCCCCCTCATGGCCCCAGCCGCGGAACGGCTGAGCGAGGCGCTCGCCAAGACGCCGATCCAGCCCCCCCGCTGCATGGTGCTGTCCAACGTCACCGCCCAGCCCCACACCGAGGAACCCTCGGAGATACGCCGGCGGCTGGTGGAGCAGCTCACCAGCCCCGTCCGCTGGGCCCAGTCCTGCGCCTGGCTCGCGTCGCAGACGGCGGGGCAGCCCGGTTTCAGTTATGTTGAGCTGGCCCCGGGACGTACACTCATGGGCCTGATGCGACGCATCGACAAGAGCATCAAAGTAGACACGCACGACGTGCCGCCCGCGGCGGCCTAAGCACAGGTTTCACGCAGCATGACCCACCTCACCCGCTCACACACCTTCGCCGCCCGTGCCGGTCGGGCTCTCCTCTGCACCACCCTCACGCTCGGCGTGGTCTGTGCTGTCGCGATCCCCGGGGTCGTGATCACCGGCTGCGAAGAAAAGAAGCCCCCGCCGCCTCCCCCTCCCCCGCCGCCGCCTCCGCCGGAGCCCGCCGAGCCCATCCAGATCGACCCTGTGATGCAGTCGGCCCGGCCCGATGCGCGGGTGCAGTTCCCGCAGTCCGCGGCACCCATCGACGAGACCCTCGCCCGCGCGGTCATTCAGCTCGCCGACGCCATCGCCAAGGGCGACGCGGACAAGCTGAGCACCATGCTCATGCCCGAGGCTGTCGAGGTGCTGGACCTGCTCACCGGCGACGGGAGCTGGGACGAGCAGACCGCGATGATCGAGGCGGTCCGCGTCGTCAACATCACCGACAACAACCCGCCCCCGCCCCCCTCGGCGGAGATGGACAACGCCACCATCTACCTCGCCGTGCAGGACCCCCGCGGGGCGTACATCATGAGCTGGCTGGCGATCCGGACCGGCGAGACGTGGAAGTTCACGATGACGCCCTCCACGGAAGTGGTCAAGCCGCGGGCTTCGGACTTTGACTCCATGTCGAGCTTCGAGCTTTCCCGCGCCGGCTCGGGCCGCAGCTCCGGCCCCGCCTACGTGCCCGTCGATGATGATTCCGCCGGCTGGGGTTCGCCCGGCGGCTCTTCACCCAGCGATTCGCCCGGCGAGTCCGCCCCCGGATCGTCCCCGTCCGGTCCGCGCCGCGTCCCCACGCCTGCCGGCCCGGTCACCATCCCCGGCAGCGGCGGCTGAGCCCGATGTCGGACGGCGAGTGTCGATCGTCGCGGGCCCGGCGTCGGTGTGTTCCATCGGCCGGGGTCGAACGAGCGACATCGACGCTGAACGTCCGGCAGACGACATTCCACCTCCGACATTGAAGGAGTTTTCCCGTGTCTGACATCACCCGCGTCGCCCTTGTCACCGGCGCTTCCCGCGGCATCGGCCGGAGCATCGCCCTGCGTCTGGCCCGCGACGGCCGGCACGTCATCCTCGCCGCGCGCAGCGAAGGCCCGCTCAACGAGGTGAAGGCCCAGATCGAAGCCGCGGGCGGTAAGGCCGAGGTGCTGGTCGTGGATATCGCCGACGCCAAGGGCTTCGCCGCGGCGGTGGAAAAGGTCGCGGAGCAGCACGGCCGTCTCGACATCCTCGTGAACAACGCGGGCATCACCAAGGACGGCCTGGCCCTCCGCATGTCCGACGAGGACTGGGACGTGGTGCTGAACACCAACCTCAAGTCTGCGTTCGTGGCGATCCGTGCCGCGGCCCGCAGCATGATGAAGAACCGCTTCGGGCGCATCGTGAACATCAGCTCCACGAGCGGCGTGGTGGGCAACGCGGGTCAGGCGAACTACGCCGCCGCGAAGAGCGGCCTGCTCGGCCTCACGAAGACCATCGCCCGCGAGCTGGGGAGCAAGGGCGTGACCTGCAACGCCGTCGCGCCGGGCTTCATCGAGACCGACATGACCCACAACCTGCCCCAGCAGGTCAAGGACGGCGTGCTGAACCTGATGGCGGTGAAGCGGTTCGGCACCGGCGACGACATCGCCGCGGCGGTGGCCTATCTCACCAGCGACGAGGCGGGCTTCATCACCGGCCAGACCATCTGCGTGGACGGCGGCATGACGATGACCTGACGCCGCGTCACTTCATCACCTGAGCCATATCCACGGTCGCCCCCGGGGGCGTCATCAGTTCCAGCCGATCCCCGCTGCCGCGGCGCAGCGCCTGCACCAGCGCGCGGATGTCGCCTCGCAGCGGCGCGGTGAACTGCATCGGCTGTTCGGTCACGGGGTGCCGGAAGCCCAGCACCGTCGCGTGCAGCGCCTGGCGGGCGATGATGGTTTCGCCGCTCTCCGGGTCAACGAAGGGCTTCCCGCCGTACATGTCGTCGCCGACGATCGGGTGGCCCAGCTCGCTCATGTGGACGCGGATCTGGTGCGTGCGCCCGGTCTTCAGTTCCAGCTCCACGAGGCTGAACCACTCCTCGCCGCGGGTGCCGTCTGAAAGCGGGCGGTCGCTCAGCACGTAGCGCTCACGCACGCGGTAGATGGTGACGGCGTGCTTGCCCAGCTCGTCGTGTCGGACGACGTACTTCTCGCGGTATCCCTTCTCGCGCGAAGGGTGCGGGCCGATGGGCAGTTCCACGACCTCGATCGGCGGCTCCAGCTTTCCGTGCACCACGGCCATGTAGCGCTTGTCCACCTGCCGGTGCTCGAACTGGTGGCCCAGCTTCCAGTGCGCCTCGTCCTGCTTGGCGAAGACGATGCAGCCGCTGGTGTTGCGGTCGAGCCGGTGTACGACGCCGGGGCGTGCGAACTCCGTCCCTACGCTCGAGAGCTTCGAAGCGCCCCCCTGCTGCTGGAAGTGCCACGCCAGCGCGGAGAGCATCGTCCCTTTCAGGTGGCTGCGGGCAGGGTGGACAATGATGTCCGGCTGCTTGTTGAGCACGATCAGGTGCTCATCCTCGAACATCACGTCGAGCGGGATTTCCTCCGGCACGATGTCCTTGCTCGGCTGCGGCGGGATCACCACCTCCACCTCGTCCCCCGCGCGGAGGTTCGTGGACGCCTTCGCGATGCGTCCGTTGACCGTCACTCCCCCTTCGGCGATCAGCTTCTGAAGCTGATTGCGCGACATGAAGGTGATGCGGTCGGTCAGGTACTTGTCCAGCCGCTTGTTGAGGTCGCGCTGCAGCGTGAAGGTGACGGTGCGCAGCGCCGTATCGTCGTCGGCGTCCGCTCCGGAGGCCTCGGCTTCGGCCAGCGCGCGGCGGATGGCTTCGGCATCCACCTTGCCGCCGGGCAGAATGAGGCCGGAGGTGCGGGCGACGTCATCAGACATGACGCGGACTTACTCGGGCGTCGGTTCCGCGGGCGGAGCGGGCGGCTCGGGCGTGGGCTCGGCGGGCTGCTCCGGCGCGGGGGCCGTGGGCGGGATGAGCGGCTGCGCCCCCTCGGGGACGGGCTGCGGCTCAAGCTCCGGCTGGGTGGGCGCGGGCGGGGTATCGATCAGGTCCGGCAGCACGGGCTTGGGCGGCTCGGGAACCGGGGGCAACTCCGCCTTGGCATACAGGGCGGGCGGGTTCTCAAGGGAGGGCAGATTCTCCAGCCGCTTCTTCGCCACGGCCCCGTAGGAGGCGAACCCGCTGACATCCGCCAGCTTGATGATCTCTTCATAGTGTCCGCGCGCGGCGGAGAGCTCGCCCTGGCACTCCGCCACCGCCGCCAGGCCGAAGAGCGAGCCGATGGTCAGCACCTGCCGCCCGGCGTCCGAGCGCGTCTTGGAGTAGACCGTCTGGTACAGCTCCGCGGCTTTCTTGAGGAACGCCGCGCGATCGGCATCGGAGAGGGCGTCTTCGGGGTTCTCAAGCGTGCCGTCGGCCTTGACCTGCACGCCGGGACGCACGCCGCGGCGGACAGAGTCGAGGTAGGCGTCCGCGGCTTCGAGGCGAGCCACGTCCGCGACCGAGGAGCGGCCCGATTCGTGGTCCGCCGCGATCTGGAGCAGGCTCTCGGGGCTGGGGTTGGCGCCGCTGGCGACAGCCTCCAGCTCCGCGAAGGACTCGTCGAGCTTCACGGCCTGGGCCCGCAGGTAACGCTCGCGCAGCCCCCACGCGGCGAGGAGGAGCGCCACGATGAACAGGATCGGCACCCCCCACCGGCGCAGCCAGTCGATGAACTCGAGGTTGTACCGCGCTTCTTCAAGTCCAGCGCGTTCGCGGATTTGTGTATGCCGATCGTCCATGAGCTCCCCGAGCGGGCGTGCGGTCGATTCCCCCTGGCGGGGGCACGCGCCCAGCCTGGGACCGAGAGTCTAGGTCAGGGGCACGGGACGTGGGCGCAGGGGGTGCGCCGCCCTCCCTGTTTTGCGCACAAACCGCCCTTTCCCCTCCCGCCGCCCCCCCGGCCCCGCGTTGGCACGCCGCTTGTGGTGTACCCCCTGGCGCATGTCCTACGGCCTGAACATCTCCGCCAGCGGCCTGCTGACCTCCATCTACGCCCAGGAGGTCTGGGCGAACAACCTCGCCAATATGGACACCCCCGGCTTCAAGCCGGACATCCCCATGGCCATGCCACGACGTGCCGTGGCGCAGGAGGACGGCGTGACCTACCTCCCCAGCAACCGGCTCCTTGAGCGGTTGGGCGGGGGGGTGCTGATGAACCGCAACGCCGTGGACTTCTCGCAGGGGGCGATCCGCAACAACGGAGGCCCCCTGGACCTTGCCCTGAACGGGCCGGGCTTCTTCGTGATCCGCGACGAGGCCGGGCAGGTTCGACTGACCCGCGACGGCCGCTTTGCCCAGCGTTCCGACGGCACCCTCGTCACAGCCACCGGCGGCGTCCCCGTGATGGACGTGAACGACCGGCCCATCCGGCTTGGGCCCGGTTCCGTGACCATCTCCCCTGACGGGGCCGTGCAGCAGCAGGGCAAAGTCATCGCGCGTCTGCGCGTCGTGGACGTGGCCGACCCCAGCCGCCTTCGCAAGCTCGACAAGGGCCAGTTCCTCCCGGACCGGGCCGCGATGGCCTCGGCCCGCCCCTCCTCGGCCTCTGTGATGCAGTTCGCGATCGAGGAGTCCGCGGCGGACGAGATCAACTCTCTTATTCGCATGACCAGCGCCGCGCGCGACGTGGAGAGCAACATCGCGATGATCCAGGCGCACGACCGGCTCATGGACCGGGCCATCAACGGCCTGGGCCGCATGTCATAACGAGGTACGCATGGCGATCAACGCACTTCAGTCCGCCGCAACCGGCCTTGCCGCCCTGAACGTCGCCCTCGATGTGACGGCCCACAACCTCGCGAACGTGAACACGGTGGGCTTCAAGGCCAGCCGCGTGAACTTTCAGGACTTGCTGTACCTGGAAAAGGCGCAGCCCGGAGCGACGAACCTGAACGAAGACCAGCGGCCGATCGGGCTGTACGTGGGCCTGGGTGTGCAGGTCTCGGGCACGCAGCTCGACTTCACGCAGGGCACGGTGCAGGCCACGAAGAAGCCGCTGGACGTGATGATCAACGGCTCGGGCTTCTTCCAGGTGTCCGTTGAGGACAGCAAGGCCGCGGGCGGGCGGGCCTACACCCGCGCCGGCAGCTTCGCGCTCAACAGCGACGGCGAGCTTGTCCTCGCCAACGACCAGGGCCGCCGCCTGGAGCCGGTCATCACCATCCCGCCCAACGCCATTCAGGACAGCATCACCATCACCTCCGACGGGCGCGTCACCTACATGCTCCCCGGCGCCACCGAACCCACCGAGGCGGGGCAGATCGAGCTTGCCACCTTCGTGAACCCCGCGGGCCTCGAGCAGATCGGTGAGAACCTCTACGGCGAGACCGTCGCCAGCGGCCCACCCAGCACCGGCGTGCCCGCACAGGACGACCGCGGCTCGCTCATCCAGGGCAGCCTGGAGTCCAGCAACGTCGATCCCACCCGCGAGCTGATCGAGCTCATCCGCGTCCAGCGGGCCTTTGAGATGAACAGCCAGAGCATCCGAGCCGCGGACGACACGCTCCGCGCCGTCGCCCAGCTTCGGAGGTAATCGTTGATCCGCCTGCTCGCATTCATCGCGCTGGTCTTCGCCTTCGCCTCCCCCGCCGCGGCTCAGTCCACCGTGGCGCTGCGGCCGTGGGCGAGGATCGCGCCGGGCGAGCCCGTCCGCATCGCCGACGTCGCGGACCTGCAAGGCCCTGAGGCCGAGGCGCTTGCGTCGATCGTGCTGGTTACGCCCGAAGAGTTTGCACGCTCCCCGCGCGTCGAGCTCGCCCAGGTGCGTGCCGCGGCGGAAAAGCAGGCTCGCGTCAATCTCGGCCGCATCAGCTTCTCCGGGGGCGTGTGCAACGTCCGCACCGTCACCCCTCCCTCAGCTTCGGCCGCTTCCGGCCCCAGCGCTGCCCCGCAGACCCAGCCGGCCCCCGCGGGAGATACCGTGCGGCGGCACGTCGCCGCACGCATCGCTCAGACCCTTGGCGTGGGTGAAAGCGACCTGCGCCTCACCTTTGAGGACGGCGCGGACCTGCTCGCCCTGCCGACCTCGGGCCGCACCGTCGCCGTTCAGCCCGCAGCGATCAGCGAACGCATGCCCGTGAACGTCCGTGTCTATCGCGGGGACCGGATCGAGGCCGAAGGCACGATCCGCGTCGGCGTGCTCGTCCGGCGCGACGTGCTGATCGCACGCGAGGCAGTATCCCGAGGCGGTGTCGTGGACATGGCCCACGTGGACGTTCAGGAACAGTGGCTGCCCCCCGCCATCACCCCAGCGCGGCGCGACCAGGTGATCGGCGCGGTCGCACGCACGCGCATCGAGCCCGGGCGCGTCCTGCTCGCGCGGGACGTGGAGGCCCCCATCGTCGTCTCCCGCGGCGATCTCGTCGCTGTGGATTGCCTCTCCGGCACCGTCATCGTCAGCACCACCGCCCGTGCCAAGGAATCCGGGCGCGAGGGCGACGTCATCCAGTTCCAGAGTCTCACCAGCAAGAAGACCTTCGCGGCCCGCGTCAGCGGACCGGGGCGCGCGGTCCTGCTGGCCGATGATGCAAAGGTGGGATCATGAGCAGGCTTGCGCTCTTCGTCGCTCTCTGCTGCCTCGTCGCGACCGCCCAGGCCCAGAGCCTGCTGCGCCGGCCCGTTGCGGAGCAGCCCTCCCCCACCGCCGCGCCTGCTCCGTCCGCGCCTCCCACGGCTTCGCCGGGGATGCTCGCCCCCGAAAAGCCCGCGGAAGAGCGGTACCCGCTGCCCGCCTCGGCCCCCAAGTACACCCCCGTCACCAGCTCGCTCAGCGCGCACTCCGCGAGCCTGCTGCTGGTGCAGGCCCCCAAGCCCCGCACCTACGCGGTGCATGACAAGGTTTCGATCATCATCGCGGAGAGCAGCACGCAGAGCAGCCAGCAGAAGCTCGACGCGAAGAAGGACTCTTCGCTCAAGGCCGCGGTGAACAAGTTCCCTGACTTGGCGATGTTCCTGGAGGGCAACCTGACGAACGTCGGCACGGGCACCATCGCCAGCGCGGACGTCACCGGCTCGCGCAACTTCAAGGGCGACGGCAAGTTCGAGCGCACTGACAAGTTCCAGGACCGCATCCAGGCCACGGTGATCGACGTGAAGCCAAACGGCGTGCTGGTGCTCGAGGCGCGCAAGACCGTGGGCCAGGACCGCGAGGTCCGCACGCTCGTCCTCAGCGGGGAGTGCCGGCGCGAGGACATCACCGAGAACAACACCATCCTGAGCAGCCAGCTCGCGGAGTTGACCATCATGGCCTACGCCCAAGGCGACGCCAAGGACACCGCGAGCAAGGGCGTCATCACCCGCTTCCTCGACACGATCTTCAACTTCTGATCGCGTCGGGC
The DNA here is from genome assembly GCA_937974035.1 of uncultured Phycisphaerales bacterium. Classification (GTDB taxonomy): domain Bacteria; phylum Planctomycetota; class Phycisphaerae; order Phycisphaerales; family UBA1924; genus JAEYTB01. The sequence continues at coordinate 29,462 of CALJIV010000043.1, forward strand.
GATAGACGGCCCCGATCCTTCTGTTGGCACACCCCTTGCGTGTTGCCGGGCATGCGACCGATCGCCTGCCTTGCAGCGCTGTTCCTGGCACTCTCCGCCCACGCCACGACCGTCAAGGAGCTGGTCCGCATCAAGGGCCAGGGGGAGTCGATCCTCCGGGGCTACGGCCTGGTCGTGGGTCTGCCCGGCACTGGAGACTCGGGCAAGGAGTTGGCTGTTTCCCGCCCGCTCGCCAAGCTGCTTGAGAACAACGGCAACGAGCTGGGCAGCCTCAGGGAGCTCGCGAGCGCCAAGTCCGTCGCGCTCGTCTCCGTCACCTGCGTGATCCCCGCCGGCGGGGCCCGCGCCGACGACACCTACGACGTGCAGGTTTCCACGCTCCTCAACGCCAGCAGCCTGAAGGGCGGCGAGCTGTACTTGTGCGCCCTCGAAGGCCCGCTGCCCGACCCCTCCCGCAAGATTTACGCCTTCGCCCAGGGGCTGGTGGACCTGCATGACCCCTCCGTCCCCACCAGCGGGCGTGTGCGCAAGGGCGCACGCATCATCGAAGACATCCTGATGCCCGGCGTGGGCGACAGCTTCGAGCTGATCATCGATCCTCCCTACGCGGGGTGGGCCGCCGCGAGCCAGATCGCCATCGCCATCAACGGCAAGGCCCAGCCCCAGGGCCCGCGCGTGGCAACGGTGATCGACGAGCGCACCATCCGCGTCGTCATCCCCGAGGCCGACCGCGCGGACCGCGCCGCGTTCCTGGCGGACGTGCTCGCGGCTGAGGTCAACCAGCGGCTTCTGGACCTGCCCGCGCAGGTGATCTGCAACCAGAGAACTGGCTCCATCATCGTGACGGGTGACGTGGAAATCAGCCCCGTCGCCATCACGCACAAGGACCTCACCATCACCACCACCGTTCCGCCGCCCTCGCCCAGCGCGGCGAACCCGATGATCGTGCAGGACCGCTGGACGGCCGTGGCGCCCGGCGCACGCCCGGCGGAAATGGCGCGTCTGGCGGACCTCATCCGCGCCTTCAAGCAGCTCGACATCCCCGTGGAAGAGCAGATCAACATCCTCCAGATGCTGCACAAGACCGGAAAGCTCCAGGCCAAGCTGATCGTGGACTGACGCAGATGAACGTTGAGCCGCTCCAACCCCTCGCCTCCGCCTCGACGCCGCTGCTCGCGGGCGCGCGTCTGGCCCAGGATCAGGCGGACTTTGCGTCCATCCTGTCCCGTGCCCGCGCTCAAGAGGAAGACCCGGAGCGTCAGGCCCGCGCAGCAGCGGAGCAGCTTGTCTCCACGGCGCTTGTGCAGCCCATCTTCAAACGTCTGCGGGAGAGCAACAACGCCGCGCCTCCCTTCGGCCCCGGCAAGGTGGAGCGCACGTTCGGCCCGATGCTCGACGCAACCTTTGCGCAGCGCATGGTCAGCTCCCAGCGCTGGGGGCTTGTTGATGCGCTGGCACGCCGAATGCTCGCCAAGGGAGCGACGACAACGCCATGAACACCGCCACTCCCAACAGGCCCATGACGCCCGACATGCTCCTCGCACAGCTCGATGAGCTGCTCGACGGCTTCACCGCGACGTATCAGCGTCTTTCCGCCGCGGCTGAGGAGCACCGCGAGGCAGTTCGCGCCGCGGACCGAGCCGCCATCGACCGCGCTACTCGCGTGCAGTCGGCCCTGGTTGAAGAGCTGGCCGTGCTGGAGCAGCGCCGGCGCGAGCTGGTCGCCCTTTCCTGCACGCGCTTCCCCACTCTTGCCGCGAAGCGTGCCACGGCCATCACGCTGACGGATCTGTGCGCCTGCGTCCCGGAGCGAGCCCGTGCCGCGCTCGCGCAGCGAGCCGCGGACCTGCGGGCCCTGATCGCCTCGGTAGAGGAGCAGACCCGCACGCTCCGCGCCGCCACCGCCTCCCTGCTTGCGCACATGGAGGGCCTCATGCGGCAGGTGGGCCGCCAGCTCAGCCATGCGGGCATCTATTCCCGTCGCGGCTACGTCGAAGCAGGCGGCGCCGTCGTTTCCGCGATCGACCTCAGGAGCTGATCGATGAGCCTTACGAACGCCATCCAGATCGGACGCTCCGCCCTCGCCGCGAGCCAGATCGGCATCCAGGTCGCCGGCAACAACATGGCGAACGCGGCCACGCCGGGGTATTCGCGCCAGGTCGCGCGACTCCTGCCCATCCGCGGCGACCGCTCTCTCGCGGGCATCCAGATCGGCAACGGCGTCATGGTCCGCTCCGTTCAGCGGCAGGTGGACATGGCGCTGCAAGGCCGGCTGTGGAACAGCGGCGCGGACCTTTCCGCCGCCGCGACGCGCACCAGCATCTTCTCCCAGATCGAGGCCGCCCTGGGCGAGCTTGGTGACAACGACCTTTCCAGCGAGCTGACCTCCTTCTTCAACGCCTGGTCGGAGCGGGCCAACCAGACGCAGTCCAGCGCCGCGGTGATCCAGCAGGGCGACCGCCTGGCCGGGTTCATCCGCGATCTGCGCTCGCGTCTGATCGATCAGCGCCGCCAGATCGACGACCAGATCGGCGTTTCCGTGGAGCAGGCGAACGTTCTGCTCAACCAGATCGCGGGCCTCAACGCCGCGATCGCCGACGCCGAGACCACCGGGACGATGGCCAACACCCTCCGCGACCAGCGCGACGCGGCGATCTCGCAGCTTGCCTCGCTCATGGACGTGACGGTCGTGGACCACGCCCAGCAGGGCGTGGACATCCTCGTGGGCTCCACCCCCGTGCTCCTGGGCACGACCGTGCGGCCTCTGGAAATCAAGCGCACCGTGGAGAACGGGAAGGTCTCGCTCTCCATCGCGACCGAGCCCAATCACCAGCAGCTCACGATTTCTTCGGGCTCGCTGGGCGCGCTGGTGCAGTCCCGCGGCAGCGCGGTGGACGGCACGCTCGACAAGCTCGACCGCCTCGCGGCGCAGCTCATCTTCGAGGTCAACCGACTGCACAGCACAGGCGTCAATGCCAGCGGCCTCACCGGCACCACCGGCACGCTTGCTTTCGGCATCAACGACCGCACCCGAGCCCTCAACGATCCGGCGAATCAGACCACCAACCACCTGCCCTTTGCCGCGGTCAACGGCACCTTCACCGTCAGCGTGCGCAACAAGGCCACCGGCCTGACGGAAACCTTCCGCATCAACGTGGACCTCGATGGGGTGACCAACGCCGGAACGCCCGGCACGTCGGACGACACCTCCGCGCAGGACATCGCCGACGCCCTCAACGCCATCCCCGGCCTTTCCGCGACTTTCACCTCCGACGGCAAGCTGAAGGTCGGTGCCGACGCAGGCTTTGACTTCAGCTTCCCCGAAGACACTTCGGGCGTGCTCGCGCTGCTGGGCGTGAACGCCTACTTCTCCGGCTCGGGCTCATCCGACATCGCCGTGCGCTCCGACCTCAAGGCCGATCCCGGCCTGCTGACCACGGGCCGCATCGTGGACGGCGTTTTCGTGGAAAACGGCACCGCGCTGGAAATCGCGGGGCTTCAGTCCCGCGCCCTGCCCGCTCTGGAGGGCCGCACGCTGCAGGCTCTCTGGCGTGAATCCGTGCAGGAAGTGGGCGGCCAGGCCTCTTCCGCGCTCACCGCGGCACGCGCAGCCGCGGTGGTCTACGACAGCCTTGAGGCCCAGCGTGCGGGCATCAGCGGCGTCAGCATCGACGAGGAGTCCATCAACCTGATGGACTTCCAGCGCCAGTACCAGGCCGCGGCCCGCGTCATCAACACCGCCAACGAGCTGACCAACGTCCTGATGGGGCTGATCTGATGAGCGCCATCCCCGGAAATCTCGCCCGCGTTCCGAACCTTCTTGCGTCGCGCCTGGCGCTCTCGAACATCAACCGCGCCAACCTCGACCTGCTCCGCGTCAGTGAGCAGATCGCCACCGGGCGCGCCATCCTCCGCCCCAGCGACGACATCATCAAGGCCGCGACCATCTCCGTCCTTGACGACCGACTCGACCGCTCGGTTCAGGTGCGGCGCAACCTCAGCCACGCCGCCGCGGCCCTGGACGTCATCGACACCACGCTCGCCTCGGCCACCGAGCTGGCCGAGCAGGCGAGAACGATCGCCAGCCAGCAGGTCAACGTCGGCTCCACTGCTTCGGAGCGTAACGCGCAGGCCACCGTCGTCGAGCAGCTCATCCAGAGCCTGCTCGCCACGGCCAACACGCAGTCCGTCGCGGGGTACGTCTTCGGCGGTTCGCAGACCTCACGCGCGCCGGTCGTCGCCTTTGGTTCGGGCTTCCGCTACATCGGCCAGGGCACGGGGCTCTTCACCGACCTCGGCCCGGCCGCGGGCGTTCCCATCACGCTCGGCGCGACGCCCATCTCCGGCATTTCCGCCCGCGTTCAGGGAGCCGTGGACCTCAACCCAGCGCTCACCCTCAACACCACCATCGAGTCGCTGAACGGCGCCCGCGGCATGGGCGTCTCCCTCGGCGTCATCGAGATGTCCATCGACGGCTCCGCTTCCATCTCCATCGACCTCTCCGGCGCGGCGACCGTTCAGGACATCACCACCCGCATCGCCAACGCCATCGCGAAGTACGAGAGCGACAACTCCGTTTCCATCCTCGACGCCGGCGGCGTCTCGGTGCTCGGAGGAGCGTTCCATATAGATGTCGCGGCGGGGCACGCCATTACGTTCTCGGACCCCGGCAGCGGCACCACGGCGAAGGACCTGGGCCTTGCCGCTTCGACGCCCTTCTCCTTCACCTCCGCCTCCGAATCCGGGCTCGACACCGCGCCGCGTCTGACATGGGAAACCCCCATCGCCGCGCTGCAGACGCTGACGGCCCCGCTCGGCGCGATCCAGATCAACAACGCCGGTCGCAGCGCCACGGTGGACCTCTCCACCGCGACCACGCTGCAGGACATCCGCAACCTGATCGAGGGCGCGGACGTGGGCGTGCGTGTGCGCATCAACGCCGCGGGGACGGGCATCGACATCTACAACGAGGTTTCCGCGGGCAGCGCGGGGGCGCTTTCCATCAGCGAGGTCGCGGGCGGGAACTTCACCGCCACGCGCCTGGGCATCCGCTCCTTCTCCGGGCAAACCCGCGTTTCGGACCTCAACTTCGGGCGCGGGGTAAGCGTCGTGGACGGGGTGAAGAACCCCAACACCGGCCTGTATGACCAGGAACTCAACGACGACTTCGAGATCATTCTGGGCGACGCCGCGGGGACCGTCATCCGCATCGACCTTCGTCCGAGCGACCTGACGGACATGCAGAGCGTGCTGGACCGGATCAACGCGCAACTCAGCGCGGCGCTGGTCGCCGCGGGTCTCAACGCCACGGACCTGGTCGCCACGATGGGCGAGGGTGCCAACGGCATCCAGCTCGTGCAGAACCCCGCCTTCCCCAACCCGGTGTCGGTGAAGTCGCTGAACAACTCGCAGGCCGCGGGGGATCTGGGGCTGCTGGACGGGTCGTGGGACGCGGCAAGCGCAACTTTTTCCGGCAGCGATCGCGCAAAGGTACGCGTGGATGATCTCTTCACCCGCCTGATCGATCTTCGCGACGCCCTCCGCGCGAACAGCCCGACTGGCATCACGCTTGCTGGTGAAGGGCTGAAGGCGGCCATCGACGCCCTGGTCGAGACCAGGGGCATGGTCGGTGGCTATGCCCGCCGAGTGGACGACGCGATCGTGAACGAAGAGGACCGAGCCAACGCCGACGAACGCGCCCGCAGCGAACTGCGGGACATTGACTACACCGAAGCGGCCTCGCGCTTCGCCCTTCTGCAGACGCAGCTGGAGGCGGGGCTGCGCGTGACGGCCCTTGCCCAGTCCCGTTCACTCCTCGACTTCCTCACCTGAAGGACCCACACGCCGGGGATGAGCCCCGGAACCACACCGCCGGGGACGCGGCGGATCAAAAGGAGCAGACGCAATGGAAGTGCGTACGACACGATTCGGAGTGGTGCAGATCGCGGAGGACCGCGTGATCCACTTCCCCAAGGGCCTTCTCGGCTTCAGCAGCTACACCCGTTACTGCCTTCTCGAACCCGGCGAGGACGCCTGCTTCTTCTGGCTCCAGTCCGTGGACGAGCCCAGCCTGGCCTTCGTCATCACCGACCCCAGCCTGTTCATCCCCGAGTACTCCGTGCCGATCCGCCCCGAGCAGATGGCCGAGCTCGGCCTTGAGAAGCTGGAGGACGCCCAGGTCTTCGTGATCGTCAACAAGGTGGACGCGACCCTCACCGGCAACCTTCAGGGTCCGCTGGTCATCAACACCCTCACCCGCACCGGCGAGCAGATGGTCCTCGCCGAGAAGCGCTGGACGACCCGCCACCCGCTCGTCAAGGTCGGCGTCGCCCAGCCCGCGCAGGCCCTCTCGGCCTGATTCTCAATGAGGCATCCACCGTCCCATCAGCACCTCGACCAACCACCGGAAAGCCGGCCGGCCGCACCGCGCCGTGCGCGCGAGGAGAGAACGCGGCCATCCCCAGCGGGGCACGGAGGCCTCTCTGGGAACAAGGAGCAAACCCATGCTGGTCCTATCCCGGCAGCGCGACGAGACCATCATGATCGGAGACGAGATCGAGATCACCGTGGTGGACATCCGCGGCGACAAGGTCCGTCTTGGCATCACCGCACCAACACGCATCGCCGTCCATCGCAAGGAGGTCTACGAGGCGATCAAGCTCGAGAACGAGCAGGCCGCCCGCCTGGCGGCCCCGGAGCTCCCCGCCCTCAACGGGGAAATCCTGCCTGGCCCGGCTCGCTCGCGCATCCGCGCACGCGCCAGCGGCCTGACCAGCCAGGCGCCGCGTCCCGGCGACCCGCCCGTTCGCAAAGCACTGTGACTTTTTCCACTCGCGCCGACCGGCGCCCTGATTCCGCGGGCCTCGCCCCGCAGCGTTACTCCCGTACCCACCAGCACTTAGCCTCAATCACGGAGGATTGCCATGGCTAGGATCAACACCAACGTCGCGAGCATGATCGCCCAGGCCCACCTGGGCCGCACCAGCAACGAGATGAACCTGCGCCTCGAGCGCCTCTCGACCGGCCTGCGCATCAACCGCGGCAAGGACGACCCCGCAGGACTCATCATCTCCGAGCGCATCCGCTCCGACATCGAGGGCGTCAGCCAGGGCATCAGCAACGCCCAGCGCGCCAGCAGCGTCATCTCCACCGCCGAGGCCGCCCTCGCGGAGATCAACGACCTGCTCAACTCCATCCGCGGCCTGATCGTCCAGTCCGCCAACACCGGCGCGAACTCCGACGACGAGCGCGCCGCCAACCAGCTCCAGATCGACTCGGCCATCGACTCGATCACCCGCATCAGCAACACCGCCACCTTCGGCGGCCTCAAGCTGCTCGACGGGACACTCGACTACGTCCTCTCCGGCCTGCGCTCCAGCGCCGTCACCACGGCGCGGCTCAACGGCGTCACCTTCGGCACCGCCAGCTCCGTCCAGGTGGACATCGACGTCGTCACCTCCGCGCAGACCGCGGCCCTCTATTACAACGGCGGCACCACGCCCCCCGGCGTGCTGCTCTCCTCCATGACCTTCGAGGTCAAGGGCCCCCGCGGCGTGCAGATCATCAGCGTCGCCTCCGGCTCGCTCACCAACCTCATCAACGCCGTCAACGCCACCACCGCCTTCACGGGGATCACCGCCGCGGCGGTGAACGGCAACGTCAACTCGGGCGTGGTGTTCAGCTCCACCACCTACGGCGCGGACGCCTTTGTCAGCGTCAAGCGGCAGAACCCGCCCGACGTGGCGCTCAACAGCTGGATCACCTACAAGCTCGCCAACAACGCGCCGGTCCCCTCCGGCGCGCCCTTCGACTGGGCGGGCATGATCGGCTCGAGCACCCTCGTCGCCGCGGAGACCGACAACGGCCAGGACGTGCAGGCGCTCGTCAACGGCAACCTCGTCCGGGGACGCGGCCTTGAGCTGCCCGTGAACCTTCCCTCTCTCTCCGGCAACTTCGTCCTCGAGGCCAACTTCGCCACCCGGCCCGGCTCCGCCACCACCAGCTTCCACATCACCGGCGGCGGCGCGCTCTTCCAGCTCGGGCCGGACGTCACCTCGCTCCAGCAGGCGAACATCGGCATTCCCTCCGTCGCCGCGTCGCGCCTCGGCGGCGTCCGCACGATCAACGGCGTGGAGTTCCTCAACTCCCTCAAGCAGGGTGAGAACAACAGCATCGCCGAGTCCGCGCGGCGTCGGGACTTCACCGCCGCGAACGACATCCTGCAGGCCGCGATCGATCAGATCACGCAGCTCCGCGGGCGACTGGGCGCGTTCGAGCGCAACGTGCTCAGCACGAACGTGAACTCGCTGCAGTCGCAGTTCGAGAACCTCACCGCGAGCGTGTCGCAGATCCGCGACGCGGACTTCGCGGTCGAGACCAGCCGCCTGACGCGGGCCCAGATCCTCGCCGCGGCGGGCACCTCGACCCTGCAGCTCGCCAACCAGCAGAGCCAGTCGGTTCTCCAACTTCTCGGCTGATAACACGTCGCGGACGTGAAAGCGGCCCCCTGAACGGCCCCCGGGTCCATCCCGGGGGCTTTTTTTGCGCCACCGGGGGCGGGGACTTCAATCGAAATCCTCCCCAATTTTCCGGGAGCCCGCCTAAACCCGCCCTCATCCCCTCCCGATGGGTACTAGGTCCCAGCAGCACGCACGTGCGGACTGCGGGGACACAGGTTCCGGGACGGAACTCGGAACTTGGCGAGCCACGGGCCTGTCGGCGCCGGGCTCGGCGAAGACGCGATCTTCGCCTTGATGAACAGGTCCGCGCCCAGACGCGGCAGCTCGCACCCACGCACGGAGGGTCCTCGGAATGTCCCGCATCAACACCAACGTTCAGTCTCTCATCGCTCAGCGCGTCCTTTCCCAGAACCACCTCAGCCTGGCCAGCTCCCTGGAGCGCCTCAGCACGGGCATCAAGGTGAACCGCGGTAAGGACGACCCGGCGGGCCTCATCGCCAGCCAGAACCTCGAGGCAGGCCAGAAGGGCCTCAACGCTGCGATCAACAACGCGCAGCGCACTGACCAGGTCGCCAACATCGCCGAGGGCGGTCTGCAGGAGGTTTCGAGCCTGCTGACCGAGCTGCAGGGTCTGCTCACCTCCTCCGCGAGCCGTTCGGGCCTCTCCGCCGAGGAGAAGCAGGCGAACCAGCTGCAGATCGACTCGATCCTGCAGACCATCGACCGCGTCTCCAGCGCGACGAACTTCCAGGGCATCAAGCTGCTGAACGGCAACTTCGACTTCAAGACCCAGGGCATCGCCAACGGCGTGACCGACTTCCGCGTCAACGCCGCGAAGTTCTCCGGCGACTCCCTGCAGGTTGACGTTCAGGTCACGGCCTCGGCCCAGCAGGGCGGTCTGTTCCTCTCCGCCGGCGGCACGGCGATCGACCTGGGCACCGGCAGCAGCATGGTGATCGAGATCACCGGCAACAAGGGCAGCCGCGAGCTGAGCTTCGCCTCGGGCACCAGCCTGGCGACGATCGCCGCGAACATCAACAGCTTCACCGACGTGACGGGCGTGACGGCGGTCGTCTCGGGCACGGGCATCAAGCTCGCCAGCTCCGAGTTCGGCTCCGATCAGTTCGTCGGCATCAAGGTCATCAATGACGGCTCGATCGCGGGCAGCAACATCGGCATCTACAACCTCCAGGAGGACAACTGGAAGGCCGCCGACACCTCCTCCTCCACCGCCTTCAACGCCGCCAAGAACGGCGTGCTCGACAAGGGCCAGAACGTCGGCATGATGATCAACGGCATCAAGGCCACGGCCCAGGGCAAGACCGCCCGCATCAACACCGACTTCCTCGACGTCTCCATCTCCCTCGACACCAACACCTCCCAGACGCTCGGCGTGGTCGGCGGCTCCAACGGCGCCTTCACCATCACCGGCGGCGGCGCTGACTTCCAGCTCGCCGGCAACGTGGACGTCGCGGGTCGGGTGTCCCTGGGCATCCAGGACGTCGCCGCCCGCAAGCTGGGCAACAGCACGATCGGCTACCTCGACAGCCTCGCCTCCGGCCGCGCCAACAACGTGGTTGACGGCAACGTCGAGGACGCCCAGAAGATCGTCTCCGAGGCCATCAAGCAGGTCTCGGCTCTCCGCGGCCGCCTCGGCGCCTTCCAGAAGAACACGGTCGGCGCCACCATCCGCAGCCTGAACGTCCAGGCTGAGAACACCGCGGCCGCTCAGTCGGTGATCCGCGACGCGGACTTCGCCGCCGAGACCGCCCAGATGACCCGCAGCCAGATCCTGGTGCAGGCTTCGACCAACGTCCTCGCTATGGCGAACAGCCAGCCCCAGTCGGTCCTCTCGCTCCTCCGCTAAAAAGCGGCTGAGCTAGAACCCGAGTAACCTCCGGCCCCGGCTCCCCGCGAGCCGGGGTTTTTCATTTCCGCCCCGCCTGGCCGATGTACCAAGGCGTGACTCGGACCCCAGCCGTCCTGCCGACGACCCGCCGCGGAGCGCGGAAGCCGCGCCCGGAGCTGCCCCCCCACTTCGCGCGCCCGCTCGACCAGTTCGCGGGGTTCCTGCGGGTTGAGTGCGGCCTGGCGCAGAACACCATCGAAGCCTACCGGCGGGACATCTACGACCTGTTCGCCGATCTTCACTCCTCGGGGGTTGCTTCGCTGCCCGTGGTGACCGCGCGACAGGTCTCCACACACCTTGCGGAGCTCAAGAGCAAGCGGCAGATGGAGGGCAGCTCTGTCATCCGCCATCTCGCGGCGATCAAGGTCTTTTTCCGCTGGGCCGCCTCCACGGGGCTGATCCCCAAAGACCCCACCGAAGTGCTCGACCGGCCCACACGATGGAAGAAGCTGCCCGATGTGCTCTCGCCCAAGCAGGTCGCGGCGTTGCTCGACGCGCCCAAGCCGCCTCCCGAAGCGGACCCCGACGAGCCGCCCCTGTGGCTGCGCGATCGGGCGCTGCTGGAGCTTCTGTACGCCAGCGGCCTGCGCGCCTCCGAGGTCGCGGGCCTGCTCATGAGCGATGTTCACCCGAACCTGGGGGTGGTCCGCGTCACGGGCAAGGGGAGCAAACAGCGCCTTGTTCCGATGGGCAAGCCCGCACAGAACGCCCTGGAACAGTACCTCAAGGAGTGCCGCCCGCTGCTGCACAAGCCCGACGGACGCGACAAGGGCCGCGTGCTGCTTTCACGGTCGGGCCGCCCGCTGGAGCGGGTCGCGGTGTGGCAGATCGTCAAGCGCAACGCGGCGCTTGCGGGCCTGCGCGACGTTCACCCGCACACCCTGCGTCACAGCTTCGCCACCCACCTGCTCATCGGCGGCGCGGACCTGCGCGTCGTGCAGGAGCTCTTGGGCCATGCAGACATCGCCACGACGCAGATCTACACGCACGTGGACCGCTCGCGCCTGAAGCACGTTCACGCGAAGCATCACCCGAGGGCGTGAGGCAAGCAGACATCAACAAGAACGAGGAACAGATGGCTGTTCCTCGTGTTTCTTTGTGTCTCTGTGTCTTTGTGGTTCAACCCGCTCCCAGGACCGCCGCGCAGAAGGCCTCGATCAGCTTCGGGTCTTTCACGCCGTCGCGTTCGACGCCCGCGCCCGCGATCACGCCGTAGGGGCGCACCGCCGCGACCGCCGCGGCGACATTCCCCGGATGGATCGCCCCCGCCAGCAGAACGGGCTTATGGAGGTGCTCAAGGTGCGGGGCCAGCGCCGACCAGTCGCACCCCTCGTCGCCTTCAACGACGATTGCGCAGACTTCATCCACGCCGTCCCAGAGGGCCAGCTCGCGCGCGATGGTCGGCGCGTCGAACCGCACCACCTTCAGCACGTCCGGGCCGCAGCTGCGCACCAGGTGCACGTCCTCCGCGCCGGAGAGCTGCGAGTAGATGGTGGGGCACACTTCCTCGGCGTCCATGAACTCGTCGAGGGTCGGATCGATGAACTCCCCGATCGACGAGACCATCGGCGGCAGCGACCCCATGATCTCGTAGGCCGACTCGGGGTCAATCGACCCCGCCCGCCCCCGCGCGAACAGGAACCCCACGCCGTCCGCTCCTGCCTCAGCCGCGGCGGCGGCCTGTTCTGTGTCCGTGATCCTGCTGACGGTGACCCTGGTTCGGCCCATGGCCCGGCTCCCTTGCGCCCTCGCCGGGCGGCACCGATGGTACGCGCTCCGGCCGCGTGCCCGTTCATCCCCTCTTCACCCCGCGCCTGGGAGCGGGGCAGGTTCTATAGTCGCAGCCCCGGGGCCGCCGGCCCCGCCTTTGTTCCAACTTTGTTCCAACCTGTCGTATCGGAAGGGTCATTCCAGATGGCAACGTTCTCCAAGGGACTCGAGGGCGTCGTAGCGGCCGAAACCAAGATGTCGTTTATCGACGGCGAAAAGGGCGTGCTGGAATACGTCGGCATTCCCATCGGCGAGCTGGCTTCCAACTCCACGTTTGAAGAAACCGTGTTCCTCCTCTGGAACACCCGCCTGCCCAAGAAGGACGAGCTCGAAGCCTTCACCCGGACCATCCGGGAGCGCTACGAGATGCCGGCCTTCATTCAGGACCTGCTCACGCGCATGCCCAAGGACGCGCAGCCCATGCACGTCATGCGCACGTTGGTCTCGGCCATGGGCCTGATCGACCCCAACCCCAACGAGATCGCCATCCCCGCCGTGCGCGACAAGGCGCTCACGCTCCTGGCGGTCACGCCCACCATCCTCGCGGCGTTCCACCGCTACCGCGCCGGCAAGTCCATCGTCGCCCCCGACAAGAGCCTCCCCATCGCCGAGAACTTCCTCTACATGCTCAACGGGGAGAAGCCCACGCCCGCGATGGCCAAGGCCCTGGACGTCTGCCTCATCCTCCACACCGACCACGGCTTCAACAACTCCACCTTCACCGCCCGCGTCCTCATCTCCACCGAGAGCGACATCTACTCCGCCATCACCGCGGCGATCGGCTCCCTCCGCGGCCCGCTCCACGGCGGCGCCAACGAGGGCGTCATGAAGATGCTCAACCAGATCCCCACCGTCGCCGACGTGGAGAAGTTCATTCAGGACAAGCTCGCGCGCAAGGACAAGATCCCCGGCTTCGGGCACCGGGTGTACAAGTCCTACGACCCCCGCGCCAGCCACCTCAAGAAGCTCGCCGAGCAGCTCGCCCGCGACACCGGCAATCTCGACCTCTTCGAGAAGAGCACCGCCATCGAGGCCGTGATGAACCGCGAGAAGGCCGCCAAGGGCATCTATCCCAACGTGGACTTCTACTCGGCCACCACGTACCACTGCATCGGCCTGCCCCTCGACCTCTTCACCCCGATGTTCGTCATCGGCCGCATCGGCGGCTGGTCGGGCCACGTCATCGAGCAGCTCTCCGACAACCGCCTCTTCCGTCCCAAGGCCGACTACATCGGCCCGCACGACGTCCGCTACACGCCCATCGATCAGCGCTGAAGTAGAGCTGCATCGCTTCAAAAACACAGGCGCCCTCACCCGCGGCGGATGACGCCACGAGTGAGGGCGTCTTTCATTGGAAGCCGCGTTTTTACTGACGCCCGGCGAGCTGGGCCTCGCGGCAGTGAGCGCACCAGAGCACCGGATCGCCCAGTGATTCGACTTCGCCGCTCCGCGAGCCGCGCAGACGGCTGAGCAGCCGCCGCTGATACGCCTCCTCGTTGCTCATAAGCTGCGTCAGCTTGCCGGCGTATTCGCGCTGCAGGCGAGAACGGATGGCGTCAATCCGCGTCTGCGGGTAGGGGTGCGTTGAGAAGAACTCCGTGCCGCGGCTGCCGCCCGACGCCGCCTCCAGCACCGCCATCACGCCCAGCATTTCCGCCGGGTCATACCCCGCCTTCGACATATAGCGCATGCCGAGTGCGTCGGACTCCAGCTCCTGCTCGCGGCTGTACCGCAGCAGCACGGTCTGGCTGCCGAGCTGAATCAGCGTGGGGGTCAGCTCACCCCCGCGCCCCTGCAGCAGGGTCTGCGCGAGGTCGCCCCCGATCGCCGCGATCTGCTCGCGCACCAGTTGGTCGTTGATGTGGCGAGCGGTGACGTGCCCGACCTCGTGCCCCAGCACCCCCGCGAACTGCGCCTCGTTCTTGAGCTGTGCCGCGAGGCCGCGTGAGAAGAACACCTTGCCGCCCGGCAGTGCAAAGGCGTTGATCACGTCGCTGTCGAGCATGGTGAACTCCCACGGCAGATTCGGGTTGTCGCCCTCGGTCTGCTGCGCGAGCTTGATCCCCACTTCGCGGGTGTACGCCTGGACCTCCTCGTCCGGGTAGCGCCCGCCGTACTGCTGGATGATCTGGGGCGTGGACTGAACACCCAGCGCGATTTCCTGCTCCGTGCTCAGGGCGTTGAACTGCGACCGCCCCGTCGCCGGGTTGGTCGTACACGCCGCCAGCGCCGACAGAACGATCCCGCAACACACCGACTTCAGCCAGCCTCGCATGCTCAGCCTCCTTGTCAGAGAACAAGGGTACTCCTTCCTACCATCCGTGCATGAGCGCCGAGTCCACCAATCCGTCAACCGCCCCCGGCGCATGGACCGACCCTGAACTCGTCAACCCGCATCAGGCCGCGGACAAGGCCGCCAAAGTCCGCGGCATGTTCTCCGCCATCGCCCCTGCTTACGACCTCAATAACCGCCTGCACTCACTCTGGCAGGATCAGCGCTGGCGGCGCGCCGCCGTCCGCGCGGCGATGGTCCGCCCCGGCGATCACGTGCTCGACGTCGCCTGCGGCACGGGCGACCTGACCATGCTCTTTGCGCGCAGCGACGCCGCGAAAGTCACCGGCGCGGACTTCACTCCCGCCATGCTCGAAATCGCCCGGCAAAAGCTCGCGCGCGTCAACAAGCCCTGGACGAGCAAGATCGAGTACCTCGAAGCGGACGCCACGGCGCTGCCCTTCGCCGACAGCTCGTTTGATGTTGTCTCCATCGCCTTCGGCATCCGCAACGTCAACGACCCCGCCAAGGCGCTCGCGGAGTTTGCTCGGGTGCTCAAGCCCCGCGGCAGGCTGGTGATTCTCGAGTTCGCGCAGCCCACCAACCGCTTCATGCGCTGGTTCAACGGCGTTTATTGCGCCCGCGTCATGCCGCGGACAGCCACCCTCATCAGCGGGGACACGACGGGCGCGTACAAGTATCTCCCCGCCTCGGTGGGCTCATTCTGGACCCTCCCCCAAATGCGGGAAGCCATTGAGAAAGCGGGCTTTACGGACGTATCCATCCGCAGCATGTCGATGGGTATTTGCGCCTGCTGCCGTGCCATACGGCCCTGATTGAGGCCGCGAACGCGCAGATAACGCCGAACTTTTCCGGACCTTCTCCAAGCCTGCGCGAAAATGGGCTCACTTTCTGCCCATCGTTCCCCTTGCGCTCGATAGGGAGAACGCACCCGCGGCAGTCAGCCCTGGGGCCGGGAGAGCCGGAGCCTCCCGGGCGACACTTCAACGACCGGACCGGTGGAACCGTTCCTTTCACGACACTCTTGTCGGAGTCCACCATGAGCCAGGAAATCTTGATCGAGCGCTTCTTTGAGACCCTTGTCGCGGGCGACCGCCAGGCCGCGCGGGCCATCGTCCAGGAGACGATTGACCAGAACGTGCCGGCGGACGTCCTCATCACGGACCTTTTCTGGCCCGTGCACGAGATGATCGAGCGGCTGCACAAGTCCGATCAGTTGTCCACGATCGCGTACCACCTCGCCACGCGCCTGCTCCGCATGCTGACCGACCAGGCCGCAGCGAGGCTCCCCCTGCCGAAGGTCCGTCACCGCACCGTCTTCGCTGCGTGCGGCCCGAGCCAGGGGGAGGAACTCGCGGGCCAGATGGCCGTGGACCTGCTCGAGGCCAACGGCTTTGACGTGACCTTCACCGGCGGCGGCATCCCCGCGGACGAGATCCTCGCCCAGGTCCAGGAACGCCGCCCCGACCTGCTGCTGCTCTTCGCCTCCGCGGCGTCGGACCTGCCCGGCATCCGCGGCATCATCAATGCGATGCGGGAGAACGGCTCCTGCCGCTCGACCCGGATCGTGGTCGGCGGCGGCGTCTTCAACCGCGCCGACGGCCTCGCTCAGGAGATGGGCGCGGACCTGTGGGCCTACAGCCCGTACGACCTCGTCGATCTGCTCGTCAACGACCCCGTCGGTCGGGGCGAGGAACTCCCGGAGGCGGCGCCCATCTCGCACGCCCGGAAGCGCAAGGGTCGGGCAGCGGCCTGATAACACTCGTACCCAACCGCAAAGGCCCCTAACGGGGCCTTTTTTGTTGCTACCGCTACGGATTTGTTGAAACTGGGCATATTTTGGTGTGCAATCTAGGGTGTGCGGGGGCTCCCCCGCCGTTCTTTGTCTGTTTGGAGGTGAATATGCGAGTTCTGGCCCCCGCCGCGATCGTTCTGTGCGCTGCTGCCACGACAGCCTTTGCCGCCCCCCGCGAAACCATTTCGTTCACCAACGTCAACAGCGACGGTGAATACTTGGACGCGACCAACACCGTGCTCAGCCAGTCCGTGGTGGGCGGCTACAGCGTGGGTCGGATGCACTTCTCGGGCACCCTTGTCTCCGTCAGCCCCGTCACCTGGGAGTCGGATTCGATCTTCGAGGTGATTCCGCCCGTGGGCGAGAGCTTCTTCATCCAGCCCTCGTTCTTCGACGACACGTTCAGCAGCACGACCTTCACGGACCTCGAGCTCGTCCTCGACGAGAGCATTCCGGAGGCCGCGGGCATCTGGACGGTCCGCTTCTTCGAGCTGTGGGACGACAGCGGCATTGACGCCATGTGGACCGACTGGCAGCTCACTCTCGACGACGGCCCCGCCGCGGTCGACCGCTACATCGAGTCCGGCGACGCGGGCAGCCTGATGGACACCGCGCAGGAGGCCTCCGGCTCCGGCCCGCTCAGCGTGATCCGCGGGGAGCTGAACGACGACGAGGACATGTTCAAGATCACGATCTGTGATCCGGCGAACTTCTCCGCGATGACGGTGTACGGCAGCAACGTCGACACCCGCCTCTATCTGTTCAACCTCGACGGCACGGGCGTGGTCGGCAACGACGATGCCTTCGACGGCGTGAACTACTACTACCAGTCCTTCATCGTCGCGCCTTTGGGTCTGCCCGCCGGCGACTACTACCTCGCCATCACCATGTACAACCACAGCCCGGTGGACGCCTTCGGCCAGAAGCTGTGGAACGACACGCCTTACGAAGAAATCCGCGTTCCGGACGGCCCCGGCGCCGCCAACCCGATCGCGGGCTGGAGCGGCACCCTCCACGAGTCCGGTTTCTACAGCATCTTCCTGACCGGTGCGTGCTTCGTCGGCCCCACCGGCCCGACCTGCGGCACGGCTGACTTCGACGGCGACGGCGACGTCGGCACCGACGCGGACATCGAGGCCTTCTTCGCCTGCCTCGCCGGCAACTGCTGCGACACCTGCTTCGCGGGCGGCGCTGACTTCGACGGCGACGGCGACACCGGCACCGATGCCGACATCGAGGCGTTCTTCCGCGTCCTCGCCGGCGGCAACTGCTGATCCGCAGCATCAACACACACCCGAAAACCCCCGGTTCTCCAGCCGGGGGTTTTTTTGCGCGCTGCCGAAAGCTCGGAACTCAAAGCTCAAACGGGGCGGGTGGGGAGTGCCGCGGAACGCTCAACGCGCGACCGGCAACGCTCAACGAGAAGGCTGAAACAGCAACACCCGCGGCGTGTTCGTCGCGGGTGCTGGCCTTTTTCAGCTTTGCGGTTTGAGCTTTGAAAGGCCGGGGTGGGATTCGAACCCACGAAGCTTGCGCAACGGATTTGCAATCCGCTCCATTTGTCCACTCTGGCACCCGGCC
>CALJIV010000044.1 GCA_937974035.1 uncultured Phycisphaerales bacterium
TTACAAAAGCGCTGCTCTACCGCTGAGCTAAGCCGGCTGACGGGGAAGTCTAGGGCTCGCGCAGGGCTCGGGTGGAGTTCTTGTTGTCGCGGCGGGCGGCCTCGAAGAAGAAGCGCTCGAAGGTGAGCAGGCGGGCGGGAAGTTACGTGAGCCAGCGGCCCCCGTCCACACGGATGACTTCGCCGGATATGTACGTGGCGTCAAAGGCGAGCCAGCGCACGACTTCCGCGGCGTCTTCGGGCGTGCCCGGCCGGCCCAGCGGGATGCGGCGGACGTACCTGTTCTGAACATCGGGGTCAGCCTCGCGCCCTTCCTCCGGCCAGGCGACCACGCCGGGCGCGATGCCGTTGACCCGCACCTCGGGGCCCAGGTCGCGGGCGAGGGAGTAGATCATCTCCGTCACCGCTGCCTTGGACATGGAGTAGGCGGAGAAGTCCTTGCGCGGGCGGCCCATCGCGTGGATGTCCGTGAAGGCGATCACCGCGGCCCCGCCGGGAAGGTCGGACTGCATCAGAAGCGGGGCGAGGCGCGCGGTGAGGAGGAGCGGAGCCGCGGCGTTGACCTGGTACTGGCGCAGGATCTCCTGCGCGCTGAGGTCCGAGAGAGGAGAGGGCGTGTAGACGGAGGCGTTGTGCACGATCACGTCGAGCTTGGTGAGCGAGGCGTTGAGATCGCGGGCAAAGTCCTCGATGGCCGAGGAATCGGAGAGGTCCACCTGATAAAAGGAGCCCATCGAGCCCAGCTCGGAAAGCTCCCTCGCCAGAGTTTCGGCCTCTTCGCCGCTCTGGTGGTAGGTAAAGAAGACATCGCAGCCCGCACGCGCGAGGCGCAGGGCGATGGAGCGACCGACGCGCCGTGCAGCGCCGGTGATGAGCACCAGCGGTCGGCCCGAGGGGCCAGGGGGCACAGGCGCGGGTTGCGAGCCCGGAGAAGCGCCGGAGGAGGTGGTGAGGGCCGGGCCTGCGGGAAAGCTCCGCTCAAGCTCGGAGGAGGTGGGCGTGCGGACGCGCTTTCCGGCCTCGGCCCAGGGGTCGGCGGGAGGCACGGAGGAGGTCTGAATGCGGCGTTGTTCGCGTTCCCGCTCGCGGTCCAGGGCGCGGCGGCGGCGGCGTGCCGCGTTGAGGATCACCACCACGACCATGAAGGCGAGGATGAGCGCGATGATGAGGCCCCAGATCCAAAGCCAGGCGTGCGCCTTCTCGGTGCGGGAAATGGGCGGTGCCTGCTGCTGGATGGTGGTGGCCTGCACGGGGGCACTATAACTTGATAGGGAATCCCCCAGCCCGCGAACCGAGGCGGGTGAAAACCTGAACCGACCTGGATCGGGGCCGGTTGGGCCGCCGTACAGGGGGTTGGCTGGGGTCGTGACCCGGCTTGACCGACGAAGTACATTGGAATCTCCCGTGTCCCGGTTCCGGGGACGTTGTTAGCGGGTCAAAAAGGGGTGCTTCGATGCTGCGTTCGACGCTGCTGGGTGTTTCTGTCATGTGGATCGCCGCGGCTGCCGCGGCTGACGTGCGCTCGCCGGATGGGGCCTGGACGGTGCTCATCGAAATGCCCGCGTCGGAGCAGGCGCGGGAAGCGTGGATCCGCCCCCTGCGGTATACCCCCGCCAAGGCCGACATGCAGCGGCTGAAGGAGCTGCTGGCCCTGGCCCCGAAGGAGGGCGACGCGGAGCCGCCGCTGCGCATCACGCTGCCCAACCCGGACGGCGGGTTCGACGTCTTTGACATCGTCGAGTACTCGATGATGGAGCCGGGGCTCGCGGCGATGTTCCCCGACATCCGCACGTTCCTGGGGCAGGGGGTGACGAACCGGGCCTCGAACGTTCACCTCGACATCACACCCGCGGGGTTCCATGCGCAGGTGCTGTCGCCGGAGGGCGCGTGGGCGATCGACCCGTACTCGAAGGACGAGACGACGTACTACACGAGCTACTACTTCCGCGACTACCACCGCGAGATCGACTGGACGTGCCACACGCCGCCGGACTTCGAGCCAGTAGTGGAGCCCACCTACGGGTCGCGCGCGACGGGCCAGACGCTGCGCACGTACCGCCTGGCGATGGCCGCCACGCCGAGCTTCACGTCGGCGCACGGCGGGACCGCCGCGGGCGGACAGGCGGCGATCGTCACGGGCGTCAACCGCATCAACCAGGTCTTCGGCAACGAGTTCGCCGTGCGCTTCACGCTGGTGGCGAACAACCAGAACCTGGTGTACACGGTGTCGAACCCGGGGCCGTACACCGACGGCAACCTGTCCACCATGCTTGGGCAGAACCAGAGCAACCTCAGCAGCGTGATCGGGAACAGCAACTACGACATCGGTCACGTGGTGAGCGGGCAGAACCTGGGCGGGCTGGCGGTCCTGCGGGCGCTGTGCAGCACGAACAACAAGGCGCGCGGGGCCACGGGGATCAGCGGCCCGTCGGGCGACCCCTTCTGGGTGCAGTTCGTGTGCCACGAGATCGGGCACCAGTGCGGGGCGAACCACTCGTTCAACGCGGACGACTCGACGAGCGGGAACGTGTGCCGCCCCAACCGCAACGGGAACACCGCCTACGAGCCCGGCAGCGGCAGCACGATCATGTCCTATTCGCATCTGTGCGGGCCGTACAACCAGCTCCAGCCCGGATCGGATCCGATGTTCAACCAGGGGGCGTACGCGGAGATCGCGTCGTACATCTCCGGCAACGGGTCGTGCTCTTCGAACACCGCCACGGGCAACTCTCCACCGAGCGTCAACGCCGGGCCGGATCGGTCGATCCCCGCGCGAACGCCGTTCCTGCTGACGGCGACGGCGAGCGACGTGAACAACGATCTCGTGACGTTCTCCTGGGAGCAGCGCAACACCGGGCCGGCGCAGCCGGTGACGGGCCCCGGCTCGGAGGACAACGGCTCCAGTCCGCTTTTCCGCGTCTTCCCGCCCACGACCAACCCCTGGCGCTCCTTCCCCAAGCAGACGTATGTCTCCCACGGCATCCCGTCGCTGGGCGAGCAGCTTCCGGTTCTGGACCGCACGATGCGGATGCGCGTGACGGCACGCGATAACCGCGCTGGCGGCGGCGGCGTCAACACCGACGACGTGCTGCTGACGGTGGTTGCCTCGGCGGGCCCCTTCCGCATCACGAGCCCGAACACGAACGTCACGTGGTCCGGCGAGCAGACGGTGACGTGGGACGTGGCGGGGACCAACGCCTCGCCGATCAACTGCGCGAACGTACGGATCCTGCTCTCCACCAACGGAGCCCAGAGCTTCGATCTCGTGCTGCTGGAGTCCACGCCCAACACCGGGTCGGCGGTGGTGACGCTGCCGGATATCTCCACGAACCTGGCTCGCATCAAGATCGAGGCGGTGGACAACTACTTCTATGACATCTCCGATGCCTCGTTCACCATCACGCCCGCGCCGGGGCTTCCCGCGCCGACGAACGTGACGGCGACCCCGTCGACCGTGTGCCCCGGCGGCACGACGACGCTCTCTGCGACCGTGCCCGACGGGCAGACGGTGGACTGGTACACGGGCGGCTGCGGGACGAACTTCGTCGGTTCGGGAACGTCGATCGTGGTCGCCCCCACGGCGAACACGACGTACCGCGCGAAGGCCCGCTCGCTCACCAACGGTCAGACGAGCAACGCCTGCGGCGTGGTGTTCGTCACCATGGCCGCCGGGCTGAACCTGACCTCCCAGCCCGCGGACGCAGCGGTGTTCGACGGCGACACCGTCACGTTCAGCGTCAGCGCGTCGGGAACGCTCCCGATCTCGTACCACTGGCGGCACAACGGAGTGCCGCTGAGCGACGGGGAATCCATCAGCGGCTCGACCTCGCCGGACCTGACCATCCTCGCCGCGACCAGCGGCCACGCCGGCACCTACGACGTGATCGTGAGCAACCCGTGCGGCGACGTGACCAGCAACGCGGCAACCCTTTCGGTCACGCCGCGTTGCGGCACGGCGGACTTTGACGGCGACGGCGACATCGGCACCGACGCCGACATCGAGGCCTTCTTCGCCTGCCTGGCCGGGAGCTGCTGCCCCACGTGCTTCGTGAACGGCGCGGACTTCGACGGGGACGGCGACGTCGGCACCGACGCGGATATCGAAGCCTTCTTCCGGGTGCTCGCGGGAGGCGATTGCTGAACCCTCAGCGGGTCAGCGCATCGGCTCGGTCGAGGGCTTCCAGGACTTGTTGGGGTGCGGCGGAGCCTTGGGCACATCCACAGGCTCCGCGGCGATCTTCTCCTGCAGGTACTTGATCGCGGCCTCGAGCTGAGCGTCGCGACCGTTGAAGGTTTCGTGCGGGAGGTTGTCCACAACGATGTCGGGGTCCACGCCGTGGCCCTCGATGAGCCACTGGCCCTCGGGGCCGTACACCCCCACTTCCGCCGCGGTGGCGATGCCGCCGTCCACGAGGAAGTTGCTGCTTGAGAGCCAGACCTCACCGCCCCAGGTGCGGGTGCCGATGACCTTGCCGATGTTCAGTCGCTTGATGCCCTCGGCGAAGGCCTCGCCGTCGCTGGCGGTGGACTCATTGCAGAGCACGACGATGTGGCCGCGGAAGGCGTACTGCATGTTCCAGTAGGGCTCGCCGACGCGGGGCTGCCAATAGAACCACGCCTTGCGGAGCAGGCGGGAGAGGATCCACGAATCGATGTTCCCGCCGCGGTTGTTGCGGACGTCGATGATGAGGCCCTTGCGGTTGAAGACCGGGTAGAAGCCGCGGGCGAACTCGGCGATATTGTCGCGCCCCATCGCGCGGAGGTGGAGATAGCCGATGTCCCCCCCGCCCTTGTCCTCGACGATCATGCGGCGGCTGTACTGCCAGTCGTGGTAGCGCAGGTCCTGCTCGTCCGCCGGGCTGATGGGGACGACGATGACAAGGCGCGTACCCTCGTCCGCGGCTTGCTCTGCGGCCTCGGTGGGGTCCTCCGGCTTGGGGGCGTGGCCGGGGTTCTGTGACTTGACCTTCAGCAGGACCTGCTTGCCCACCTGATTGCGCAGAAGCATGGAGATGTCGGGAACGTCGATGGTCCTGCGGCCGTTGACCTCAAGGATGACGTCGCCCTCCTCCATCTCAACGCCCGGAGCGAGCAGGGGCGAACGCTCCTCGGGCATGTCCGGATCGGCGCGGAAGATGCGCTCGACGCGGTAGCCCCCCGCGGCCTCGTCTCGCACGGTGAGCGCCCCGAGGCTGGCGGTGGTGATGTTGGTGGATGGGCCGCGGAGATCCCCGCCTCGGACGAAGATGTGGAGGGCGGAGAGCTCCCCCACCATCTGCGCGATGAGGTCGCTCAGCTCGTCGCGGCTGGCGACACGGTCCACGAGGGGCATATAGCGGTCGAGCATGGCCTGCCAGTCGAGGCCGTGCATGTTGGTGTCGTAGAAGTAATCGCGCTCCAGACGCCACGCCTCGCGGAACATCTGCCGCCACTCCTCCCGCGGCGAGATGGGGAAGGTCCAGCCGGAGAGCTTGACGGCCACCTTGTCGTCGAGGGAAACGTTCGCGGAGGCGTTGGCGTCCACGATATACAGGGAGTCACGCCGACGAAGCAGGATGGACTTGCCGTCCTGCGTCACCTCGTAATAGCGGATGTCCTTGGCGAGGGTCTTGGCCTCCACGTCCTTGTTGCTGATGTCGAACCAGATGAGGTTGCCGGGGCCGTCACCGTCGTTCTCCAGCACATAGATGCGCTTTTCGGTGACGGAGATGTTGGAGTAGCGGCCCGGCGGAATGGGCAGCTCGATGATGCGGCCGGCCAGCCCGTCGAGATCGATCTCCACGGGCATGACGATGCGGCCTGGCTTTTTGCTCGAGCCGGACTTGTCGGCAGATTTATCCGCGGGCTTGTCGTCCGACGCAGATTCCTTGATCTCCTTCAGCAGCTCTTCGACGGGAGGCGCCTTGGCGGGTTCCTCCTTCTTTTCCGGCTTCTCGTGCTTTTTGGACTGCAGCTCGTCCGCGGGCTGGAAGGGAGAGCGCACGCCCTTGCGGAGTGCGATCTGATAGATCTTGGTCTTCTTGTCGAAGTAAGGCTCGGGGGCCATCTGACCCCAGGGCGAAGACACGACGCTGCGGAGGTTGCGGTCGCTGAGGATGTAGAGCCAGCGCCCGTCCACGCTCCAGGCGCAGTCGAAGGTGTCGAAGCGGTCGGTGGTGACGGGGGTGCGCGAGCCGGTCTCGACGTTGTAGAGCCGGACGACGCGGTTGAGGTTGCTTACGTGGGTGACGTAGGTGAACCACCGGCTGTCGGGGGACCACTCAACAGTGGAGAAGTCGTCCCACCTGTCCTCGTCGATCAGCTTCTCCTCGCCGGTTTCGAGGTTGAGCAGCCAGAGCCGCTGGTTCTTGTCGTAGTGGACCAGCCACTTGCCGTCGGGCGAGGGGCGGCCGTCCCAGCGCAGCACCGAGCCGTTGCGCGTGATCTGCTCGGGAGCTCCCAGGCCGTCGGCCGGGAGCTTCCAGAACTCGACCTCGCCGGATTCATCGGAGAGGGCGATGAGCGACTCGCCGTCGGGCATGAAGCGTGCGGAGCGGTAGCGCACGCCGCTCTTGCGGGTGACCTCGGCGAGGCGACCCTGGCCGCGGGGCGCGACGAAGACCTGACCACGGGCGGTGAGCACGACGCGGTCGCCGTCAGGGGAGGGGTGGACCGCGGAGAGGTACTCCATCGGCTTGCTGACCCAGTTCTCGCGGGTCTGGTCGAAGTCGGTGTCGAGGCGGATGTCGAGGCGCCGGTCGCGGTTGCGCTCGATGTCGTAGAGCCACAGGTCTGCGCCGAGCTGGTAGACGATGCGTCCGCCCTCAAGGCTTGGACTCTTGACATCGAAGCCGACGGTATCGCCCCGGTCGTGGAAGGTGTGGCGCTTGAGGTCCTTCCCGTCGGCGTCGAAGGACCAGATCTCCATCATGCCGCTGCGGTCGCTGATGAAGTAGACGCGGTTCTTCCACCACATCGGGGTGGCGCTGGTGCCGGGGTAGTCGGCGGTGAGGGGAATCGCCTCCTTGCCGGGCCCGTCCCAGCGCCAGATGTTCTGGGCAGTGCCGCCCTGGTAGCGCTTGGTCTGGCTGCCCTGGAACGCGAGGCGGGTGAAGTACAGACGGCGGCGGTTGTCGAAGGAGCCGTCGCTGGCCTGCGCGAGTGGAATCAGCTCTCGCCTCCCGGTGACGGGGTCGATGGAGGTGAGCTGGGTCGCGGGCAGCGTGGAGAAGCGGTTGGTGGTCGCGAGCACGCGCTGCACGCCCTTCTCCGGCGTATCCCACCCCACCACCGCCGCGCGCTCGCTGTCGAAGGTCAGGCGGGTGGGGCGTCCGCCCGCGAGGGGCATGACGTAGACCTCCGTGGGGCCCTCGTAAGTCGCTGTGAAGGCGACCATCGTGCCGTCGGGGGAAATCTTGGGCGTGCTCTCGGGGCCGACGTTGGAGGTCAGCCGCGAGGCGACGCCGCCGGAGGCGGAGACCTTCCACAGGTCGCCCTCGGAGACAAAGACGATGGTGTCGCCGTGGATCGTGGGCTGGCGGTAGTAGCCCAGGGGTGCGGCGTGCTGCGCGGAAACAGGCGCGGCAGCAAGAGAAAGAGCCAGGAAAGCCGAACGCAGACGGGTCAACACAGCCATCCAGAAGCCTCCGTCGGGAAAGACCGCGAGTGTACCCGAAGCGGCGGGCAAGCCGCGGGCTGAGCACAGAGATGCCGTGGGGCGTCAGGGCCGACAAAAAACACCCCCCGGCGCGGGCCGGGGGGCGTGTTGAAGAGCAGGATGGCGTGCGTTCAGCAGTTGCCGCCCGCGAGGACGCGGAAGAAGGCTTCGATGTCCGCATCGGTGCCGATGTCGCCATCACCGTTGAAGTCGGCGCTGTTCGTACACGGCAGGGCGGGACAGTTGCCCGCGAGGCAGGCGAAGAAGGCTTCGATGTCTGCGTCGGTGCCGATGTCGCCGTCGCAGTTGAAGTCTGCTGAGCCGCAGCCGGGGGAGCTGGAGAGGGTCAGCACGCCAGCGCCCTGGATACCTCCGTAGCCGCCGACACGGATCAGGTATTGCTGACCCGCGACCACAGGCCAGGTGACCCAGGAGTGGCGGATGTTGGTCGTGCAGTGTGCGTTGAGGTCGTCGTCGTTGCAGGCGATCACGGTGCCGGAAACGGTCGGGCAGGTGGAGCCGTAAACGGCGAGATCGGTGTCGTAGCTGGACCCGCAGAGGGCAGCGACGGCGTTGCCCGTGATCGGTGCCGTGTAGCGGTACCACAGGTCGCTGCTGATGTTGGGATCGCCGAAGAAGTTGCACGAGTCGGGTTCGGGAGGACCGTCGGTGTTGGTGTTGCACGTGTTGTAGGTGTAGACCCCGTCGCCCACGGGCAGGGCCGCGCTGCAGTTGTCATTGGCGGGAACGGCGTAGTTGACCTGGACGACATAGCTCCCGGCGTTGTTGCTGAAACCCGCGACGCGGATGTAGTAGGTCGTGCCGCCGACAAGAGAATGCGTGAGCCAGGAATCGCGGATGTTGCCCGAGCCGCAGTGGACGTTGAAGTCGTCGTCGTTGCAGGCGATTTCCGCCCCGCCGCAGGTGCTGTGCAGCGAGATCACGCTGTCGAAGCTGGTGCCGCAGGTGGTGAACTGGTAGTCGCCCGAGCATGCGGGCGTGAAGCTGAACCACACGTCGTGGCCGGAGGTCGTGCAGCTCACGCTCATGTCGGTGGTCGCCGTGGAGCTGTTGCCGGAGAAGGGGGTGTTGAGGGTGAGCGGAATGACGCCGGAGCAGGTGTCGTTGCTCGGGGTCGCGGCGGTGATGGTGACGGGCTGGGCGTCCCAGGTGTCGGTGTCGTTGTTGTTGATGTCCACGTCGCCGGGGGCGTCGAGCTCGACGCCGATCCAGTAGTTGCCGGGCGGGATGGTGTCGGGGATGAACGGGCCGGGGACGTTGAAGGTGACGCCGCTGTTGGGGGCAAAGTCCCAGTTGTAGTTCCACGTGCCCAGCAGCGTATCGCTGGAGCTGATGTTGTTGTTGGTTGAGAGATAGACGCGGAGGGTGTAGGTCTGCGCCCCTGGATCGCCGTAGGAGTTGTTGGCGATGAAGACGTTGGAGCCCGAGGGGAAGCTGGTGCCGGCCTGGATTACGGTCGCGGTGGTACGGAAGCGGAGAACCTCGGGGTCGAAGCCGGTGCCGCGGGTGTCGACCTTGAGCGTCTCCATCGCCGTGGCGAACTGCTCCCAGAGCTTGGCGTAGTTGCCCGACGTGGAGCGGTTGGAGTTGGAGCAGACGGCGTGGACGCGGCGGTCACTTCCCTCCAGGTAGTACGCGCCGCTGCCGCTCATGCCACCCCACACGGCGGTGGCGCAGCCGGGCGTGGTGTTCAGATGAAGCTGGTTGCCGGGGCAGGAGTCCCACGTGCCGCTCCAGAAGTACATGGTGGTGCCGGTGTGGAGTCCGCCGCCGCAGCTCTCGGCGGGATAGCTGTAGTTGTAATACGTGCGGCTCTGCGCAAAGGAGCAGTCGAAGCCCCACGTCCAGCCGAACCAGCCCGTGAGCGAGCCGGCGGAGCGGTCGTAGCAGGCGATGAGCCCAACGTCGTAGTCAAAGCCGCCGGTGTTGATCCAGTCGTTGCTGGCGAGGTAATAGGTGCCGGTCATCCAGCCGAAGTTCTGGATCACCTCATCGCCGTTAGGGTTGCCGAAGGGACCGTTATTGCTGTTGCCGTCCCAGCCGGGATAAACCCAGATCATGTCGGCCCAGTTGTTCACGGTGCGTGTGATGCCCCCGGACACGAAGGTGCGCATGTACACGCAGTGAGAGGCGGTGAGGACCACGCCAGGGTCCTGCATGGAGCCCGAGCCTGCGAAGAACCACTGGTTCCCGCCCGTATCGGTGAAGCGCATGATGAGCTTGCAGTTGCCCGAGGCGGGCCAGCTCGCGAGATTGCTCGCCGGCGAGTTCGTCCCGAAGCCGCTGAGGACTTCCGGCATCTCACCGGAGCCGTCCATGGGCGGCGAGCCGGGGCCGCTGCCACCGGGCGCGCCGGAGGAAGGAGCGGCGGGCAGGTGTATGGTGCGTCCCGTGAGCGCATCGTGCATCATGAGTGAGCGATCGGGCTGCCCCTGACGCACGGGCTGGTTCTCGGGCATCGGAATCGGTGGAATCTGATCGATCGGAGGGTGCGCGGGCCGGGCGATGGGCGCATCCATCCCGAAGTTGAGCTTCGGAGCCATGACGTGCCCGCCGCCGGCGGGCTGGACGACGACCTGCCCCCACGCCGCGGCCGTGAACCCCATCGCCAAAAAAGCGACAACGGACCTCTTCCAGGTACGACGCGATCTGAACATGATTGGGACCCCCTTGAAGCGATGAGCCGCGCACATCGGTGCCGGCGAGAATCGCACCCTACCACCACTCTCGGGGGATGCACAACAACAAAGTACACATTAAGTTTTCAGCGCGTGCGACAACGTCGCGAACGCTCGCTCGTAACTCAAGCCCTTGCAAGTCCTTGTACGTTCTTACAGAGGCAGTTCGCTGATGAACCGCGGGTCGCGGTAGGTGATCACAGGCCGGAAGTTGATCGAGGCCCGCTGGGGCAGGCCGGGAGCGACGATGGTGCTGTTGAACATCCCCCGCCGGATGGTGATGGAGTCGATCTGATTCCCCTGGCCGGGCACGAGGCGGTCGTCCTCGTTGAGCAGAATGTCATCGACGGTGCCGAGGGAGCTGGCGAAGATGGAGTTCTCCATCCTGCCGCGGATCTCGAGCACGCTCACGCGCCCGCCCGCAAACTGGTCGGCGTTGATGCCGGTGCCGCCGAGGCGGGCATCGTCGCCGAGGTTCGCGCCGATCAGATACGTGGCGTCGTGCATGTCGCCGCCGACGATGATGCGGCGGATGCTGTAGGTCGCGAGCGTGCCCGAGGCGTTGCGGGAGATGTTGAGGTAGAAGATCGAGCCGCGGATGTTGCCCGCCCACCAGGTGTCGATGTCGCGCACGTCCATGCGCTCGATGCCGCCGTTGAGATTCCATTGGCCGGTGGTCAGATCGCGGGCGCGGATCTGACGCACGGCGAATCCGCCCTTGCTGCCGGAGATCTTGAGGCTCGCGCCGAAGTCGCCGGCGCTGTTGAGCGTGTCCATCAGGGGCGTGCGGATGACGTCGAGCTCTCCGCCGGTGTCGGTCCACGAGGCGACGTTCAGGTGGAGAAGCTGGCTGAAGTTGGAGGTAATGCTGGAATCGCGGACGTGGCCGAGCGTGGCGGTCCAGTACTCGGAGAAGCCGCGGACGATGAAGTTGGAGTTGCTGAGGTTGCCGAGTGTGACCTGCCCGACGGCGCCGGCGATGTCGATATCGCCGTCCACGTTGACGCCTTGGGCGAGGATGTCCTTGATGTTGCCGTCAACACGGATGCCGCCGAGCGTGGGCGAACCCTTGAGCGGGGTCAGACGGACGACGGTGCGGTGGTCGGTGTCGGTGAGGACCAGCACCACGCGGTTGTCCACGTTCACGAGCTGGCCCGAGCCCGGCCCTGTGAGCTGCACGCTCATCGAAGAGCCGTCGCCGAAGTTGACGGTGAGAGGACTGCCGGGAGTGGCGCCTGTGTTGCCGGTGCCGGGGGTGGGGCCGGCGCTGTTGCCCGCGCCGGGGGCGCTGCTGCCCACCGCGTAGCGGATGCCGACGGTCTGGTCCGTCGTGGCGATGTTGTTGGATGGATCTGCTTCGCGGCTGGGGTCGGCCGGCGCGATGCGCGCGATGACGTGATAGTCGCCCTCGGGAAGCTGCTGGCCGACATTGGGGGCGAGCGTGGCAGGCTTGCGTGCATTCAGCACGACGCGACCGCTGCTGCCGGGGAAGCCCAGTCGCGGCAGGGGCATGGTCGCAAAGAGGTAATCATCGCTGCTGAACTCGCGATCGGTGGAGAGATAAAACTCGATGTTGCCGCCGCCGGTGTAGATGCCGCCGCCGCGGTTGTAGACGGTCAGCGGGAGCTTGATGACCACATTCTGCTGAGCGTCGCGGGAGGTGGTCATGCCGTGCTCGACGATCATGAGGTCCGCGGCGAGAAGAGCGCGGGGCTCGAGGTGGTCCATGGGGCTGGGGACGGCGTCACGGAAGAGTCGTTCAAACACAGGTCACCTCGTTTCTGCAGAATCCCGGATGGGACGCACGGGGGCAGCATCGGCCAGTCGGCCCCGCTCACTCCGAAACTGTACGATGAAGTTGGGGCCGGTCGGGGACAACGTTGGGCGATCCTACCCTGTTCACGGGCGTGCGCCCAGCCCTAAGCCGCGTTCTCCGCAGCGGTTGCACCCAAGGAGCGGGCCGTGAAGAAGACCGTGGGTATGGTGCTGATCGTGGTGGGCGCGGCGGTGATGATCGCCGGGATTTATGTGGCGCTCTCCGCCTTCTCGGGCCTGTACACCGGAAACCTCACCGACCCTCTCAATCAGCCCGAGAACGCAGAAGAGAACGTGAAGTCGGACATGTTCCGCGGCGCGATGATCGGCGCGGCGGGCGCGCCGCTGTTCATCACGGGCCGAATCATGCTCAGATCCGCCCGGCGGCGGGCGGCTCGGCGGTAGCCCCGCCGCTGCCCTCCGGGGCCCCTGTTTGCTACCCTAACGCCATGCCACTGACCAGAGAGCAGATCACCCAGCGTGCGGCCAAGGAGCTCCGCGACGGCTACATCGTGAACCTCGGCATCGGAATGCCCACCCTCGTGGCCAACTACGTGCCCAAGGGGATGGATGTCTGGCTGCAGTCGGAGAACGGCCTGCTGGGCATCGGCCCCTTCCCCACCGAGGCCGAGGTCGATGCGGACCTCATCAACGCCGGCAAGCAGACCGTCACCGCTCGCACCGGGGCCAGCTTCTTCTCCTCCGCGGATTCCTTCGCGATGATCCGCGGCGGGCACGTGGACCTGTGCATCCTCGGCGCGATGCAGGTCTCCCAGGAGGGGGACCTGGCCAACTGGATGGTGCCGGGCAAGATGGTCAAGGGCATGGGCGGCGCGATGGACCTGGTCGCGGGCGTCAAGCGCGTCGTCGTGACGATGGAGCACACCGCCAAGGGCGCGCCCAAGCTCGTGAAGCAGTGCTCGCTGCCGCTCACCGGACGGCGGTGCGTGGACATGGTCATCACCGAGCTGTGCGTGCTGGAAATGGACCACGCGAAGCGCCGCTTCGTGCTGAAGGAGCTCGCCCCCGGCGTCACGGTGGACGAGGTCCAGAGCAAGACCGAGGCGGAGCTGCTGATCCCGCAGACGCCGGGCGTCATTGAAATCTGAGCGGCCAGTCGGGCGGTATTTACGCTCGCCCGGCTGAACGCGGCATTCAGACAACTTTCACCCGCATTCATGCGGAGGGCGCGGCACGTTGATGGACGCGCGAACCGGGGGTCCGTCGATTCCTGGGCGCGCATCCGGAGAACCCTCCCATGAAGATCGGAGCAGCACTGCCCGTCCTGGCGGGCCTGGCGTTGGCGGCGCCGGCGTTGGCCGCCCCCGTTCCCATCACTTTCACGCGGATCACGAGCAACTCGCCCACGGACGTGGCCTCGCAGTTTCTCGCCGTGGCCGACGAAGGGGCGGGCAACACCGTGACCTTCACGTTCACGAACACGGCGGTCGTGCCGTCGAACATCGCCGAGATCTACTTCGACGACAACAACCTGCTCTCGTTCAACTCCTTCGTGACGCAGACGGGAACGAACTACGCCCTGGGCGGCACGCCGCCCAACCTGCCGGGGGGCAACAGCATCACCCCGGCCTTCTCGGCCAACACGGCCCTGACCGTGAGTGCCAACCCCGGCCCTCCGGCCAATGGGATCAACGCCGCCACGGACGTGCTGACGGTGAGCTACAACCTGCTCAACGGGGCGACGTTCACCGACTTGGTCGACGCGCTGAACTCGGGCGACCTGCGCCTGGGGCTGCACGTGCGGTCCATCGGTGAGAACGAGGACAGCGACAGCTTCGTCAGCGAGGTGGTCATCCCGCTGCCCACCACCGCCGGGCTGGCCGGCCTGGGGCTTGCCGGACTGGCCGTGCGCCGCCGCCGCTGAGAGATTCGTCCATCCGAAACAGAGCCCGCGGCATGGGGGAGCGCGGGCTCTGTTCATTGGAGCACCCGGCGGACATCCGGGGCTCAGAACCTGTTCAGGAACGCGGGACAGAGTGCGGGGAAAGGAGACGAACCATGCCCAACTCTCTCGGCACGCTCTCACCCGAAGTCCAGCAGTGCATCAAGGACTGCTCCGACTGCGCCGCCCTCTGCGCCCAGTGCGCGCACCACTGTCTGCACATGGGCGGAGAGCACGCCAGCCCCGAGCATCAGGGGATGCTCCAGGACTGCAAGCAGATGTGCGCCCTCGCGGTGGGATTCATGGCACGCGAGTCGCGGCACGCGGGGCACGTCTGCCGCGAGTGCGCGGAGATCTGCATCGCCTGCGCGGAATCCTGTGAACGTCTGGGAAGCAGCGACCCGCTGATGACGCAGTGCGCCCACACGTGCCGGCGCTGCGCCGCGAGCTGCGAGCGGATGGCCGGGGCGGGTGTGTAGCGATACTCCTTCGCCAGCCTGTGCTCCTCCCGCCCGGCCCACGCGATCAAACGCAGGACCAGCTCCTGGAAGCGGGCGTCTTCAAGGTCCGTCGCGGTTCCGAGGGTGGTCACCGCGACACGGCGGGGCGGAAGCTCATAACCGCCACTGACCTTGCGCGGAAGCTCCCGCACCCACAGCACGGGGCGCGGCTCGCCCAGCGGTTTGCCCTCCGCGCTCTCGGGCCGTCCCCACAGCAGCACGCGACAATCTGGCGTCAGCGGAGCGATCTCGAATGGTGCGCTGGGTAGCACCCACCCTTCGGCGGGAATATCGAGCCCCTTCAGGATGAACCCTTCCGCCTTCTCCGGCGGCAGGATGCGCGTGCGAGCATGCAACGGGCCCTCCGACCGAAGCTCCGTGCCGAAGAGCGTGACACTGAATCCCTCTTTCGCGGCTTCTTTGGCGTAAAGGCCGACGGAGGAGCGCAGCGCGACAATCGGGCGGACGAGGGCATCATTCAGAGAGAACGACGTGTTGTGGCCGGGAGCAAGATCGCGTGCAGCCAGCACGATGACATCGCCCGCGTAGAGGAACTTCGAGTCGTTCGTGAAGCAGTTCTTGGCGTCGGGCTGAGGCTTCTGGTCCGGCCAGCAGCTCGCGGCACAGTGGAGCGAAGGTTCGCCGAGCTTGCGCTGCTCGATCAGCGCCGCCAGAACCGGCATGGCGCGCTCCGCCTGAGCGTGCTCATCCGCGGCGATCAGAGAAATCACCGGCTCGACGGGCTGCCAGCCGTTGGGCATGAGCGGCGTCAGTGTCTTGCCCTCGCTGTTCTTCGCGGCATCGGCGTAAAGCCGCGCCCGATCGCCCTTGACGGGCAGGCCCCTGATGCCCTTGAAGTCGGCACGGTGGCCCGTCCCCCCCGTTGCCCCTCGCGGAAGCGTGTAAATGGAAGAAACCACCGAGATCTCATCGCCCGGCTTGATCTCCGTCCACGTCACCATCACACGGTCTACCCGCACCCGGTGCCACACGCTCTGCGTGCGGGCGGCCTGCTTCTTGACTTCAACGGAAAGCACCGTGACCTCAAGCTGATAGGGAGCCTCTTTGAGCACGGAATGGGGCAAGTTCGCTTGCTCGGCGTGGGCGGAAGGCACGCCGACCAGCAGGAACAGAGCACACGCCACCGCCGCGAAAAGGCGAATCGTCATGGGCAGTACCTCCTGCTCTGTAAGCGCCCAGGGCTTCGATCCGTTCACGCGGATCATGGGCTCACCATCGGTTTTTTACAAAGGAGCCTCCCACAAACCGAACTTCAGGTGGACAAGATGCGTCTGAGAGCATCAACCGCCCCGGACACGCCGCATGCCTCACGCCGCGCAATCCCCCGACGCCCCCCTCACAAGTGAGGCCGAGTCGCCCGCCGACACCCACACCGAACTGATCGCGTTCCTGCGGAACCGCTCCGCCCCGTGCCCCCGTTGCGGATACGACCTGCGGAACATACAGCACCCCACCTGCCCGGAGTGCGGTGAGGAACTGATGCTGAAGGTGGGATCGGCCAGGCCGCGGTTCGGGTGGCTGGTGCTGGCGATGGCTCCCGGATGCTTTTCCGGCATCGCGGCGGTGTTCGTCGCGGTGCCGGTGGTGGTCTCCTGGTGGCAGATGCCCCCGGGCCGACGGGCGCCGTGGCCGATCGTCGCGGCGGATATTTTCGGCTGGATGAGCGCGGCTGCGGTGGTGCTGATCTACCGGCACAGACACCGGTTGATGGCGTGGACGGCGCGCCGTCAGGCGGCATTCGCGGGCAGCGTGTGGGCGGTCCACGTGCTCATGTTCATCGCCTTGCTGGTCGGCATGTGGCTCTCGAAGTAGAGGCAAAGCGCTCCTCACGAGCGCTGTGCCGCGGTTTCATCGCGCGCGTGCATGCCTGTGTCCTGCCCCCCGCGCGGAAAGCGGGGCGGCCCACCAGGTACTTAGGAGCACACACGATGAGATGCACGCCCGCCCTTACCGTCCTCTTCGCCGGGGCCGCCACCCTGTCGATCGGCATGGCCCAGCAAACCCAGCCCTCGACGCAGCCCACCACGCGTCCGTCCCAGCCGGGCATGGAGCAGCCCGACCGCAGGCCAGGACAGCCCGGCCAGCCCGGTCAGCCCGGGATGCCCGACCGTACGACGGGGCGCGACGCGCAGCAGAGCCCGGATCGCGACTTCGTCTCCGAGTGCATCCGCCACAGCCTGTTCGAGACCGAGCTGAGCCGGCACGTCACCCAGACCGCGCAGGACACACAGGTGCGGCAGTATGCCGAGCGGCTGGCCGACTTCCACGAGAAGCACACGGAGGACCTGCGCCAGCTCGCGCAGCAGCTCGGGTATGACGCCCCCGACAGCATGCACAACTGGCAGACCGAGAAGCTCAACCAGATCCGCACCATGCCGCCCGCGCAGCTGGACCACAAGTACATCTTCCACGAGGTCGGCGCGAACACCACGGCGGAGCTGGGCTTCCAGTACGTGATCAACAAGGGCCAGGAGCAGCAGGTGAAGCAGCAGGCGCAGGACTCGCTGAAGGAGATCCGCACCCACAAGCAGCAGGCCGAGCAGATCGCCCGCAAGATCGCCGGCGGCGGTGCGTCGGGCTTGACGCCCATGCCGCGGACGAACACACCGGAAGGCCGGCCCGAGGGGCGGCCGTAGTTTCCTTTTCACGGGGGTCGGCGGCGCGTCCCCGGCCGGGGACGCGCTGCCTTGCTCGCTCAACTCACCCGTGTCAGGCGGGCGTACTCCAGCACCATCGTCTTAACCCCCACGTCGCGGAAGGCGATGGTGGCGCGAGGAGACGATCCGCCCTGCACGCTCTTGACGGTGCCCAGCCCGAACTGCGGATGCCGCACCGTGCAGCCCACGGGGAACTCGCCCGCGAGTCCAGGGGTGGGCGTGGTGCGTGGTCGACTCGGCACAGGCGGCCCGGCACGCTCTCGCGTGCGCATACGGCTGATGCGTGCCTCGATGCGGTCGCTGCCCGAGTCCAGTTCCTCGCCCCAGTCCTCGCCCAGCCCGCTCTCCACGCCGCTCATGTCCACGATGATCATCTCGCTCGCGGGCATCTCGCCCAGGAAGCGGCTGGGAATCGTCCGCTCCTGCAGGCCGCGGATCGTGCGGTACTTCGCCGCCGTCAGGTGCAGACGCCTCATCGCGCGGGTAACGCCCACGAAGGCCAGGCGTCGCTCTTCCTCCATATCCGCCTCGCTGGTGAGCGCACGCACGTGGGGCAACAGCCCTTCCTCCATGCCGATCATCGCCACCGCAGGGAACTCCAATCCCTTCGCCGCGTGCAGCGTCATCAGCGTCACCGAGCCCTGCGCCGGGTCCACCGCGTCCGCGTCGGCGACGAGCGCCACCGACTCCAGGTACGCCCGCAGCAGAGAAAGCATCCGGGGCTGACCATCGCCCGCCGGGCCGCGCGTCGCCGGCTCACCGGCCGCGACGTTCGCCTCGGCCTCAAGGGCGGGATCGAAGAGGGGATCAAAGTCCGCCGGGGGAGTCGGCGCGGCGCTCTGGCCGCCCGTCGGCAACTCCGCCGCGGGATCAGCCTGGAAGTCGAACTCCAGCTCGAACTCCCGCGCCGCGGAGACAATCTCGGCGAGGTTGTCGAGGCGCTCGGCGTCGGTCTCCGACTGGCTCTTGGCGGCCTGGTCCTTGTACATCTTCTCCAGGCCCGATTCCTTGATGACGCGGTCGACCAGCTCGTGGAGCGAGATCCCCATCTCCACGCCGTTGTAGAGGAACGTTCCCCCGCCGGTCCATCCGTCGTACATCTCAAGGAACTTGTTGATGCTCACCACCGCCTTGGGCGTGACGCCCTCGAAGCGGTCCGCCTGACGCAGCGCCTCGAGCAGGCTGAGGCCGTGCAGCGCCGCGTACTGCTCTGCGACCTCCTGGGTCGCCTTGCTGATGCCGCGGGCGGGGGTGTTGATGATGCGCGCGAGGCTGATCGAATCGTCGGCGTTGGCGACGACGCGCAGGTAGGCCAGGACGTTCTTGACCTCCTCGCGCTCGTAGAAGGCGGTGCCCTTGGCGATGGTGTAGGGCACGCCCGCCGCGCGCAAAGCCTCCTCCATCACGCGAGAGAGGGAGTTGGTGCGGTAGAAAATGGCCATGTCGCGCCAGGCGATGGGCTCTTCGTCCGGCCCGCCCTCGTGCCGCGCCCGCAGCCAGTCCACCACCACCTCCGCCTCGTGGTGCTCGTCGCGGCAGAGGACGGCCTCGACCTTCTCCCCGCCCTGGCGGCTGGTGAACAGGTCCTTGTGCTTGCGCCGCTTGTTGTGGCGGATGAGCGTGTCGGCCACCTTCAGGATCGGCGCGGTGGAGCGGAAGTTCTCGCCCAGCGTGATGACGCGAGCCTTGGGGTAGTGCTGCTCGAACTCGAGGATGTTGCCGATGTCCGCCCCGCGCCAGCCGTAAATCGCCTGGTCCGGGTCGCCCACCACGCAGAAGTTCGGGCCGTTGGGCCCCGAGCCCTTGCCCGCGATCTGCGAGGCGATCAGGAACTGCGCGTGGTTCGTGTCCTGGTACTCGTCCACCAGCAGGTACTGCCAGCGACGCTGGCACTCCTCGCGGGCCGCCTGGTCGTGCTTGAGCACCTTGGCCGTCAGCAGCAAAAGATCGTCGAAGTCCACGGCGTTGGCCGCGCGCAGGGCCTTGGTGTACCCCGCATAGATCTTCGCGATCATCTTGCTGGAGAAGTCGAAAGCCTCCGCGGCGAAGGCCTCCGCGTCCTTGAGGTCGTTCTTGGCGTTGCTGATCGCCGCGAGCACGCTCCGCGGCGGGAAGTTGCTGGTGGAAAGCTGCAGCGACTCAATGACCTTCTTGCACAGCGCCGCCTGGTCGCCGGAGTCGTAGATCGAGTAATCGGGCTTGAGCCCCGCGCTCTCCGCGTACCGCCGCAGCAGGCGGGCGCACAGCGCGTGGAATGTCGTGATCGTCAGCCCCCGCGCCCGCTGCCCATCCCCCAGCAGCGCGTGCACCCGCTCACGCATCTCCCCTGCGGCCTTGTTCGTGAACGTCAGCGCCAGGATCTGCCACGGTGGCACCCCCAGGCTGATGAGGTACGCGATCCGGCGGGTGATCACCCGGGTTTTCCCCGAACCCGCCGCGGCGAGCACCAGAAGCGGGCCTTCGGTGGTCAGCACCGCCTCCCGCTGCGGCGGGGTCAAATCGCGGGTCAGGGCGTCCTGGGAGAGGTCCTGGCGGGAGGAATCGGCGGGCGGGGTCTGCGCGCCGGGGTGAAGCCTGGAAAGAAATGAGTCCGGCACGGTCATCGCTCGAAAGAGTAGGAGAAGGAGGGTTCACTGTTGCAGGAACAAGGCTCGAACCGGCACTGGCGACACCTTCCACACAGGGCGATTGGGCGGGGGCAATGCGGGGGACAGATTTCCCCAATCAGGTGCTTAGAACGCGCCCATGCGGTTTTGATCTTCGTTCTGCCAAGCTAAGGTGAAGGACCACCGTGCATGACCTGACCGATCCAACCGGGGCAATCGAGCAGAGGCCTTTTCCCAAGACCGTCCGGCTGCCGGAGGAGGAAGTCGCCCGCCTGACCCAGGTGACGGCGGTGGCCCGTTCGAGCATGCGGCGGTACTCGCGCGAGCTCATCAACGGCCTGCGCTCCAACACCCGCCAGGGAGAGGTCTGGGCAACGGAGCTGGACCACGCTGCTCACGACGGCCCCCTGGTGGCGGCGTGGCTGGGGCACGCGACGGTGCTCCTGCGGCTGGGCGACCGCTGGATCCTGACGGACCCGGTGTTCAGCCAGCGCATCGGCGTGCGGCTGGGGGGAATGACGCTGGGCGCGGGGCGGATCGGCCCGGCCTTCGACCCCGCGCTGCTGCCCCCGCTGGACCTGGTGCTCATCTCCCACGCCCACTTCGATCATCTGGACGTGCCCAGCCTGCGGCGGCTGGCCTCCGAGCGCACGCACGTCATCACCGCGCTCCACACCCGACGCCTGATTCCCAAGGGCTTCGCGAGCGTACAGGAGTTGGGCTGGGAACAGGCCACCTCCTTCAACGGCCTGCACATCCGCGCCCTCAAGCCCAATCACTGGGGAGCTCGCACCGCGTGGGACCGCCACCGCGGGTTCAACAGCTACGTGCTCGAAACCCCCCGTCACCGCGTCCTCTTCGCCGGTGACACGGCATACACCGAGTGCTACGGCGTGTGCGGGCGCCAGGGGGTGGACCTCTCCATCTTCGGGATCGGCGCGTACAACCCGTGGATCCGGGCGCACGCCAACCCTGAGCAGGTGTGGGAAATGCACCGGCACGCAGCGGGCAACTGGCTGATGCCCATTCACCACTCAACCTTCAAGCTCAGCGACGAGCCGCTCGACGAGCCGATGCGGCGGATGCTGCTCGCGGCGGATGGCGCTCAGCAGCGGATCATCGGCCGCGAGCTTGGGCAGCTCTGGACGCCTGATCACACGATCCAGGTAAGCCCGGACGGCACGATCCGTGACGTCTGACCCGTCACCTTTACGACCTGCGTACACCCCCACCCCGTCTGCCTGCCCGCCGGCTATCCGCAGCCCTCGTCATCAGAGCCGCCTCCACCGAAGTGATCGCCGCGTGATCTCGTTGGCCCTTCCCGCCGTTAGACTGACACCCATGAACCTCTCTCAAGCTCGCGCCTTGATGCACGAATGGGTGCAGAACCCCGCTCTGCGCATCCACATGGAGACCGTCGCCGCGTGCATGGGGAAGTACGCGCGGCTGCTGGACCCGGCCAACGAGGAAGCCTGGAGAGTGGCGGGCCTGCTCCACGACTTCGACTATGAGCGTCACCCCACCGCCGAGGAGCACCCCAAGGTCGGCGTCGCCCACCTCGCGAGCCTGGGGGTCGATGAGGCGATCCTCAATGCCATCCGCGGCCACGCCTCGGAGCGCACCGGCTACACCCGCACGACGCCCATGGACAAGGCCCTGTTCGCCTGTGACGAGCTGGCAGGGTTCATCGTCGCCTGCGCCAAGGTCCGCCCCGATGGGCTCGACTCCCTCGAACCGAAGAGCGTGAAGAAGAAGCTCAAGGACAAGGCCTTCGCCGCGGCGGTCTCACGCGAGGACATCGCCCTGGGCGTGGCGGAGCTGGGCCCGCTCGCGAACGTGACGGAGGAGCAGCACATCCAGAACTGCATCGAGGCGATCCGCGAAGTGGGGATCAAGTAGGCGTGACAACGGTCCTGCAAACAGACTGGCTCGAAGGCGTGAAGACGCTTGAGCCGCGGTCCGTCGATCTGCTCTACGCCGATCCGCCCTTCAACACGGGCACGGAGCAGAAGGACCGCGCGGGGTCATACCCGGACTCATGGCCCACCACCCGCGAATACATCGCCTGGCTTCGGGAGCGGCTCACCGCCACGCTCCCGGCTCTCAAGCCCAGCGCGTGCCTCCTGCTGCACGTTGACTTCCGCGCCTGCCACCATGTCCGGCTGCTGCTCGACGAGCTGCTGGGCGAGGATCGCTTCGTCAACCACCTGATCTGGCACTACGGCCTGGGCGGCTCTTCCCCCCGCCGATTTGCGCGCAAGCACGACGACATTCTCTTTTACTGTCTGGACCCGGCCCTCTACTACTTCGACCCGCCGATGGTCCCGGCCACCAGCGCCCGCATGGCGGGGCAGATGAAGAAGTCCACCGACGTGCTCCGCGTCCCCTCCGTGGACGACGTGCTCGACATCCCCAGCATCAACAACATGGCCCGCGAGCGGACGGGGTATCCGACCCAGAAGCCCCTCGCCCTGCTCGAGCTGTTGATCCGGGCGTGCTCCCCCCCCGGAGGGTGCGTGCTGGACCCCTGCTGCGGCAGCGGAACGATGCTCGTTGCCGCGGCAAAGCTGGGGCGACGCGGCGTAGGCTTCGATATCAACCCGGAAGCGGTGGAGGTCGCCCGCGCCCGGCTCGCGGGAGTGGGTGATCCATCCCACCCTTCCGTCCCGGCAAGCCGCTAAATGGACGCTAGCATTCGATCCTCATGAGTTGGGTGGCCTCGCTCTATAACCGCCGGATCATCAACGTGAACGTCAACGTTGTGGCCGCGGGCATCTTCGCATTGATCATCACCGTCGGCGTGATGAAGCTCGCCGAGTGGTGGGGTTTTATCGAGAAGCTGCAGGGCATCGCCCCGGACTTTTCCTTTGAGCTGTTCGGGAAGACGTATCAACTCCACGGCCACAAGCTGGTCATCTCGGGGATGACCTTCCTCGTGGACCTGGTCGCCGACGTCGCCGTGTACTACGGCCTGCACTGGGTGGCGAACCACATGCCCCGGCGCGGAGGCAGGCCCCAGACCAGCACCGCCTACGCCGATCTTTCCTTTGTCCGCGACGCCACCCTCGTGCAGTTCGAGCGGGCGGTGCTCAGCCCCCTGCTCTACATCATCGCCCTGGGCCTCCAGAACACCCTGCTGCACAGGGGGGTGAGCCTGGAGACCTCCACGGCGGTCGGCTTCATCACCGGCATCGCCGCGACGCGGGCCGTCCACACCATGTGGATGCTGCGGCAGGAGGAAAAGGCGCTCAAGCGGATCAAAGCCGCCGCGACGGCCCAGGTTCCCCCACCGCTTCCGCTGGAGCGACCCGCCCCGCCGCCCCCGCAGCGCGAGCGCACGGCCTCCTGAGGTAGTCTCCCCGCGTGTGCGGCATCGGCGGCATCCTGAGAGTCTGGCCCCCGGGGACCACCCCGCCGCCGCCCCACGAGTCCATCCCGGACACCTGGCTCGACACGATCGACCGGGCCATCCAGCACCGAGGCCCCGACGGCTACGGCCGTTTCCGCGACCGCGCCACCCGCCCGGACGGCAGCGTGGTCGATGTCGCCTTTGTCCACCGGCGGCTGGCGATCATCGACCCCGCGTGCGGGGCGCAGCCGATGGTGAGCGAGCGAGGGCGCAATGAGTCCGAAGGGCTCGTCGCGGTCGTGTTCAACGGCTGCATCTACAACCACCGGGAACTGCGGCTGGAGCTGGAAGCCAAGGGCCACCGCTTCACCACCGACCACAGCGATACCGAAGTCCTCATCCACGGCTGGCGTGAATGGGGCACGCGGCTCTTCGACCGCATCATCGCGATGGGCGCCCTCGCCATCTGGGACCGCAACCTGACCGGGCTCGTCCTGCACCGCACCGCGCCGGGCGAAAAGCCGCTCTACGCCATGACGGGCGAGGTCGCGGAGGGCTTCGCGAGCGTGCCGGGAGCGCTGCGGGCGCTGGCGCCGGTGCTCAAACCCTTACCCACACACAGCACGGCGGACGCGCTGGTGCGATGGATCGCGCTGGGCCACGCGCCGCAGATGACGCCGTTCGAGGGCATCGAGCTCATCACGTATGGAACGGTGGAGTGCCGCGGGCCGGGGGTTGCCGAGTCCCTGGGTGTGGACATGATCGAAGGCAGCGTGCTGCCGAAGGCTGGCGAACTGCTCACGCCCAAAGGCACGCTTGAAGACCACATTGACGGACTGCTGGCGGCGTCGGTGGCGCAGCGCCTCGATGCGGACGTGCCGATCTGCTGCCTGCTGTCCGGCGGCGTGGATTCCTCGCTGATCGCCCATTACGCCAAGCGAGCGAGGGGCGAGCTCTCCACGCTGTGCGTCCGCATGCCCGATGATCGTTACGACGAATCTCGCCACGCCGAGGCCGCGGCGCGGCACCTGGGCACTTCGCACGCCACCATCGACGCGGGGGTCGATCCCGCGTCGGACCTCGTCTCGCTCATCACGCAACTGGGCTTGCCCTTCGGCGACAGTTCGCTTCTGCCTACGTACTGGGCGTGCCGGGCGGCGGGCTCCCACGCCAAGGTGCTGCTCACCGGCGACGGCGGCGACGAGCTGTTTTACGGGTATGAGCGTCATCGTGCCGCGGAGCACATGAGGACGCTCCGCAGCTTCGCGGGCGATCAGCTCCTCCGACTGTTCCCCGTCGGGCTGCTTTCGCGCCGAAATCCAAAGGGCCTGGGCGACAAGCTCGCCCGCTTCATCACCGCCGCGCAGATCGACTCTTACACCAGCCTGCTGGCGATTTTTCAGCACCCGGAGTTGCGTCTGCTGCTCGGAGACGCCGCGAATCGGATGGGCTGGGGCCGGAACCTTTTTGGCGCGGAGAGTGCGCACATGGAAGACCTGCACGAGCACCTGCACTCCGACATGCTCCGCAAGGTCGATACAGCGTCGATGGCCGTGCCTGTGGAAACAAGAGCGCCGTTCCTCGACCCGAACGTCATCCGGGCCGCACGCATCATTCCGCTGGAGCTGGCGATGCCCGACGGCCAGCGCAAGGGCCTCCTACGGACAATCGCCCGCCGACACCTTCCCGCGACGATCGTGGACCGGCCCAAGCAGGGCTTTGCCATCCCAATCGGCGAATGGTTCCGCACCGACTACGGCGGGATGCGGCAACTGCTGCTGGATCATCTGAACGCGGCGGAGCCGTGGCCCGGCGTCGGGGTCGAGCTCAACCGCGCCTACGTCCGGCAGATGCTTGACGAGCACATGAGCCGTACACGCGATCACAGCCAGCGGCTCTACATGCTGCTGGTGCTGTCGATCTGGGCGAGGAACTGCCTGAAGTAAAAAAGGGCGACCCTTGCGGGCCGCCCTCTTCGGAAGTCTGAATCCGCTGCATCGATGCATCACTGCATCGGTGCTTGAGCGTCTTACACCTTCGCCTCCGCCTCCTTCACCATCTTGTTGTACTCCTCGGGGGAGACTTCGGTGACGGTGGCCTTGGCGAGGATGGCGTCCAGAGTCTTGTGATCGCGGATCTGCTGGTAGATGCCGCCCACCTGATTCGTGCGGATCAGCTCCTGACGGAGCTGCTCGGGCCGAACGTTGCGCTGGAAGGCCATCTGCGCGATGCGGGTGTTGATCTCCGCATCGTCCACGCGGACCTTCAGCTCCTCCGCGGCCTTGTGCAGGATGAAGAAGAGGGCGAGGTCGCGAGCCGCGGCCTTGTTGCTGGCCTGGCGCAGCTCGGCCATGTGCTCCTCGATCTTGGCGGCCTCGACGCCGCGGTACATCAACTCCAGACGACGGCGCTCCAGCGTGCGGGCGGCCTGCTGGGCGGTCATCTTCTGGGGCAGCTCGATCTTGGTGTTGTCGATCAGGTACTTGGCGAGCTGCTGGTGCATCGCGGTCTGCTGCTGCACCTGCACGCGCTGACCCATGCGGGTCTTGACGAACTCCTTGAGCGCCGCCTCGTCGGG
Organism: uncultured Phycisphaerales bacterium; assembly: GCA_937974035.1. Taxonomy (GTDB): domain Bacteria; phylum Planctomycetota; class Phycisphaerae; order Phycisphaerales; family UBA1924; genus JAEYTB01. Next base: position 25,764 of record CALJIV010000044.1, read on the forward strand.
CAGGCCGAAGGCGTTGACGATGTTCTCCAGCGGTGCGGGGATGATCCGATCGACGCGGTCGGCGGTGAAGGTGATGGTGAGGTCCGCGTTGCGGATCTTCTCAACCTCGTGCTGCTCGGGGCCCTTGGTCTTGATGGTCGCCGTGTCGCCCGGCTTGAGCGTGCCGAGCTGCTTGGCGAAGTCCTCCACCATGATCCCGAGGATCATGCCCTTGCCCTTCTTCTCGGGCGGGGGAACCTGGATGACGGCGCCCTTCAGGTTGTAGAACTCCGTGCCGTCCGCCCCCGTCATGATGGCGTGACCGGTCACGTAATCGCCCGGCTCGGCGACCTCGCGGCTCTCGAGGCTGCCCTCGTTGATCCGCAGCTTGTTGATCTCCTCGTCCACCATCTCGTCGGTGACTTCGAGGATGGGCTTCTTGACCTCGATCCCCTCGAGCTTGGGCAGGTCGAACTCCGGCAGCACCTCGACCTCGACCTCGAAGGCGAAGGGCTTGCCGTCCTCCACCTCGACCGAATCAAGGTTGCCGCCGCCGGGCTGGCCGATCACCTTCAGCTTCAGGTCCTCGACCGCCTTGCTGAAGGCGCTGGTCACCAACTCGCTCTTGGCCTCCTTGCGGAGGGCCGCGCCGAAGCGCTTCTCGACGAGCCAGCGGGGCACGCGCCCCTTGCGGAAGCCCGGAAGCTCCGCCTCCACCGCCAGCGTGTCCAGGGAGTCCCGAAGCTTCTCGCTCACCGTCTCTGCGGGGATTTCGATGGACAGTTTCTTGCAGCTCGGACCTGCGTCCGACAGCTTGACAATGTTCTGACGTTCCTGGGTAGCGGTGGCCATGACAATCTCCGGCGGTCCTTCTCTCTTGCAGCCGCCCTGGACAGGGGTCAATCTCTGCGGCGCCCCGCTTCGAGCGGGGGGGAAGTTTAGCCGCGTACCCCGCCCCGGGCCGCTCCGACAAGGCAAAGCCTCCGCGCCGATCCCGGGGGGGTTGGTAGACTGCCGATCAACCACGGAGTCACCATGATCACTACCCGCTTCCCGCTCTGCTCCGCCCTCTTCCTGGCTCTGCTCGCGGGGTCCTGCGCCACCAGGCCCGCGGCTGAATCCGCCGACGCTTCCTCCGGCGCATCGGCCGCCGCGATGGGCGACGCTTCCTCGCCGCAACGCGAAGCGTCCGCGGGATGGGTGGCCATCATCGACGGCAAAGAGGTCCCCGCCCCACCCATCCCGATGGGCGACGACGAGGTCGTGCGCCGCATCCTCCACGAGGGCAAGACCAACAACCGGGTCATGGAGCACCTGTCCCACCTCTCGCTGAACATCGGCGCTCGCTTGACGGGCTCCAGCGCGGCCCTCGAAGCCAACAACTGGTGCCTGAAGAAGTACCAGGAGTGGGGACTCGACAACCCCCACCTCGAACAATGGGGCACGATCGGCGTCGGTTTCGACCGCGGCCCCTCCAAAGGCAAGCTCTATGTCCAGCGCGCCCAGCGCCTCCCCCGCCAGCGGGCGGGGAGCAGCCCCGATGCCGCGCAGGCCGAGCCGCCCAAGGTGGAGTACATCGAGCTGCGCGAGTTTGAGTTCACCACGCTCGCGTGGACGCCCGGCACGAACGGCCCGGTACGCGCACCTGTGGTGAAGATGCCCAAGACCGAAGCAGAGTTCGAAGCCGTCAAGGACAAGCTCAAGGGCGCATGGGTGCTGCTCGAGGCTCCGCCCGCGTCCGGCCAGCGCGGCATCCGCGACCGCGTCGGCGGGGCGTACCGCATGCGCGAGACAGCGCGCGAGAAAGCGGCCAAGGGGGAAGTCGAGAAGCTCACCATCCCCGAGCGGGTCGCCCTGGTCGACGTCGCCGGGTACATCTCCACCAGCCGGGATGAGCGCGTGTGGACCGGCGCCGTCCCCGGATGGCGCGACAAGACCATCGACACGCTGCCCAAGGACGTTCACGTCGTCATCCGCGGCAGCGACTACGACGCGCTCAACTCGCGCCTGGCCGACGGCGAGCCCGTCGAGGTCGAGTTCGATCTTCAGCACCGCTTCATCCCCGGCCCCGTGCCGGTGTACAACACCATCGCCGAAATCCGCGGCAGCCTCTGGCCGGATGAAGTCGTCATTGTCTCGGCGCACCTGGACTCGTGGAACGGCCCCGGCAGCCAGGGCACGACCGACAACGGGACCGGCACCGCCGTCACGCTCGAGGCCGCCCGCCTGCTCATGGCCGCGGGCGCGAAGCCCTATCGCACGATCCGGTTCATCCACTGGACCGGCGAGGAGCAGGGCCTGCTGGGCAGCAAGGCGTACGTCAAGGAGCACGCCTCGGAGCTGGAAAAGACCTCGTGCGTCTTCGTGGACGACGGCGGGACCAACTACCAGGGCGGCCTGAGCGTCGCCGAGAACCAGGTGGAGATCCTCGCCGCGGCGACCGCGCCCACGAACAACCAGTTCTTCTGCCCCGTAGACAACAGGTACTTGAACGTGGACATCAAGAACTCAGGGCCGCGCATCGCCTCCCACGGCAGCAGCGACCACGCCTCCTTCAACGCGGTCGGCGTGCCCGGCTTCTACTGGGCGGAGGTCGGGCGGGCGGATTATCCGTACGGCTGGCACACCCAGCACGACAAACTGGACCTGGCGATCCCCGTGTACCTGCAACAGTCGGCGACAAACTCGGCGATCGTGGCGTACCGGCTGGCCTGCGCCCCGACGCTCGTGCCGCGGGCTGAGGCCAGCAACGGCGACCCGCAGCGGTTCCTGGGCGGGAATCAGCCTCAGGCGGAGGCCACGCCGGCCCCGCAACCGGCGGGCGCCCGGCCTGTAGAAGAAGTGACCACCCGTTGATCCAACGCACCCGTACTCGTGAGGGGGGTTTATGCGATACCGTGCACTCGCCGCTGCCGCTCTTTCGCTCACCTGTCTGACGCTGCCCGTGCCGGCGCAGGAACGTGAGGTTCAGACTCCGCTTCCCAGCGCTGATCCGACGCAGATCGTTCAGGATCTTGCCCGGTGGATCGACGACCGTGTGTTCGGCGTGGCGGTGCTGGACGTGAACAGCCTCGACCTGGGCACGGTGCTGCAGCAGTTCGCCCACTCCCTCAACCGGGCCGAGCCCCACCCTCGGGCCAACCGCGAAGACCTGCTCGAAGCACGGGACGAGGTTCTGCAGTTCAAGGAAGTCGTGGAGCAGTGGCTCGCCGACTATAAGAACGCCGGCGGCGGGGAAGGTTGGATATTGCTGGCCCCGAGCCAGGCGCTGGTGGTGCCGCTGCGCGAGGGCGCGAACGTGGCAAAGCTCAGCGAGCTGCTCGACTCGCTGGAGCTCGAAAGCGGCACCAAAGTAACTGAGCGCAACGGCGTGCTGGTCACGATCAAGCCACTCCGCGGCCTGCCGCTCTTGGACGCGCCGCGCGAACCGCAGCTCAAGGAAGCTCTGAGCGCGGCGGACGAAATCCAGCCCGTCGCCCGCTTCGTGCTCATCCCCACCGACAACCACAGGCTCTTCCTCGGGACTGTTTTACCTGCCGTCCAGCAGACCACGGGCATCGAGGTCCCCAAGGACCTGAACTTGAAGGTGAGCTGGGCGTGCATCGCGGCCTCCGCGCCGCCCATGCCGGAGGTTCGGGCCGTCATCAAGACCACGACCTACACCGCCGCGCAGCAGGTTGCCGCGCTGGCCAACCAGCTCATGGCCAAGGCGATGGAGGATTCGCAATATCCCACCATCAACGAAGTGGTGCGCGAGCTGAAGTGGATCGCCAACGAGGACCGCGCGGAACTGAAGCTCAACGCCTCGCAGTTCAAACGGCTGGTGAACGCTTCGGCCCCGGCGCTGGCGCGGGGTCGTATGGAAGCCCAGCAGATGGAGATCGCCATGAAGGGCCGGGCGATCGTGCAGGCCATTCAGGTCTACTCCGTGGACCATAACGACGCGCTGCCCGCCAGCCTCGAAGAGCTCGAAAAGTTCATCGACGACCCCAAGCTGCTCAAGCACCCGCGCGGGCGCACGTGGAAGATACTCAGGCCCGCCAAGCGGATCACGGAAATCCCGGAGCCCGCCCGCGCCGTCCTGCTCCACGAGGAGTTCAAAACCTGGCCGCGCCACGGCGTGATCGTCGGTTTCGCCGACGGGCACATCGAGGTCATCACCACCCAGGAGCGGTTCAGGGAGCTGATCGAGAACCGGTAAGCCAAGGACCGGCCCACCCCGCGGCTCTGCGTCCATAACCCGCCCTTTTCCTTTTCGGACCCAGCTGGCAGGACGCCCCTATAGGGCGTCGTAAGCCATGCCCGCGCCGGGGCTCCCCCTGCGCGGACGGCCTGGGTGAAAGACGGCGGACGGAATCCCCAACAACGCAGCATCGACCGCATTCCACCCCCGCCCCTGCGGGCGTCCCCGGGGACGGGTGAGTGGCGCAGCCGCTGGAGTCCTGTCATGGCATTCACCAAGACCGTCGTTCGTTCCGCCGTGATCCTCGCCCTGGTGGGCGGCACCGCGGCCATCATCGTCGGCCCCGATCGCCTGGGAGCTCTCTTCGACCAGACGCAGAACTCGATCAACCGCCAGGTGGACAAGGTCATCACCGACCCCGTCGCCCTGCGGGCGCAGATGCGCAAGCTTGAGGCGGAGTACCCGGAGCGGCTCGCGGAGGTCCGCCGCGACCTCTCGGAGCTGCAGCAGCAAAAGGCGCAGCTCGTCCGTGAGCGCGAGGTCTCGGCCCGCGTGGTCGAGCTGGCGGAGCAGGACCTGACCACGCTCCAGGCGATGATCGAGCGCGGCGAGCAGGCGGCCCAGACCGCCCAGGCGATGTACGACTCCGATTCCGCCTACGGCGGCCACGTCGTCCGCGTCGTCTTCAACAACCAGAGCATCCCGCTGAAGGAGGCGTACAACAAGGCCACGCGCATCCAGCAGGTTCACGCGGCGTACGTCAGCCGTGCCGCGGACATCGACCGCGACATGGGCTACCTCGAGCAGCAGGAGCAGCGTCTGACCGACCTGCTGAGCCAGCTTGAGACCGAGTACGCCGAGTTCCAGGCCCAGGTGTGGCAGATGGACCGCCAGGTGGACTCCATCGCCCGCAACGAGCGGCTCATCGAGATGATGGAGAAGCGTCAGCGCACGCTTGACGAGCAGGGCCGGTACAAGGCTCACAGCCTTGACCAGCTCGCCAGCCGCTTCGCAGACATCCGGGCCCGCCAGGAGGCCCGCCTGGAGGCTCTGGGCACCGCCACCAGCACCCTCAACTACGAGGACCGCGCCAAGTTCGAGATCGACTCCCGCAAGCCCCTCGAGCTGCGCAGCAACCTCAAGCCCACCCGCGCTCCCGCAACGGTGATCGAGATCACCCCCGCGGACATCCAGCGTGCCCCGGCCCTCAAGCCCACCGCAAACGGGCCCGCGGAAGGGACTTCCGACAAGTCTGTGGCTTTGGGGCGCTGATCTGCAACCAGGACAAGGGGTCTTCGGTAGAACCGAAGACCCCATCCCGCTACGGCCGCCGGGAACCGCGAGGACCCGGCGGCCTTTTCACTTACTTGGTGATCGAGGCGTGCGGCAGCCCCTTGGCGGTCGCCGCGTCGGCGACGACCTTGGCCCGCAGCAGCACCAGCGCGGTCTCAAGCTGCAGGTCGATGCCCTTGGTGATGAGATCCTCGGGGTTGGGGGTGCCGCCCGCGAGCTGGACGATCTCGCCCTTCTCGTTGATCGGGCGGACGTCTGCGTTGCGGCGGATGTTCAGGGCCTTCTCCGTCTGCTTGGGCAGCATCTCCACCCGCAGGTCGGGCTCAACCCCCCACTTCTTCGCGCCGGGGCGACGGTGGATGATGGTCTTGTCCGGCAGCATGTAGTACGCCGTGGTGACCTTCATCCGGGCGTTGGCCGTGAGCGGCCAGACGTTCTGCACACTGCCCTTGCCGTAGCTGCGGGCGCCCAGAATCACGCCGTCGAGCTGGCCCTTGCGGGCGTAGGTGGCGATGGCCCCCGCGACGATCTCGCTGGCCGACGCCGAGCTCTCGTTGATGAGCACCACCACCGGCGTGTTCGCGAGGCTCGCGCGGCTGGGCTGCGACAGCTCCGGCTGCTCGATGATCCCGCCGGGGCCCTGCGTCATCACGATCGGCCCGTTGGGCACCTTGATGAACCGGCGCGCCACCTTCACGGCCTGGTCCAGCAGGCCGCCGGGGTTGTAGCGAAGGTCGAGGATCAGCCCCGAAAGGCCCTGCCGCTTCATCTCCGCGACGGCGCGGTCAAGCTCGGTGACGGTGGACTCGGAGAACTGAAGCAGCCGCACGTAGCCGATCTTGTTCTCGTTGTCGATGAACCAGTCCCAGGAATCCTCACGCGCACCGTTGCGCTTCCAGCCCTTGACGCTGGCGACGTTGATCACGCTGCGGGTGACGGTGACCTCGATGGTCTCCGTCTTGCGGGCCTTGGCGCGGGCGATGGCGGCCTTGCGCTCGGCCTCGGGGTCGTCTGCGTCAAGGTCTCGCCCGACCTCGGGCTCCTCGTCGATGGGCCGCTCCAGGGTGAGGGTCACCTGGGTGCCCTCGGGGCCGGTGATCACCTCCACCGCCTGATCGAGCGAAAGGCCCAGCATGGGCTGGCCGTTCACGGCCTTGATGATGTCCCGCGGGTGGATGCCCGCCTTCTGCGCGGGCGTGCCCTCAAGCGGCGTCACCACGCGGATGTTGAACAGCTCGTCGTACTCAATTTGCACGCCGATGCCGACGAAGCGGCCCTCGGTGTTCTTCATGAAGCGGTGCAGCTCGTCGGGCCAGATGATGCCGGAGAACTCGTCGAGCTTCGACATCATCCCGTTGCCGAACTCGTGCAGCAGTGCCGACTTGGGGATGTTGACCGAAGTGCTGTTCACCGCGATCAGCCGCTCCAGCAGGTTGTCGAGCTGCACCTGGTCGAGCTGGCCGCCGCCGGGCCGGCGCGAGCGTTCCTTCAGAGCGTTGAGCTCCGCCTCCACAAAGGTCAGCATCGCCTGGCGCGGAGCCTCCTCGCCGATCTTCGGGAACGCGGCCTGCAGGTCCTGGGTGGTGACCATCGTGCGGACCGCCTCCAGCCCGCCCGCGATCACGGTGTTCATCGGCGTGCCTTCGACGTGGCTGCGCACCTTTGCCGCGGCACGCAGGATCATCACCTCGTCGATGCCCTTGGTCTTGACGGTGTAGTCGTCGCCGAAGGGGTTGTACGGGGGAAGCTCATCGTCCGTCCCCATCGCCTTGGCCCGTGCCGCCCGCTGCTCGTACAGCTTCTGCGGCACGTACATCCGCAGCATTTCCTGCCGCTGGATGATCCGCCGCACGTCGGGCTTGTACGTCCCCTGCACGTCCAGCAGCGCGTCGAGCAGCACGAAGAGCTCGCCCGCGGAGACCACATCACCCCGCGCCTCGGCGGCGTGCGCGGCACGCTCGGCGTCCTTGATCAGCTTGCGGACCTTCTCCTCCTGCAGAACCGCTTCCTTGTCGAGCGAGAGAAGCTGAATCTCGATCGCCGCGCGCAAGGCCTTGCCCAGCGAGATGTCGGTGACGGGCTGGGTCTCCAGGGCCTTGTCCAGGTCGGCCCGGACCTCGTTGGTGCGCTTCTCACGGTCGCGCTCCCGCTGGGCGATGTGCTCGGAGAGCATCGTCGCTGCGTCGGAGATCGACCCCGCCGCGGCGCCGGGCTTCTCCAGGCGTCCGAGCGCCTTGTCCAGCTTCACGAGGTCGCCCGTCCGGGCGGTGTCCCACAGGGCGGTCAGGTCCGCCACCGCCACCGTCCCGGCGTTTTCCGCCAGTTGCTGCGCGGGGGCCTGCACCTGCGCCGTCAGAGGAAGGGGAGCAAAGCCAACCATCAGGGCGGTGGTGAGGACCGCGGCACGGCGGAAAATCTGCATAAGGGCTCCAGAAAGTGAGGCTGTCGGGGCCATGCATCGGCGTAGGCGGGGGCGGAGGTGCAGCCCCGGCCCGGGGACGGGGGTCGCCTCCATGATATAGGACCACACAAGCTGCATGGTTCGCGCCAAGGGTTCGGTGGGGTCTTGCTACGCCTGGTTTGATGTCGCCTTCACATCCCTCAGGACGCGGTAGATCACCGTTCCCGCCACTCCCGCGGCAACTACCCCCACAAATCCCAGCACCGCGGGCTCAAAGGCACTACGTTCGATCCAACCCCGCTCCACACCCATGCTCGCGCCGAGCAGGACCATCGGCCCCACCGTGTAGCCCATCCCGATCAGGGCCTCGTGCTTGCCCCCAGCCTGAACCTCCGCCTGGCCCACCTCCATGGCGTAGTAGATCGCACCCGAGTAAACCACGGACATCCCCACGCCGAAGAGCGTCAGACCAGCTACGAGCACCGCAAGAAAGCCCGCCTGCGAAGGCGCGCGATCGGCGAAAACCGTCACACCGAAACCGCCGACCAGCAGCAGCCCCCCCGCCACCGCCGGGAACCAGCGGCCGTGCCACGCGTGCCAGCGGTCCAGCACGAAGAACACGCCCACGCGCGAGGCCAGCCACGCCGAGGCGATGATCGTCTGCAGCTCTTCGTTCACCTTCATCCGCGTCATGACGCTGGGCAGGTACGGCCCCAGCGCACTGCTGACGACGTAGGACATCGGCAGCAGCAGCCGGAACGCCACCAGCAGGCGGTTGTACACGGGCGGGTGAGGCTCATGCTCGTCGGGGTCGTGCGGCGCGGGCTCGCTGGAGAACTTCGTGAGCAGCCCGCAGCAGAACAGATGGACCCCGCCCAGAACCATCATCGTCGCGGCGGGCGCACGCTCCACGAATGGAGCGATGCCGAAGTACGAGGCGACGACCGCTGAAGACCAGGTGATGTTCCACCGCCCCACTACCCGCCGCAGCCCCGCGCCGGACCGCCCGCCGCTGACGTAGCTCTCGACCATCGGCCAGAGCACGCCCGTCAGCGGGCTGTACACCGCCACCACCAGCCACACCGGCCACGTCGCCTTGGCCTCGCCCTCCATCAGCCACAGCGCCGTCTGCGGCACGGCGCAGAGCAAGGCCGCCAGGGCCATCATCACGCCCAGGATGCCGCGGCTGGTCGCGCCTGGCCACGCCCGGCGCACCCACTCCAGCATCGGCTGGGCCCCCAGCGCCCCAACGACGTATGTCACGCCCATCAGCACCGCCAGCCAGTAGTTGAGGATGTCGGAGAAGCCGTAGCCGTGCTTGGTGAGGTAGACGATCCCGTTCGTCACCACGCCGGTGCCGATGCTGTTGAGGAACGTAAAAAGGAATACCGCGGGCAGGGGCGTCGGCCTGCCGGACGCGGCGGATTGCACGGTCTCAAGGGTTGCGGGGGGCTCGGGTGACAAGGCTGGAAGATTCGTCGGCCCGGTTTGCCGAGCGGTAGGTCCGATCGTAGCATCACCCGCCCGGCCGATGCCGGGCTTTGTGCCCGTAGCTCAATTGGATAGAGCGCTGCCCTCCGAAGGCAGAGGTTACAGGTTCAACTCCTGTCGGGCACGTTTCCGGCTCCCTTGTTCAGGGAGCTTTTTTCATGCGCCGACCGCGCTCTCTGAGAAACACAGGGCCGCCGCCCAGCCTGCCGGGCGACGGCCCTGTGATGCGGTCCGATGTGCCCCCGCCGCGGGTCAGCGGTAGAGGTTCGTGGATTCGGTCTCCTCGACGGGGCTGTTGAGCTGATCCGCCGTCATGCTCGCGCCGAAGCGCACGTCGCCCGCGCCGACGGCCCGGACGCGCACCTTCCACTCAGCGGACGCCTTGGGTGCCAAGCGAGCCAACGGGGCGAACTCGAGCCGCTTCGCACCGCCCGGCTGACCGGCAGCGGGCTCGCGGACGTTGGCCCCGCCGCGGACTTCGATGAACTCAAGCTCCGGCGGCAGGACGGTGGTGATGCGGACGTTGGTGGCCTCGCCGGAGCCCTGATTGGTGATGCGGATCGTGTAGACCGTCTCCTGGCCCACGGGGACGGGGTCGTTGTCGTCCACGACTTCCATCAGCAGCGCGGGGATGCCGGTAAAGCTTGTCGTGAACTCGTCGCTGCGTGCCTCGACGCACCGCGCGGTGGCGGTGATGCGCCCGCGTACATCGCCGGTCTGGCGGGTGCTGATGTAGAGCGTCGTGCTCTTGCTCTCACCCGGCTGCAGGTCGCCGATCTGCCAGGAGTTGCTCCTGCCGCCGGCCTCGTCGGTCAGGTTCGCGCCGCCGGAGAGATCCGCGACGACGCGCACGTCCGGCGCGACGACGTCGCTGGTGTTCGTCACCGTCACACGGGTGGGCACGTCGCGACCCAGGTACTGCGTCTCCGGCGCGTCGATCGTCACCCGCAGTTCGGGCTGAACGACGGTGAAGGAGGCCGGCTCAGTCTCGGCGCTCATGCCGCTGGCCGCGACGGCCTCGGCGCGGGCGGAGAAGCTGCCGGGCCGGTCGGCCCGTGTGCGCAGCGTGACCTCTCGCGTCTCGCCGGGGCCGATGTCGCCGATGCTTGTCTCCACCGTGCCCTGGGCGTCGGTCGTGCGCAGCCCGCCTTCGAGCGGCACGCGAACGCGGACGTCCCGCGCCGTGCCCGTCCCGGTATTCGTCACCTGGAAGCGCAGCGGAATCTCCTCGCAGATCAGCGCCTGGTTCGGTGCGGTCATCGTGATCCGCAGCGAGGGCGCGACGACGTTCATTGTCGTGCAGAACTCGGGCGTAAAGCCCGCGATCACGCAGCTGTTCACCGCGCCGGCACGGTCCGCCCGCGCCTCGATCTGAATCACCTCCGACTCACCCGGCTGGAGCGTGCCGAGGGGCCAGCTCCGCCCCTGGAGGCCGGACGTGAACTCGGGGTTGTCCATCCCGAAGCCCTGCACCGCCTCGCCGCGGTTGAAGAACTGCCACTGGTTCGGCAGCCCTTCGATCGGGCGCACGCTGGCCGCGGTGACCTCCAGCCCCTCCGAGTGCGTCTCCGCGACGAAGACGTCCGTGAGCGTGAGGTCGCTGATGTTGGTCACGCGGTAGCGGTAGGTGAAGGGCGCGCCGACGACGACCTCGGAGGGCGAGATCCGCTCCACCAGCAGCACGCTGCTGTCGCGGTCGCCCGTGGGGAACGCGGCGGAGGTCGTCTGCATGCCCGCGGTCTGCGTGCGCTGATCCGTGGTCCTGGTGCGGCTCCGATCCTCCGTGACCGCCCTGGTCTGCTGGGTCATCGTCGTGCGGCCGCGTGCGTCGGCCGTCAGCACCGGGCGCGACCGCAGGAGCGAGTCGTCGGTGTCCTGGTCGGCGTAGGCGTTATCCTGCGAGCGGCAGCCGGCGGCCCCGGCGAGCATGACCAGCAGCAGGGGCAGACCGACTCGACGAGCTTCCAACAGTGTTGTGTTCCCGAGCATGTGTTTGATCCTTTGAACGGCGGGCGTGTGTCCGCCCGCACGGGGGCCGTCCCCTGGGGCGTGGTGGTGTCACCTCAACGTGCACCGCGTCTTCACATGGCGGGATGAGAAAGGCGCAAAAGCGCTGTGCCGGTGAGCGCCGGCACTTCCACAACGCAAACGCGGCGTGAACGCGCGTTCACTTCAACGGCGGCAGCTCTCGCTGCACGCGGGCGGGCAATCCTTCGCGTCCGCCGCAGTCTCAGGAGTGCTCTTGCGAGCACGCGGCTTGGAAGCGCTTGCCGGCCTGCGTGCCATGAGGGGCAGGATACCTGCTCAGCGGGAGCGTGTTGCCTCGTGGAGCGCCGTGATCGTGGCGATGTACGCCTCCGAGGGCTCAACCTTCCGCCTCGCCATCGCGGCACGCGCCACCTCCAGAAACTTCTCCAGGCGATAGGTCCGCAGCCCCTCGTCGGTCGCCCACGTGAAGGCGGGGACGCAGCCGCTCACGGGCGCCGTGGTCGCGAACATCGAGCCGGTGTGCAGCACCGAACCGGTCATGACGCGCGTGCAGATCGCGGTCTTGACGTGATCGCCGATCACCGGCCCGAGGAACGTCTCGCCCGTGCGCTCGTTGGAGCTGTTGGGCGTGGCCCGCGCGATCACCTCGCCGTAGGTGTTGAGCAGATTCGACGTGGTCGTGCCCGCGCCGAGATTCACCCATTCGCCCACATACGCATCGCCGACGTACCCGTCATGCGCCTTGTTGGCATAGCCCTGGAAGATCGTTCCTCCCACTTCACCGTTGACCTTGCACCAGGGCCCGATCGCCGTTCCCTGCCGGATCGTCGCACGCTCCAGCACCGTCGAATGAGGACCGACGTAGCACGGCCCGATCAGCACCGCTCCGGGCCGCACCACCGCGTGCTCGGCGATGTGGATGGCGCCCTGCTCGCTGTCGAGCACCACGCCCGGATAGACGCGGGCGCTGGGCGCGATCACCGCGTCTCCCCCCAGGTAGAGCGTCCCGGGCGCGGGTTCGTACCGCCGACCGGGGTCGGGCTGCTGTGTGCTCGTGAGCGTGTGGGGCTGGCTCTCGGCCAGCAGTTGCAGGTCCATCGCCAGCGCCTGATCACGGAAGCGGCGCACATGCCACGGCCGCGCGAGCAGCGCGGGCCCCGGCACGGTCTTCGCACGCAGCGTCGGCGCGCTGTACGTCGCAAGGAACTGCTGTGCCTCGCTCCCGTTCAGACACGCGGCGATCACGTGCCCTGTGCCCTCCTCGACGAGCCCTTCGCCCGGCGTCAGGTCCAGCGCCGCCAGCGGCGGGAGCACGCTCCGGCCGTTGATGAGCAGCACCGGGCGATCGGTCGGCAGCGGCACATTCACCGGCAGCGAGTGGCGCTTGGCCGTGACCGCCGCGAGACGTGCCGGCACCTGAAGCGAAGCGACGTGAACCCGCAGCGCCCGCGTCAACCGCTCGAGCGTGGTGAGCGCTCCGGTCCGCACGTCGAAGCTCGCCCGCAGGTCGGTCAGGGGCGCAAGCTGCGGGATGGGTTCGTCGAAGACATGGACTGCAACCATGCCCCCAGTCTACGGGGTCCGCGCTTCGATCAGCGCCAGCAGCCCCTGCACCGTCAGGTCCGCCGTGGAAGCCGCCACCAGGTCCGCCCCAGCGGCCTCCAATTCCTCCCGCCGCATGGAGTGGCACACCCCCACCGCGGCCAATCCCGCGACTTTGGCGCTGGAGATGCCATGCGCCGTGTCCTCAATCGCGACGCACGCGCGCGCGGGCACTCCCAACCGCTCCACGGTGAGCAGGTACGGGGCCGGATCGGGCTTGCTCTTCGCGGTCTCCTCCGCGCTGGTGATGACCTGCACGACCCCTTCCAGCCCAAGCCGCCGCAACACGGCATCGATCTCGTGCCGCATCGCCCCCGAGCAGATCGCCGCGGGACCGACGCGGGCCGCCTCACGCAGCAGCGCCCCGCTCGCCTCGTAAGGCACGCACGCCCCCTGCGCGATAGCTTCCTCGATCAGAATGCGCTTGCGGGCCATGAGCGAAGCAAGGTCGCCCGCCCCCAGACGCCGCCCCGCGCTTCGATAGACGCCCTCGATGATGTCCCGGTCGCACAGGCCGAGGTACCGGCTTGCGTACTCCTCGTCCGTCAACTCCAGCCCTTCGGCCCGCAGGCACTCTCTCAACGCCGCGGCGTGGACCGGCTCGCTGTCCACGATCACGCCGTCGAAGTCGAAGATGATCGCGCCCACGCGCACTTCCTTTGCCGGTTGCGGGTTCTTAGCGGCGTGTGGAGCTGCCCCAGCGAGCCTTCTGATCGGGCAGGCCCAGCATGTGCGCCAGTGGGAAGAGCAGCAGCGCCATGGGAATGCCCACCAGCCCCGTGTACACCGCGCTGCCCAGACCCGCGACGAGTTGCCGCTTCGCTTCCCAGGCGATGGGCGCGCCGAAGGCGTGCCGCAGCGTGAAGATCGCGTCCAGCACCAGGAACGCCACCATCGAGCCGACCCAGGCCAGAAACCCCAGGGTGAAGGGGTTGCGGCGCATCATCACCCCACGCAGCGCGAGCACGAGCTGGCTCGCCAACCCATACGCGAGGGCGTGCGGCCCCAGAATCGTCACCGTGCCCGTCCCCTCGCGCATCGGGAGCTGAAAGAGCAGGTCCATCGCCACGCCCACCACCGCGGCACACCACAACACCGTCGTCCGCGGCGCGGCCATCCCCACGAAGGTCAGCAGCACGAACACAAAGCTCGGGGCCATGCCGAGGCTGCCCAGCGCCAGGCCGTCCCTCAGCCCCTGCTCCAGCCCGAGGAAGACCCACATCAGGACCAGGAAGACGAGCCAGTTCACCCGCCCCCCTTCGCCTCGCCGGGCCCGTCGGGCAGGATGCGCAGCACGACTTCGCTCACCCGCTCCAGGTTCTTTACCGTCGGCCGAACCGTCACGATCTTCCGCAGCGGCTGCTTCGGGCTCGGCTCCACCGACTCCACCTTGCCCACCAGCAGCATCTGCGCTGTCCGGGGCCAGTGCGCCGGGTCGCGCAGCCGCACCTCATCCCCCACCTTCGGCTCGATCACTGCGCCGCTCTCGGGGTCGCGACGGTCCTCCACGTCCCCCGCCAGCGTGCCGTCGCCGGTGGGCGTGAGCGTGCAGGCCAGTCCCGTCGCGGGGTTGTTGGGGTCCAGCATGATGACCGCGGTGAGGCCGCCCGCCGCCTTGCTTGTGATCGGCGCCACGGTCGCGGTGCGGTCGCCGGCACTCACCACCCGTCCGAGCAGTTGCAGGCCGTAGGCCATCGCGATGCTGTGGGTGTCCACGCCCTGGTTGCGGCCCGCCCGCACCACCAGCAGCGGATCGGCCAGATCGCCGGAACTGCCGATCACCGGCACGATGATCTGCTGCACCTGCAGCTCCGGGTCCAGCGCCCGCCCGCGCTGCAGCTCCTGAATCATCAGCCGCAGGCGGTCGTTCTCGTCCAGCGCCTGGAGGAGCTGCACCTTGGCGACCTCCACCTCGTCGCGCAGCAGCCGCAGCTCTTCGGACTCATCCCGGCGCGGGCCGGAAGGGTCCAGCCAGCGCGAGACCATCGCCAGCGGGTGGCTGATGGGGGCGACGAGGGTCTGAGTGAGGCGAGAGAAGCTCGAGAGCCAGGAAACCCACCGCACAGGGGTGAACGCCAGCAGCGTCAGCGCCACGAACGTGAACGGCAGAAGCTTGCGTGCGTTTGCGGGGGGGATCACGTCGGCTCCGCCTTACGCCTGGAGGTCGTCCTCCAGCGTGCTCTTCCACTCCTCGAGGTGTTCGAGGTAGATGCACGTGCCGCGGGCCACGCACGTGAGCGGATCCTCCGCCAGGCGCGTCTCCAGCCCGGTGGCCTTCTGCACCATGTTCGTCAGGCCGCGCAGCAGCGAGCCGCCGCCGGCCATGCAGATGCCGTTCTCGACCAGGTCCGCCGCCAGCTCGGGCTCGGCGCGCTCCAGCGTGCGGGTGACCGCCTCACAGATGGCCGTCACGGGCTCCATCAGGGCCTCGCGGATCTCCTCGCTGGTGACGGTCGTCTTACGGGGCAGGCCGCTGATCATGTCGCGCCCGCGCACGTCCATGGTCGTCTCGGGCTCCACGGGCGACGCGGAGCCGATCTCGATCTTGATGCGCTCGGCGGTCTGCTCGCCGATCATCATGTTGTACGTGCGCTTCATGTGGTTGATGATCGCCTCGTCCATGTCGTCGCCCGCGACGCGCACGCTCTCGCAGGTGGCGATGTCGGCCAGGGACATGATGGCGACCTCGGTGGTGCCGCCGCCGATGTCCACGATCATCGAGGCCGTGGCCTCGGCGAAGGGCAGCCCCGCCCCGATCGCCGCGGCCATGGGCTCCTCGATCAGGTACGTCCGGCGCGCCCCGGCCCGCTCGGCGGAGTCGAACACCGCCCGCTTCTCCACCGCGGTGATGCCGCTGGGCACGCTGATGACCACCCGCGGCCCGAAGATCTTGCTCTTGCCGTTCACCTTGCGGATGAAGTAGCTGAGCATCGCCTCGGTGATCTCAAAGTCGGAGATCACACCGTCCTTGAGGGGTCGCACCGCGGTGATCGAGCCCGGCGTCTTGCCGAGCATCTCCTTGGCGACCCAGCCCACCGCTTCACCGTTCTTCAGGACCTGATTCGTGCCCTTGCGCACCGCGACGACGGACGGCTCGTTGAGCACGATGCCCTGCCCCCGAACGGACACCAGGGTGTTGCACGTCCCCAGGTCGATCCCCATGTCGACGCTGAAGAGCCCAAGAAAACGATCAAGCAGCACAGGTTCGGCCCTTTTCAGCACACTCACAGCCATCTCCGGCGGCAGATGATTGGTCCCGCACCGTACGGGGCGGCCGATCCGTCCGACCCTGGCCGATGTCCGGCGCGAGCCTCCAAATCCCCGCCTGTTTCTGACCTCCCGAAAAGAACGGGCGTCAGATTATCGGCCGGATAGGCTGAAAGCCAATCGTAGAATCCATCATGATCTGCGCGAAGCCCGACGCCCCCGCAGACCGACCTTGTTTGGGGTAATCGATAGGCGTGGAACAGGCAATTCGCGTCGGATCGGCTCCTCGTCGCCCACGCTCCGCCACGTGCGGAGAACCTGTCGGGACGCGTCGGTTGAAGACCCCGCGATGGACTCGCTCGCCAAGCCGCCGCCCGATGGCCCCTCACCGCCCCGCCACCTGGAATCCTCCGCCCAAACGGGTGCATCCTGCGTCCGCTCGCCCCACTCGCGTCGAATCCCTACTATCCAGCTTTGACCACATCTAGAGGTATACCCCCCTATGTCCAACGTGACCGCCCGGCCCCCCGTCCCCAAGACCGACTCCGGTAAGCCGGCCCGGCGACCCAGCGATGCTCTCCCCCCGGCCACCTTCATCAAGTGGCTCCGGGACATGTACCTGATCCGCGAGTTCGAGAACCGCACCGCCCAGGCGTACCAGCAGGCCAAGATCGGCGGCTTCTGCCACCTCTACATCGGGCAGGAGGCTGTCGTCGTCGGCACCCTCAACGCCGTCAATCACGACGACCCCGTCGTCACCGCCTATCGCGACCACGGCCACGCCCTCGCCCGCGGCATGAGCCCCGAGGCGTGCATGGCCGAGATGTACGGCAAGATCGGCGGCTGCGCCAAGGGCAAGGGCGGCTCGATGCACATGTTCGACCGTCCCAACTGGCTCTTCGGCGGCCACGGCATCGTCTCCGCCCAGAACCCGCTGGGCGTCGGCCTGGCCTTCGCCGCGAAGTACGAGCTGGAGGTGCTGGGCAAGGCCCTGCCCAACCCCGGCGTCGAGCCCGGCCAGGCCGCCAAGAAGAAGATCGCGCTGTGCTACATGGGCGACGGGGCGCTCAACCAGGGCGCGCTGCACGAGGCCATGAACCTCGCCGGCCTCTGGAACCTGCCCGTCATCTTCATCGTCGAGAACAACGGCTACTCGATGGGCACCGCCATCCACCGCGGCACCACGATGGCCGACGACCTGACCAAGAAGGCCGACGCCTACGGCATCCGCGGCGAGGTCATCGACGGCTTCGACGTCGTCGACCTCTACGACGAGTTCAAGCCGCTGGCGGACTGGTGCCGCGAGAACCAGAAGCCCGCCTTTGTGGACCTCAAGACCTACCGGTACCTGGGCCACTCCATGTCCGACCCGCAGAAGTACCGGACGAAGGAGGAGGTCGAGCAGTACAAGGCCAAGGACTCCATCGACCGTCTGGCCCACCAGCTCATGAACGAGCGCAAGGATGAGAAGGGCGCCCCCGTGCTCACCGAGCAGCAGTTCATGGAGATGCAGGCGGAGGTGAAGGAGGCCATCAAGCGGGCACTGGACTTCGCCGAGCAGAGCCCCGCGCCGGACCTCTCCGAGCTGTACACCGACGTCCTGCTCAACCCGCTGAAGAACATGAGCCCCGCGGCCGAGTACACCCGCGGCACGCCCAATCCGCTCTTTGATCTTCGCGAAAACCTGGACTAAGACTCACACCAGCTTGAGGGCGAAGAACACCGCGGTGAACGCGAGGTCCGCGATCACGATCGCGACCACGCACTGCACCACGGTGCTGGTGGTCGCCCGGCCGACGCCGGCCGCGCCGCCGGTGACGCGCAGCCCGTTGAGGCAGGCGATGATGCCGATCAGCATCCCGAAGATCGTGCCCTTGGCGATGCCGGTGTAGAAGTCCACCGACTTGGCCTGCTGCAAGAGGTTGGACATGAACGTCGCCTCGGGAATGTCCAGCACCGTCGTCGAGATGCCCAGGGCCGCGGCGATCGCGACAAGGTCCGCGATCACGGCCAGGGCCGTCATGGAGACGATCGTCGCCAGCACCCGCGGCACGACCAGGAAGCGGACGGGGTTGAGGGCGTGGGCTTCCAGCGCCTCCACCTCCTCCCCCACCACCATCGTGCCGATCTCCGCGGCGATCGAAGCCCCAGCAAAGCCGGTCAGCACGATCGCGCCGATGAGCGGCCCCAGCTCACGGAGCACGGCGACGCCGATGATGTTGGCGACCAGCTCCTTCTGGCCGAACTGATCCAGCGGCGGGGCGAGCTGGAAAGCAAGGATCAGCCCCACGCACCCCGAAACGAGCGACACAATGAAGATGCTCTTGACGCCCACGCGCACGATCTGGGCGATGATGGCCCTGCGGCCCAGGCGCGTGCGGCGCTGGATGATCGACCGCCCGACCCAGCCGAGCATCTCCAGAAAGAGAAAGAGGCTCGCCCCCACCATGTCCAGCGCGCCCAAGACCGTTGCTCCGATCAGCTCGAACGGGGCGAGGAGCGCGCGGGTCACGGGGTTGGTGGGCTGCTGGGGCACTACTGCTCGAGGGCCTTGTCCAGGGACTCGGTGATCGTGAACACGGTGTTGAGCCGGGCGATTTCAAAGATGGCCCGCACCCGCTCCGTCAGGCCGGTGAGCACGAGGGGCGTGCCGTTCTTGCGGGAGATCTGCAGCCCCTCGACGAGCGTTGCCAGGCCGGGCGTCGCCATGTACGAAACGCCGGTCAGGTCGATCACCAGCTTGGTGGGCTTCTTGTCGTACGCCGCCTTGATGGCGTTCTGAAGAATCGGCGCCTCGTGGTAGCCGATCTCTCCCTCCGGGCTGAGCACCGTGGCGCCGGCTCGATCGGAAATAGAAACGTTCAGCGGGTCGCGTTCGGGCATGGGGCCTCTCTAACAGTCGCAGGCGTTGCAGGGATTAGGCCGGCCTCCGCCGGGATTCTTGTTGCTCAAGCGGCGCTTGGTCATGGTGAGCCGCATGCCCTGGCCGTTCCGCTTCTCGTACCGCACTTCGTCCATTACCTCGCGGATGATGTGGACGCCCAGCCCGCCGGGGCGGATGTCCTCCAGGTCGCGCCCCCTGATCTGCTCGGGCTCGACCTGCCGCGCCTCGTCCTCGATCACGATCTCCACCGCGTCCACCGGGTCGCCGACGGGCGTGAGCTTCACCCAGATACGCCCGTCCAACCGACGCTCGTACCCGTGCTTCATCACGTTCACGATCGCCTCGTCCACGGCGAGGGCGACCTGCGACGCGGCGTTGTCGGAAAAGCCCAGCCGCTTGACGGAGAGGTTGATCATCTCGCGTACGGCGCAGAGATAAATGGGGTTGCTCACCAGCTCCAGCGTCAGGTCCGGACGAAGCTCGCTCATCGCGCACCGCCGTGGGCCCTGCGGCCCGATTCAAGCACCCACTCCCGCCAGCGCTCCACGGCGGCATCCCGGCTGGGCTCGTCCGCGGCGTAGTCGTAGCCCAGCCGCTCGCCGGTGATGCGCTCCAGCGTCTCGATCGCGAGCAGACGCGTAGCGGGGTCGTCGCTGTCGAGCATGCGGACAAGGTCGGGGACGGACGCCCGGTCGCGGGAAGCGGCGGCCTGGACGATCGCGGCGTTGCGTGCCGCGGGCTCGGGCGAGTTGAAGTCCGGCGTCACCACGGGTCCGCACGCGCAGGGCGCAAGCAGCAGAATGAGGGCGGAGGTCCGTCTCACGCGCGGGATTGTATCGGAAAAACGGGGGCGGCGGCTGTCTTGGCCGAGCCCCCTTTCGCGTGCGGCCTCCCTATCCTTGCCGTTCCTTTTTCGAGGAACACCTTATGGCCGCGACCACCCCAGCCCTGCCGCACGACGAAGTCATCCCGATCCTGGACTTCGGAGGGCAGACGGTGCAGCTCATCGCCCGGCGCGTGCGCGAGGCGGGCTGCTTCTCGCTGCTGGTTTCGCCGAGCATCACCGCCGCCGAGCTGAAGAAGATGAACCCGATCGGGATCATCCTCTCCGGAGGCCCCAGCAGCGTCTACGAGGCCGGCGCCCCCACCTGCGACCCCGCCATCTTCGAGCTGGGCGTGCCGGTGCTGGGCATCTGCTACGGCCTCCAGCTCGCCGCGAAGCTCTTGGGCGGCACAGTGCAGGGCGGAGAGCACCGGGAGTTCGGCCGCGCGCACCTCACCATCAGCGAAAAGTCCCCCATCTTCGCCGGCGTGCCGGACAAGACCACGGTGTGGATGTCTCACGGCGACCAGGTGACGGACCTGGGCCGGCAGTTCCGCTCCATCGCCAATACTCCCACCTGCCCCTTCGCCGCGGTGCACGGCCAGCTGCGCGGCGGCGCGGACCTTTATGGCGTGCAGTTCCACCCGGAAGTGACGCACACCCCCCACGGCAGCGACATCCTGCGCAACTTCGTCTTTGAGGTCTGCCGCGCCAAGGGCACGTGGCGCATGGCGGACTACGCCGAGACCGCCGCGGCACGGATCCGCGAACAGGTGAAGGACGGCCAGGTCATCTGCGGCCTCTCCGGCGGCGTGGACTCCTCCGTGGTGGCGGCGCTGCTGCACCGCGCCATCGGCGATCGCCTCCACTGCGTCTTCGTGGACACGGGGCTTCTGCGCGCGGGCGAGCGGCAGCTCGTCGAAAGCACCTTCCGCGACCACTTCAAGATCGACCTGCACGTAGTGGACGCCGAGAAGGAGTTTTTGAGCGACCTCGCGGGCGTGACGGACCCGCAGGTGAAGCGCAAGAAGATCGGCCACCGCTTCATCGAAGTGTTCAAGGCCGCGGCGGCGGAGATCGGCCGCAAGGTGGGCGGCGGGCCGTCAAGCGAAGGCAAGACCGCCGCGGCGCCCACCTTCCTCGCGCAGGGCACGCTCTACCCCGACGTGATCGAGTCCGGGCACGGCCACAGCGGGCAGGCGGCGGGCATCAAGCTCCACCACAACGTGGGCGGGCTGCCGGAGGACCTGGGGTTCGAGCTGATCGAACCCCTGCGCGACCTCTTCAAGGACGAGGTCCGCAAGCTCGGCGCGGTGCTGGGGCTTCCGGACCAGCTCATCTGGCGGCACCCCTTCCCCGGACCGGGGCTGGCGGTGCGCGTGCTGGGCGAGGTGACGCGGGCGAAGCTCGACGTGCTCCGCGAGTGCGACGAGATCCTGCTGGAGGAGATCGTCGCGAACAACCTCTACCGCACGACAAGCCAGGTCTTCGCGGTGCTGCTGCCGGTGCAGTCGGTGGGAGTAATGGGCGACGGCCGCACCTACGACAACGTCGTCGCCATCCGCGCGGTGGAGACGCAGGACTTCATGACCGCCGACTGGTCGCGCATCCCCTACGACGTGCTCGCGACCATCAGCAACCGCATCATCAACGAGGTCCGCGGCGTCAACCGCGTCGTCTACGACATCTCCAGCAAGCCCCCCGCGACGATCGAGTGGGA
>CALJIV010000045.1 GCA_937974035.1 uncultured Phycisphaerales bacterium
CCCGCCCCGCCGCGCGGCCCCCATCCCGCCGTCACCGCGCGGAGCAGCCCGCCTCGGAGGCCAGGCCGAAAAAGCGCGCCGGGCCCACGATGGAGCAGCGCTACGAGGCGATGACGCGCGAGATGCTCGCGCGGTACGGCGTGCGCGTCCGCAAGTGGCGCACGAGCATGTCCGGCATCGCCTGGTACGTCACCTACCGCGACGGGCACGTGCAGAGGCTCATCGAGGCCCCCAAACCCCGCGGCCCCATGTCCGCCGCGATCTTTCTGCACGAGATCGGCCACCACGCCATCGGCTTCCACGTCTACAAGCCCCGGTGCCTGGAGGAGTACCACGCCTGGCAGTTCGCCCTGCGCGAGATGGAGCGGCTGGGGCTGAACATCACCGAGTCGGTGCGGCGGCGCGTCCACCGCTCGCTGCGCTACGCCGTCGCCAAGGCGCAGCGGCGGGGGATCAGGCGGATCCCCGCGGAGCTGGAGCCCTATCTTGCTCCCTTCCCGCGGGGCCGGGCCTGACCAGCAGCCGCGCGGCGAGCACGATCAGCAGCCCGGGGGCGAACCACCACGTCCGCCGCTCGATCGAGGCCATCCAGAACATGGGAGAGGCGGCCGCGACCGCGAGCGCGTAGACCGTGAGCGTGCGGCGCGTGGGAGCCCCCCGGCCCAGGGCGCAGATCCACACGTAGGCGGGGAAGACCAGGGCGTAAAAGGCCATGAAGAGGCGGTAGGAGGTCTCGGGATCGACGGCGAAGCGGGCGCTCCGCTCCGCGAGCATCCCGAGGCCCAGGCCCATGAAGACCGCGGCCGCGGTCGCCAGGCTCGCCGCGCCGCGCCGCCGGGCGAGGGTGAGGCAGTCCCGGTGGAGCCCGGCGGTGAAGGCGAGCTGCGCGGCGACGTGGAGCAGCAGGGGAGCGGCCAGCAACCCCGGCTGCACGGGCAGGCGCGCGTCGAGGCTGCGGCTCAAAAGAGGCCCCGCGTAGGCGAGCGTGAGCAGGATCATGGAGAGGAAAAAGACCCCGAAGCCCAGCACAAAGGCCGCGCTGCCCGCCCTGCCGGGGAGACGCTGCCGCGCCGCGTGAAAGGTGGCGTCCAGATAGGGGCACAGCCCGAAGCCGAAGAGGCAGACGGGCGCCAGCCAGAGCAGGTCGCTCGCCGGCAGCAGGGGGGGAGGGAGCGCGTCGGCGGGCGGAGCGGTGCTCCGCCACATCAGCGCGCAGGCGAGCGAGAGGATGTAGACCATCGCCGCGACCCCCGCGGCCCAGCCGCTCCTGTGCGATCGGACGAGCAGGAGGGGGAGCAGCCCCGCGACGGCCCACAGCTCCGAGGAGGGAAGCGCGCCGCGGTACATCCACACGAAGAAGAAGGTCTGGAAGGCGATGGTGATGAATGAGAACCACCAGCAGGCGGCGCGGTGGTCGCGCATGAACTGTTCGCTGGCCCCCGGGCGGGCCAGCGCGACGCCCATGAGCATCGCCCCCAGCACGTTGGGGACGGCGAAGACGAGGAAGCTGGCCGCTCCGAAGTCGCGGATCAGCAGCACCGGCAGGAACATGCCGATGCACCACGTCCACGAGCAGCCCAGGTACAGGGCCCAGCCCAGAACCTTGAGGGGCGAGGAATCTTTGGAAACGGCGGCTTCCACGGCGGGGAAGCGTACCTAGAGGCGGCCGCCCACGCGACGCGTGTCGCCGCGCTTGGCCTTCTGGTGGAGCGTGGGGGTGACGTGGAAGGTGGCGACGCACCGGCCCACGCGCCGCTCCTTGGCGGCCATCTTCGCCAGGAGCACGTCCTTCTTCTTGAGCTTGGCGAGCGTCTCGGGCACCACCGCCTGCTGCATGATGTCCAGGTCGAGGGTGATGTTGAACTCCTTGCCCGTGGCGATCAGCGCCTTGATGTCCTCGCGCGGGTAGATGTTGTAGATGGCCGGGCCGAAGCAGGGGCGCAGGAACTTGTACTCCAGCCGCTTGCAGACGAGGGTGTAGTCCCCGCCGGTGATCCCGAAGATGTACATGCCCCCCGCGATCTCGCTGTTGGCGAGCAGCGCCGCCCCCGCCATCGCGTTGTACCAGTTGCGGTTGAAGCGGCGGAAGGGGAGCACCGCCGAGAAGCTGTGCTCGCTCACCTGCTTCATGCGGATGCCGCTCTTGAAGGCGTAGGGGAGCCAGAAGAGTGAGCAGACGCGGTGCCAGAAGTGGTTCTTCGAGGAGAGACGCGCGATGAAGGCCTCGATCTTGTCCGTCAGCGAGAGGCGGACGTGCGCCTTCTGCTCCGCCGGGCTGGGGTCGAGTATCGCCTTCTCAAGGGCCTCTCCCCCGGTCGCGCCCGCGGCCTCCCCCCCGGGCGCGGCTTCCCCCGCCAGGATCTCCTCGGCGCGCGGCGAAGCCTCCTCCGCGCGCGAAGCCGCCTGGCTCTCTCCGGCGGGAGGGTCCAGAGGTTCTTCGTGGCTCGGGCGGATGGCGGAACTGGACATGACCTTCACAAAGTCTGGGGACAGGCTCGCGGGCAAGGCGCGATGAGCACCGTGCATCGTAGCTGGTGAGAGCCCGCTTACCCGGCAAGCGCCCCCG
Source organism: uncultured Phycisphaerales bacterium (assembly GCA_937974035.1). GTDB lineage: Bacteria > Planctomycetota > Phycisphaerae > Phycisphaerales > UBA1924 > JAEYTB01. Next base: position 2,567 of record CALJIV010000045.1, read on the forward strand.
TTGTTTCGGGCAGCAGGTCGAACCAGCCCTTGTCGTTTCGCTTCACACGGAAGACCGGATGCCCCCGCTCGTGGTCCAGCACGAGCACCCAGTTTCTCTCCGCGGCCTCGGTCAGGAACCAGCGGCGCGTCAGCATGCTGGTGTAGGGCTCCACGTCGTAGCCGAGGTTGTACGTCGCCCCCACGTGGGCCGCGGTGGGCATGACGTCGGGGGTGAAGACCACGCTCCTCCCCTGTGTGTCGGTGAACTTGATCGCCTGCTGCCCCCAGGTGTGGCCCGGAGCCAGGAAGACGGAAATGCCGGGGAAGCCAGGCACGGGGGACTCTCGCTCCTCGAAGGGAGCGGCGGGGAGGGCGTCGCGGTCGGGGGCCAGGCCGGGTGGGAAGGGGGCGGGGGAGTCGAGCGTCCGCACCTGGTCGCGGATCGGCTCCAGGTGGTCCTTGAAGTAGGTGCGGGTCATGACGCTCTTGTTGGCGAGTGCGTCGGCCCACTCCCGCTCCTGAACATAGATCATCGCGTTGGGGAAGGTTCTGCGCACGGCGTGGTCGGGGCGGGAGCCGGCCATGCCCGAGGCGGGGCCGATCCAGTCGGGCAGCTCCCCGCCGCGGGCCAGGCGCGTCAGGCCCCCGGCGTGGTCGAAGTGCAGGTGGGTGACGATCACCGCGTCGATGGCCTCGGGGGCGACGCCGCACTCGGCGAGGCAGTCGCCGATCCAGCGCTCGCCCATCGCGAAGAGCTCGCGGCTCTTGGGGTCGAGCTTGTTGCCGGTGCCGCACTCGATGAGCACCCGCTTGCCGCCCCCTTCGAGGAGCAGGCAGTTGTGCTGGACCGTGATGCGGCCCTTGTCGTCGGCGGGAACGGTGCGGGACCACACCGTCCGCGGGATGAGTCCGAACATCGACCCGCCGTCCAGCCGGAACTCGCCGGCCCGGAGCAGCCTCCAGGAGTACTGCGTCATGCACGCAGGGTAGCGGAGAGGGTTTCATCCGTCCGTCAGCCGGTCAGTTGGAGCCTTCGCGCGCAGATCCGAGTGCGACTTCACGCGGGACTCAGGGGAAGCGTGCCCGCTCTGCCGTATGAAGGTGTGTCGGCGGGCCGCCGCGGGCCCGGCGCACCGGAACGCCCCGAGCACAAGGAGAAAGAAGTGAAGAGCCTGATCCGCACCGTGGGCCTGTGCAGCGTCGCGGCCCTTCTGCTCGCCCTGGTCGCCTGCAACACGACCAAGGGCTTCGGCGAGGACCTCGACTCCCTCGGCGAGAACATCAGCGACTCGGCCGAGGACCACGGCGCCCGCTGAGACAGCACCACCCGGCACAAGGAGCACCTCGTGAAACACGCATTCCGAATCGCGGCGCTCGCGGGCGTCGCCTGCTTTTTCCTCGTCATGACCGGCTGCAACACCACCAAGGGCTTCGGAGAAGACCTCCAGAGCGGGGGCGAGAACCTGGCCGACGAAGCCCGGGATCAGGGCGCGCGTCGCTGAGCGCGGCGAGAAATCCCGCGTGCACCGTCGGCGGGGACGGGACGGAAGCTCGCGCCCGTCGGCGTCGATTACGGTTCGTCGGGGTTGGGGAGCTGCACCCAGCTCGTCTGCGTGTGGCGCACGATCGCGCCGGTGGTGAGGTAGATCACCTGCTCGGCCACGTTGGTGCAGTGGTCCGCGATCAGTTCGCACTGGGTGGCGATCTCGTGCAGGCGGAAGGCGTGATCGACGGGCATCGCGCCCCTGGCGATCTGCTCCTCGGCGTCGCGCAGAATCGCGTCCTTGAAGGACGTGACCGCGTGCTGGCTCTGGAGCACGATGTTCGCCAGGCGAGGGTCGTTGCGCAATACCGCGGCGTTCACGTCCCGCAGGATGCCGATCACGCTGTTGGCCATGACGCGGAAGGTGTCGGGCATCGGCACGCGGACCGGGGCCCGGGCGATCTGGCCCGCCATCTCGGCGAGGTCCACGCACACGTCGGCGATGCGCTCCAGCTCGTTGTTGATCTTGGCGATCATCAGCACGGCGCGGAGCTGCTGCGGCGTCAGCTCGGCCCCCTGGCGGGTCGCGTCGGTGAGCATGTCCACGCACGCCCGCTCGATCTGCACGTCCGCCGCGTCGATCACATCGTCCTGGGCGATCACCATCGCGGCGCGTTCGGCGTTGCACTCAAAGATCGCGTCGAAGGCGGACTCAAGCATGCCCTGCACGCGCCGGCCCTGCTCGACGAGGTCGGCCTGCAGGTGCATGGTCCGCTTGATGAATCCTTCCGGGGACGTGGGCATCGGCGGGGGCTCGCGGGAGTAAGGAAGCGAAACCATATCCCCCTTCCCGCGCCCGGGTGAGGGGGGTGTCCGCCCCGGTCTTCACCCGGGAGCCCGGCGCGCGTGTACCCTTCATCCCCTTTTTCACCCGACCTCGCTGAACGGAGGCGACCATGAGCTTTGAGATTCAGTCCATTCAGGCACGCCAGGTCCTCGATTCCCGCGGGAACCCCACCGTCGAGGTGGACGTGGTACTCGATTCGGGCTTCGTGGGCCGCGCGGCGGTCCCCTCCGGCGCCTCCACCGGCGAGCACGAGGCGGTGGAGCTGCGCGACAACGACAAAAAGCTCTACCTGGGCAAGTCGGTCCTGAAGGCGGTCGAGAACGTCAACGAGCGGATCGCCCCCGAGCTGCTCGGGCACGACGCCCGCGAGCAGGAGGCCATCGACGCCCTGCTCCTGGCGATGGACGGCACCCCCAACAAGGCCGCGCTGGGCGCCAACGCCGTCCTGGGCGTCTCCATGGCCGTCGCCAAGGCCGCGGCGCAGGCGTGCGACCTGCCCCTTTTCCGCTACCTGGGCGGCAGCGCGGCGAAGGTGCTGCCCGTCCCCATGCTCAACGTGCTCAACGGCGGCAAGCACGCCGACAACACCGTGGACTTCCAGGAGTTCATGATCCAGCCCTGGGGGTTCAGCAACTTCGGCGATGCGCTCCGCGCGGGCGTGGAGATCTACCACACGCTTAAGAAGGTGCTCCACGACAAGGGGCTCTCCACGGCGGTGGGGGACGAGGGGGGCTTCGCCCCCAACCTCAAGGACAACGAGGACGCCCTCAAGCTGCTCGAAGAGGCCACGACCAAGGCGGGCTACAAGTGGGGAGAGCAGATCTTCGTCGCCCTCGACCCCGCCACCAGCGAGTGCTGGAACGAGGCGGAGAAGGCCGGGAAGAAGGGCTACATGCTCTTCAAGAGCAGCAAGGAAGTGCTCACCAGCGACCAGATGATCGACCTGTGGGCGGGCTGGTGCAAGAAGTATCCGATCCGCTCCATCGAGGACGGCCTGGCGGAGAACGACTGGGACGGGTGGAAGAAGCTCACGTCACTGCTCGGCCAGCGCGTGCAGCTCGTGGGCGACGACCTGTTCGTCACCAACAAGAAGTTCCTCCAGCGCGGCCTCAAGGAAGGCGCGGCCAACGCGATCCTGGTGAAGGTGAACCAGATCGGCACGCTCTCGGAGACCTTCGACGCGGTGAACCTGGCGATGCGGAGCCGTTACGCCGCGGTGCTCAGCCACCGCAGCGGCGAGACCGAGGACGCGACGATCGCGGACATCGCCGTGGCGACCAACTGCGGTCAGATCAAGACCGGGGCCCCGGCCCGCAGCGACCGCAACGCCAAGTACAACCAGCTCCTGCGCATCGCCGAGCAGCTGGGCGACCGGGCCGAGTACGGCGGCGGGCTGTGGTGGCGCGACTGAGGTTAGAGCTGCGGCCGCACCAGCGACTCGAGCGTTGACAGGCCCCGGGCCACGGCAAGCTCCAGGTCCGCCACGACGGTGGACTGGTCCAGGGCGTCGCCCGCGCCGGCGTCGCGCATCGACTTGTATTGCTCGCGCGTGACCCCCGCCACCAGCACGCGCCGGCCGGAGGCGGAAGCCTGCTTCATCAGCGCCCGCAGCTCCAGCGCGGCGTTGTCGTCGATCACCGTCACGTCGGTGAGGTCGAGGATCACGACGCGCTTATCCTGCGGGAGGCGCTCCCACCAGCGCAGCAGGTCCGGCAGCCGGTGCACAGCCCCCTTGCGGTCGCGGTCGCGCCGGAGGTGGTACACGGCCAGCCCTTCCGGCAGGCCGTACCCGGAGGCGCTGTCCACCAGCTTCGAGGGCTCGATCTCACAGATGGGTGTGCGGACGTCGTGGATGACGATCCAGCCCAGCAGGAGCACGGGCAGGAACATCGCCCACTCCGGCAGATTGCTGTAGGCGAAGGTGCCCAGCCCGGCCCCCAGCGCGAACGAGACGAGCACCGAGAAGAGGTGGGCGAGGCGGCGTGCCGTGGGATGCGTGCGGATGCTGTGGACGAGGGCGGCGGCGGGAGCGGGGGGGCTGCTGCGGTTGCGGTCGCGCAGCCAGTAGAGGAACTGGACGGTCTCGAAGCCCAGGTCCGTGAAGACGCCGGTCATGTGCGTGGTGCGGATGACGCCGCCGGAGATGCGCGTGATGGTGGCGTTCTGGAGGCCCATCGCGGTGGAGGCGAGGCCGGTCATGGCGTACAGGCGCGTGCCTGCCTCGACCGTGCCGGGGGCGTGGTCGCGGATCATCCACGCGAACGCGCCCAGCAGCAGCGCCTCGACGGTGATGGGCAGGACGTAGATGGATTCCCACCCGCGCCGACGGCCCGTCTCCACACACAGCGAGGAGAGCATCGCGCCCGCGAAGAACGTGACCAGCAGGAAGGAGATGAACGCCGGCCAGCGTCCTTCCGCGATCCACTCACCCCACTGCGACACTGTGCCGGACACGTGGCTCGTGACCGTGGCGCACGTCAGGAAGGTCATCACATTGGTGAACCCGGCGACCCAGGCGAGCGTGATCGCCAGTCTGGCCTGCTGCGTGAACGAGTGCGCCTGTGAGACCAGCATGAGGCCGGAATGGTAGCCGTGTGTTCGGGGCCCTCAAAAGCAAGGGCGTGCCGATGGGACGCGGCACGCCCGAGGGAGCACAACTGGCGTTGAGGAAAGGGTTTCACACTCGTCTGCGGCGGAGGGCCAGCAACCCCAGCCCCGCCATGCCCAGGCCCGCGGCGGAGGGCAGGGGGATCATGACGATCTGCCCGAAGCCCTGATCCACGAACGAAGCGGACGACGTGCCGTTCTGGCCGTTGGCGAAGAAGCGGACGTTCTTCACGACGTTGATCCGGGTCGTGGGCTCCGACGCCGCGAAGTTGAGGCCGTAGACGTTGGGACCCGTCTCGGTGGCTTGGACGTAGCCAGTGCCGATGAGCATGTCGCCGGCGGTGCGCATCGTTTCATCCACCCGCGCGAAAGAGCCCATCCCCGAGGCGGCGCCGTTGAAGCGGAGCTGACCGTTCTGGATCCTGTAGCCCTGCGCGGCGAACTCCGGCGCGACCTCGACCGAGTAGCTGAGCATGAAGCCGCTGATGACGTCGTCGCCGGGCGTGTCGTGAAAGGCCCCCGTGAGGCGGAATCCGACGCCGCTCATGGGATCGTCGTTGACGACGGCGCTGATGAAGATCTGGCTGGCGCTGAACTGATCGGAAAGAAACGCGTTCTGCGGCATGGTGAAGATCTTGTCACCGACACGGAACTGCTTCCCCAGGACGCTCTGCAGGGTCGTTCCGGGCTGGGTGATGTCCACCATCTGCTGTGCGTGCGCGGCGCTCGCGATGGCCGCCGCCGCCGTTGCCGCCCACACGGCTGCTTTCCTGTGCATGCTGAACTCCTTGGTCCGTGTGCCTTGCTCGGGGCGAATGCCTGATGGCGGGCCGGAGGCTGAACCGAGCGAGCCCCGGCCCGCCGTGGGATTTCTGGGTCAGCGCCTCCGGCGAATCGCCACGCCCGCGAGTCCGGCCATGGCGAGGGCCGCGCCGGAGGGCAGCGGGATGACCTGAACCTGGCTGAAGACCTGATCCACGAAGGAGGCGCTCGCGGTGCCGGTCTCGCCGTTGGCGAAGAACTGGACGTCCTTGACGAGGTTGAGCTTGGTGAGGCCGCTCACCGAGGTGAAGATGTCCTCGAAGCGGCTGGTCCCGCCGCCGATGGCCCAGACCGAGTGATTGCCCAGCACGTTGTTGTTGCCGTCGAGTACGGTTTCATCCACGCGGGCAAAGGAGCCGTTGCCCGTCGCGGAGCCGTTGAACCGCAGCGCCGCGCCGGAGAAGCGCATGCCCTGGTCCACGAACTCCGGCAGGATTTCGACGGTGTAGGAGAGCACGAAGTCCGCGCCCGGACCGCCCGGCGCGTCGTTGAACGCGCCCGTGAGGCGGAAGCCCACGCCCTCGTTGGGGTTGGGAGTGGTCAGCGGGGAGATGAAGATGCTGTTGGCGTCGAAGTCCACCGACCCGAAGGCGTTGGCGGGCATGGTGAAGAGCTTGTCGCCCACGATGAACTGTCGGCCGAGGACCTGCGCCAGCGTGGTGTTGGGCTGGGTGATGTCCACGAGCTGCGCGCTGGCGGCCCCAGCCGCGCCCGCCAGAACGATGATTGCCGAGGCTGTGAGCGTCCGTGTGGTCATAGGTCGCGATCTCCTGCCCCGCGTGGGGGTTGCGGCCCGATCTCTCTTGGCGGCGACTGCGATCGGGCGGCGCAGGCGCCGGGCAACTTCCATCACTCCCAGACTCGCAGAGCGAGGGACGTGGGAAAATCGACACTGCAAGAGATACAACCCGTTGGAGAGGCGTGCCAAACTTAACCTGATGGGCGCGAGGCGCTTCGTCGTAACTCGTTGTGTTCAGCAGCGTTGGGGCGTAGTAAAGACAAACTTTTCTCTTCGTGATAGACGCTTCACCGCGAGCGGCGTGCGTGCATGAAGCCGGTGAAATTGCATTAGAAAATGACCGCGAAACTTATGAAATAGAGCTGTTGCGTCCGCTCATGCGCGCAACCCGGCGTCTTGCGAGACGGTGCGGCGGCGAGGTGTGCCGGGTGGCCGTTCCATCAGCCGGTGCAGACCGTCGCGGCGCGGGGTGAAGCCCCCCTCCGGCTTGACGCGAACCCGAGGTATTGCCGATGACGTACCTAGAACCGGGGTCCAGCCGGTCCAGCCCGGTTACCGGACTGCCCTACAGTGGGTTCCTGTTCGGCCCACCGGTCCGAGTTCTCTTCTGGAATCAACGCGCATGTGCGGAATCGTCGCTTACGTCGGGAGCAAGCCCTGCCAGTCCCTGCTGCTGGAGGGCCTGAAGCGCCTCGAATACCGCGGTTATGACTCGGCCGGGATCGCGATGATGGACAACGGCCGCATCAAGGTCGTCAAGACCGTCGGCCGCGTCGCCAACCTGGAGGACAAGCTGGAAGAGGTCGGCGGCCTCTCCGGCACGATGGGCATGTGCCACACGCGCTGGGCGACCCACGGCGGTGTCACCGACCTCAACGCCCACCCGCACGTGGACGACAAGGCCGGGATCTGCCTCATCCACAACGGCATCATCGAGAACTACGCCGCCCTCAAGACCCTGCTCGAGGAGAAGGGGCACAAGTTCGCCAGCCAGACCGACACCGAGGTGCTCGCCATGCTCATCGGCGAGCTGTACGAGGGGGATCTGGAGGCGGCGGTGCAGGCCGCGCTGCGCGAGGTGACGGGCGCGTACGGCATCGTGGTGATGTGCGAGAAGGAGCCCGACACGCTCGTCGCCGCGCGCAAGGGCTCGCCGCTGATGGTCGGCGTGGGGGACGGGGAGTATCTCGTCGCCTCCGACGGCGCGGCGATCATCTCGCACACCTCGCGGGCCTTCGCGCTGGAGGATTACCAGGTCGTCAAGCTCACGCCTCGGGGCTTCCGCACGTCCACCATCCACAACGTGCCCGTCACGCCCAAGGTCGAGCAGCTGGAGCTGGAGCTGCAGGAAATCGAGCTGGGCGGCTACCAGCACTTCATGCAGAAGGAGATCTTCGAGCAGCCCAAGGCCCTGCGCAACACGTTCCGCGGCAGGTTCGACAGCGCCGAGGGCAAAGTCGTGCTCGGCGGGCTCTCCAACTACGCCAAGGAGCTGACCAAGGCCCGGCGGATTGTCCTGACGGCCCAGGGCACCGCCCTGCACGCCGCGATGATCGGCGAGTATCTGCTCGAAGACCTCGCCAAGATTCCCGCGGTGGCGGAGTACGCCAGCGAGTTCCGCTACCGCAACCCCATCATCGAGGACGGTACGGTGGTCATCGCCGTGAGCCAGTCGGGCGAGACGGCGGACACGCTCGCGGCGTTGCACGAGGCCCGCGACCGCGGCGCGCTGGCGCTGGGTGTCATCAACGTGGTGGGCTCGTCCATCGCGCGCGACACCGACGCGGGCGTGTACCTCCGCGTGGGGCCGGAGATCGGCGTGGCGTCCACGAAGGCCTTCACCGGCCAGGTCGCCGTGCTCACGATGATCACGCTCTTCCTGGCCCGCAGGCGGTACATGTCGCCCGACCAGTGCGCTGAGCTGCTCAAGGCCCTCGAGAGCGTCCCCGACAAGATCGAGCAGGTGCTGGCGCAGGACGACAAGATCCGGCGCGTCACCGAGAAGTACTGCGAGCGTGAGAACTGGCTCTTCCTCGGACGCGGCTACAACTATCCCACCGCCCTCGAAGGAGCGCTCAAGCTCAAGGAGATCAGCTACATCCACGCCGAGGGCATGCCCGCGGCGGAGATGAAGCACGGCCCCATCGCCCTCATCAATGACGGCATGCCCGCCGTCTTCATCGCCAATCGCGGCCGGCAGTACGACAAGGTGATGTCCAACATCCAGGAAGTCCGCGCCCGCGGCGGGCACGTCATCGCCGTGGCCACCGAGGGCGACGAGAACATCCGCAAGTACGCCGAGGACGTGCTCTACGTGCCGGACATCCCCGAGCCGCTGAGCCCCATGCTCACGGTGATTCCGCTCCAGCTGATGGCGTACCACGCCGCGGTGGTGCGCGGGCACGATGTGGACAAGCCGCGGAACCTGGCCAAGAGCGTCACCGTCGAGTAAGGCAAAGGGATTCTCACACGCGGTTTAGCTGTGCGCTATTGGGGAGGCCGTCGTCGCGCGATTCAATAGGGGCATGCTGCCCTTCGCCGACCGCGCCGAGGCCGGTCGCAAGCTCGCGGACCGGCTGCGTGCGCACGCCGATGAACAGGACTTGCTCGTCCTCGGTCTGCCGCGGGGCGGTGTGGTGGTCGCGGCCGAGGTCGCCGCGGCGCTGAAAGCTCCGCTCGAAGTCTTTGTGGTGCGCAAACTGGGCGTGCCCGGCCAGCCCGAGTTGGCCTTTGGAGCCATTGCGAGCGGCGGAATCATCGTGCTCAATCACGATGTGCTCGCGGAGACAGGGTTGACGCGGGCGGAGATGGATGAGGTTGTCGCCGCGGAGATGCGGGAGCTGAACCGCCGCCAGGCTCTCTATGGCGTAGGGCGGCACGATATTGAGAACCGCCCGGTGATTCTCGTGGACGACGGGCTGGCCACCGGCGCGACCATGCGCGTCGCGGTGTTGGCGCTGCGGGAGATGAACCCGCGACACATCACCGTGGCCGTGCCGGTGGGGGCGCCGGAAGTCGTCCGGCAGTTCGAGACGCTCGCGGACGAGGTGGTGTGCCTCGCCTCTCCGGTGCCCTTCCGCGGCGTGGGCCTGTGGTACGAGGACTTTTCCCAGACGACTGACGACCAGGTGCAGGAGCTCTTGGACGCTGCCCGCCGACGGGAGCAGCACGCATAAGCCGTCGATACAGACGCCAGAGCCGCTTCTGGCCGCGGTGGATCGCCGCAATGGATCAAGGAGGAGCAACATGGTCGCACGCACGTCCCGAACCGCTCTCCGGCCTGACTCGGTGCGCATCGAGGCGGGTGGGATCGTCCTCGACGGGGATCTCGCCGTGCCGCCGGGGGCGCGGGGTGTGGTCCTCTTCGCCCACGGCAGCGGGAGCGGTCGCCACAGCCCGCGCAATCGCGCTGTGGCAGCCGCTCTCAACGACCGCGGCTTTGCCACCTTGCTCCTGGACCTGCTCACCCCGCAGGAAGAAGCGGTGGACGACCGCACCGCCCACATCCGGTTCGATATCCCGTTGCTCGCGGGCAGACTCGGCTACGCCGCGGAATGGCTCGCAACGCACCTCGCCACGCGCACCCTGCGTCTCGGGCTGTTCGGAGCCAGCACCGGCGCGGGGGCGGCGCTCATCATGGCCGCGGAAAAGCCGGCGATGGTCAAAGCGGTTGTCTCCCGCGGCGGGCGGCCCGACCTTGCCGGAGACGCCCTGCCGAACGTGCGCTGCCCGACGCTTCTGATCGTCGGTGGCGAGGATCACGCCGTGATCCGGCTGAACGAAGAAGCCCGTGTGCGGATGAAGGCGCCGGTCACGCTGGAGCTCATCCCCGGAGCCTCCCACCTCTTCGAAGAACCGGGCGCGCTGGAGAAGGTGGCCCAGATCGCCGCGGACTGGTTCGAGAAGTGGCTGGTCTAGGCTTGGATCACCGCGCCAGTGCGAGCAGGCGGGCGATGCGCTCCTGTACGGGTGGATGGGAGCTGAAGATCGAGTTGATCTGCTGGTGTGACTTTCGCATTTTCCGCAGCGGGTTCACGATGTACATGTGCGCCGTGCCGCGGTTGGCGGTGTCCACCAGCGGATCGTCATCGTCCGCGAGCTTCTGCAGGGCGGAAGCCAGGCCGTAGGGATTCCGCGTCAGCTCCACCGCACCCGCGTCGGCCAGATACTCGCGCTCGCGGGAATAGGCCATCTGGATCACGTGCGCCAGAATCGGCGCGACGATCGCCAGCAGGATCGCGATGACAAGCAGCACCAGCACCGCTCCGCCGCCGTTCTTGTTGCGCTTCCCGCTGGGTGCGTACCGGATGATCCGCCAGAAAGCGTCCGAGGCGAAGACGATCAGCCCGACCATGGTCGCCATGAGCATCGCGAACCGGATGTCCAAGTGGCGGACGTGGGCCATTTCGTGCGCGATCACGCCTTGCAGCTCATCCCGCGTGAGCTTCTGCCGCAGGCCGAGCGTGATGGCGATGGCCGCGTGCTGCGGGTCGCGTCCCGTGGCGAAGGCGTTGAGCGCGGTGTCGTGGATCAGATACACGCGGGGCATGGGCAGCCCCGCCGCGATCGCCATTTCTTCGACGACGTTGTGCAGCTCCAGGTCGACCTCGCGGGTGATGGGCTTGGCCCCGGACATGCTCAGGATGGCCGAGGCGCCCTGATACCACGACCACATCCCCAAGCCGATGGCCACCACCAGGGCCGCGAGAGCCCCGAGAATCGCCGAGGGCAGCAGGGCTTCGAGCGTCTGCGCACCCATTCCATACGCCGCGATTGCCGCGCTGAAGACGCACCCCGTCAGCGCGGCCAGCACACCCATGAGCACCATGAGAAGTGCGGAGGCTCGCTTGTTGCGGGCGATGAGATCGAGATAGGTGAGATTGCCGGGATAGGCGCTGATGCGCGCCCGCATCCCCGGCTCGGCCATGGCAGCATCAAGCCCCGCCCGCTCCTTCCTGGCAGGCGGGGGAGGGACCTTTCCCCCAGCCGGTTCATTCATGAGAAGGAGACCTTGGGCGCTTCGCGCTCAGCGGCGGAGGTGATGTTGAAGTAGTCGCGCTTCTCGAAGTTGAACGCTCCCGCGATGAGGTTGGTGGGGAACGCCTGGCGGGACTCCTCATACCGGGCGACGGAGTCGTTGTAATGCTGGCGGGCGAAACCGATGCGGTTCTCGGTGCTCGTCAGCTCTTCCTGCAGCTTCATGAAGTTGGTGTTGGCCTTCAGCTCGGGATAGGCCTCGGCCAGGGCGAAGAGCCGGCCCAGCGTCTGGCTGAGGACGCCCTCGGCCTCCGCGCGCTGGGCGACGTTGCGTCCACCGCTGAGATCCACGGCCTTGCTGCGCGCGGCGATCACCGCCTCCAGGGTGTCCCGCTCGTGCGAGGCATAGCCCTTCACGGTCTCGACCAGGTTGGGGATGAGGTCATAACGGCGCTTGAGCTGCACGTCGATTTGAGACCATGCGTTGTCGGTGTCGATGCGACGCCGGACGAGCGTGTTGTACATGCTCATGACCACGAGGACGAGGACCACAAAGACGCCAGCGACAATGAGCCAGACCATGCGGTTCTCCACTCTGTCCACCCCATTCGGACCGAAATGGGCCGGTTTGTGCACGGGCGGACGCAACTCATCATAATGATTCGGGTCACCGGGGGCTGGCTTTCAGCACCCATAGAGTGAGAACCTGCATGGGTGAGACAAAGGCAAAGGAATCAGGCGGTGTCGGCGGGCTGAGTTTCCGCGAGCTGATGGTGTGGCTGATCTGGCCTCGCCTGCTCGCGGCGGGGAGGCTCGCGCTGCGGCCCGCGCGCATGGGAATCTCGATGATCATGCTCGTGCTCATCGGGCTGATCGCCCATGTACCTCGCCTGTGGATTCGCCCCGCCCTCGACGAGTACAACGGCCCGCTTGCGATGGGCTCCGACCTGGCCGGGGCCGCACTCATCAAGCTGGTCCGGGGAGTGATCGCTCTTGAGCACGTCGAGGCCGGGGAGGCGCTCCTGGAGCTGTTCGTCCGCGTGCCCCAGGCACTCATCGCCGAGTACCCCTGGGGCTCGCTGGCGGTCTTTGTGCCCGCGTTGGCGGTGTGGGCCGTGGGCGGCGGGGCGGTGGCGCGCATGGCCGCGACCGAGTTCTCACTTGAGCGGCGGACGAGCTGGACGCGGGCGCTGGCGTTCGCGATTTCTCGCTGGGGCTCGCTCTTCGCCTCCATCGCGGCGCCTCTGCTTGTGGTGGGCATCCTCATCGGCGTGATGGCGGTGGGGGGCTGGCTTGTGCTGGGCATTCCCTACGTCAAGGCCGCGACGTCTTTGTTCTACTTCATCCTGCTCCTGATGGGCTTCGCGGGCGTGGTGATCCTCGTCACCTACCTGCTGGCGATGCCCATGCTGGTGCCCGCCGTCGCCTGCGAGGGCACCGACGCCATCGATGGCATCCAGCGCTGCTACGCCTACGTCACCGGCAGGCCGCTGAAGGTCATCCTTTACAGTGCCATCCTGCTCGTGCAGGCGGTGGTCGTGACCGTCGTGCTCGCGGCGCTCGCCCAGGCCGCGGTGAGCCTCGCGGCGTGGTCCTCAACGCTGCTCGTCGGCGAAAACCTCTCCGAAGCCGTGCTTGCTCAGGCCGAAGCCGCGGCTCAGCCCATCGCGCCGCCCGTCGACGCCTCAAACCTCAGCGGCACGGAGCGGTTCGCCTTCGGCGCGGTGCGGTTCTGGATGGGCATTCCGATGCTGCTCGTCGCGTCGTTCGTCGTGAGCTTCTGGTTCTCCGGCGGCACGGTGTTGTACCTGCTCATCCGGCAGGTGTGCGACGGTCAGGACACGGGCGAGCTGTGGACTCCCGGCCTCATCGCGGGCACCCACGCCACGCCGGACGCCGGCGCGGACGCCGCGGAAGACGACGAGGCCTGAAAAAAAGCCGCGCCCCATTGGGACGCGGCTTGTGAAGCCGGAAGAAAGCTGCTTCTTATCGGGGGCCCGGCTCGCGCGGACCACGGGGACGCTCCCCATCGGGACCTCTGCGGGGGCCGTCGCCATCCGGCCGACCGCGGGGACGTTCGGCCTCTGGGCCGCGGCGCATCGGCCCGCGTCCGACGACCGACTCGAACTCCTGCATCTGCTCCTCGGTGAGAACGCTCTTCAGGGCGCCGTTGAGCTTGTTGCGGGTCTCGTCCATCTTCCCGCGGGCTTCCTGAATGTTGCCGCCGCCGTCGCGGAGCGACTCGGTGATCTTGCTCATCTCGACGACAAACTCCTCCACCGCGTTCAAGGCCTGCTGGCGCTTGTTCGCCTCCAGGTTGAACCCTGCCAGCGTGTCCACCATCAGGTCCCAGCCGCGGCCGGTCAGCCCGATCGACCCCAGCGAGGCGTTGATCTTGGCGGCGTTCTCGTCGGAGATCTTCGCGTCCTGGAGCGCCTTGGAGAACTTGGCCTTGGCCTCCGTCTCCGCCTTCCTCATCTGCTCATTCGCGGCGGCGGGATCCATGCCGTCGCCCTCCTGGCGGGCGCGGCGGAGCTCCTCCTGCTTCTGCTGCATGGAGGTGCGGGTGTCCGTGTACGCCTTCACCAGCGCCGAGGTCTGCTCCGGGGTCAGCTTGAGACGGTTCGCCACGCCCTCAGCCTGAAGCTCCCAAGCCGCGCGTGCCTTTTCGGGGCTCAACTGGCCCACACCGCGACCGCGCGGCGCCGGGGGGCGTCCTTCGGGGCGAGGGCCGCGTTCGGGCTGGCGTGCCGCGGGACGGTCGCCGCGTTGCGGGGCCTTGTCGGCCTCCTGGGCGTACACCGTGCCCGTAAGGGCCGCGGCGGTAAGGGACACAGACAGCAGCTTGGTCAAAGGCTTCATGTGTGGATGCTCCGGGGTGCCCGTGGATGTGGTTTCAACCACCCCGACACGGCACGTGTCAGGCCTAACGACAGGTCGGATGGATTATTGCGGATGGTTTCCGGGGCTGTTCAGCCGGGCTGCCCGCCTGCGAAGACCGGCTCGGCGCGGTAGCCTGCCTGCCATGTCGCAATCCCTGTTCACCGTTCTTCACCGCCGGTACGGTCCACCCGAAACCCAGCTCTCGCGGCGTGAAGTGCTCCGAGCCGCGCTCGCGGCTTCCGCGGGGTTGCTCATCAGCGGGTGCCGCGCGGGTGGCCTGACCGGCCGCGGCTCGGCCGGGCGCGTCATCATCGTCGGGGCAGGTTTCGCGGGCCTGGCGTGCGCGTACGAGCTTCAAAGCGCGGGTTACAAGGTGACGGTGATCGAGGCGCGGCGTCGCGTGGGCGGGCGCGTGCTCTCCTTCAACGACCCGAACAAGACCAGCTTCATCCCCGGCCGCAACGTCGAGGGCGGGGCCGAGCTGATCGGCCTGAATCACCCCACCTGGCAGGCCTACGCCCAGCAGTTCAAGCTGCCGCTGATGGAGCTCTCCGAGAGCGAGGCATCGGCCCCGATCTTCCTGCAGGGCAAGATGCTCAGCGATGAGCAGGGCGAGCGGTTGTACGAGGAGATGGACGCCGCCTTCTCCGCGCTGACGACCGATGCCGTGGACATCGACGCTGAGCGGCCCTGGCTCAGCCCGCGCGCGGAGCACTGGGACAGCATGTCCGTCGCCTCGCGCCTGGAAAGCGTGGAAGCAACGCCGCTCGCCCGCTACGCCGCGATGGTCCAGCTCTCGGCGGACAACGCCGTGGGGGCGGACCATCAGAGCTATCTCGGCTTGCTCGCCGCGATCAAGGGCGGCGGGCTGGAGCGCTACTGGACGCACAGCGAAACGCACCGCTGCCGCGGCGGGAACCAGAGCCTCGCCTTCGCGCTCGCCAAGGCGGTGGGCGAGCGCAACATCATGCTGGGCATCCCCGTTTCCGCGATCGACGTGGCCGAGCACATCGTCCGCGTAACACTCGCGGACGGCCGCTTGCTCGAGGCCGATGAAGTGGTGCTCGCCGTTCCGCCTTCGTTGTGGGACAGCATCGCGATTCATCCCGAGCTGCCGCGGACGCTGCGCCCGCAGATGGGCGTGGCGATGAAGTACCTGACGCAGGTGCGCTCCCGCTTCTGGGAGGCCGAAGGCCGCTCCCCGGACGCGTTCAGCGACGGCCCCATTGCGATGACGTGGGAATCAACGGACGGCCAGGAGGGAGAAGACGGCGTGGGGCTGACCGGCTTCACCGGCGGGCCCGCCTGCGCCCGCTTCATGGAAGGAGGCGCGGCGACCGGGAAGCAGGAGCTCGGGATGCTCTACCCGTCTTTCAAAGACAACTTCGTGCAGGAGCGCATCATGGCCTGGCCGCGTGATCCCTGGACCAAGGCGGGCTACTCATTCCCCGCGCCCGGACAGGTGACGGCCCACGGCCCGACGCTGTACGAAGGCCTCGGGCGCCTGCACTTCGCGGGCGAGCACGCCTGCTACCAGTTCTGTGGGTACATGGAAGGTGCGCTGTACTCCGGCGCGGACCTGGCCCGACGGATCGCCGCGCGAGACGGCGTGGTTTCCGTGCGTCACTCCAGCGCCGGCATCCACAGGTAGTACAGCCCGCTCGTCTCCTC
Organism: uncultured Phycisphaerales bacterium; assembly: GCA_937974035.1. Classification (GTDB taxonomy): domain Bacteria; phylum Planctomycetota; class Phycisphaerae; order Phycisphaerales; family UBA1924; genus JAEYTB01. The sequence goes on from CALJIV010000045.1 coordinate 18,577, forward strand.
CGCCAGAAGCGGCCAGCCAGGCCCCTTCAGCTCCAGCTTCATCGAGACGCCGCCCGAGGGCGATTCGCTCATCGGCGCTTGCGCGAGGGTGTAGGCGGAACGGGCGGGGTTGTGCTTGTCCGAGTACTTCACGAGCGAAGCACCCTTGAGCCCCGACAGGCGCTTCGCCGCGGCGAAGGCCTCGCGCACGCCACCGACTTCATCGACGAGCCCCAAGGTGAGGGCCTGCTCGCCGGAGAAGACGCGCCCGTCCGTGGCGGTCGTGAAAGCTTCGTCCGAGAGCTGCCGCCGCTCCCGCACCAGCGCGCGAAAGCGTGCCGCGTACTCGTCCACCAGCTCCTGGAGCACGGCGTAGTGCGATTCGCGCGCCGGCTCGAAGGGGTTGGCAATGTCCTTGTTGGGGCCGCTCTTGATCGCCCGCGAGCGGATGCCGATCTTCCCCAGCCCTTCGCTGAAGTTGAAGGTGGGCATGATGACGCCGATGGATCCCGTGAGGCTCGTGGGCTCGGCGATGATGTGGTCGGAGGCCAGCGCCAGGTAATAGCCGCCGCTGGCCGCGATTTCGCCCAGCGACGCCACCACCGGCTTGCGGGTGGTCGCCGCGAAGCGCCGCAGTTCGTGATACATGATGTCGCTGCCCGTGACCGTGCCGCCGGGAGAGGCGATGCGGACGATCACTGCGCGCACCCGCGGGTCTTTCTCCGCGAGCGCCAGGTGCGTGGTGAATCGGTCCACGGGGTTGACGTTGGGGCCGAGCAGATTCGGCTTGCTCGCGTCCACGATCAGCCCGCGCACGTCGATCAGGACGATTCTGTCGGTGCCGGGGGCATCGTCTGCCAGCACGACCGAGGGCCGCAGATCCCGCTCCGGGAACCCGCCGATTCCGACCTCAATCCGGGGCGAACAACCGGCGATCAGCGTCCACACCGCGGCGAACAGGCACGCAAAAAACTGCTTCATGCCCGAGTGTACCCCGTGCTTGGCGAGTGTTGCCCGCTCTACACCCGGCTTTCACCGGGCGCGTTCATGCTTCCCGAAACCACAAGGGAGCGTGCATGAAGCTCAAGCGTATCGAAGACCAGGTGATGGTCATTACCGGGGGCACCAGCGGCATCGGATTAGTCACGGCACGCCTCGCCGCGAAGAAAGGGGCGAGGCTCGTCATCGCCGCCCGCAACGAGCAGGCCCTCCGCGAACTGCAGGAGGAACTCTCCACCAGCGGGACCGACGCGGTCTGTGTGCTCGCCGACGTCGCCAACGAGCACGAGGTGGAACGCATCGCCGCGACCGCGATGGAGCAGTTCGGCCGCATCGACACCTGGGTAAACAACGCCGGCGTCACCGTCTACGGGCGGCTCGAAGACATTCCGATCGAGGACCATCGAAGGCTCTTCGAGACCAACTTCTGGGGTGTCGTCTACGGCTCGCTCGTCGCCGCGCGCCACCTCAAGCAGACAGGCGGGGCGATCATCAACATCGGAAGCGTGCTCAGCGACCGGGCCATCCCGCTTCAAGGGATGTACTGCGCCAGCAAGCACGCCGTGAAAGGGTTTACCGACGCCCTGCGCATGGAGCTGGAGGAAGAGAACGCGCACATCAGCGTCACGCTCATCAAGCCCAGCGCCATCGACACGCCCTACACCAAGCACGCCCGCAACTACATGGACACGGAGCCCAAGAACCCCGCGCCGGTCTACGCCCCGGAGGTGGTCGCCCGTGCGATTCTCTACTGCGCTCAGCACCCCGAGCGCGATATCACCGTCGGTGGTGGGGGGCGTGTGCTCTCGGGCCTGGGAGCCGCCGCGCCGCGCCTAACGGACAAGGTCATGGAGGGCCTTTTCTTCTCCGGGCAGCAGAAGGACGAACCCCGACGCGACGACGCCGACAGCCTCTACGCACCCTCCGGGCGCGACCTCGAAGAAAGGGGCGAGTATGAGGGCCACGTCGCCCGGAGCAGCCTCTACACCACCGCACGCCTGCACCCTGTGATGACCGCCGCGGCGTTGCTCACCGCCGCCGTCGCCATTGCCGCGGTCGTCATTGGCACGACTGGGAGATTGCCCGAGCCTTCGCGTCGTCGGCGCATCTCGGATCGGTGGGCTGCCGTGCGGCGCGCCGGCGACCGTCTGCCCCGTGAGGCCCGCGGCATGAAACGCGCGTTCGATCAATGGGTTCGAGCTTCGCAGCCCTTCCGCGCCCGAGGCCGGATGACGTAGCTGGATTACACGGTCGGACGCGTCACGCCGTCGAACATCATGACCACCTGCGAGCCGTACAGGGGATAGTCGATCCGACAGCGATAGCCGCGCATCCGCTCGCCGTCCAAGCCGGTGGAGGAGATGACGTGCGCCACCAGCTCGCTGTACCGCGCCAGCTCCGCGGAGCGGAAGCAGCGCTGCCCCCTGCCCAGCGGAACGATCGACTCCATCATGTCGAGCAGGTCCATATCGCGGGCGGGGTCGTTGGGGTTCGCCACGCCCTCGAAGCTCGCGTCGTACAGCCGCAGCACGGCGTCCTGGCCGGGGTACAGGTCCTCGTGCACCAGCAAGTCGAACTGCAGCACCTGCGCCGGCGTCGTCACTTCTGCGAAGAAGTACGCCTTGCGGTTCGACCCTGCGGGCACATATCGGCTCAGCTCCGCGCGGTTCACCTCTGCGAACACCAGGTCCACCGCGGAATCACCGCCATATTCCTCCTCGCCGAGCAGATAGAACACCGTTTCGCCCACCTGCCGCACTTCCAGCTTCGGGCGGGGTGTGCTGCAGAACTCCTCGACCATCGGGCTGGTCGTGCCGGTGATGACCTCTCCGGCGAGCGTCCGCGGATGCCGCACAGTTGGCCCGGTGGAAAGGCGTCGGCTGGAGAGCTTCACAGTGACGCCCGGCCGCACGCGGTGCAGTCCCTGGAGCTGATTCACCCACACGATGTCGATGTGCTCGCCGTCCGCGGCGGGGGAGAGCAGCACCGTCGCCGCGAGGACGTCCGCCTGCACGCCGCGGAGTTGGCTCATCGCCTTGAAGGCAGCCTGCTTGCGGCGAAGCTCGAACTCCCGGCGTGCTTCGGGCACCCACGCGCTCAACATCGCGTCCAGCAGGCTCCGGTCGCCGAAGTGGGTTCGGATCAAATGCTCAAAGGCGTCGATCGCCGCCATCGCGGCCGCGGCGTCTCCGGTCCCCGCGCCTTTCCGCGCCGCCGCGCGTACCAGCCTCCGCAGCGGTTCCGGGCCGGGCATCAGCCGCAGCGTGGTGAGCGGATCCCCGCCGCGGAGGGCCTTGAGCACGCGGCTGGCCAGCACCTTGTCCACCCCCAGCGCTGTCGCGAGGTTCTGCGGTCCTTCGCCGGCTCTGGGCACCGCGTCCAAGACATCCACCAGCCCCCTCGCCAGGCTGGCCCCCACGGCGGCGATGCGCCCTTCCAGCTCCCGGCTGGAAGGGGCGGGGGTGCTGGCCGCAAGTTCTTGGGACGGAGAAAGTTGGATTCGGTTTGTGCGCATGGGACTGAGGGCGAAACTGCCCGTTGTCGGGAACCACCGGGGCACTGACATGGTACCGATTTTCTCATGATCGGCACGCCGGTTGACGAGAATTTTGGAAGTTTCCCGGAAACTCGATTGACAACATCCGAAGAACTGGTACGTTGCTCCCATAAGGCCGGGCGGAATCCCGGATTGCAGAGCCCACGCCCGCGAGCGCGTCGCCGCGGGTTTTGTGAACGAGCGAATCGCGTGAGAACAAGCGGAGTCCAAGCGATGGCACAGCGGAAAGTGTGGATCCTGTCTGCAGCGGCTTGCGTGGCGGCTGCGGGCGCGGCTTCGGGTCAGGTGATCGACAGCCAGGACTTCGAAGGCGCTACCTACGGCGGCTGGCTGGTCAACGGCAATGTGAATGTGTTCTGGGGCGGCAATCCCGGCATGTACATGGGGCTGCCCTACGGAGCCTTCCAGGCCGTCACGCTTCGCAACGACACGCCGGGCAGCCCCGTGCTGGGCGACCTGACGCAGTACCCCAGCTTCCGCGTCAGCGTCGATTTCCGCGTCTTCCAGTTGTACAACTGGTTCTTCGAGCCGATGGACCCGGCCTGGTTCAACCTGACGCTCGAGTTCGTGGATTACACCGACGAAGGCCCGGTCAGCGTCTACCACGTCGGCCCGCCGCTGCCCCAGGTCGTCGACGGCTGGACCACGTTCACCTGGGACGTGCCCGACACCTCCGCGGCGGAGCTGCCGCCGGGCTGGGGCGGGACCGGGGCGGAAGATCCCAACACCTATGAGCCCATCCTGCCTCCCGGCCGCACGTGGGCCAGCGTCCTCGCGAGCGTCGATGAGGTCCGCATCACCACGATGCAGCCCGGCTACTTCTACAGCTCCAACTTCTGGGAGGCCGGCTTTGACAACGTGAGCTTCGTCGTCATCGGCGGCGGGGCCTGCGGCACAGCGGACTTCGACGGTGACGGCGACATCGGCACCGACGCCGACATCGAGAACTTCTTCGCCTGCCTCGCGGGCGAGTGCTGCGAGACTTGCTTCTACGGCGGCGCGGACTTTGACGGTGACGGCGACGTGGGCACGGACGCGGACATCGAGGCCTTCTTCCGCGTCCTCGCCGGCGGAACCTGCTGAGACTTCAACAACCTTCTGCTTCTCTCCCCTCAAAGACCCCGGCTCCCCGCCGGGGTCTTTTTTTGGGGGACGCACATCTTCGCAGCATCCTTGCCGCGATCTGTTAAATCACGCCGCGGGAGGTGGGGGAGTGGCGGGCGCGGGGGGCGTTGTCGTTGTAGTGGAAGAGCTGATGACCGTCAGCGCGCGCGGCGCACCGACACGCCCGCCCAGGCTCGCGGCGAGCGCTCCAAGGCTCAAAGCCACGAAGGACCAGATGGCCGCGTGTGCCACGGGCTTGCGGGCTTCGGAGGCCGTCTGCTTGGCGTCCTGCTTGAGCTCGGCCAACTGACGGCGGCCCTGCTGTAAGGTCTGTTCCCACTGAGCCACCGTCTGCTCGGCCTGTGCGCGGTCCATGTTTCCGTTTTCGGTTAGCCGTCGCACCGCTTCGTCGCGGTTGATCTGCATGGCGCCGTCGGGGCCGCGGGTGAAGAGGCGGTCGATGCTCTGGTCGAGATCCGCCGCGGCGGTCTGCGGGTTCTGGAGAGCCCGTCGCATCTCATCCTTGAGCTGGCGAGCGCCGGGTTCGTCCGCGTCCTGGCCCGCGCTCAGCACAGCGCCCTGTGCCGCTGTCTGCAAGCCCTGGCCGACGACGTTCAGCGCCCCGCCCACGAGCGAGCCCACGGCCGTCGTAACGAGATACAGCGACAGGATCGTCATCGCCGCCCATGCAACGAGCCCGTGCAGCCCGCCGTCGCCCGCACGCGGGAACCCGGCGAGTCTGCCCGCCACCCATCCGCCCAGGAAGAGCGCAAGCAGCGATGACACCACCCACCAGATCGCCATCCCGATGGCCATGCCACGCCCCGTTCCCTCCGTGGCGGTGGCCGGATCCACGCTTGCGATGCCGATGCCGAAGCCAAGCAGCCCCAACAGAAGCTGCACCACCATCGCGATGATCATCCCGGCGAAGACGGCCCCCCAGCTGATCCTCCGAGCCGCCGCGGCGTAGGTGGCGAAGCGGTCGGCGCCGGGCATGACCGTGCTCTTGGTCGCGACCGTGCTCATGGCGATACCTCCTTGCGTTGCAGGCGTTTCCGATTGATTCCTACGTCCGCGAGGTGCAAGCCGGATGCGCGGACGTGCAAGCGTTCATTCATGCCGCTTTCAGAAGCGGGCGCGGGCCGGGTGTTATCCATGCCCTCGCACCGCGAGCCCGGCAGCTACGCTTTGGACCTATGGCACGCACCCCTTCGACCATGATGCTGGAGCTGGGCACGCCCGCACCCGCGTTCACGCTTCCCGACTACTCCCGGCGCGAGACCGCGGGGCGGATGGTCTCGCTCGATGAAGCCGCGGGCGGTCTGCCCGTGTTGATAGCGTTCATCTGCAACCACTGTCCCTTCGTGAAGCACATCCAAGGTCAGCTCGCGGCGATGGCGCGCGACTACGCAGGAAAGGTTGCGTTCGTGGGCATCAACCCCAACGACGTGGCGAACTATCCCGACGACCGCCCCGAGCTGATGACCGTCGAGGCCGAAGCCGCTGGGTACACGTTCCCCTACCTTTACGACGAGACGCAGGAGGTCGCGAAGGCGTACCGCGCCGCGTGCACGCCCGACTTCTTCCTGTTCGACTCGCAGCGCCGGCTCGCGTACCGAGGTCAGCTCGACGACAGCCGTCCCGGCAACAACCAGCCCGTCACCGGCAAGGACCTGCGCATGGCGATCGAAGCCGTGCTCCGCGGCGAGAAGCCCGCTCTTCCCCAGTTCCCGAGCATGGGCTGCAACATCAAGTGGAAGCCCGGCAATGAGCCGGAGTACTACCTGAACCCGCGCTAGCCGGAGTTCTCGCTAGACCTTGCCGTATACCGGCACCAGCCCGCCGCGGGTGGCCTGGTTCTGTGGCGAGGCGAGGAAGCAGATGGTTTGCGCGACTTCTTCCACCTTGGGCCACGAGGCGTGATCGGCCTTGGGCATCGCCGCGCGGTTGGCGGGCGTGTCCATGATGGAGGGGGCCACGGCGTTCACCCAGATGCTCTCGCCGGCCAGCTCCGCAGCGAGAGCGACGGTCAGCGCCGAGACGCCCGCCTTTGCCGCGGTGTAGGCGATCATGTTCGCCCCGTTCTCCGGCGCGACGCCGGGGCGCGAGGTGACGTTCACGATCCGCCCGCCGCGGCCGGTGGCGCGGATGTGCCGCACGGCCTCGCGGCAGCAGAGAAAGCACGTCAGTGTGTTCAGCTCAAACTGTCCGAGGAAGTCCGCACGGGACACGCTCTCAATCGGGTTCATCGCGAACCCGCCCGCGGCGTGAATCGACGCCCACAGCCCCGGCCCGACATCGAACCGACTGTAGAAGGTGCGGACGGATTCCTCGCTCGTCAGGTCCACGCCTCGGGCGACGCGCACGCGGTCCGATGAGGCGTGCGGAAAGCGGGCCAGTTCTTCCTCCGAGATGCACGGCACGTGGCAGGTCGCGCCGCGAGCGAGCAGCTCGCCCACGATCGCTGTTCCAAGCGCGCCCGTGCCGCCCGTGACCACCACGTGAAGGCCGTTGAAGTCCGCGGCCATGTGTGTTTCTCCTCGTCAGCCCCCGCGGGCAGGACCCGCGTCACGCTGCTTCTTCATGATAAAGAGGTAGTTGAAGCCGCGAAGGAAGAAGTTGCCTTCCTCCGCCGCCTTGCGCCAGTTCCCGCGCTCGAGCTTCTGGTTGTGCCGCACCACGGCGATGATGTCCACCGGCTTGAAGTGCTTGCGCAGGATCGAAAACAGCTCAAAGCCGATGGGCATGAACACGCCGCCAGACTTGCGCTTTCGGAACGAGTCGCTGACGTACAGGCCCATGTAGCGGCGATCCTTGAGCACGCGGTCGATCTCCGCGATCACCTTCGCCATCGCGCCGTAGTACGCCGCGCCGTGGTCCTCGCCGCCTGCGTCGAGCTTGCCGATGCAGCGCGGATCATTTGAGTAATCCACGTGCGTGGAGTAGGGCGGGTCGATGAACACGAAGTCGCAGGAGGCGTCGGGCAGAGGCAAGTGCCGAGCATCGGCCTGCTGGATGTCGGGCCGCGACGGGGCCAGGTCGAATCCTACGCCGCGGCGTCCCGTGTCCTCGCACACATCCAGCGTGGTGCCGCTGCCGCACATCGGGTCCAGCACCACGTCACCCTCGCGCGTGTACCGCTGGAGAAGCTGCCAGATGACCCACGAGGGCGTGGCGCCGGTGTACGCCTTGTCCCCCTGCATCGTCCGCAGCCCTTTGCCCGGCGGGTTGGTGCGGGTGTAGTGCTGGCTTGGGAACTCCCACAGCGTCGTGGGGAAGATGCGCAGCGTCGGGCGCTGCAGGGGCAAAGATCGTTTTCCGCGGCCGTCGGGCTTCATGCGCCCCTCGTCTGAGCCTGGACCAGCCGGATCACTTCGAGCTTGGTCTCTTCGATCGACTTCGTCGTGCGTGCCCCCGCCGCGCGAACGTGCCCGCCGCCGCCCAGTCCTCGGGCGACCTGGTTCACGTCCACCTGATGCCCCGTGGCCTTGCTTCTCAGGCTCACCTTCGTCACAGGCGTGGTGGAATCCAGCCCGAGGCCGTACTCCGCGGCCGTGACCTCGGTCAGCAGGCACGTCACTTCCACCGTAGCGATCGACTGGCCGAAGTCCACGAATCCGCCCGACTCCCCAGGCTGGGCTCCACACTCTGCGAAGTCCTGCTTCGTCAAAGTCATGACGGCGAGCCGGTCCTGATCGTGCAGTTCCAGCGAGGCGAGCGCCCTGGAAAGCAGCTTCAGCCTCGTCACCGTCTCTCGCTGCTCAAGAAGCTGATACAGCCGCACGTGGTCCGCGCCGGCCTTCAGCAGGTCGCCCGCCGTCACCATCACCTCGCGCGAGACGTTGCTGTGCCGGAACCAGCCCGTGTCCGTCGCCAGGCCCATGTACAGCGCCTCGGCGACCGGGGTGGGGAGCTGCGTGCGGTCCGGCGCTTCGAGGATCAGGCGGCACAGGTCCGCCACCGGCTGGCACGCCGCCGCGGCTGAGGTGTCGATATACCGCTCCGCGGCGACGTCCGGATCACCCTGCATGTGATGATCCACGATCGTGGTCATCTCCCGGCGCGGAGCGAGCCAGTCATGCACGGCCTCAAGCTGCGTCCACGAGCCCGTGTCGAGCACGACCACGCCATCCACGCCGTCCACCTGCGGCGGGCCGTCTTCGCCCAGCACGCGGTAGGGCGTGTCTCCCGCGACATCAGCCAGCCACGGCGGCGTCGGGCCAAAGTACCACGCCTCCGCCCGATTCGCAGGAACCCACGGGCGCGGGGTGTTGAGCGCCCGCACGAGGGCGAGCGTCGAGCCGGCCGCGTCGCCGTCGGGCTTGACGTGCGTCAGCACGACGATCTTCTTTTTCGTGCGGAAGCGGGCGGCGATCTGTTCGAGCGTCGTATTGGTGGACCAGGTCGTCACGCGGGTTTTCCAAGGTGGAGTGAGGGGGACGCCGCATCGCGGAGCGCCAGCACCGCGCGCGTGCGTTCGCAGTCGCGTCGGATCTGCCGCGTGAGCGAGTCTACATCATCGAAACAGAGGTCTTCGCGCAGCCAGGCGATCAGCTTCAGGCGGAGCGGCCAGTCGTAATCGGGGAGCTGACCGGCGCCCAGCAGGTGTGCTTCGAGGCGACGCTCCTTGCCGCGGAAGGTGGGGCGAACGCCGACGTTGACCGCTGCGCTGAGGCGTGTGCCGTCCGGGAGCGTCGCCACGCCCGCGTACACACCGTCCGCGGGCAGCAGGCAGGGGGTCGAAAGGTTGGCGGTGGGGAAACCGATGGTGCGGCCCCGCTGGTCGCCCTTCACGACCGTTCCCTCAAGCTCGTACGGCCTGCCCAGAACCCGCGCGGCGTCGCTCACGCGCCCGTGAGAGATCAGCCATCGCACGATGCTGCTGCTGGCGCGGACGATCTGATCGTCCCCCAGCGCCACTTCCACCGGCGGCACGACGTCCACCGCAAAGCCCGCGTCCTTCCCCAGCTCACTCAGAACGCGGACGTTGCCCTCACGTCCTTTGCCGAAGTGGAAGTCTTCCCCCTCGACCACGAACCGCGGGCCGTACCGCGAGACGAGCCACTCCACGAACCGCGGTGCGGTGGTGTTCAGCAACTCGTCCGTCGGCTCCAGGCGGACGACCTCGTCCGCGCCCAGCGCGAGCAGGGCCGCTTCACGCTGGGAAAACGTGGAGAGCCGCGCCGGGGCGTGCTCCGGCCGCAGCCGCGTGAACGGGTGCGGGTCAAAGGCCAGCACGCACACTCGCCCTCGGGGACCGGCCAGCTCGCGTGCGCGGCGGACCAGCGCGGCGTGCCCAACGTGGACGCCGTCGAAGTTGCCGATGGTCACGGCGGTGGGGGTGTCGTGCGCAGGCGGCATGTGCGGGGGTAGGGTAGGAGCGGCGCGGCCTGCAATGCCCCCTCCCCCTATGCTCCCGGGTGTCGCAGGACCCCGACAGTCTGGTCGTGCTCACCTCCGCGCGATCGGAGTTTGAGGGGAACACCATCGTTGCGGCGCTGGAGGCCGCGGGCATCCCCGCCAAGCTCTTCACCGGCACCGCCACCGTGCTCCAGTTCGGTCAGCACAGCATTGACACCGTGAAGGTGATGGTCCGGCTCGCCGACCGCGAGCGTGCCGCGGCTGCGCTTCGGGCGATCAAGCAGGATTCGGTAGACATCGACTGGAGCGAAGTAGACGTGGGCGACACGATCGACCCGCCCGACGTCTTCCCCCTCTGTCCCGCGTGCGGGTTTGACCGCGCGAACGTGCCGCTGGGGGCTCCCTGCCCGGAGTGCGGGTACAAGGGAATCGCCGCGAACCGCCGCGCGCCCATCCGCCGTCCCTCATATCGCGCGTGGATTCTCCGCACCGGAGGCATCCTGCTGGTGGCGGGGCTGATCGCGTCCGTGTTCGGAGGCCACCGCAACCCGGTGCTGGTGATCGGGGCGTTTCTCGTGGCGATGTGGATGATCTTCTGGGGCTCTGGCCCCAAGAGGCGTTAGGCGCGAGCCGGGGCCAGGAGCTGGTCGGGGTCCTGCAGCAGCTTGACCACCTCCGCCAGCGCCAGCGCCGCCGTCGCGCCGTCAACGACGCAGTGGTCGCACGCCAACGAGAGCGGCAGCAGCAGCCCGACGCGGAAGGAGCCCTTGTTCACCACCAGCCCTTCGCGCCCGCGGCCCACCGCGAGGATGCCCACCTCGGGGTAGTTGAGGATCGGCGTCGCGAAGCGGCCGGCGTGGCTGCCGACGTTGCTGATCGTGAACGTCGAACCCATGAGCTGCTCACGCGGAATGCTCCGAGTGCGGGCGCCATCGGCGATTTGCGCAATCGCACGGCCGATCTCCAGCACACCCAGCCGGTCCGCGTCTCGGATCACCGGGACCATGAGCCCGCTGTCGGTATCCGTTGCGATGCCCATGTGCACGCTGCGGTGCTGGACGATCTCCTCGCTCTTGTCGTCCGTGGTGCTGTTGAGCACGCGGAAGCGCGGATCGAGCAGCACGCGGCACATCGCCGACACGACGAAGGGCAGGAACGAAACCTTCTCTCCGCTCGCCGCGCCCAGCCGACGGCGCAGGCCGTCCAGCGCGGTCACGTCCGCCTCGTCCATCACCGTGAAGTGCACGGTCTGGGCGATGGATTCCTTGAGCCGGTTGGCGATTGTCCGGCGCACGCCGCGGAAGGGGATGCGGGTCGTCTCTTCCTCGCCGCCACGCGGAGCGGGCATCGGACGCGGGGCCGGTTGACGGTCCGCGACGACGCTGCTGCGCGGCTCGCTGGCGTCCATCGGAGCCACGTCATGGTGCGGAGCACGGGTCGCGCCGCGACCGGCAGCCGCCGCACGGACATCCTTCTCCAGCACGCGCCCGCCGATGCCCGTCCCTACGACGGAGTCGATATCCACACCGAGGTCGCGTGCCAGCCGACGCACGGCGGGGGTAGCCAGGGCCTTCCCCGGCGCGGCAGAGACGCCGCCCAGCGACCCGGTCATCTGGCCGACCACCGTGCCCGCGTCCTCCCGCTCCGCGGCGGGCTCGGGGACGACGGGGGCGGGGGCCGGAGCCGCGGGGGCGTGGGTGCCATTGGACGCGGCCTTGGCCTTGGGGGTCTCGGCCTTGGGGGCGATCCGCCCGCCGCTCTCCGCGGAGCCTTCATACGTAACCAACGGATTGCCGACGCGGAGGATCTCGCCGGGCTTGCCATGGAGGGCCGCGATCACCCCGGTGCGGGGGCTGGGCACTTCCACAAGTGCTTTGTCCGTCTCCATTTCGGCGAGGATGTCGTGCTCGTTGACCTTCTGGCCGACCTCAACCCTCCACCGGATCAGTTCGGCTTCGTGCACTCCTTCGCCGAGGTCAGGAAGGATGAAGTCGTTGGGATTGCCGGTGGACTTGCCTGGGTGAGCCATGGACGTTCCTCAAAGACAGATCGCCGACGCACCCGCCGGCAGGGGCTAGTTTAGCGTTCTGTCGGCGGCGGGTCGTCCGCGGGCCGGGCGTTCGAAGAACGTTCCTCGAAGCAGCCCCGCACGTTTGCGCACGGGGGTGTATTACGGCGGCGCGCACGCTCGTGTGAGTGGAGGTGCCGTGGTAGGCCGCCTCGGGCTTTATTCCTTTTTATCTCTGCTTGTGGGGCGACGGCGCGAAATCGATTCCAAGGGTTTCCGTAGAATCGCGCTCGCACCCCTTTCGCGGAGATTCACCATGCCCACCCGCGCCCTGGTCGCCGCCGTTCTGATGCTCGCCGCGCCGGCCCTTGCTCAGCAGGCTGCCCAGCCCAAGACCGTGGACTTGGCTCGCCCGCAGTCCACCGGGGCGGTCCCGCAGGAGACGCTCGACGACTTCATCGCTGGCTTCAACGGCGACGGCGAGGCCCTGGCCCGGGCGATGCACGCCACCGACGAGATCCTCGCCCGCGACCCCGGCAACGTCGAGGCTCTCGCGTGGAACTCCTCCGCCAAGGGCGCGATGTGCGGCGAGGCCTTCAGCCGCGGCGACTTCAAGAAGGGCATGCAGCTCTGGAACGAGTCCCGGCAGGGCCTCAACCGTGCCGTCGAGCTGGCGCCGCAGAACACCACTGTGCGCATCGTCCGCGGCAAGTCCATGCTCGAGGCTTCTCTGCACGACCCCAACCCGATGAGCAGCCTTGAGTCCTCGAAGACTGCGATCGAGGACCTGGAAGCAGCCGTGGAGCTGATGGGTGAAGACTTCGGCAAGGCTCCTCACGGTTTCCGACAGGAGCTGTATTCCTGGCTCTTCCAGGCCGCGTCCAAGGCCGGCGACAAGGAGCGTGCGGAGAAGTACAAGAAGCTCGCGGGGGAGAAGGCGGGCGACGCGCTCGACCGGCTGAATATGGCCGCGGAGAACACAGTTGTCGAATCCGCCCGCGCCGCGATCATCATTCTGGATTCCCCGCTCGTGCAGGAGATCCGCGAGGACCTGCTCGCGGGCCTGCGTTCGCCCGCGAAGCTCGACGCGGTCATTGCGAAGCTGGACGCGAAGGTGGAGGCGAAGGGAGACGACGCCGCGGCCATCGCGTGGCGGGGGTTTACCCGCATTCTGCGCACCAGCTCGATGTTCGCACAGGGCAGGATCGAGGAGGCGACCCGCGCCTGGGAGAAGGGCGTCAACGAGATCAACGCCGCGGCGTCCACCGACGCCACCACGCGGGACGCGGTGCTGCTCCGCGCCCTGGCCAACTTCGAGCTGTCGCGCCACGCTTCCGACCCCGAAAAGCGCGCCGAGGCCAAGCAGAAGGCGCAGACCGATCTTTCCCGGTTCGACCGCATGCTCGCCGACGCTGAGGTGAAGCTCTCTCCCCAGGCCGTCGCCGCGCTGCAGCTCACCCACGCCCGCCTGCACCTGATGAACGGCGACGTGAAGAAGGCCCGCGCGGCGATCACCGCAGCCACCGAGGCAGACAACTCCACCGAGGTCGCCCGTCGGGCCAAGGTCTACCTGGAAGTGGCTGACCTCATCGAGAAGCACTGACCGCTTCAGGGCTGCAGGTTCGGGGGCAGCCCCTCCGGGAACTCCAGGCGGATCGCCTCGTCGATCTCCTCGATCCGCCTATTTGAGCTTGGGTGCGTGGACACGAAGTCCGACGCGCCCGGGTTTCGCCCGCTCGCCTGCGCGAGGATGACCATCACGTCCTTCAGGGAGTTGGGGTCGTAGCCCGCCAGCGTCATGAATCGCACGCCCAGGCGGTCGGACTCCAGCTCGTGCTCACGGGAGTACTTCATCAGCGCGAACTGGCTGACGAACTGGGCGATCGCCGCGGAGGTGTAGGTTCCAGCGCGGCTGTCGCTTCCGGCGATCACCGCCGATGTGGAGAGCCCCTGGGCAAGCTTGGTCTTGGCCATCTGCTCGCTGCTGTGTCGTGCCAGCACGTGCCCGATCTCATGTCCCAGCACGCCCGCGAGCTGGCCGCGTGTCTGGAGCCGTTCGAGGAGCGCTTCGGTGATGAAGATCTGGCCGCCCGGAAGAGCGAAGGCGTTCACCGTCTTGCGGTCGCCCAGCAGGTGAAAGTCCCATGTGTAGGGCTGGGCGGCTTCGCCCGCCGCCGCGAGCAGCTGAAACCCCATGTCCTTCACGAGGCGCGTTCCCTCGGCGTTGCGCGACAGCCCGCCGAACTGGGCCGCCATTTCCGGCGCGGCTTGGAGCCCCAGCGCCACTTCCTGCTCCGTGGAGAGGGCAAGCGACTGCGAGCGGCCGGTCACCGGGTTCATCGCCCGGTTTCCGAAGTAGCCCACAATGGAGACCACGGCGATCACCAGCGCGATGATCAGGCGCGGGCTGAGCCGGAACCCCGATCGACGCCGCACCATCCTCACGGCCATGCGAGCTCCTTACCTTCAGCGTGCCGCCGATGCATGAGCGATGGCATAAGCCCGCGCATGAAGGCGGATTGAAACAGGCGGGCTAGCGCACCCCGGTGTATTCGGAGAAGATTCCGCCGGTCACCTCGCGCTTCACGTCCTTGAAGCCCGCATCCCGCAGCGCCTGGAGCACGCGGTCGGGCGGCACGCACCGGTCGATCGTTTCCCAGTAATACGCCCACAGCTCGGGCGTTCGCGGGGCCAGACGCATCACCCGCCCCATGATGCCCCCGACCGCGCCCAGGTACGCCCGCAGCAGGGCGCGCCCGAACCTGGTTCGCGGGCGCGTGATCTCCAGGATGCACACCCGCCCTCCAGGCTTGAGCACGCGCAGAAACTGTCGGAACGCCCCGGTCATGTCCTCGACGTGCCGCAGGGCGTAGCCCATCGAAACAAAGTCGAAGCTCTGGTCGGGCAGCGGCAGGTTCTCCGCGGTCGCTACGACCGTCTCGATGCTCAGACTTTGGCGTGCGATGGAGAGCATGCCTGGGCTGGGGTCCACGCCCACGACTCGACCCTGGCCATTCAGGACGCGCAGCGCCTCTCGCGCCACCAGACCCGTGCCTACCGCCACATCTGCGACGTGCATTCCGGGCTTGAGTCCGCTGCGGACCAGCGCCTGCCGCCGATACCACCGCCCTGTGCCGAGAGAGAGCCAGCGCTCCACCCGGTCGTAGTCCGAGGCGGTTTCGTCGAAGATGGCGGTGAGGAACGCTCGCTTGTCCCCTGGCTGGTCGTAGTAGCCGCTGATCGGCGGGTGGGGCGCGATCACCGGCCCATCCTCTGCGGAGACAGTGTGCGCGGCGGCTGGTGCGGCCCGGGACATGCGAGGCCAACGTACGGCATGGTGCGCCGGGGGTCAAGGCGTTGCCGACTGTGATAGTCTGATGCTGCGCATGGGGAGCACTTTCTACCGGGCTGTACGTGCCGCCTTCCGCGTGCCCCGCTTCATCTGCATCCGCGAGCAGGTCCTGGGCGCAGAGCGCGCCCGGCGGCCTGGGCCTTTTATCCTTGCCTGCTCCCACCTGAGCCACCTGGAGCCCGCCTTTGTGAGCAGCGTGGTGCCGCACCACGTCCGCTGGATGTCGCGGGTGGAGTTCTACCGCCCCGCCTGGGCGGCGACGATGCTCGACTGGACCGGCGCGTTCCCCGTGGATCGGTTCGGGAACCCCGCGCCGGGCGTCCGGACCGCGATCAGGTTGCTGGACCGCGGGGAGGTGGTGGGCATGTTCCCGGAAGGGGGAGTGGCACTTGGGAAGGACTCGGTCCTGCGAGGAGCCCCGATCCGCCAGGGGGTCTGCACCATATCGATTCAGACGCAGGTTCCTGTCATCCCGGTTGTGGTGCTGGGTACCCACACGCTCAACCGCTTCAAGCCCTGGCTGCCCACCAAGTCGGGGCGCGTGTGGATGGCCTTCGGCGAGTGCATCGAGCCGCCGCCGCGGGCCGGTTCCCGCCGCGCGCTGCGGAAGGCGATGGCCCCGCGCATCGTGGACGCCTTCGTCCAGACGTATCAATGGCTCCTGCGTGAGTCGGGCCTTCGCGACGAGCAGGTGCCCTGAGCGATGTCGGATGCGTTCTACAGGTTCGTCCGCTTCATCGGCTCGCCGGTGTTCGACATGACCGCGCGCCGGACGATCCGGGGGCTGGAGCACGTGCCGCGGACCGGGCCATTCCTGCTGGCCTGCACGCACCAGTCCTATTACGACGTTCCGCTGCTGATCCGCAACACACCGCGTCTGCTCGACTTCGTTTCGATCACCGAGGTCTTCCGCAACCCATTCGTGGCGTGGTTTTACGGTTCGCTCAACGCCTTCCCTCTGGAGCGTTCCCGCGCCGACCCAGCGACGGTCCGCACGATCCTTTCGCGCCTGGAGCGGGGGCGGGTGGTGGCGATGTTCCCCGAGGGGCGGATCCGCTCCGGGGCTGATTCGGTCGTTCATACCGGGCAGATCAAGCGGGGGATCGGGCGGATCGCGGCGTTGGCGAATGTGCCCATCGTCCCCTGCGTGGTAGAGAACAGCGGGGCCTATGCGCGCCTCGGCTCGTGGCTGCCGCTGCGGCGCGTCCGGTACGGTGTGAGCTTCGGTCCACCCATCCCCCCGGGGGAGCCGGAGCAGGTCGAGGCGGCGCTCGTCGAGGCGTTTCGTACCCTGCACTCCGGGCTGAGCCTGTAACGGGCACCTACCCTCACCCTCCCATGCCCGTGCTGCCACGCCGAACCTTCGCCATCATCTCCCACCCCGACGCGGGCAAGACCACGCTGACGGAGAAGCTGCTTCTCTACGGCGGCCAGATCCAGCTCGCGGGCTCCGTGACTGCGCGCAAAAACCAGCGTGCCACCACCAGCGACTGGATGGAGCTGGAAAAGCAGCGCGGCATCTCCATCTCCTCGACCGTCCTTCAGTTCGATTACAACGGCTACCGCATCAACCTCCTCGACACCCCGGGCCACAAGGACTTCTCGGAGGACACCTACCGCGTGCTCACGGCGGTGGACGCAGCGGTCATGGTGATCGACGCGGGCAAGGGCATCGAGCCCCAGACGCGCAAGCTCTTCGAGGTGTGCCGACGGCGCGGCGTGCCCATCTTCACCTTCATGAACAAGTGCGACCGGCCCATGCGCGAGCCGCTGGAGCTGATCGATGAGCTGGAGAAGGTGCTGGGCATCGGCGCCTTCCCCGTCAACTGGCCGCTCGGCAACGGGCCGACCTTCAAGGGCGTCTACGACCGCCTCTGCCGTCAGGCCCACCTCTTCGAGCGCACCGTGGGCGGGGCGTACGTTGCGCCCGTGGAGGTGACGGGCATGGACGACCCGGCCATCCGCGAGAAGCTCGATCCTGGCGTATATACCCAGGCGTACGAAGAGATCGAGATGCTCCACGGAGCGGGTGAGAGCTTCGATGAGAAGCGTGTGCTCGCGGGCGAAGTGACGCCCGTGTACTTCGGCAGCGCGATGAACAACTTCGGCGTGCAGCTTCTGCTGGACGGCTTTCTGAAGCACTCCGCGCCCCCCGGCCCGCGCCGGGCGGGTGACCGCCTCATTCACCCCGACGATCCCGGCTTCAGCGGCTTTGTCTTCAAGATTCAGGCGAACATGGACCCGCGCCACCGCGACCGCATCGCCTTCGTGCGGATCGTCAGCGGCTCCTTCACGCGCGAAATGACCGTCGTTCACGTTCAGAGCGGCAAGCGCATCCGCCTCTCCAACGCCCAAAAGCTCTTCGGCCAGGAGCGAGAGACGGTGGAAGAGGGGCGTGCGGGCGACGTCATCGGCATCGTCGGTCATGACATACTGCGGATCGGCGACACCCTCGCCGACGACCGGACCATCGTTTTCAACGAAATCCCGCGCTTTACGCCCGAGGTCTTCGCGTACCTCAAGAATCCGCAGCCCGCCAACGCCAAGAAGTTCCGCCTGGGGCTGGAGCAACTCATGCAGGAGGGCGTGGTGCAGATGCTCAACGTGGGCACGGGACAGGTCAAGACGCCGCTGCTGGCAGCGGTGGGGCCGCTTCAGTTCGAGGTCGTGCAGCACCGGATGCAGGCGGAGTACGGGGCGGAAAGCCACCTGGAGCCCGCCCGCTGGACCATTGTCCGCTGGTGGAAGCCACCGCCGGGGAACACCGATCCCGAGTACCTGCCCGACCTGCCCATGGACGCCGCCCTGGCGACCGACCGCGACAACGCCTGGGTCGTGCTTTTTGCCGACGAGTGGGCGATGCGCAACTTTGTGCAGCGGAACCCCGGCGTTGAGCTGTCCGACATTCCCTGGGAATCGAAAACTGTGGGAGCCGCGCGGTAGGAACCGCCGGGGGCGCCTTTCGACGCTGCAGGCCTCAGCCGCGGACGGCCCGCTCCGTAGCCCATACCCTCGCGCTCATGGAACTCCCGCACGTACAGCTCCTTCTCCAGGCGCTTTCCTCCGCCGCGATCGCCGGCGGTCTCATCTACACCGCTGTGCAGTTCCGCAAGCAGCGGGCGGTGCAGCACGTCTCCAACTTCACCAAGCTCGTGGAGCTGCAGATGCACCTGCGCGAGATGCGCGTCCGCGAGCCCGCGCTGGCGGAGGTGTACCCCAGCGATCTGATCTTCACCGAAGGGCTGTCCCCCGCCGAGCGGGACCGGGCCATCCGCGAGTACTTCTTCAACCTGATGCAGCTCTCGGTGTTCGAGATCGTCTGGTTCGGCTGGACCAACGGCCAGATTCCAGACGACTACTTCCACTCCTGGGAGCGGCGGATGAAGGACGTGGTCTCCGAGCGCTCCTTCCGCGCGATGTGGAACTCTCCGAGCATGAAGTTCATGCACGACGCTTTCTATGACTACATGAAGCGGATCATGGAGACCGTGCCCGAAAAGCCGGCTGCCGCGGCACGGTGACGAAGCCCGGCTATTCCTTGCGGAACCCGCACTTGCGGTAGTACAGCCGCCGCTGCACGCCGCGGGCGATGCGCAGGGCCTCCCGCATGCTTCGCCATACGCCCGGCGTAGGGTCCACCACCGGCCCCTCGTGCTGGAGCCACGCGTGCACCTCCGGGTGCGAGGCTTGCAGCGCTTTCATCACCGCATCCCAGGTGTGCGGCTCCATCGCGTCGTGGTAGTGGAGCACCGTGAGGCCTTTGAACACGTCCGGGGTGATCAACTCCGGCTGACGGCAGGTCACGTTGAAGTTGGCCCCCGGGGTCAGCGTGCGCCACCGCATCCCGTGCCGGTGCACCGTCAACCCGAAAGTCGCCTGCTCCAGCAAGTGCAGCTCGATGTGCTTCCTGGGCACCCGGGCGTCGAGCATCCGCTCGCAGTCCGCCAGCACCTTCCTTGTCAGGCCGCAGCTCCGTCGGTAGCTGAACACACCCGAGTTCAGGTAGAACCGGATCCGCTCCCCGCCCTCCGCGGCGGTCACCCACGGCAGGCTTTCAAGAGAAATGCCGAGACATTCGCAGGCCCGTGCCCAGAAGGCGTCGTTGGGGTCGTGCGGCCCCTGTGAGCCGAGGATGCCCATGCTGGGCATCGCGACGAAGTCCTCGTCATCCTCCAGGAACAGCTCGCCGGGCTCGCGTAGCAGGATCAGGTCGCCGTCCAGCCAGATCACCGTTTCGGCCTGGTGCGTCTCCTCGATCCACAGCATCGCATGGAGCTTGTGCAGCAGGTGGTGCCAGACGTATCGGTGTCGGGGACGGATGCGGACGAGGTGGGCCCCCAGCTTGTCCAGTCGTCGGACTGTTTCCGGGTGCAGCGGCGGCCCGTGCCGCGCTGTGACCAGCCGGACTTCGCAGTCGGCCAGCCGTCCGCCATGCCGGCGGAGGCTTTCCACCAGCCGCACCGTCATCGGCTCCAGCGGACCGGCTTCGATGCACGAAACCAGCACCGTCTGCGCCGGGGTAGAGCCCTTCTTGGAATTGTGGGGGACCGTCCCCGGAGCTGCCAGTGTGCTCAAGTTGGCTCTCCGTCCGAGCGTGCCCAAGGCGGGCTTTACCGTACCATACAACAGCCTTCCGTGATCGCCACCCGGTGATCGGCTCGTCCAACCACAAACGACATTCGCCAAGTTGATAAGCGTCAAAAAAGTGGCGATCCGCGTTAATATCGGTAACTTCTAAGAACATCAGATGGATTCGGATTCGGAAGAACGGGGGAGTCTTGGCCGATCGAATCAACAGCGGCAGCATTAAGGCGCCCTCGCGCGTGCCGCGGGTGTGCATGCTCTCTCAGCGTCGGTTGCACCCTGACGTTTCACGCTGCTGCAACTTCGAGTTTGAAGACACCATCTGCTCCATCGAGGACGTACACCTCGTGGCGCCGCGGATGGACAGGGTTTCGGACCTCACGGACCGCGGCCTGCGCAAGCTCAGCCGCGTGATTCCCGCCGTTGCGAGTCTGAATCCGGGCTTCACCACCACTTGCCTTGAGCGCGACTACGAACTTTTCTTCGCCAGCTTTCAGTTCATGAGCGACCTGCTCTCGCTCAACGCCGTGCGCGATTGGCGGCGTCGTTGCCGCAAGGCCGTGTGCGTCATCGACGAGCTGTGGGCGGGCAGGGTCCGCGAGGTCCGAGGCCTGGCGCGTCTGCTCGATGACTTTGACCACGTCTTCCTCGGCTGCCGCGGCTCGCTTGAGCCGTTTTCGAAGGCGAGCTCGGCGCCCTGTTCCTACCTGCCTCCGGGCGTTGACGCGGAGCGATTCTGCCCGCTGCCCGCCGAGCCGGCGCGGGTGATCGATGTCTTCAACATGGGCCGCCGCTCGCCGGTCACCCACCGCGGCCTGCTCGAATGGGCCCGTCGCACGAACCGCTGGTACATCTTCGACACCGTCAATCTGCGCACCTTCCAGAATCACGCCGAGCACCGCATGCGGCTCGCCGACTTCATCAAGCGCACCCGTTTCTTCATCGCCAACCAGGCGAAGTTCAACCGAAGCTATGAAACCTTCGGGCAGGAAGAGGTCGGCTTCCGCTTCTTTGAAGGGACCGCTGGCGGGGCCGTCCTCGTCGGAAAGCCGCCCGACACGCCGCACTTTGAGTCTCTCTTCGGGCCTGATGTCATGGTCCCTGTTCCCGCGGAATGTCCGGACCTGGGTTCCATTCTCGAGGAGCTTGAGCGCGACCCCGCACGGCTGGAGCGCATGCGCATGCAGGGCGTCCGCTGTGCGTTGCTGCGTCATGACTGGCTGTATCGCTGGGAGAGCGTGCTGCAAGCCGCGGGCATGACGCTCACGCCTCAGGCCGAAGAGCGGCGATCCCGTCTCAAGGGCCTCGCGGCGTTGACGGGAACTCCCGTCGAGTCCGTCCGGAGCGACCTCATGGCTGCCGCGGCTGTGCCGGAACCGTCATGAGCCCTGGCCCGCGGGTCATCGTGGTGGGGGGCGGAATCGTTGGCCTTGCCGTTGCCTACACGCTGCTGCAGCGCCACCCTGATGCCCGCGTGCAGGTGTTGGAGAAGGAGCCGGGCGTCGGACATCACCAGAGCGGGCGTAACTCCGGCGTCATTCACTCCGGCGTGTACTACAAACCCGGCTCGCTCAAGGCCGTCAACTGTCGGCGCGGCAAGCGCATGCTGGAGGAGTTCTGCGCTCGGTACGACATTCCCTTTGAAATCTGCGGGAAAGTCATCGTGGCGGTGGAGAACTCCGAGCTTTCCCGCCTTGAAACAATCGCAGAGCGGGCGCTGGCGAACGGCTGCCCCTGCCGCGTGCTTTCGAGGGATGAGCTGGCGGAGGTTGAGCCCCACGCCGCGGGTGTGCGGGCCTTGCATGTTCAGGACACCGGGATCACCGACTACCGGCGTGTGTGTGAAAAACTCGCGGAGCTGATCGCGGCCGCGGGCGGGCAGGTACTGACCTCAACCCGCGTCACGGCGGCTCGTTCGCGTACAGGGGGCATCGTCCTTTCCACCACCCGCGGCGAGCACGAGGCGGACTTCCTCATTGCCTGTGCGGGGCTTCATTCAGACCGGGTTGCCAGAGCGTGCGGCGTACAGCCAGGGGTTCGCATCCTGCCCGTTCGCGGCGAGTACTACATGCTGCGCGAGCAGGTTCGCGAGCTTTGCCGCGGGTTGATCTACCCCGTGCCTGACCCGCGGTTTCCTTTCCTCGGCGTTCACCTGACGCGCACCATAGAAGGCGGCGTGGAGTGCGGGCCCAACGCGGTGCTGGCGCTCGCCCGCGAGGGGTACACGCACGGGACGATCAGTCTGGCCGATGTCGCAAGCATGACCGGGGATGCCGCTGTGTTCCGGTTCGTCGCGCGGCACTGGCGCTACGGGCTTGGCGAACTGCACAGGTCATTGAGCAAAGCCGCGTTCGTCAGGGCCCTGCGGCGGCTTGTGCCGGACTTGACCGCGGCTGACCTGCAACCCGCGCCGGCGGGCGTCAGGGCCCAGGCCCTCTGCGCCGATGGCTCGCTGCTCGACGACTTCAAGCTCGTGGAGGGTGAGGCCTCGCTGCACGTCTGCAACGCGCCTTCTCCCGCGGCTACGTCCTCCCTCAGTCTGGCGCTCACCATCTGCGAGCGCGTTGAGGCTCGCCTGGGGTGGCGCACGCCGGCTTTGGTTTCTTAGACCTCGTCCGCACCCAGCCCCACGACCCGCGGCGAGAGGCCCATCCCCGCAAGCTGCTCGGTGATCTCCGGCACGTAGACCGGGTTCATCACGATCACCAGCTGGGGCGGCTTCTCGCGCAACGACTCGGGCGAGACGATGCGGTGGCCGCTTCCCGCGATGTACGTGCCCTGCCGGTGAGGGTTGATGTCCACCACCGCGGCGACCTCATCGCCCAGCCCCAGCGTCGTGAGGAATGACACGGCCTTGGAGCCCGAGCCCCACAGCGCCACGCGCTCGCCTCTGTCTGTCGCGCTGCGGACCTGCTCCAAGGACCAGTGCATGCGCGCGGCGAAGCGCTGCGTCGAGCGCTCGATCATCTCGACCGTTGCGCGGGCGTCGGGCCGTGGCGGTGGGGGCTTCGTTCTGGAGGCCCCGGCGCGGGGGTACGCCGTGATCATCAGGTACTGGTCTCCGAACTCCAGCCACACACGCTCGATGTCGAACTCCGCGCGCTCAAAGCACGCGCTGATCGAGGCGGGGCTGAAGTAGGAGCAGTGCTCGTAGTACAGATCCCAGAACGCTCCTTCGTGCAGCTCGCGCACGACGTCGGGGATTTCGAAGAAGATCAGCGTCTCACGCCGGTCGCCCGCGGTGCGGCGGATCATCCGCATGAACTCCAGCGGCGTGTGGATGTGCTCCAGCGTGTGGCGGCAGCAGATCAGGTCCGCCTCCAGGTGCGCGTAGGGCTCGCCGTAAAAGTCCTGGATGAATCGGATGCGTTCTTTGGCGGGGCTGTTCAGCCGCTCGGGTCGGTAGGAGGGGTCCAGCCCGATGCCGCTCGCCATCCCATGCTCGCAGAGCATCGCGAGGAACTCGCCCTTGCCGCAGCCCACCTCCAGCGCGTGCTTGCCCCGCAGGCCGTACAGGTCCACGATCCGCTTTGCCAGATCGTCCGCGAAGCGCCGGAACGTGGGCGAAAAGCCCTGCGTTTCCTCGTACCGCACCGAGTACTCGTGCACCTTGGGGTCAAAAGCCGTGTTGGTGATGAAGCTGCACGCGGGGCAATATGCCAGTTGCAGCGTGTCGCGGGGGTACGCCAGCGCTGCTTCTCGTGTAGGCATCAGCAGGCAGCTGTGAACGGGGATGCCCTCGACGCGGTAGAACTCCGTCAGCCCCCGCGACCCGCAGCACGGGCACATCAGGGAGGGCCGCGCCGTTTTCTCAAGCGATACACATTCCGGCAGCAGCGGCCCCGACATGCACGAAGACTCCGTTTACACCACCGCCGGCGAGGGGATGGGGATGATGAACCGGCCGCCCCGCGAGCGGTATTCCTGCTGCTGTGCCATGATCTCGTCCTTGATGTTCCACGGCAGGATGATGGTGTCGTCCGGCCGTTGCTCGAGCAGCGCCGAAGGGGGCAGAATCGGAATCCGCAGGCCGGGCATCATGCGTCCCTGCTTGTGCGGGTTGCGGTCCACCACAAAGTCGATCACGGAGTGATCGAGCCCAGCGTAGTTGAGCATGACCGCGCCCTTCGCCGCCGCGCCGTACGACGCCACCGACCGCCCCTGACGGCGAAGCTCCAGCACCAGTTCGCGGAGCCCTTCCGCCACCGTGCGGGCGCGCCCGGCGAAGTCGGAGTAGAACTCTTCGGCGAGCACTCCAGCCCGCTCCTCTTCCTCAAGCATCGCCCGCACGCTCGCGGGCATCTTGGCGCCGGCCTGAAAGGTCAGCCGCAGCGAGCCGCCGTGGAGCAGCAGACGCTCCGCGCCGACCAGCTCCAGCCCGTGGTTCGCGAAAAGCTTGCGCGCGGAGGTAATGGAGAAGTAGCACAGGTGCTCGTGATAGATCGTGTCGAACTCGGTGTGCTCGATCAGGTCGCGCACGTAGGGCATCTCCACCACGGCGACCCCGCCGGGCTTGAGGATTCGTGAGATGCCCTCCACGAAGCCGTTGGTGTCCGCGACGTGCGCGAGCACGTTCTTGCCGATCACCACGTCCGCCAGCGTGCCCTCGGCGCGGAGCTGCTCGGCCAGCTCCAGGGTGAAGAAGGCGCACATGGTGCGGACGCCCCGCTCTTGTGCGGCGCGGGCCGGGCCGGGGGCGGGGTCGATGCCCAGCACCGGAACCCCGTGCTCCACGAACGTACGGAGTAGGTAACCGTCGTTGCTCGCCAGCTCGATGACCAGGCTCTGCGAGTTCAGTCCTCGCTCCTGGATGAGCGAAATGGCGTGACTGCGGGAGTGAGCCAGCCACGTTTCCGAGTACGACGAGAAGTAGGGATAGTCCGCGTCGAACACCACCTCCGGGGCCACCGTCGTCAGAATCTGCACCAGCGAGCAGTTGGGGCAGAAAGCCAACTCCAGCGGATACCGCGGCTCAAGCTCGGTGGAGCCCACGGGCGGCAGCCGGTCCGCCAGCGGCATCTTGCCCAGGTCGAGCACGGGCTTGAGCCCGCGATGGCTGCACGCGCGGCACTTCGCACCCTTGCACGCCTCGGTGAAGGCATCCCCCTGTCTTGCTTGCGCGGTTTCAACGTGCAACGGCCACCCCCTCCGCTGGGATGCCGACCCGCCGCAGGTCGCGCGTCAGCACACCCGTGTTGATCAGCTCCTTGATGTGCGCGATGCGCTGATACCGCGGCCCTTCAAACTCCGCGAGCGTCACGCCGTGCGCGATGTAGGCGTCCCGGAGCTGCTCCGCCCCTGCTCGCGCCGTCCACGCGGGTTGGTAGTTCCGCAGCACCCGCGCGATCTTGTCGAAGCTCACGCGATAGTTCCGTGTGTCCGGGCTCGCGTCCCTGGCGAACTCCACGCTGCTCCCGGCGACCACTTCCGACACGATCCGCGCCAGGTCGCGCACCTGATAGTTCTCGCCCGACCGCCCCACGTTGAACGCCTGGTTGTGCACAAGCTCGCGCGGGGCTTCCAGCGCCGCGATGAACGCCCGCGAGATGTCCTCGATGTGCGCCACCGGCCGCCACGGCGTCCCGTCGCTCTTGATGTGCACCTTCCCCGTCGCGTACGCCCACGCAACGAGGTTGTTGAGGACCAGGTCGAACCGCAGCCGCGGCGATACTCCATACGCTGTCGCCGGGCGCAGGAACACCGGGGTGAAGGAGTCCGTCGCCAGGGCGCGGATGCCGACCTCCGCATCGACCTTGGACCGGCCGTAGGGCGTCACCGGGTTCAGCTCACCCTCTTCGTCGAGGATGTCGTTTCCGCCTGCGCCGTAGTTGCTGCACGATGAGGCCAGCAGGAACCGGGAGACGCCCGCCTCCCGCGCCAGTCGCGCGGCGTTCACCGAGGCGAGGTGGTTGATCTGGTCCGTCAGCTCCGGCTGAAAGTCCCCCAGCGGGTCGTTGGAGAGCCCGGCCAGGTGGATGACCGCATCGAACCCGACGAAGTCCTCGACGCGGGCGTCGCGGATGTCCTTCAGCGTGGTGGGGACTTTGGGCAGGAAAGAAGGGCTGCCGAAGGTGCAGCGGGCGTACAGGTCGCAGTCGTAGCCGCGGACTTCGTGCCCGGAGGCCATGAGCATCGGGGTCATCACCGTACCGATGTAGCCCAGGTTGCCGGTCACGAGCACCTTCATGCCGCTACTCCCAGATCTTCCAAGGCGCCTTGTTGCTTTCCCACTGCTCGTTCAGACGCACCTTGTCGCGCAGCGTGTCCATGCAGGACCAGAAGGAGGTGTGGCGGTAGGCCATGAGCTGGCCGTCGCGCGACAAACGCTCCATCGGCTCGCGCTCCCACTGCGTGTGGTCCCCGTCGATGTAGTCCATCACTTCGGGCTCGAGGACGAAGTACGCGCCGTTGATCCATCCCTCGGCGGTCTGCGGCTTTTCGGAGAACTCGACGACCTTGTCGCCGTCGAAGGTCATGTGGCCGAAGCGAGCGGCGGGGCGCACGGCCGTGACCGTCGCCAGCTTGCCGTGGGACTTGTGGAACGCCAGCAGCTTGTGGAGGTCGATGTCCGACACCCCGTCGCCCCACGTGAGCATGAAGGTCTTGTTGTCGATGAGATGCCGCATGCGCTTGATGCGGCCGCCGGTGTTCGTCGTCTCGCCGGTTTCGACCAGGTCCACGGTCCAGTCGGGCTGATGCCCGTTGTGGCGAACCACCTTCCCGGAGCCGGTGTGGATCGTCACGTCCCCGCTCAGCTGGCACATGTTGTAGAAGTAGTGCTTGATCATCTCGCCCTTGTAGCCCAGGGCGATGCCGAACCGGCGGAAGCCGTAGTGCGAGTAATGCATCATGATGTGCCAGAGGATGGGCCGCCCGCCGATCTCCACCATCGGCTTGGGGCGCGCGATCGTCTCCTCGGACAGCCGCGTGCCCACCCCACCAGCCAGGATCAGAACCCGCATGTCCATGAAACGCTCCGTGCGTCAGCGCGCGGACTGCCCGATCACGAACACACTCGGGAGAATCAGCCGGGTTCAAGATACCCGTTGGGGGAAAATCTACCAGTCACAACGGTCCATTATTTGACGCGGCCCTGCGCCGGGTGGGCAGCGTGTCTGTCGCGCGTGCAGAACGGTTGTCAGTAATGGCTTTCTGGTCCGTCACTGCAGCCGGTGGCCGACGGATGGACCGCGCAAGGCGTGTTGGTGGACCTTGCCCCGATTCGCCTTCGACCGGCGCGTAAAAAAACCGGTCCGAAGACCGGTTCGAGAATGCCGAGGGGCGGACTCGAACCGCCGACCTCCGGGTTATGAATCCAGCGCTCTAAACCAGCTGAGCTACCTCGGCTTTGCTGGAATCATAGACCCCTTCTCCCCGTTCGACAAAGCCTGTTCCCGTTCCCAACTCCTCTCCGGTACGCTGCTCTCCATGCCCCCGATACCCTTCACACAACCTCCTTCGTGGCCCCAGGGCATGCCCACCAGCCGTTACGCGGCACACTTCCACGCTGTCCCCGTGGGTTGCCGCGTCGCCCTCCTGGGTCTTCCCGACGACGAGGGCGTGCGGCTCAACAACGGCCGCCCCGGCGCCCGAGGCGGGCCCAAGGCAATCCGCCAGGCCCTGGCCGCGTACGGCGTTGCCGAGCCCGACGGCTTCGCCTGGCCCCAGGTCTTCGATGCGGGGGACGTCACCCCCGGCTCGGATATCCACGAAACCCACGAGCGGGTCACCGCGGCCACGACCGCCCTGCTTCAGGAGAACCTTTTTCCCATCGCCATCGGCGGCGGCCACGATCTGACCTTCCCCTTCGTCCGGGCCGTCATCGAGCACGAGAAGCGTCTCCACCCCGAAGGCAAGGCCCCGCCCCTCGCGGGCGTCTACTTCGATGCGCACCTGGACGTCCGGGAGACCGTCGGCTCGGGCATGCCCTTCCGCGCCCTGGTGGAGCAGTGCGGCGTCAAGGAGCTGCACCTCTTCGGCTTGAACCCCTTCGTGAACACGCGCGAGCACGTCGAGTGGTTCAAAGCCCACGGCGGGCGCATCCACTCCCACCGCGTCCACCAGCAGCAGGCCGGCCCCATGCACATGCCCGCGCTGGGCAACTGCTTCGTGAGCTTTGATATGGACGTGCTCGACGCCGCGCACGCTCCGGGTGTTTCCGCCATGAACCCCAGCGGCTGGTCCGTCGCCCAGGCGGAGGCGTGGGTCTACGGCGCGGGCCGAAGCGACCGCGTCCGCTGCTTCGACATCATGGAGCTCAACCCCGAGGTGGACGAGGGCGGCCGCACCGCGCGCGTCGCCGCGCACCTGCTGCTGACGTTTCTCCGCGGCTTTACGGAGCGGCACTGAATGTCCGGCACCCCCCAATCGCTCGTCATCCGCAACGCCCGTACTCTGACGCTCGCCGATGGCCCGCGCCCCAGACGCGGAGAAGACCTGCGCCGCCTGGCGATCATCCCCAGCGCGGATGTCCTGATCGAGAACGGCCGCATCGTGGGAGTTTTCGCGGCAGGCTCGGAAAAGCTCCCCGCCTCCGCGCGTGAGATCGACGCCCGCGGACGGGTGCTCATGCCCGCCTTCATCGACTGTCACACGCACGCCTGCTGGGCGGGCGCGCGCATCGATGAGTGGGAGCGCAAGCTCGCGGGGGCGAGCTATCTCGAAATCCTCAACGCGGGCGGGGGGATCATGTCCACCGTCCGCGCCGTCCGCGCCGCGCCGCAGGAAGGGCTGAGCCGCTCGCTTCTGGCGAGGCTCGACGAGTTCCTTCAGCAGGGGACCACCACCGTCGAGGTCAAGAGCGGCTACGGCCTCTCCACGCGGGACGAGCTGAAGATGCTCCGCGCCATTCGCGCCGCGGGGCAGGAGTGGGGGGGCTCGGTCATTTCCACCGCGCTCCTGGGCCATGCCATCGACGGCGACGCAGAAGCCTTCGTCCGCACCACCATCCGCGAAACCCTGCCCGGCGTGATCGCCGAGTTCCCCGGCATCACCGTGGACGCCTTCTGCGAGAAGTCGGCGTGGTCCTTCGAGGACACCTGCGCCCTCTTCAAGGCGGCGATCGCCTCGGGCTGCCCCGTGCGCGTGCACGCGGACCAGTTCAACGCGCTGGGCATGACCCCCGCCGCGGTCGCGATGAACGCGCGGAGCGTGGACCACCTTGAGGCCTCGACGGAGGCGGACCTGCGGGTGCTGGCCGCTTCAGGCACCATCGGCGTGGGGCTGCCCATCTGCGGCATGCACCTCGACGGCCGGTACGCGGACCTGCGCTTCATCGTCGATGCGGGCGGCGCGGTCGCCATCGCCACCAACTGCAACCCAGGCTCGGCCCCCTCGACCTCGATGCCCCTGGCCATCGCCGCGGCGGTGCGCCACTGCGGGCTGACGCCCCACGAGGCCATCGCCGCGTGTACCGTCAACGCCGCGGCGGTGCTGGGCCTGCAAGACCGCGGCGAGATCGCCCCCGGCCAGCGCGCCGACCTCATCCTGCTCAAGCACACGGACGAGCGGGCCCTGGCCTTTGAGGTGGGCGGCAACCCCGTGGACGCTGTGATCTGCGGCGGGCGGCTGATCCGGGAGAACTAGCCCTTCATCTTCGCGATGGTGGCGGTGGTGCTCCGGCCCTCCACGAGCGGGATCAACGCCACGCGCCCGCCCCAGGACTCCACAAGGTCGGCCCCGACGACGCGGTCCTTGGTGTAGTCCGCGCCCTTGACGAGCACGTCCGGGCGGACCTGCCGGATCAGCTCCAGCGGCGTGTCCTCGGAGAAGAGCACGACCGCGCCCACGGCCTGCAGCGCGCCGAGCACGCGGGCCCGGTCCTGCTGGTTGTTCACCGGCCGCGTCGGCCCCTTGAGGCGGCGGACGGAGGCGTCGTCGTTGAGGCCCACGACGAGGAAGTCTCCCTCCGCCGCGGCCTTTTCCAGCAGCGTGACGTGCCCGCTGTGCAGCACGTCGAAGCAGCCGTTGGTGAAGACGATCTTCTGCCCCTGCGCCCTGCGGGCCGCGACCTCGAGCCGCACCTGCTCCGCCGTGCGCAGCTTGCCCTCGACGCCTCCCAGCTGCATGAGCAGGCTGTGGTGCACCTGCTCGAAGGGAATGGGTCGGACGCCGAAGACCTCGACCTCCAGCCCCGCCGCGGCGTTCGCGAAGCGCACCGCGTCTTCCCAGCCGATGCCGTTGGCCCGTGCCGCGGCGAGCCCCGCGAGGAACATGTCCCCCGCGCCTGTGACGTCGTAGACCTGCCGCGCCAGCGTCGGCACCGCCACGGGCGAGCCGCCGCGCTCCAGCAGCAGCGCCCCGTGCCGGTCGAGCGTCAGCGCCACGCAGTCCAGCTCCAGCTCCTCGAGCAGGCGGGAGGCCAGCGCGGCGTTGTGCTTCGCATCCCCTCCGTCGTCGCAGCGCAGGCCCGTCGCCTGCTCCGCCTCGGTGCGGTTGGGCGTGATGACCGTCGCGCCGCGGTATCTGCGGTAATCGACGCCGCGCGCGGGGTCGACGAAGACGGGCACGCCCACGGAGCGGGCGCGCGTGATGACGTGCCGGCACACCTCCTCGGTGCAGACCCCCTTGCCGTAGTCCTCGATGCACACCGCGTCGGGCTTCTCGCCGCGCGAGAGGGCCTCGTCGAAGGCGTCGAGGATCTGCCGCACCACCGCGCCGCCGACGGGCTCGCGCGACTCGTAATCGACGCGGAACATCTTCTGCGGGTGCCGCGCCTGCGCCAGCCCCACCAGGTTCTGCTTGAGCGTGGTGGGGCGGAACGGATCGCGGATCAGCGTGCCCGCGACGACGCCCTGCTTTTCCAGCTCCTGCCGCAGCGTGCTTCCCCCCGCGTCCTCGCCGATCACGCCGAAGGCCTGAACCCTTCCTCCCAGCGCCGCCAGGTCCAGACAGACGTTCGCCGCTCCACCCGCCTGGCTCTCGGTGCGGCGGACGTGGAGGATCGGCACGGGGGCGTCGGCGCTGAGCCGCTCCGCGTCTCCGTACACCTGCTGATCGAGCATGAAGTCGCCGACCACCAGGGTCGTGAAGGGCCGCCACCGCGCCAGTTGTGCCAGCAGAGCTTCCATCGCGGCAGACAGGGTAACCCCCCGCCCGCCCCTTCGCCCGCCCCTTCGCCCGTCCCTTCGCCCGTCCTGCCCGCCGACCTCAGGGCGTCACCGCCCGTAGTTGCCCGCCACCACGACCCGCCCGTCGATGCGCACCAGCCCCGGCTCCTGCCCCGCCTCGCGCAAGGCCGCGAGCAGGTCCTCGTCTCCCACCCGCTGCACCTTGACCGGCGAGCGGACGCTCAAGCGCGACACGATGTCCGGCTCCGTCCTCACCCGCTCGATCTTCACCATCGGCGCGGGCTCGGCCTGGACGACCGGCTGAGGCTCGGGCGTGTGAATGGTGGGGGCCGCCTTCGGCTCGTGCTCCGCGACGGCGACCTGCTCCGGCCGCTTTCCCGCGGGCCACGCGATGAATCCCAACGCGCCAACCAGCACCGCCGCGGCCGCCGTCATGCCGAGTCGCACCGCCACGCGGCGCCGCCCGCGCCGCTCGACGATGGGGCGCAGCTCCCGCAGCAGAGATTCCCGCCGCTCGACCGCCTCGCGTCCCAGCCTGGGTTCAGGGTCATTCACGCCACACCTCCCGCGCCATCGCCCGCAGCTTCGCCAGCGCCCGCCGCACCCGTCCGTGCGCCGCCTGCTCACTGATTCCCACCGAGGCCCCCGCCTGTTTCAGCGTCAGCCCCTGCCCCAGGCGCTGCATGATCAGCGCCTGGTCGTCGATCGCCAGCTCGCTCATGCGCTCGCGCAGCCAGCCGAGCTCTTCCGCGGAGACGGGCTCGCCCGCCTGGGGCCTGGCGCAGGCGTGCTCGCGCCGACGGCGGCGGCTCTCGCGCCGCACCATGTCCACCGCCGCGGAAACGCAGACGCGCGCGAACCACGCCCCCAGCTCCGCCTCGCTCTCCACCACCGGCAGCCGGCGCGCGGCCCGCAGCATGACATCCTGCGTGATGTCCAGGCAGAAGGACTCGTCCCGCTTCGTGAGCGCCCGGGCGAAGGCGAGCACGCGCGCGAACCAGAGGCGGTAAATGAGCTCGAACGCCGCGGCATCGCCCCGCGCCGCGGCCCGGGTCGCCGCCGCGACGTCGAACCCCCCGCCGCGGGCGCGGGGTGGAGCGCCGGCAGAGCGAAGGGGTTCGAGGTGGAGTGGCTGTGGCATTCCCAGAGCCCGCGCGGCCCCGTGCATCGCTTCACCTGCCGGCTTCCTCGCCCTTCTTCTCTTCCCGCACCCGCGGCGGCTCGATCGTCGCGTTCCGGGCGCTGGCCAACCCGCGCAGCGCTCCCGCGATCGCCTCCTGAGCCGCGCGGTCCGCGGTCACGAGCATCATACCGTCCTTGTGCAGGCTCACCAGCGGCTTCTCGTCGCCCGCGAGCTCCGCCAGCGCCGTCGCCGCGGCCGAGGCCTTCTCCAGCCGCGCGCCGCCCAGGAAGCGCAGGTCGTGGATCACCGACGAGCGGCCCTCGGGCAGCTGCACGGCCGCCTTCGCCACGCGGCGCTCGGCGGCCCGCAGCCTGGCCTGCGCCAGGCCGCGCGCGAGCCTGGCGTTTTCCAGCTCCGCCTTCATCCGTTCTCGCGCGGCCCGCGCGGCGTCGACCTCCTCCGTCGTCGCCATGCCCTCCTTGAGCAGAAGCTCGGCTTTGTCGAGTGCGTCATGGGCCCTCGACACCGAGACTTCCAGCAGGCGTTCCCTGGCATCCGCCAGCTCGACCTCCATGCGCAGCTCGTCGAGGTTGATGTCCCGCATCGCCGCGGCGCGCGCGGCGTTCCGGCGCGCCGTCAGGTCGTCGCGGATCTCCTTGATCGCGTGCATGGCCGCGCTCGCCTGCCGCGGCGTGCCCCGGACGAGGAGGAGCCCCGAGTCCTCGTGGTACTTGAGCTCCGCGCGCGCTCCCGCATCGGGGGCGGCCTCCACCGCCGCGCGCGCCGCCGACAGCACCACCTCCACGGGGAGCGTCCGCACCTGCAGCTCCGCGTCCTCCGGCCGGGGCTCGACCAGGTCGCGCAGCGAGATGACTTCCAGCCTTGCATCTTCCGTGGGCGCCGCCGCCATCCTGCGCGCCTGCATCTCGTGCAGGGGGGGTTCCGCGAGGACGCCGAAGGTGTTCTCCCCGATCAGCTGCACCTTGACCGCGTGCCGCGGCGCGAGCGCCCATTCCAGGGCGTGCATCGCCGTCTCCGGCGACACCTCCTGCAGCGTGATCGGGCCCATCCAGATCTGCAGCACCTCCGGCTCGGGAACGATCACGTTGACGATGGCGGGCCGGGCCGCTTCCCGCACCGCGCGGATGTAGTCCTTCGCCGCCCCTCCCGTGAACTCCACGCTGATCAGCCGGGGCTTCTCTTCCCTCGCCGGCGCCGGCTGACCGGCCTGCTGCGCCAGCGCGCCGGGCGCCCAGGGAGAGAAGCCGACCGCCGCGCCCGCCGCCATCCACGCCGCCGCCGCCGTCCAGATCGTCCGCCTTGCGTGCCTCATCGCAGAGCCTCCTGTGGTGCAGCATGAACGCCGCCCGGGGCTCTTCTTGGCGCGTCCGCGGCGCACAACCTACGTCAGCGCGCTCTTCCCCATCGGCATGGAGAAGCGCTCCCGGGTGCGGCAGTACTCCAGGCCGCCCATGCGGCCGATGGCTCCCAGCCTCTCCGGGTCGATGCGGAAGCGCTCGTCGATCAGGTCGTCGCGCACCCAGACGTGCACCACCTCGCCCAGCACGACGTTCCCCGCCGCGGGCTGACCCGGCCCTGTGCGCACCACCCGCACCGTCCGGCACTCGTAGGAAATGGGCGACTCCAGGACCCGCGGCGGGCGCACCACGCGGCTGGGGGCGGGCGTCAGCCCGACCAGCTCAAACTCCGACTCGCCGTGGGGCAGGGGCTCCGCCGCGCCCGCGACCTGCCGCTCCATCGCCTCCGTCGCCACGTTCACCACGAACGCCCCCGTGCCCCCCTCGGCCTCGGGGAGGGCGTTGCGCAGCGAGTCCTTCTCCGTCCCGTCGGGCTTGTTCGCGGGGCAGAAGAGCATCGTCATGGGGTTGCTGCCCACGCCGCAGAAGAAAGAGAAGGGGGCCAGGTTCAACCTGCCCTCGCGCGACACCGTGGAGACAAAGGCGATCGGCCGCGGCACCACGCCCCCGATCAGCAGCTTGTACCGGTCGGGCTGCGCCAGATCAGCAGGGTTGAGCTCCATAAGGGGAGGCTAGGAGGGGATGAAGTCACGGAGCCGCGGAGGGGGTTACAACCACGACAGGGAGGGCCTCCCCGACCGAGCCCGAGCGAAACCTTTCTCCCCCCTTCCTCCCCCGCCAATCACGTGCTTTTGCCTCCCAAACGCATGAATCCGCGCCGGATTCATGCGTTTGGGGGACAGAGCCACGGGCGCTTGAGGAAAACCACGTGCGTTGGGTCCGGAAACAGGTGGATCCGGGGCAAAAACCCATGAATCCGGCGCGGATTCATGGGTTTTTGCGGCAAAGCCACGCGATTTCCCGGCAAAAACAGGGGTTTTGGCACCGGATATGGGCCAAAACAAGGCAAAAACACGCGATTTCGGCTTGTGTTTGGCGTGTGCGAACTGGGCGGCGAGGAGGTCGCGGGGGGAGAGAGGGGGCGGGGGAGCGGGGCGGGTGGGCACAGAGTCATGAAGTCGTGG
>CALJIV010000046.1 GCA_937974035.1 uncultured Phycisphaerales bacterium
TGTCGTCCACGATGATGTCCACGCCGGTGGCCTTCTCGATGGCGCGGATGTTGCGTCCCTCGCGGCCGATGATGCGGCCCTTCATGTCGTCGCTGGGGATGGCGACGCTGCGGACGGTGCTCTCGCTGGTGTGCTCGCTGGCGTAGCGCTGGATCGCCATGAGGGTGATTTCGCGGGCCTTCTCCTTGGCGTTGGCCTCGGCCTCTTCCAGGGTCTTGCGGACGACCTTGGCGACCTCGTGGCGGGATTCCTCCTCGACGCGCTGGAGGAGCAGCTGCTGGGCCTGGTCGCTGGACATGCCGGCGACGCGCTGGAGCAGCTCCTTCTGCTCACGGTAGACCCCCTCGATCTCCTCCTCGCGGGCGGCGAGGCGCTCTTCGCGGACCCGGAGCTGCTCGGCCTGCCTGGCGACCTGCTGCTCCTTGGCGGTGAGCTGCTCTTCCTTGCGGTCGAAGAGGTCCTCGCGCTTGGAGAGGCGGCGCTCGACCTCGCGCAGCTCGGCGCGGCTCTTCTCAAGCTCCTCCTCGGCGCGGGTGCGGCGCTCGAGGAGCTCCTTCTCCGATTCCAGGCGGATCTTTTCCGCGGCGGTGCGGGCGTCGGCCTGGGCACGCTCAAGGAGTTCCCTGGCCTCGTTGCGGGCGTTCGCCAGCGACTTGGCCCCCACCGTGCGGGCGATGAGCACGCCCGCACCAGCGCCCAGCAGCAGGCCCGCCGCGCCGATACCGATGGCGGCCCCCGTCCCCACCTCTGCGATCAGTTGGTAGTTCACAGCCCGAGTCCTTCGCCCATACCTGGTCCCCGACCCAACCGGCCGGCGCGGCGACGGACACCCAAGCCTCACTCAGACTCTCAACCCGCGCTCCGACGACCCGCTCGAGCGACGAAAGCGCACGATCCCCGCTCATCTCGAGCTGCCGGGCTGCGCTGATCCGTCCTCAAGCCGATTCCTCCTGAAACTCTCGTCGTCACCGATGCGGGGTTGAGCGTGCCTACGACCCGCGGCTCAACCCTTGCCGCGGGCGTTCTGAGTGTCGTTCAGGCTCGGCCAAGGCTGATGAGGGTGGAATGAAACATCAATAAAAGCCCCGGGCCGTGCCGTAGCAAAAAGGCTTTGTCCGTCGATCCGCCCCGGGCAGACCCGCCGGTCATGAGCAAACACCGGCACGCCGGCCCGGGCTTGGGGTATGCTAGGAACCACCTACACCCGCTGAGCGACCCCGAAGGGCGTTTTTTGAGGGTGAGGCGGGGCTCTCCATATGAACAAAGCACGAACTTCCTGTATCGTTCTGGCCCTGATCGCCTGCCTGCTGCCTGCGTGCTCGCAGATGCCCCAGGTGGGGGTGGTGCCCATCACCGGGCTGGAGAACCCCCTGCCTCCTGAAGCGGCCCCGGCGGTGGACATTCAGAACCACCGCGGCACTGTGACGGTGATCGTGGACCCCAAGGCTCCAGGGCCGGATGTGCGCGCGGTCGCCCGCGGGGCGGGATCGCCGGCGGAAGTGCGGTGGACCGCGGCGACGATGGACATGGACAACGGACTGCCGGTGCTCCGGGTGCTCTCCACGCCGGAGGACACGGGGGCACCGGATGGACCGGTGGACATCACCGTCACGATGCCCGCGGTGGGCGGGGTGCGGGTGAAGAACGACGGCGGGCCGGTGGTGCTGCGCGATGTGCGGGGCGCGATCGAGGTCCACTCGTCGCTGGAAGCCCCGGACGGGGATGCGATCTACATCGAGACACGTCACGCGCTGACGGAGCCGCTGCTGCTCAACGCCCAGGCGGGGGGGATCGTGCTGCGCATGGGGCAGGGCAGCGCGGGCCAGCTCATCGCGAACACGGACGCTGGGCGCGTGATCGTGGACGCGGCGAAGGCGAAGATCACCGGCGCGCGGATGGAGCGCGGGATCTACACGGCCACCATCAACGAGGGTGAGCACGAGCATCGTCTCACGACCCAGACCGGGGACGTGACCGTGACGATCAGGCAATGGAACTGAGCGTCAGGCCGCTTTGCGGGCCATTTCCTGCACGCGGCTGGTGTAGCGCGTGACCTGATCGACCACGAACTCGCGGTGCGTGGGGTTGAAGGCGAACTCGAAGGCGACGCCCGCATAAAGGTTCTGCGCGCTGTCGAGGTGCGTGTGGACGACCCGCCCGGTGAGCGCGAGAGGCGCTGGGATCTCGGGCGTGAGGTTGATGCGCATCCAGATGAGGCGGGAGCGTTCCGCCGCGGCAATCTCGCTCTTGTTGATGAGCAGACCGACACCGCCGCCGCCGATGTTCATCAGGCGAGCCGAGAAGGAAGGGCCGACTTCGGGAAGCAGGATGGAGTCCGGGCTCTGAGAGGAGATGGGTTCGCCGCGGAGCAGGGCGAGGATGGCGGCGCGGTTGGCGACCTCCGGGCCTGCGACGGTGGTGGGATCGAGCAGCGGCCAGCACTCGACCATGGGGAGGTTGAGCGAAGCTGTGGAGATGCGGAGGAAGTCGCGCCGGGCGCAGCGCTCGACGCTGTCGGGAAGTGCGACGCGGAGGCCCTGGATGCGCGGGAACTCGGCGGGCGTGCTCGCACCGAGCACGCGGGTGTGGAACATCCAGCGGTTCTGACCCACTGCCATGACGCCGATGAGGGACATGCCCTCATCGAACTTGAGGGGCTGGCCCATCGCCATGGGCTGCTCAAGGGCGAGCTCGCGTTCACCGACGGCGAGGAGCCGTACGCGCCAGACGAGGTCGGGGCTGGGGTCGGCCCCGCGGGGCCGTGCGACGGTGAACTCGATGCCCCCGCCTCGCTCGGCGATCTGGTGCAGCGACTCGCGCCAGCGGTCGGTCCTCGAACGGTTCGCGGGCATGTCTGATCCTCGGGTGCGTCTGTGGCCGCGCGCCCCGCGCGGGTTCCACGGATATTGGGCGTATCGGCCCCGCCCCCCCACTGCTTCAGCGGCGGTGTCAAACCGGACCGGGAGAGGCGTTTCGACAAACCGCACGTCCGGACTTTGCGGGGTTTATCGGGCTCGTAGCTCGGTGAGGGCGCGTTCCGCGGCGGCGAGGGCCTCGCGCCGACCGCCGAAACGGGCGGCGTAGACCTCGTGCATCACGGCCTCGGCGCGGTGCGCGAGAGCAGCGTCTCTCGCGGCGACTTCACGCAGAAAGACCAGAGGCGGCGCCCATGCGGGCTTGATGTAGCCACGCTCGGCGAGCGCGGCGAGCAGGGCGCGGTAGACGCGCTTCTCGCGGCCTTGGAAGGCCCAGCCCACGCTCCATGTCTTGCGCTCGCGGCGCTTCCAGGCACGCACGCCGAGCCAGATCAGACCGACGGCGAGCGCGACGCCGCCCGCGGCGGTCGCGAGCACGGCGGGGGCACGTCCGTTGAGGCGGACGCTCCGCCACCAGATCGTCAGCTCGCGCCTCCGTTGGGTGAAGGTTTCCACCAGGCGCTGGCTCACAATGGGGCTGAGCAGGCTTTCCTGACGGCGCTGGTCGAAGCCGACGATGCGCGTGTTCCAGTAGTCGGAGATGCTCGCCATGAAGCGGCGGAGGCGGTCCATGGCCGTGGGCTGACGTTCGAGCCGGGTCATGACGACGGGGGTGGCGTCGAAAATCTGCCAGCCACCGGGACCGGTATCGACCTCGACCCAGGCGTGAGCGTCGGATTCACGGACGATGTAGAGGCCGCGGGAGGGGTCGTACTCGTTCGCGAGATACCCAGCGACGACGCGGGCATTGATGCCGACGGAACGGCACATGCCGGCGAGTGCGGAGGCGAAGTACTCGCAGTGGCCGCGCTTGGCGGTGAGCAGGAACCACTCGGTGGGGTCGCGCCAGAGGGGGGGGCGGAGCTGGTCCATGCCGTATTCGAAGCCGCGGAGGTAGCGTTCCAGAGCGTGGGCGGCGCGTTCATCGTCGGTGATGGGACGCTTCTCGGGATCGGGCTCGATGTTCGCCTGGCGGAGCACCATTTCGGCGACCTGGCGGACGATTTGCGAAGGGAATGGTTCCCGCGGCGGAACGCGCTCTGACTGCCGTTCGGGACTGGGCTCGGGAACGCTGGAGCGGACGGTGTAGGTGAAGTAGGTCGGGGAGCCTTGACGCTGCAGGCGGCCGGTGCGGCGGTCGTAGCGCACGCGGGGGTTGGTGGGGTCTTCGAGCCGGACGGCGGTGGGCTTGTAGAGGGCGAAGAGGGGCATGATCTCGCGCCGGGAGCCGCCGATGATGGTGACGTGCTGTTCGATCCAGTCGCCGGAGGGATCGTCGAGACGCAGCCATTGGCCGAATGAGGTGCCGCGGTTGACGCCGGAGCGGTTGCCGCCGAGGGGCTCACGCCAGATGCCGCGGTCGTAGACCTCCAGCACCGCGCCACGGAGGTAGTGATATTGACCATTTGCGCCGATGGGGCCGTTGGGATCTCGGAAGGCGACTTCGAGGACGGTGGCGTAGGAGGTGGAGACCAGCTCGCCCGCGCCGGGCTCGACGGTATCGGAGAAGCCGGTGACGCGCCCGCCTCTGCTGGAAAA
This sequence comes from uncultured Phycisphaerales bacterium, assembly GCA_937974035.1. GTDB lineage: Bacteria > Planctomycetota > Phycisphaerae > Phycisphaerales > UBA1924 > JAEYTB01. The sequence goes on from CALJIV010000046.1 coordinate 4,515, forward strand.
GACGGCCCATTCGTCGCCGCCGATGCCGCGGGGAACGATGACGAAGATCGCCGCGGAGATGAGCATGCCGACGGTGATCACGCCGACGAGCAGAGAGAAGAATGCACCGCGGCGGAGGCCGGCGTGTCGATCGACGAAGTGCGCGGCGGCGAGGCTGGCTCGCTCGCGGGCGGCGAAGACCTGGTACATCATCACGCCCGCGACCATGAGCGGAAGCTGCACCGCCCACACGGCCCCCACCGTCAGCGATGCGGTGGTGAGCGTGGCGCCGATGGTCATGAACAGGGTGAGGGTGATGAGCTGGCCGTAGTCGCGGACGGCGCGGCGTTCCCAGAGCTTGAGGACGACGATGCCCCCCAGGAACTCGGAGAAAGCGACGACGAGGTCCTGGAGCAGCCATGCGCGCACAATAGCGAGGCCCAGGAGCAGGACCAGCACAACAGCGGTCACCCAGCGGGGCAGGCCCTTCCAGCCGTGAGTGCGGGCGCGGACTTCGGTGAAGTACCAGCCCAGGCCGGAGAGGAGCGAGACAACCGCGAGCATGACGGGCGATTCGTTCGCAAGCCCGAACCCGCAGAGGCCGACGAGCACGTTGAGAAAGACCACCGTGCGGAACGCGCGGCCGAGATCCATCGTGCGACCGACAGCCACGGCGTTCACGGGTCACCCCCTGCCAAAGCGCGGACCACCCGCTCCCACCACCGTGCACGGGCGGGGCGGTCATCGGAGAAGGTGGGGTGCCAGCCCGCGGGCAGGCCGTTGGTGTAGACGGTTGAGTCTTCGACGAGGACGCGATCGCCCCGGATGCCCTCCGGGCCGGAGCCCGCGGAGCAGACGAGGATGAAGCCGTCGTCAGCACCGGCGAGGAGCGGGAGCTTGCCCGCGCCGCCCTCAGCATCGGCGGGGGTGAGCATCGCGAGCTGATCCATGACGCGGTCGAGCGTGCGGAGCGGGCGTGCGGGCTCGATGACGCGGCCGTTGCCGAGCGCCAGGCCGGGCTCGAAGCCGAGGCGGTGGGCCTGATCCACGAGAGCCGCGCCCACGCTGATGACCTGCTCGGCGGCGCTGTCCACCAGGTCGGTGCAGAGCACGATCCAGATTCGCTTGCTGGGACGGGTGGCCATTTCGCGCACGACAGCGCGGCCGAGGCGAGCGGTGGGACGCCAGGCAACGGCGCGCAGACTGTCACCTTGCGCAAAGTCGCGGAGGGAGTGGAACTCGTCGCCGGAGCGAGAGGGGCGGAGGGCTTTGCCGCCCTCGCCGCGCCCGCTCACGCCGCGGACGAGGCCCGAGCGCACCGGAGCGACCCACGGGCGGACGAGCACGCGCCCGTGCTGCTCAAAGACCACGCTCTTGCGGGTAAGGCCGAAGGGGAAAGTGGTCCAAGCACGCACGCGGCCGAGGACGGCCATGCCGCGTTTTACGGCACGCGCACGGGCTTCCACCGTCACGGTGCCGCCTGCGGGGATATAGCCGACGTAAGCGACAGGGCGGGAAAGCACACCGGCCCAGCCAGCATCATCCTCGATCTCTTCGATGGTGATGGCGTAGGCAGGGAAGAGGCTGCTGGTGTTGGAGACGTGGTATCGGAGGATGACCTCGCCTCCGACGCTGCCGGGGCCGTAGGTTTCACGCTCGATTCGCAGGCCCATCAGGGATGCGCCGCTGAGCACGCCGGAGATCACCAGCCCGGCGACGCCGAGGCCGAAGAGCCAGAAGAGCAGGTTGTTCTGCGAGTTGATCGCGCCGATGACGAGCACGATGGTGGTCGCGGCGTAGGCGAGTCCGCCGGCGTGGAAGTGGTAGCGGCGGCCCACCACGCGGGCGGGCTTGCCGTGCCAGGTTGTGGCGGAGAGGGAGGTCATCGCCGGAGATTGTCTGTCGCCGCTTCGGCGCGCCCTGCCCGGGGTTGGCCCGTGGTCATCCGCCGGGCTTGAGGTCCGCGGGTGCGGGGAGGTCCTTGATGGAGGCGAGGCCGAACTGGTCGAGGAACTGCTTGGTGGTGCCGTAGAGCATGGGGCGGCCGAGCTCTTCGGCGCGCCCCTTGATGGTGACCAGGCGGCGTTCCATAAGGGTCTTGAGAACTTCGCCGCAGGAGACGCCGCGGATGGCCTCGAGCGCGGCGCGGGTGATGGGCTGCTTGTAGGCGATGATGGCGAGGGTCTCGATGGCGGCACGAGAGAGCTTGCCGCTGACGCGGGCCTGGTGGTACTGGGCGATGCGGTCGGCGAAGGCGGGGAGCGTCATGAGCCGGTAGCCGCCTGCGACGGGCTGGACGCGGAAGGAGCGGCCGGTCTCACTGTACTGCGTGTTGAGCAGGTCCACGGTGCGGGCGATCAACTCGGCCCCCGCGGCAAGCTCGGCAGGGTCGCACGCGGCGTTGTCGCCCTCGCCCTTCGCGGTCACGATCCCGAGCCCTTCGGCAAGACGCTCTCCGGAGACGGGGCGATCCAGGCTCAGCAGGACGGCCTCCAGCACGGGAGCGAGGGATTCGGGAGTGACGCCGAGGTCCACCGTCACGGGCTGTGCGGCAGCCTTGGCGCGGCGGCTCTTCCGAGAAGGCCGAGTGGGTGCGGCGGGGGGTGAGGGGGCGGGCTCTTCGATGGCTTCTGCGACGGGAGCCTCGGTCTGGGGCTCTGCGAGGGCAGGGGCGAGGTTCTCACCTTCCATGGGGACCGGATCCTCCGGAGGAGTGTGCATGGGGGTCTCCGACCCCCGTTGAGCGGAAGTCTATCAGAGTGGGCGAAAGGGTGGAGTGATCTTCTTTTAGAGCCCGGAGGAGCCTCGCTCGGCGTCGGTCTGCGGGAGGGTGTGGCTTGCGTGGTCCAGCCCCAGCAGGACGATGCCGGCGACGATGAGCGTCACCGCTGCGATTTTGCGAGGCGTGAGCGGTTCGCCGAGCCACCACCAGCCGAGCAGCACCGCCGTGGCGGGCGCGACCCCGAAGGCGATGGGCCGGAGGAGGGATATGTCGCCGCCCTTGCTGCCCAGGCCGAGGTAGAAGAAAAAGACGCCCGCGAAGCCCGCGAGCAGGCCGGAGCCCACGATGAGATAAGCCCAGGTGCGCGGCGAGGCGCGGTACCAGTCGGCGGGCTCGTTCTTCCATACCTGCGTCGCGAAGAGAACCGCGATGGCGGTGGGCAGGAGCGTGACGCAGGCGCGCACAAACGCGGCGGTCATGGGGCCGACCTGGCGCGAGTTGAGCGCGGCCTTGGTGCCGATCTCGCCCACGCCCCAGCAGAGGCCCGCGAGAATGGCGAGGAAAATGGCTCGGGTCATGAGGGGGAGGATATCGGGAACGCTCAACGCGAAGATTGGAGCCGCGGCGTGCGGGTCCGGAGTTTGGGAGTTCCCAGGGTTTCTATCCGGAGGGGATTCGGCTACCCTAGGTTCATGCCCCAAAGAACCGTCTATTCCGCGAACGTCGAGTACCTCCAGATCCTGGATGAAGAGGGGAGGCTGGATGAGAAGCTGAGCCGGTGGCCGGACGGCAAGCCGGTGCTGACGGACGAGGAAGTACTGGAGTTGTACCAGTACATGATCAAGTGCCGCACCCTGGACGAGGTGGCGTTCAAGCTGCAGCGGTCGGGGCGCATGGGCACCTATCCGCAGAACAAGGGCCAGGAAGCGGCGGCGATCGGGTCGGGGTACGCGGCCCAGCGCGGGGTGGACTGGCTGGTGCCGTGCTATCGCGAGAACGCGGCGCTGTTCATGCACGGCCTGCCGATGCACTACATCCTGCTGCACTGGATGGGCGACGAGCGGGGGAACCAGATCCCCAAGGGCGTGAACATGACGCCGCTGTCGATCCCGATCGGGACGCAGATGCTGCACGCGACGGGGATCGCGTGGGCGTTCAAGATGCGCGGCGAGGCGAAGGTCGCGGTGACCTACTTCGGCGATGGCGCCACGAGCGAAGGCGACTTCCATGAGGCGATGAACTTCGCGAGCACGTTCCAGGTGCCTTGCGTGTTCTTCTGCCAGAACAACCAGTGGGCGATCTCCGTGCCGCGGGAGCAGCAGATGAACTCCGCGACGGTGGCGCAGAAGGCGCTGGCGTATGACATGCCGACGATACAGGTGGACGGGAACGACCTGTTCGCGGTGTACAAGGCGAGCAAGGAGGCGGTTGAGCGGGCGCGTGCCGGCGGCGGGCCGAGCTTCATCGAGGCCGTGACGTACCGCCTGGCGGACCACACCACCGCGGACGATGCGCGGCGGTACCGCGATCAGAAGGAAGTCGAGGCGTGGCAGGGCAAGGACCCGATGATCCGCCTGCGGAAGTACCTGACCGCCAAGGGTCTGTGGAGCGATGAGAAGCAGGCCGAGGCGGAGGAGGCGGCCAAGCCGCTGATCGCGGAGGTCGTCGCCGCGGCGGAAAACATTCCCGCGCCGAGCACGGACGACATTTTCGATTACACCTACGCCACGCTGCCGCCGGAGCTTGAGCGGCAGAAGCGGACGCTGCGGACGCACTCGCTGGGTCAGGACCCGGAGCAGGTGGGGCTGAAGGGGCAGGCGATTCGGTCATGACCAGCGACCAGCTCCGTGAAGTGCTGTGGGCCGAGCCCTTTCACCCGTTCGTCATTCACATGGCGGATGGGCGGGCGCTCGCCGTCAACTACCCCGAACTGATGGCCATTTCGCCCTCGGGACGGAACGCGTACCTGTTCGAACCCGGCGACCGCCACGACAGCGGTCACCACATCGACATTCTGATGATCACCAGCATTGAAGTGAAGTCCGCAGGCTCCAGCGCGGGCCGTGGTCGTCGAAAGAAGGCCGGTTAATAGCCTGCCCGGCGTCTTCGACTGCGAACGACACCTTTGAGGATCGGTAAGGAATCATGGCCAACCTCACACTCGTCCAAGCCATCAACCTCGCCCTTCAGCAGGAAATGTCCCGCGACCCGCGCGTCGTCTGCCTGGGCGAGGACGTGGGCCTCAACGGCGGCGTCTTCCGCGTCACCGAGGGGCTGCAGAAGCAGTTCGGGCCGGACCGCGTGATCGACACGCCGCTGGCGGAGTCGGGCATCATGGGCACGGCCATCGGCCTGGCGATCGCGGGCATGCGGCCGGTGCCGGAAATTCAGTTCGAAGGCTTCCTCGGGCCGGCGTATGACCAGCTCTGCAATCACGCGGCACGGTACCGGACGCGCAGCCGCGGGGCCGTGACGGTGCCGATCACCGTGCGCGTGCCGTGGGGCGGCGGCATCCACGCGCCGGAGCTGCACAGCGATTCGCCCGAGACGATCTACGTCCACCAGCCGGGGCTGAAGGTGGTGTGCCCCAGCACGCCGTACGACGCGAAGGGGCTGCTGACGGCGGCCATCCGCGACCCCGACCCGGTGGTGTTCTTCGAGCCCAAGCGCGTCTACCGCTCCTTCCGCGAGGAGGTGCCGGAGGACGAGTACACGATCGAGATCGGCAAGGCCAAGGTGGTCAACGAAGGCACGGACATCACCGTGATCACCTGGGGCTCGATGGTGTTCCAGTGCCTCGAGGCGCTGGACAAGCTGCCCGAGGACATGAGCGTGGAGCTGATCGACCTGCGCACGCTCTATCCCATCGACGTCGACACCATCGTGCAGAGCGTGCAGAAGACCGGGCGCGCGGTGATCGTCCACGAAGCGCCGAAGACCTGCGGCCTGGGTGCGGAAATCTCCTCCATCATCCAGGAGCACTGCTTCCTGCACCTCAAGGCGCCGGTGCAGCGGGTGACGGGCTTCGACACGATCATGCCGTACTACAAGCTCGAGCTTGAGTACCTGCCCGACGCGCGACGGATTGAGGAAGCCGTCACGCAGTGCCTGGCGTACTGACGCGCCGAGCCCGCGGCGGGCGAGAAGCCAGCGCCTGGGGCGCCGCGCCAACTGCCGCGAGCGCTTCGTAGTGTGCGTCCAGGGCGTCCAGACGCGCCATGGTCGTCTCGATCGCGGCTTGGCCTACGTCGCAGCCCACCCACCGTCTGCCGAGCTTTTCGGCTACGGCGAGCGTCGTGCCTGAACCGCAGAAGAGGTCCGCGACCAGATCGCCCGGTCGCGTGGTCCATTCGATGATGCGGCGGAGCAACGCTTCGGGCTTCTGTGTGGGGTAGCCGATGGCGAGCTCTGCCTTGGATGCGTGGCGAAGCGGGCGGACGGCTTCATCGGCCCAGATGGTGTCCACAGGCTGGTCCTTGTACCAGCGCCCGTCCTCGCCGCGGCGGAGCGGGTACTTGATGTAAACCCTGCCCGAAGGCGAGTCGTAAACACGCCCCTGGGCGCGGAGCTGCGCGATGCTTGCGTCGGTGTAGTCGCCGCGGGGAGCGGTGGTGAACCAGACCTGGGCTTCTTCGTCCCACTTGGCCCCGCGCGGGCGGCCGGTGCGGGTCAGCTCGACGGGCGTGGAGCGCACGGGCGTCTTGCCGCGGAAGGAAGTGCCGGGCGTGCGCGAGTAGACGAGCAGCGTGTCGGCGGTGCGGCCGAGCTGCTTCGCGGCGGCCTGGTGGCCGACGTTGGGAGCTCTGCGCCAGATGATCTCGTTGCGGAAGCAGTCGCGTCCGAAGACTTCATCAAGGAGGAGGCGCAGCCAGGCGTTGGCGCGCCAGTCGCAGTGGACGCAGATCACCCCGTCTTCGGCGAGCAGGTCAGGCATGTGGGCGAGCCGGTCGTACATGAACTGGAGGTAATGGCCCGCGTCGTCCCAGACATCGGAATAAGCCAGGCGGTCGGCATTGGCCGCTCCCCCACCGCTGTCGCGTTCGATGAAGTGATGGGCATCCATCGCGTAGGGCGGGTCGATGTAGAGCAGGTTCACCGACGGCAGTTGACCATGCCGCTGCCGCTGGGCGATGAAGGCCGCGGCGGCGGTGTTGTCGGCGTGCATCAGCAGGCCGGTGGGGTGGTCCGGAATGGGGCGGATGGGCGCAACCGTCGGCGCTTCAAGAGGCTGCGGCTCACGCCTGCCGGACCATGAAAGCCGGACGCTGCCCTGCGTGTTTCGCATGCGGGGAGCCTAGCGTGAATCCGGCACGGCGGGCCTTTGCGAACCGGTCTTCCGCCCCGACGCACGATGACCCTGACCACCTCCATCCCCATCACCCCCCAACCCGGCGACGGCCCTCCCGCGGTGCGCTGCCGCGGCGTGACCAAGACCTATGGAACCGGCCCCTCGGCGGTGCGTGCGCTGCGCGGGGTGGACCTGGACGTCGGTCGGGGCGAGCTGCTGATGCTGGTAGGGCCGTCGGGGTGCGGGAAGACGACGCTGATCTCGATCATCGCGGGGGTGCTGGAGCGCGACGGGGGCGAGTGCAGCGTGCTGGGCACGGAATACGCGACGCTGAGCCCCGAAGCCAGGACGGCGTTCCGGGCGAAGAACGTGGGGTTCGTGTTCCAGTCGTTCAATCTGATCCCGACGCTGACCCTCGCGGAGAACGTGGCGGTGCCGCTGCTGATCAACGGCACGCCGCGGCGCACGGCGATCGAGGCGGCGCGGGAGATGCTGGCGAAGGTGGGGCTGAGAGAACGCGCCGGGGACGTGCCGACGCGGCTGTCGGGCGGGCAGCAGCAGCGGGTGGCGATCGCGCGGGCGCTGGTGCATGAACCGAAGCTGCTGGTGTGCGATGAGCCGACCAGCGCGCTGGACCACGCGACGGGGCAGCGCGTGATGGAACTGCTGCGGAGCGTGGCGTCTGGCCAGGACCTGTCGCTGGTGGTGGTGACGCACGATCAGCGCATTTTTGAATTTGCGGACCGGATCGCGGAAATGGATGACGGACGGGTGGTGCGCGTGAGGCGCGGGGAGGGGCACACGCGCTGCGAGCACCCGTTCACGGGAACGACAGGGAAGTGACCAAGGCGCGGGCGGGCATACAGTGACCGCTCCGTGTACCAACAGGAGATTCAACGGTGATGAATGCCGGACGTCGTTGCACGCACGCCATCGGCGCGGCCCTGCTTGCGGCCCTCGCCGGCTGCACTGTCGGCCCCGATTACACCCCGCCGGAACGGACGCTCTCGCCCTCGTACGGATCGCTGGACCAGGTTGAGGGTGCGGGAGCGGCACTGACCTCCACGCCCGTGGGGGATGAAGAGCTCGCCAAGGACTCCCTGGCGACGTGGTGGCGCACCTTCAACGACCCCGTGCTCGATTCGCTGGTGGAGCGTGCGATCAGGTCGAACTACGACCTTCGGACCGCGGCTGCGCGCGTGCGCGAGGCCCGGGCCCTGCTCGGGGCGTCTAAGTCGGCCCGCTTCCCCACCGTGGGGGCCGGGGCGTCGGCGTCTCGCTTCCGCAACAGCGAACGCACGGCGAGCGGAGGCTTCGGCGGCAACGACCGCGATCACAGCCTCTTCGAGGTGGGGCTGGACGCTTCGTATGAGATCGACGTGTTCGGGGGCGTCCGCCGCGGCGTCGAAGCGGCGCGGGCGGACCTGGACGCCGCGATTGAGAACCGTCGCGACGTGCTCATCACGCTCGTGGCGGAGGTGGGCCGCGCGTACATCGACCTCCGCGGCTACCAGCGTCGGGCGGCGCTGAGCGAGCAGATCATCCGGGCGTCGCGTGAGACGGTGGAGCTGACGCGTTCCCGCTTCAACGCCGGGCTCGCGGCGGATCTTGAAGTCGCCCAAGCCGAGGCGCTGGCGGCTTCGCGCGAAGCGCAGCTCCCTGTGTACCGCGCCGGGGTGCGGACCGCGGCGCACCGGCTGGCGGTGCTGCTCGGACAGGAGCCCTCGTCGCTGATGGAAGAGCTGGCCTCGGAAGGAACTCCGGCGGTGATCCCGGCGCCCCCGGCGAAGGTGCCCGTCGGGCTGCCTTCGGAGCTGCTGCAGCGGCGTCCCGACATCCGGCGCGCAGAGCGCAACCTTGCCGCGGCGACGGCGCGGATCGGCGTAGCCACCGCGGATCTGTACCCGCGCTTCTCGCTGACGGGCGCGTTCGGCCTGCAGTCCGCGAACACGGGCGACCTCTTCGACGCTGACGCGCGTTTCTGGAGCATCGGGCCGTCGATCCGCTGGAACTTCTTCACGGGCGGGCTGGTGCGGTCACGGATTGAGGCGGCGGGCGCGCGTGAGGAGCAGGCCCTGCACCAGTTCGATCAGACCGTGCTGCTGTCGCTCGAGGAAGTGGAGAACGCCCTGACGGCGTTCATCCAGGAGCAGGCGCGGCGTGCGGCGCTGGAGAACGCGGTCGCCGCGAGTCAGCGCGCGGTGGACCTCTCCCTGGACCGCTACCGCAGCGGCGTGGGCGACTTCCTCAACGTGCTCGTGGTGCAACGCGAGCTGTACGACGTACAGGACCAGCTCGTGCAGAGCGAGACGGGCGTGACGCGGGGGCTGATCAGCCTGTACAAGGCACTGGGCGGCGGGTGGTCAGAGGAGGAAGAAGCAGTTTCGGCGCCCGAGAACGGTGGAACCGGGGGGAGCACCTGACTGAATAGGCCCTAGGGCCGGCGCTTACGGAACGTCCCCCCTCACAGCCACGGGGGTGGCCCTGCCGATATACTGCCCGAGGCATTGGAGAATCTGGCATATGTCCATGAACCGCCGTGACTTGGTTGCTGTTGGTTCTCGGACGTGGTCGTCCGACTCGCCGTGCATGGAAGCGTTGGAATCGCGCACGATGCTCGCGGCCCCCACCGCCGCGATCGCGGGCATGTGGAGCGACGCGACCACGCTGACGGTGGTGATCGAGTGGGGGAACGTCAACCCGGCGACCTTGGGGTCGGGGGACGTGCAGGCGTCGGCCAACGGGCGTGAGCCGCTCGTGGGCACGATCATCGGGTCGCCGGTGCTGATGCCCAACGGCAACTATCGCGTGGCGTACCTGATCAATGCGTACGACAACGCCTGGGGCGTGACGGACAACGGCCAGTACACCTTTACTTCCCCGATCGGCGAGGTGGTGAGCCCGCAGGGCGATGTTCTGTCCAACTCGTTCGTGGGCACGCGCGGGCTCTGGTGGGCGACGCCCAAAGCACGGCTCATCACCCAGACCATGCGGACCACGGACTGGCTGATCGTGGTTCAGTATGACACCCTCAACGGCATCGACCAGAGCACGATCGACGGGTCGGACCTGAAGGTGTTCACCGGCGAGCACAACGGGATCTCGATCTACCAGATCATCAACGTCTCTTCGACGAGCATCAAGGTGGTGTACAAGCTCGACGCGCCGAACGGGGCGTGGAGCCACAAGGCCAACGGCTCGTACATCCTGGGAATCGGCGCGGACGCGGTGAAGGACAACGCGGGTCGCGGGGTGCCGGAGCACCAGTACCGGCGGTTCGGGCTGTGGTTCGCGACGCCGCACGCGCACGTCCACAACACCACGGTGGGCGAGAACGACTGGCTGATTCCCATCCGCTACACGCCGCTGCCGGGCTACACGATGAACCTGGCCAGCATTCTGAACGCGGGCGTGCTGCGCGTTACCGGCCCGGGCGGCTTCGACGTCCTCTCGGAGACGGTGGGCTTCGTCTCGAACCTCGACGGCTCGTACGTCGTCACCTACCGCTTCGTCGCCAACGGCGGGTCGTGGGACTTCCGCGACAACGGCAAGTACCAGCTCATCATGAACCCCAACATGGTGGCGGACTCGGCCGCGCGGCTCATTCCCACCTACACGATGAAGACCTTCAGCCTGTGGTTCACGAACCCCGCGGCTGAGGTTGCTTCCTCCACGAAGGTCAACAACACCACTTGGGACCTGTCCATCCGATTCCGCGACGACGTGCAGCTCGATCTGAGCACGATCACGGCGGGGAGCATCCGCGTGGTGAACCAGTTCGGGCTGGAGGTGCCCTTCTCGCTGATCTCCATCACGCCGGGCGGCAACGCCGCGACGCAGACGGCCCTGTACCGCGTCGTCGTGGCAGGCGGGCTCAGCGGTCAGTACCGCGTGTACCTCAACCGCGACGGCGTCCGCGATTCGACCGGCAAGATCGCCGCGGAGAGCCTGATCGGCACGTTCACGTTCTGAAGCGGCGCAAATGGCTTGTGAAAACCGGGGCGGATGACCTACGCTCCGGCCATGCCCTACACACCAATCGTTGACGACACACACGATCCTTCGCTGACTTCGTGGGTCGAGTCCGCCAACGACCCGAACACGGACTTCCCCATCCAGAACCTGCCATTCTGCACGTTCGAGGGGGTGAATGATGGACGCAGCCGCCTGGGTGTGGCGATCGGGGATTCGATCCTCGATGTCACGACGCTGAACGAGGCGGGATACTTCGAGCAGGAAGACCCGCGGCTGGCCGAGATGCTGCGAGCCCCGTCTTGGACGGGCGTGATGGCGGGGCGTGCCGCGGGACGTGTGCGGCGCGCGGTGCAGCACTTTCTCAAGAGCACGACGCACGCGGATCATCAGATGATGCGTCTGCGCGAGAAGGCGATCCTGCCGCGGGAGAGCGTCGAGCTTGGGCTGCCGGTTCCGATTCTCAACTACACGGACTTCTACGCGAGCATCCACCACGCGAGCACGGTGGGCTCGATGTTCCGGCCCGACAACCCGCTGCTGCCCAACTACAAGTGGGTGCCCATCGGCTACCACGGCAGGGCCTCGTCGGTCGTGCCCTCGGGGACGGAGGTCGTGCGCCCGTGGGGACAGCAGGCTCCGGCGGAGGACAAGCCCGGCGCGGCGCCGAGCGTGGGGCCGTGCAAAATGCTGGACTACGAGCTTGAGGTGGGCTGCGTGGTAGCGCCGGGGAACGAACTGGGCCGGCCCGTGCCGATCTCCGAGGCGGGGAGCAGCATCTTCGGGCTGTGCCTGGTGAACGACTGGTCGGCACGGGACATCCAGAAGTGGGAGTACCAGCCGCTGGGCCCCTTCCTCGCCAAGAACTTCGCGACGACGGTTTCGCCCTTCGTGGTGACCGTGGAAGCCCTCGCCCCGTTCCGGTGCCCCGCGTACGCGCGGCCGGAGGGCGATCCGCGTCCGCTGGACTATCTGCTGGACGAACGGGATCAGCAGAACGGCGGCTTCGACCTTGTGCTGGAGGTGTACCTGCAGACGGCGGAGATGGCGCGGCGCTCGATGCCTCCGCACCGCCTGAGCGGAGGACGCTCGTTCCGCGATATGTACTGGACGTTCGCGCAGATGATCGCGCACCACACCAGCAACGGGTGCAACATGCAGCCGGGCGACCTCATCGCCAGTGGCACGGTGAGCGGGCCAACCCCCGATTCGAGGGGGTGCCTGCTCGAGCTGACGTGGGACGGTCCGGGAAAACCCCGCAAGCCGGTGGTGCTTCCTACGGGGGAAAACAGAACGTTCCTGGCTGATGGCGACACGGTGATACTGCGGGCGTATTGCGAGCGAGAAGGATTCCGCAGGATCGGCTTCGGAGAGTGCCGGGGGACTGTTCGCGGGTGAAGGGCGCGCCTACATTCATGCTTTCACGGGCGACCCACGAGCAACCTCAGCCGTGCTGCCGGTGATGATCGGATCCTGAGCCCCGCGCAACCCCCCTGCGCGGCTCTGGGGTCTGGCCTCCCGCTCACGGCTGAGGCTTTTTTTTGCTATTCCCACTTTCGGCCGCCGGTGAGCGTGCCGCGGAACTTGGCTTCGAGGGCGGACTCTTCGACGTGATCCTCGCCGATGGCGAGGGGCATGATGAGGCTGAACATGGAGCCGCGGCCGAGCTCGCTGACGAGCTGGATTTCGCACTGGAGAATCTGCGCGAGCTCCTTGGAGATAGCCAGGCCCAGGCCGGTGCCGGTGTGCTCGCGGGTGTGGCCGCCGTCGAGCTGATAGAACTTCTCGAAGATGCGCTCCTGCTCCTCGCGCGGGATGCCGGGGCCGTTGTCGATGACGCTGACGCGGACGCGGTCCTGCGAGGCGTCGGGCCCGCCCGCGCGGAGGCGCTCGGCGCGGAGCGTCACCTGAGGCTGACGGCCCGTACGCTCGATCGGCTCGACGAACTTCACGGCGTTGCTGAGGAAGTTGAAGATGATCTGCTGAAACTTCTTGACGTCGGTGTGCACGATGGGCAGGTCGTCGTTGACCTCGAGCTTGAGCTGCACCGAGCGTTTGTCTGCAATGGGGGCGATGAGCCCGACGAGGCCCTCGCAGGCGTCGCGCAGGTTCATGGGCTCGATGGAGAGCTCCACCCGCCCGGCCTCGATGCGGGACATCTCCAGCAGCGAGTTGATGAGGTTTAGCAGGTTGCGGCTGGCGGTGAGGATGTTCTCCAGGTAGCGGATGCGCTTGCCGACGTTGGGGCTGGCGCCGTCGCGCTCCGCCTCCGCGCGGGCGGTCTCCATGAGCAGCTCTGCGAAGCCGATGATGGAGTTGAGCGGGGTGCGCAGCTCGTGGCTGACGTTGGCGAGGAACTCACCCTTGACCTTCGCGGCCTGGTAGAGCGATGAGTTGCTCTCGGCCAGCTCGTGGAGCTTGAGGTCCAGCGCGGAGTTGATGGAGCGCAGGCGGTCCTGGCTGCTCTGCAGGTCGGCGAGCATGGAGTTGAAGGTCTCGGCGAGCTGCTCGAACTCGTCGCCGGTCTTGATGTCGGAGCGTATGGCGAGGTTGCCCTCCTGCACGCGCTGCGCGGTATCGCGGAGGGCACGCACGGGCTGGAGGATCAGCTTCTGCGTGATGATGTAGAGCGTCAGCAGGGCGAGCAGCAGCACCGCGAAGCCGGCGGAGAGCAGGTACGCGGTGTTGGCGACGAGGAGGCGCGTCGCCTGCACGCTGGGGCGGTCGAGCACCACGATGCTCACGAGGCGCGAGCGGGTGCCTGTGCCTTCGCGGTCCGCCTTCGCGTAGCGGTAGACGCGCGTCGTGCCCGACCACTTCGCCTCCTGGTACTCGGTGCGCTGCGGGTCTTCGCGGAAGGCCGCCACCGCCCGGGCGACGAAGGGATCCGCGCTCGCCAGGTCCGCGGCCTGCTCCAGCGTCAGCCGCACGGCGATGATCCCCGAGCGGGCCTCCTTCACGCCGTAGCGCTCAAACCGCGGCAGGGGCCACGCGGGGCCCTGCACCGTCGATTCGGGCACCACGCTCCGGGGGTCGTCGGCCACCCCGGCGCGTCCCAGGGCCTCCCACGTCACAACCATCTGGCGCGAGGCCTCGAGCTGCCCGGCGTCGATGAGCTTGGTCATCTGGAACCAGGGCACGGCGAGCGCGGCGAGCACCACGAGCACGATCGCCGTGCCGAAGACCAAAAGACACTTCTGGGCCAGGGAAAGGCCGCGCCACATGCCGGGGAGTCTAGTGTGCGGGCAGGGGCCGCGTGGAGAGGCCGACTTCGTCCGTAAACCTCGGCGGTGCCGCGGGCTGGGCTCCTAAACTCCCGGTCCATGACCCCGCGGACGGTGTACATCGAGACCTTCGGCTGCCAGATGAACGAGCTGGACTCGGAGCTGGTGACGGGGCAGCTCCGCGCCCTGGGGTACCGCTTCACGCCCGAGCCCGACGCGGCGGACGTGGTGCTTTACAACACCTGCTCGGTGCGGGAGCACGCGGAGCAGAAGGTCTGGTCGCGCCTGGGGGAACTGGCCCTGCGCAAGCGCGAGGAGCCGACGCTGGTGGTGGGCGTGCTGGGGTGCCTGGCGGAGCGCGACGGCGAAGCGCTGGTGAAGCGGATGCCGGTTGTGGACATCCTCTGCGGGCCGGGGGAACTGGACAAGCTGCCGGCGCTGCTCGACAACGCCGTGCGGACGCGCGAATCGCTCGCGGCGGAGGACGCGGCCGGTGAGGGGGCGGAGCGGAAGGAAAAGCACCTGATTTCGGCGCGGCAGGTGGCGCTGCAGGGGAACGCCTCCCGGCGCAGCGCGACGCTCGCCGCGGCGGGGGACTCGCTGGAGCTGCTGGACCTTTCGCGGTCGATCTCGGCTGTGGATGAGCACAACGCGGCGAAGCGGTCGGCGTATGTGCGCATCACGCGAGGGTGCAACAAGTTCTGCACCTACTGCGTGGTGCCCTTCACACGCGGGGCGGAAGTGCATCGCCCGCCGCAGCACATCATCGACGAGTGCAAGCGGCTGGCCGACGCGGGCGTGATCGAGATCACGCTGCTGGGGCAGACCGTCAACCACTACCGCTTCGAGCACGGCGCGGCGGTGACGGTGAACGGGCTGACGCAGCCGCAGAAGGGGCGGACGTACGCCGGCGGGCACTCGCGCGATCCATACGCTGGTGTGAATACCACGACGTTCGCGGACCTGCTGGCCCGCATCCATGACGAGGTGCCGGCGATCCGCCGCCTGCGGTTCGTGACGAGCTACCCGCGCGACTTCGGCGACGACGTGCTGGAGGTGATCCGCGATCACCCGCGCATCTGCCGCTACCTGCACGTGCCGGGCCAGAGCGGCAGCGACCGCATCCTCAAGCTGATGAACCGCGGGTACACCGTGGGCGAGTACGTGGAGTTTCTTGACCGCGCGCGGGCGTACCTGCACCAGCCAGAGATCGACCGGCCGCTCATGATCAGCGGCGACTTCATCGTGGGCTTCCCAACCGAGACGGACGAGGACTTCGAGGCCACGGTGCGGCTGGTGGAGCGTGCCCGGTACAAGAACGCGTTCATCTTCAAGTACTCGCCGCGGCCGGGGACAGTCGCCGTGGAGCGGTACCCGGATGACGTGCCTGAGGCGGTGAAGCGAGAGCGGAACAACCGGCTGCTGGCGGTGCAGGCGCGGATCAGCGAGGAAATCAGCCGCGAGCACGTGGGCAAGACGCTGGAGGTGATCGTCGAGGGGCTGTCGCCCCGGGAGCGCAAGCGGCGGGCCAAGGCGGGTGTGGCGCTGACGGTCCGCGGCGTGCCCGCGCTGGGGCAGAGCGGCTGCGGCGGCGCGGTGCAGGAAGCCGAGGATGCCCCGCAGCTCTGCGGCCGCACCGACGGCGACGTGATCGTGCTTTTCGACGCGCCCGCGGGGCGTGCCCCGGAGTCGCTGGTGGGAGAGATGGTGCGCGTGCGCGTCACCGGGGCCAACGGCCTCTCCTGCTTCGGCGACCTGGCTGGATAAGCGTTACACGCCGACCGCGGTATAGACGCGCGTGCGGTACTTCATCGTCACGCGGCCGGAGGCGTCCCGGTGCTGCTCGAAGGCGCGGCGGAGGCCGTCGAGCAATGCTTCATGACGCGGCCCTTCTCGCGGGGTGTAGGAAGCGCTGAGCGCCCGGCCGATGAGGCCGTCGAGCGTAAGCGGCTGGCCGTGTGTGAACACCTGCAGGCGAGCGTCGGTGAAGAGCGGGGTCGTGAAGATGACGTTGCCGCACTCGCTGCGGTCTCGTGCGGCGGGGTGGTTTTCGCTTGCTTCGAGGATCAGTCTGCCGTATTCGCGCGTGAGGGGGTCGCTCTCGTCGCGGTCGTTCCACATGAGGCACAGCCGCCCCCGCGGCTTGAGCACGCGCCGGAACTCGGCCAGTGCGAGGTCGGCGTTGAACCAGTGAAACGCCTGCGCACAGAGGACAAGGTCCACGCTGCCGTCGGGCAGGCCGGTTGCTTCCGCGGCGCCATCTCGCCAATCCACCAGCGGGTGGGGCTCCGCGGCACGGCGCATGCCTTCGTTGGGCTCGACGGCGATGACGCGCACGCCGCGGTCGGCGACGAGGCGTGAGGAAATGCCCGTGCCCGCGCCCACATCGGCACAGAGCAATCCCGGCGGAAGTCCGGCGACGACGGCGGTAATCGCCTCGGGCGGGTAGCTGGGGCGGTGCTTGGCGTAGTCCTCGCCTCGGTTGCTGAAGCGGCGCGTGGGGTCGAGCTCGTGGAGCGGGCGGGTCATGGGCCTTCCTCGAAGCGCTCCGCGGCTCGACGCTTGGCGGCGAGCAGACCGGACTCGGCGGACTTCTCCGCGGGCTTTTCAACGACGGGAGCGGGAGTGGTTTGAGAGAGGGCGCTGAGACGCTGAGCGCGGCGGCGGTCGCGTGCCGCGGCGGCGAGGGTTTCGGCGTCCTTCTCCGAGAGTGCGATGGCGGGGGTCGGGGTCGATTCGAGGGGCTCGAGGCGGGCGCGCAGGCTGGAGACGGTGCGTTCCGCGGCCTGGGCGCGGGCACGCTCGGCCTGGGCCTCGGCGTCCAGTTCGGGGCGGAAGCGGCGGCTGATCCAGCGGTCCCAGGCAACCCGGCGGGTGGCGACATCCAGCATGAAGATGCCCAAGGTCCAGATCAGCAGCGTTCGCCAGATGGGGGTGACGGCTTCGCGGGGGCGGGTCTGGCTGCGGTCGAAGAGGTTGATGGCCCCGGCGCTGGAGAGCTCGAGCACACGCCCCCCACTGCGACGGGCGATCGCTTCGAGCAGCTCGTCGTTGGAAGCCTTGGCGCGGAACTCCGCCCCTTCGAGGACGGTGGAGCCCACGATGACAGGGGAGAGCCTGCGCGGCTCGCCCTCGCCCTGAGCGACGGGCTTGATGATGGCGACGTAGCTGCCGGTCTCGGAGGCGGAGACTTCTCCCTCGTACACCCCCGGCCCGGTCTGGGTGAGGCGGACCGTGCGCGACACGCCGGAAGGGGCGTAGACGGTCGCGGGCACGTCGAGCCGCTCCATCGGGCGGCCGTCGTCGTTGCTTGCTTCCAGCCGCAGCTTCAGCGTGTCGCCGTCGGCGTGGCTGTAGGCCTGGAAGTTGCGCGAGCCGGGCGGGCGTGAGGCCTGACGCACAATCTGCGTCCACATGCGCTCATAACCGGGCCAGTCGAGCCACGGGGCGGCCCATCGCCAGGCGTCGCTGGTGAAGGCGACGACCTGCCCCAGCCCGACGTTCCAGTGCGCAAGCACGGGCTCGTTCGCGGGCGTCATGATGGCGTTGACGATCGTGGGCTCGGTGCGGGGCTGGGTGAGCGTCAGGCCGTTGAGGGGCGGGAGCTGGCCGAGCCCGGCGACCATCGGCGAGCCGGTGCCGAGAAGCACGGGGTTGAAAGGCTCCTCGCGGATAAGGGGCGTGCGGACCAGCCGCACGGCCTTAAGGAAGATGCGTGGAAGCTGGTTGGCGTTGATGGCGTGGTAGAAGACGCCTCCGGCGCGGTCGGCGATCTGCGAGAGCGTGCGGATGTCGGCGTCGTCGCCCACGGCGATGGAGGAAATCTTGATTCCGTCCTGCCGCATCTGCTCGGCGAGGGCGATGGAGACTTCCGCGCCGCGGGACTTGCCGTCGGAGAGCAGCACGACGTGCTTGGTCTTGGCGGTGGAGCGTGCGAGCTGCTCGCGGGCGAGCTGCAGGCCGGGGAGCATGTTGGTCCCGCCGCCGGAGGAGATGGAGAGCACTTCGGCGACGAGCTTGTCCACGTTGGTGTTGGGCTGGAGGGACCAGCGCAGCTCGGCCTCGGAGTTGAAGGTGATGATGCTCACCAGATCTCGCCGGTCGAGCGTGCGGATGGCCAGCGCGGCGGACTCGTTGGCGACTTCCTGCTGCGTCTTGGTGGAGCCCAGCACGTAGTGGCGCATCGAGCCTGAGTTGTCGAGCACGAAGGCGATGGCG
The DNA here is from genome assembly GCA_937974035.1 of uncultured Phycisphaerales bacterium. Taxonomy (GTDB): domain Bacteria; phylum Planctomycetota; class Phycisphaerae; order Phycisphaerales; family UBA1924; genus JAEYTB01. The sequence continues at coordinate 22,918 of CALJIV010000046.1, forward strand.
ACTTCGGGGGTGAGAAGCTTGTCGGGCACTTCCAGGCTGACGGGCAGGATCGGCTCCAAGGGCGAGCCCTTCCAGCCGCCCGCGCCGAAGGAGGCGGGACCGCCGATCATCACCAGCCCGCCGCCCAGGTCGCTGACGTAGGAAACCAGCGTCTGCTGCACCTCCACGGGCACCGACTCTGCCGGCACGTTCTGAAGCAGCACGACGTCGTAAGACTGGAGCGACAGCAGGTCCTGCGGCACGCCTTCGGGGGCGACGAGGGTCACGTCGAGGCCGGCGCGGCGGAGCGTGTTGGCGAGCGTGGAGCCCGGGCCGGCGGGGTGCCCCTCGCCCACGCCGTCCACCAGCAGGACGGAGCCTTTGCCGGGGGTGATGGTGAAGGCCTCGGCGCGGTTGTTCTCGGTGGTGGTGTCGCCGACGGGGCGGGTGACGCCGTTGGCGTCGGCCGCGATGTCGGGCTCGAAGATGGCACGGAAACGGTGCACGCGCCCGGCGTCGAGGGGCACTTCCAGGACTTCCACGTTCAGCCCCGGGCGCAGCGCGATGCGCCGGCCCGTGCCGGGGGCGTCGCCGTTGATGTCTACGGGAACTTCCTCGCGGAGGAGCTGGAGCGTGCCCGTGGATTCGGTGGTCGCGGAGAGCACGACGCGCACGTTGATCGTGGCGCCGGCCGCGGCGGTGGGCGGGGCATCCACCGACTCGATCGCGACTTCGTCCGTGAGGCGGAATCGCAGAGGCACCACATCGATGGGCACGGAGGCGCCGAGGGCGGCAAGGGCGGGGGCGGAGACTTCTGCCGCGGCAGCCGCGGCGTCGCCCATGGTCTGATTGCCGTCGGAGAAGAGGACGAGGCGGCCGGAGGCGTCGGGAGGGATCATCGCGCGGCCTAGGCGGATAGCGTCGGCGATGTTGGTGCCGTCCTGCAGGTGGATGTCGAGGTCGATGTCGTCGGTGCTGCCTCGGCCGGGCACGGCGACCGCGGCGGCGCGACCGTCGAAGGCCACCACGCCGATGAGGTCGTCGGGGCCGCGGCGGCGGGTCGCGCGGCGCAGGAACTCACGCGCGGCCTCGGCGGCGTTGAAGGCGGGGCCTTCTTCGTCAAGACTGAGCGCGTTGGCGTAGCGGCGGACGGACCCGGAGACATCCACGAGCGCGACGACCGCCAGACGGTCGGTCTCGCGGACCATCGCCATACCGGCGAGCATGGCAACCAAAAGCGCGTAGAGCACGAGGCGCACGAGCAATGCTGTCACGCGGCGCACGGGGCTCATGGAGGAAAACCACGCGATGCCCACCACTGCGGCGGGGACAAGCGCCAGCAGAAGCCAGAACCACACGGGCTGCTCAAAGCGGAGGTTCATGGGGTGCGTGGGCGCAGGTCAGGGGCGTCTTCAAGGGGCTCCGGGGATGACGTACCGTCGGGACGAACTCGGTCCACGTAGCGGCGGAAGACGCGCCGCACAAGGTCGCTGTACTGGTTGGGCACGGCCTGCTGCTCAATGGCTCGCTCGACGCCGCCGGCGGCTTCGCGGACGCCCTGCTCCAGCGCGGTACGCCCGGATACACCGGAACGCGAAGGCTGGCGAGGATTGAAGTAATCGGCGATGACACGCTCGCCTTCATCCGGCTGCGTGCGCGGGCGGACATCAACGGGGGCGGCGTTGGTCGGGGCGAGCTGCGCGCCTCGGGGGTTGCGGCTCGGACGGTCGCCGGGGCCGCCGGAGCGATCGCCGCCGGGAAGGCCCGTCCCATCGCCTGGCAGAGCGCCGGGCCGGGGCTGCGCGTTGGGAAGATTCGGAGATTCCCGGCCTCTGCCGTCCTGGGGCGAAGCGCCTTCGGGGCTGCTGTCGGGTTGTTCGTTGCGGTCTGCCTGGCCGGGAGCGCTCTCGCCTTCCTGACGCGACTGGCGGGCAAGCTCTCTCGCGAGCCGTTCCAGCTCCTGCCGCTGTTCCGGCGTGGCCTTGTCGAGGAGCTCCTGGGCACGCTGGCGCATGCGCTCCGCCTGCTCGCGCGTCACCCGCGGCTTTTCGCCCTCCTGCGCCATCTTGCGGAGCTGCTCCGCAAGACGTTGCATGGACTCGCGGGAAGGAAGTTCGTCGGGCAGGCGATCGCCCTGATTGGAGCGGGATTGTGCTTGATCCTGCGCGGCTTGCTCTTGCCCCGGCTGCTGTTGATTGGATTGCTGCTGGGTGGGCTGCTGTTGGTTGGACTGCTCAGAAGTGGGCTGCTGTTGACCTGAGGGTTGCGGGCGAGTCTGTCGTGATCCCGGCTGCTGAGATTCGGCGGGCTGCGGGCGGGATTGGCGAACTCCCCCCTGCTGCTGCTCCCGGTGCTCCTGAGCCTGCGGGCTTTCTTGCTGTTCCGCGCCTTGCTGCTCGTCGCGAGGCTGTGCGCCCTGCTGCTGCTCTGTGCCGGATGACTGGGGCTGCGTTGCATCAGACGCGGGGGATTCCTGCGGGCGGGGTTGCGTCTGTTGTGGTTGGGTCTGCTGATCGCCCTGCGCCTGCCGCGGCTGGGGCTGCTCGTTCTGATTTGGACGGGCCTGATCGGGGCGGGCCCGCGCGGGATCGGGCTGCTGCCCCGTGCCGGTCGGCTTCTCGCCCTGCTCGCGCTGTTCGCCCTGCTGAGGCTCGGTGCCTTGTGCAGGAGTTGTGGAGGGCTGCGGTGATTCACCAGGCCGCGGCGAGGGCTCACGCTGGCTGGGAATGGGCTGGTCGGATGAATCCCGCGGCTGCGCGGGCACGCTCTGCTGGCCTTCTGTCGGTGACTTCTGCCCTTGCTCCGGGCTGGGCTGGGCCTGTGTGCCGGGCTCAGGTTTTGTGCCGGGCTGGGCCTGCTGGGCTGGCTGAGACTGCGTGCCGGGTTGCGACCGCTCACCGGGCCGCGAGTCGCCGGATGACGACTGGTCGGCGGGGCGAGGTTGAGACGACGGGCTCTGTTGAGAGGAAGTTGGCTGGCTCCGCCGCGTCATTTCCTTGCCCTGCTCGGGCGGGGACTGTGTGCCCGGCTGCCGTTGAGGAGGGGACGTGTCGGGATCGCTCTCCTGTTGCGGAGACCGCGGCGAAGACTGCTGGCTCGGCTGCTGCTGAGAACCGGCCTGCGTGCCGTCGTTGGCGCGGGGGCTTTCCTGCGAGCGCTGTTCGCCGGTCTGTGTGCCTTCACCCCCCTGCTGCGCCTGGGTCTGCTCGCCGGGTTGTGATTGCTGCGGCTGAGTCGAACCCTGCTCCCGCTGCGTCGCTGGCTGTTGTGAAGAGCTTTCGCGCTGATCGCCAAGGGCTTGCCTCTGCGCATCGGCGGAAGGCTGATCCTGCTTCGCGGGAGGCGTCGAGCGATCCTGCGATAGCGGTTCACTCGCGTCGCGTTGCGTGTCAGCGGACTGCGGTTGTTCTGGTTGAGCCTGCCGCTCCGCGGGCGAGCGGTCAAGTGCCTGCGCCGCTTCGCGCAGACGTTCACGGAGCTGGTCGAGCAACTGACGCGGGCTTTCGGCTCCTGGCGCGTCACCGGGAGCGGCTGCATCCGCATCACCTGGCGCCCCCACTTCGCCCGCTTCGGGCGTGCCGGAGGTCTCCGAGCCTGATGCCGGCGCGGATGAAGCCTCCTCGGCTTCCAAGGCTTCGGCGAGACGTTGGAGTTCCGCCGCGATGCGGGCCCGCTCCTCGGGTGAAAGCGATTCGAACTGCTCGCTCAGGCGCACGGCCTCCTCGGCCGCTGCGGCGAGGTCGGCACGCGAGAGGCGACGGGCAAGGTCCGAGCCCAGGTCGGTGTGCTTCTGAAGCTGAGCGAGCCGTTCGCGCAGCTCATCCTGGCGCGCCTGCTGCTCGCGGGCCGATTCGTCGAGGGCCTGCGAGGCGCGTTCCAAAGCGCGGGCGGCCTGGGCTCGCGCCGTAGTTTCGTCCAGATCGCCGCCCGCAAGCTCGCGCTCCAGGGCGTCGAGCGCTTCCAACTCGCGCTGCGCCTTCGGGTCCGTGGCGAGGACCTCGCGCGTTTCCTCGAGCACCTGTGTGACCTGTGTCACGGTCTCGGGCTGAACGGGCTGGTAGGCGTAGGGTTGTTGTCGCCCTGTGTTGAACCAGTCTTGAGGAGGCAACAGCAGGCCCGCCACGGCGGCGAGCCCCAGCGCGATTGGAGCGGCGGCCCAGGTCCAGTGGGGCCGCACCGCCACCGCACGCGAGGGGTTGATCTCCCGCGCGATGCTCTCCGCCTCGGCAATGGCGAGGTCGCGGAAGGCGGGATCAGCCACCGGCGCTTCGCGGAGCGCGAGGGCGGAACTCAGGCGGTCGCGGAGTTGGAGCCGCTGGTCAAGCTCCCATGCGCCTCGCTGCATGGTCCAGGGGCGGAGCAGCGCGAGCGTGCAGCCCGCGATGAGACCGGCGCCCGCGGGCACACCCGCGGCAAGCTCCCACGCGAAAGAGGAGCCCGCGGCCTTCACCATCGCCGCGGCGATGGCCCCCACCACTGAGCCGGAGAAGAAGCCCCAGCCTCCCCACAGGATCAGGCGCGATAGCATGGCGCGCCTAGCCGCGGCCCGGGAAACCCTCAGCGTCTGTGCGGGAGTGGTGGGCACGCTTGATAGTACGGTTTAGGTTCGCCGCGGGATTGCGGCCTGTGACAGCGCGTTTACACGCACGACACGCGAGGTTTACATCAACGGGCGGCGAGCAGCTCTCGTGGCCGACGGCGTAGAAGCGAGATCACCGGCGGCAGGGCGGCCCCCACCGTCACCAGCAACACCGCCGCCCACCCCGCGGCGATGGGCAGGAGCGGCGGTCGGACGTTCAACTCCAGCCCCATCAGCAGCTTGTCCAGCCGCTGACCGCACGAGACGCCGGTGATTCCCAGCGCCGTCCCCAGCACGCCCGCGGCGAGCGCGATCAGCACCGCCTCACCCAGCACCAGGCGCGCGAGCATCGTGCGCGAGGCCCCTACCGCGCGAAGCACGCCGAACTCATACCACCGCGCCGAAATCCCCGCGATGATGATGTTGGCGACGCCGAAGGAGGAAATCACCATCGCGAGCACGGCGATGGAGGAGCTGATCAGCATCGTGCCCTTGATGACCTTCGTCAGCTCCTGCTTGATGCCGCGCCCGCTGCCGGCGTCCAGAAGCCCGGCGTCGAGGAGCGTGGTGCGGATGCGGGAGATCGCCTCCTTGTCGCTCACCTGCGGCGAAAGGCCGATCTGAATCATGCTGATGGCGTCGCTGCCAAGCTTTTCCTTCAGATCCTTGCGCGAGCCGAAGACGGCGTGTATCGCCTGCTCGGTGAAAGAGTCGCCGATGGAGAAGAACTGGCTCACCAGCTCCAGGCCGGGGCTGGTCACGACGCCGACGATCTCCATCGGGTGCTCGCGCCCGTCCTCGCCCTTGACGATGAAGGTGTCGCCGACGCCCACGCCCTGCGTCGCCATGAACTCGCGCGCGACGATCACCGCCCCGCCCTCGGCGAGCCTGCGGCGGGCGTGCTCCTGGCCCGCGGCGTCCGTGGGCTGCACCCAGGTCAGGCGCGTCAGCTTGAAGAAGGGCTCGGGATCGAAGGCGATGAAGGTCGTCTTGTAACGGTTCAGCGCCCGCACGCCGAAGGCCTGGGTTTCGATGGCGTGCAACGTGATGGGCACGGTGCCGGTGACGAAGGGCAGTTCTTCGACACGTTTGCGGCTCTCTTCCGTCAGGTTGAGCCCCACGGCGAAGGCGTCAGGGAACTCGAACTTGCCGATCCAGTCGTTGAGGATCGCGGACCCCTGCGTCCAGATCGCCACCATGATGGCGAGCCCGGACATCATCGCCCCCGCCGTGAAGCCGTAGCGGTAGGGCGTGGCGGCGACGGTGCGGCGCAGCAAGCGCGGGGGCAGGCGCATCACGCGACGCACCAGGGGCTCGGCGGCGGTACTCATGAGCAGCAGCACCGGCACGCTCAGAAGGAAGTAGCCGATGAACATGGTGGGCAGGCCGACCGTGGCGTAACCCCAGAAGGCGAACTGCCCGTTGGTCGCGCCAAAGACGATGGCGATGGTGAGGCACACCGCCCCGACGCCCAGGCACGCGAGGCCCACGATCGCCCGCATGCGCACGGGGCGGGCACGGACGCTCAGTCCTTCCAGCGGTGAAATGCGCGCGGCCTTGTACGCGGCGAACAGGGCTCCGGCGAAGCCGGAGAGCACAGCGCCTAACGCTGCGACGCTGAGCCCCGCGGGCGAAACGGCCAGGCCGTGGGGCACGTGCTCGCGTCCAAGCTCGATGATCAGGGCCGCCAGCACGACACCCAAGGGCACGCCCAGCACCGCCCCCGCCGCCCCCAGCAACCCGCCCGCGATGATCTGTGCCCAGGCGAGCTGCCCGCGTGTCGCGCCGATGCACCGCATGATCGAAAGCTCGCGCTGACGCTCCGCAATGCCGGTGGAAAGGCCCGTGGTGATGATGAACGCAGCGGCGAGGAAGGCCATGACCGTCGCCACAATGAAGCCCAGGTCCTGGGAGCGGAGGTTCTGCTCCAGACCACTGGTGATGCGCTGCGTGGTCTGCACGATGATGCCGCGGGCGAAGTCGTCGCGGTGCGCGGCGGCGATGGCCTCCGGGTCCACCCCCTTGCGGAGCACCACGTCCACCTGGCTGATGGTCCCCGCCTTGCCAGTGAGGTCCTGAAGCGTTTCGAGGGTGGTAAAGGCACGCCAACGGCCGCCGAAGGGAGGCTCGGCGACGATGCCCACAACCTTCAGCGGGCGGCCCTTGCGGAACAGCCTCACCAGCTCGATCTGGTCACCGATGCCGAGGTCGTGCTCGCTGTTGAGGCGTTCGGCTTCGCCGGCGCCGGCCGCGCTCGACGGCCCGGCGTCCTCACCGATGAAACGCGAGGAATCCACAACGCCGACCAAGCCCGAAGGCCGTCCCGAAACACGCTCGCCCTCGCGGCTGAGGTGAAGGGCCAGGGCACGGTCGATCGCCACCTCGCCGGGGTTCTGCGGCATACGGCCTTCGATGAGCCGGACGGTGCGAACCAAAGATTCCTGCGCCGGATCGATGCCGTACGTGACGGCCCCGCCGACGAAGCTCACGAACTCGCGCTGAAACTCCCCCTCGATCGCGCCTGCGGTCCATCGCGGTCGCACGTAGCGCCACGTCGCGGAGGTCTCAAGGCTGGGGACGGCCACGGCGACCTCCGGCCAGGCGCGGACCTCCTCCAGCACCGAGGCGGGCATTTCTCCCCCGCCGACGGGCCGGATGCGCAGGTCGCTGCGCCCCACGGTCTCGTCGAGCCTGCCTTGGACAGCGCGGGTGAGTGAGGCCATCGCGCAGGAAACCGCGGCGATGAGCGCGGCGGACAGCATCACCGCGGCGATCAGCAGCAGAGAGCGGTTACGCCTGGCTGACAGACTGTTGATAGCAAGACGCCACGCCGGCCGCATCCAGCCCCTCCGTCAGGATCGTCGATGTCACACGCCCGTCGCGCAGGACGAAGATCTTCTCGCAGTTGACGGCCGCCGCGGGCTCGTGGGTGACCATCAGCACCAGCATCTCCCGCTCTTTCGCCAGCTCGGCGAGGAGCGCCCACAGGCGGGCACTGGCGGCAGAATCGAGGTTCCCGGTGGGCTCGTCGGCGAAGAGCACGGCGGGCCCGAAGAGCAGGGCCCGGGCGATGGCGACACGCTGCTGCTCGCCGCCGGAAAGGGCGTCGGGCCGGTGGTCGGCGCGGTCACCCAGGCCGAGGCGGCCCAGCAGCTCTTCACTGCGGGAGCGCAGCCAGCGCGCGGGCTCGCCCGCGAGCACGCCGGGCAGCTCGACGTTCTCCTGAGCCGTCAGGGTGGGGATGAGGTTGAACTGCTGGAAGACGATGCCGATCTCGCGCCGGCGGAAGAGCGTGGCCTGGGCTTCGGTCATCTCGTGGACCGCGCGGCCGGCGACGTGGACCTCGCCCATATCGGGGGTGTCGAGCGCCGCGAGAAGATGGAGCAGCGTGGACTTGCCGCTGCCCGAGTGACCCATGATGGCGAAGAAGCCGGGACGCTCGATCTCCAGGTCCACCCCCCGCAACGCGCCCACTTCGCGGCTGCCCAGCCGGTAGGACTTGTGGACGTTGACGCAGCGGATGATCGGGCGGACGCCGGCGCTGTCCATCGGACGCCCCTCAGGGGTGCTGGGCGTCGTACGCCTTGGCGTCCATGAGCTTGGAGAGCCCGGTCTGGTCGGCGATCTTCACCTTGACCAGCCAGCCGGCCTCGTAGGGGTCGGTGTTGAGCAGGCCGGGGTTGTCGGCCAGGGCCCCGTTCACCTCGATGATCTCGCCGTCCACGGCGCAGTAGATGTCGCTGGTGGTCTTGACCGACTCCACCTCGCCGATCACCTCGCCGGCCTTGAAGCGGGTGCCGGGCTTCTTCATCTCGACGTAGGTGACGTCGGTGAGCTGGTCCACGGCGAACTGCGTGAGGCCGAGCGTGAGGGTGTCGCCATCGACCTTGTGCCATTCGTGGGAGGAGGAATAGAGACGGTCGGCGGGGTTGGGCATGCCTAAAGATCCTTTTCGGAGCAGCCGCGGAGGCTGGGCGAGCATGGTAGCCCGCCGCCTACCGTGTGTGCGTTCATGCGATTGACGCACCGTAGGGGGGCCGCTAGTCTGCCCCCCTATCCTGCGGGCGTGCCCCGACCGGAGGGGTGCCCCTGTCGTGTATGGGGCTGCTTGGTCCGGCGCACGTTTTCACTCGTAGAGTGCCCTTTGCGATGCTCCTCACTCTGACCGCGAGCTGCCTCCGATCGTTGCTCATCCCCGGGCGGGGCAAGAAGCCGAAGCTCGACCTGCTCGACTTGCCGACGTACACGCGTGAAACGCTGGGGCTGGCGGGCATCAACCTGTCTACGGACCTGCTGGCGGGGGCTGACCGGGCGCGGCTGGAATCCGTCCGCGAGCGTGCGGACCGCGCGAGCTGCGCCTGCCTGCTGCTGGTGGAGTCGGACATCCAGCCCTTCGGCTCTCCGCAGGAGAAGGCCAGCACCGGAGCCGTGGAACGGATGCTCCGCGTCGTCGAGGCGGCGCACATCCTGGGGTGCAGCGCCGCGGCGACGAAGATCGAGGCCAACGACGACGACGCGACGTTCCTGCGCGTGGCCTCGCGGCTCAAGCCGGTGATGGAGCGTGCGGAAAAACTGGACATCAACCTGCTGATCTCCCCCGCCAAGGGGCTGACCTCGCGCCCGGAGCGCGTGACCGAGCTGCTCAAGAAGGTCGGTGGCTTCCGCATCGGGACCTACCCCGACTTCCAGTCCGCGGCGGAGTCCAAGGACCCGGTGGCGTACATGCAGCGCCTGACGCCCTACGCGACGGCTGTGGCGGCCACCACGGTGAAGTTCACAACGCCTTCCGGCGGCGAGCTGAGCGACGACGATGTGGACGCGCCCTACAAGCACCGGCCTTATGACCTCAAGCCGCTGGTGGACGCGGTGGTCTCGGTGGGGTATGACGGACCGCTTGCTCTGGACTACCGGGGCACGGGCGATGTTACAATGGGGCTGATCCGCAGCCGGGACGCCATCCTCGCAACCTTCGGCGAGCCCGAGGAAGAAGAGGAGGACGAACTGGAGATCGAGGAAGAAGAAGAGGAAGAAGAGGAATGACCTCGCGCGGCGGGTGAGCCGCGGACGAGCCGCAGGGAATGGCCATGAGCACGCACGCCGTTCACAGCGTGGAAGCCGAACCAGACGCGGCCGTCATTGTCCGACAGCTCCGACCGACCGCCGTTCAGGTGCACGTGTTCCGGCTCGACCAGCCCATCATCATCACGATCGACGGTCCCGCCGGAACGGGCAAGTCGTCCGTCGCACGGGCTTTGGCGAAGCGGCTGGGGCTGGACTTCCTCGACACGGGCGCGATGTACCGCGCCGCCGCGGCCATCGCGCTGGACTACGGCATTCCCATCACCGACGCGGACCGGCTGGTGGAAACCGTCAAGCAGGCGGACCTGCACTTCGACTGGAGCGCCGACCCGCCCACGATCTTGGCGTGGGGCCGCTCGCTCTCGGACCGCATCCGGCAGCCGGACGTCACGGCGATCGTCTCCCCTGTAGCGGGCATCCCGGCGTTGCGGCAGCACATGGTCGCCAAGCAGCGGATCATCGCGCAGCAGCATCCTCGCCTGGTCTCCGAGGGGCGGGATCAGGGCTCGGTGGTGTTCCCCGACGCGAACGTGAAGTTCTATCTCGACGCCTCGGCACAGGTGCGGGCGATGCGCCGGGCGCAGCAGCTCCGTGCGGGCGGAATTCCCGCGGACGAGCAGCAGCTTCTGCGGGAGATCGTCGAGCGCGACCGCAGCGACATGAGCCGCAGCGACGGGCCGCTGGTCCGTCCGGAGGGAGGGATCGTCGTGGACACCTCCCACCTGCTCTTCGATGAGGTCGTGTCGGAACTGGAATCGATCGTGCGCCGCAAGGCGGAGGAGCCCTGAGGGTTCTTTCGCCGCGATGATTCTTCCCGACCGCCAGCCCGGCTCCCCGCTGTACAAGGTGCTCTTCTACGAGCTCTCGCGCCTCACCGTGTGGCTCGGGTTCAAGATCGTGTTCCGGATCAAGGGCATCGATGCGCACAACGTGCCCAAGAGCGGGCCGGTGCTGCTGGCGAGCAACCACGAGTCCTACCTCGATCCCCCCACCATCGGCGTGCTGCTGCATCACAGGCACCTGGAGTTCGTCGCGCGCAAGAGTCTTTTCAAAGGCTTCTTCGGACACATCATCAGCGCGCTGAACGCGATCCCGCTGAAGGACGACTCCGGCGACGCCGGGGCGATCCGCGAGGTGCTGCGGCGGCTGGAGCTTGGGCGCGCGGTGCTCATCTTCCCCGAGGGCTCGCGCACGCACGACGGCGAGCTCAAGGAGTTCAAGCGGGGCATCGCGCTGCTGGTGAAGAAGGCCCGCTGCCCGGTGGTGCCGGTGGCGATCGCGGGGGCGTACGAGCGCTGGCCCACAGGGGGCAAGTGCCGGTTCACCGGCCCCAGGGTCCGCGTCAAGTACGGCGCGCCGATCTCCTACGACGAGCTGATGAAGGACGGCGCGGATGCCGCGCTGGACCGCCTGCGGCGCGAGGTGGCTCGCCTGCGGGAAGAGCTGCACTCCCGCGAGCATCACTAGCGGGGGCCGGGCTTTATGCCGAGTAGGCGGGGTGAACGCCGGCCATCTGAGCGCCGATGCGGCGCAGCGCTTCGACGCGCCTCTCGGTCGGCGGGTGGGTGGCAAAGAGGTTGGTCAGCCCGCGCCCGGTGAGCGGCTCGACGATGAACATGCTGTTCTGAGCGGGGTTGGGGTTGTCCAGCGGAATCCGCTGGCTGAGGGCCTCCAGCTTCAGCAGCGCGCTGACCAGGCCGTTGGGGCTGCCGACGATGTGCGCGGCGTCATGGTCGGCCACGAACTCGCGGCTGCGGCTGATGGTGGCCTGGATGATGGCCGCCCCTATCGCCGCGATGATCATGGTGACGAACATCACGATGGGGTTGCTGTCGCGGTCGCGTCCGCCCATGAGCCAGCCCCACTGAGCGAGGTACGCCAGCACGCCGGCGATGGTCGCAGCGACGGCGCTGGTGAGGGTGTCGCGGTTCTTGATGTGCGCCAGCTCGTGGGCCATCACGCCGCGGAGCTCTTCGAGGGTGAGGACGCGGAGCGCCCCCTCGGTGACGGCGACGGCTGCCTTGGAGGGGCTGCGGCCGGTGGCGAAGGCATTGGGGGCCTGCTGGGGACAGATGTAGACGCGGGGCATGGGCAGGCCCGCCCGCTGGCGGAGCTCATCGACGATGTGATAAAGCTCGGAGGCTACGCCCCCCTCGTCGGGCCGGATCTCGCGCCCGCGCATCGCGGCCAGGGCGATCTTGTCCGAGAAAAACCAGGCGACGAAGTTCATGAGGCCGCCGAACACCAGGGCGAAGATCATCCCCTGCTGTCCGTAATAACTCCCGGCCAGCAGGAAGAGGCCCATCATCGCGCCCATCAGCAGCGCCGTCTTGGCGTTGTTCATGAACCGGACCATCCCTTGGAATCTCCTTCTACCCCACTCCCTGGGGCCCAGTGTGTTACGGGAACTGCCCTCCTGGGTTCGCGGCTGGGCCCCGTTTGGGTTCACGGGTAGTCCCTGCAACGTTTATGCCGGTTCAAGCCTCAAGTCGCCCCCCCATTCCGACGAATCCGATTGTGGACACCCTGTCATCGTGGCATGTTCCAGATGCCAGACGCCACCCGGGCATGTGACCCGGGGTGCACCACCCGGCGATTCTGGTTAGTCTGCTCTCGGTGTGGAGATTCGAGCTTTGCAAGCCCTGAAAGGGGCAGGGGTTGGTGACCCCAGGCAAAGACCGGGTCTTGGAGGTTGGGAAAGTGAAGACTGGCTCTGCGATAGCGCTCAAGCTGCGCGATCCCATGGCGTGGCCTTTCACGGCCCGCCGGGCGGCGACCATCGCCGGGGTCGGCGCGGTCTTCATTCTGACCGTCTGGTCCGCCATTCTGACCAAGCAGTCCCGCACGGCCCTGCCGCTGCTGAAGGAGGCCACCGTCGCCGTGGGCGAGCCCACGCTGCCGGGCGACCGGCTGGCGGGCGTGACGGAGGTGAGCCTGTTCGACGAGCTGGAAGAGGCGACGGAGGCGGACCTCGGTCAGATGCCGATTCCGCAGACCTCCGAGCTGCCCCCCATGTCCGAGGAGATGCTGCGGCTGTGCTCCGATCCGGCGGTCCGCTGGTTCAACGGCCGGCCCGTGAAGCCCTGGAAGACGATCACGATGACGGTGACGGCGTACTCCCCCGACGCCCGTTCCTGCGGCGATTCGGCGGACGGCCTCACCGCGACGCTGCACTCGGTCGAGACCAACAACTACCAGCTTGTCGCCGCGGACCCGAAGCTGCTCCCCTACGGCAGCATGCTGACGGTCCCAGGGTACGCGAACAATGAGATCGTGCCGGTGCTGGACTGCGGCGGCGCGATCAAGGGCAACCGGCTTGACCTGCTCTTCCCCACCCACGAGGAGGCCCGTCGCTGGGGGGTGAAGAAGGTGAAGGTCATCGTCTGGCAGTACGTGGACGGCAAGCCCGCCGACAACCCCCGAAAGCTCCGTTGATTCAGGATGGCGTGCACGGTGGCACCGGTCCGCTGACCGGTGGTACTGTGCTGCCGCATGTCGCAGACGTCCATCCCCGCCCTTTTCGCGCCGCCGCGACGACGCGACAATCCCTTCACGCGCAGCGTGCCGGGACTGGTCGGAATGGCCTTCCTGGGCATCATGCTGCTGGTGTGCGTGGGGACGCTGCCCTGGACGCTGGGCGTCCCGGAGGGGCAAACCGTACCGCGGTATAACGCGGGCTCGCCCTCGGCGGGGCGGCTGCCGCCCTTCTGGGTCCGCCCCACTGCTTCCCAGGCGCTTCGGTTCAACGCGCAGGTCGCCCCCGAGACCGTCGAGCGCATCGCCCGCGACCACGGCGTGACGGAAGAAGAAGTGCTGCGTGCGACCGAAGGCCCGCTGCTGAAAGCGATACGCGAGCACTGGCCCAGGTACTTCCTCGGCACCGACGTGCTGGGGCGGAGCCTGCTGCTGCGATGTCTGGCGGGTGGGGGGCTTTCGCTGGGGATCGGGCTTGCGGCGGCGTTCCTGTCGGTGTGCATCGGCACCGCTTACGGGGCCATCGCCGGATATGCCGGGGGCCGGACCGACGGCGTGATGATGCGCATCGTCGATGTGCTTTACGGCCTGCCCTACGTCCTGCTCGTGGTGCTGCTGGCTGTGGCGGGCGATGCCCTGGTGAGCGAATACGTCTCCCGGAACAAGGATCGCGCGGCGTGGGTCTACGCCCAGGCCGAGGAGGTCGCGCGGGAGCGCGGCCTGACCGGGGCCGACGCCGGCCGAGGGCTGCTTGATGAAGACAAGGAACTGAGGACAAAGCTCGAGCAGGCCGCGGCGGAGGCGCTGCCCGCGCGGGTGTTGTCCAGCGCCACCCGCAACACCCTGGACGTCGTGACGCTGCTGGTCGCCATCGGCGGGCTGAGCTGGCTGACCATGTCGCGGGTGATCCGCGGGCAGGTCATGAGTTTGCGTCAGCAACCGTTCATCGAGGCGGCGCGGGCGGTGGGCGTGCCTCTGCCGCGGCTGTTCCGGCGGCACCTGCTGCCGAACCTGATGGGGCCGATCGTGGTGTACGCGACGCTCACGGTGCCGCAGGCGATGCTGCAGGAGTCGTTCCTGAGCTTTCTGGGGATCGGGGTGAAGCCGCCGCTGCCGAGCTGGGGAAATCTTGCCGCGGACGGGCTGGAGCAACTGAATCCGTATGAAAGCAACTGGTGGCTGCTGCTGTTCCCCTGCCTGCTGCTGGGCTCGACGCTGCTGGCGCTGAACTTCGTGGGCGAGGGGCTGCGCGAGGCGATGGATCCGCGGAGGGCGCGCCGATGACCCCCCCGCTGCTTTCCGTGCGAGACTTCGCACTCTCCTTTGATCAGGGGCCGGGGCCGCGCATTCAGGCTGTGGACGGGCTCTCGCTGACGGTGTACCCGCGGCAGACGGTGGCGGTGGTCGGAGAGTCGGGGTGCGGCAAGAGCGTGTCGGCGATGAGCCTGCTTCAGCTCGTCCCCCGCCCGCCGGGGCGATTCGATCGAGGCTCGGCCCTCTTCGACACAGGCGAAGGCGTGGTGGACCTGTTCGCGCTGTCGGAGGACCGCATACGGCGCATCCGCGGCAACCAGATCGCGATGATCTTTCAGGAGCCGATGACCAGCCTCAACCCGGTGTACACCGTGGGCGAGCAGATCATGGAAGCCGTGCGGCTGCATCGGAAGGCAAGCCGGAAAGAGGCCCGCGCCGCGGCGATCGAAGCGATGCGGGACGTAGGCATCGCGGATCCGGAGTCGCGCGTTGATCAGTACCCGCACCAGTTCTCGGGGGGCATGCGGCAGCGCGTGATGATTGCGATGGCGCTGGCGTGCCGCCCGCGCCTGCTGCTGGCGGATGAGCCCACCACGGCGCTGGACGTGACCGTGCAGGCTCAGATTCTCGAACTGCTGCGCTCGCTCCAGCAATCCCACGGCATGGCGGTGCTGCTCATCACGCACGACCTGGGCGTGGTGGCGGAGAACGCGGACGTCGTGTGCGTGATGTACGCGGGGCGGGTGGTTGAGTACGCCCGCGTCAACGATCTCTTTGAGCGCCCGCTTCATCCCTACACGCGAGGCTTGCTGAACTCCATCCCCCGCCTGGGCGCGCGGCGGGACCGGCTGGTGACGGTGAGGGAAGTCGTCGATGACCCGGCGGAAATGTCGAAGCTGCCGGGTGGAGAGCGCGGCGTGCGGGCGTGGTGGCCGTGGCATGAGCCGCCGCGGACGCTCATGCCCAAGGAAGGTCCCGCGGGCGAATACATGCTGCTGGAGGTCGAGCCGGGCCACTGGGTGGGCGTGTGGAGGACGGGGGCGGTCGTCTCGGCCCCGGAAACGGCCCCGGACCTGTGTTTCCGGCGATCTGAGGTGGGGCGTGCGGCGGCAGGCGTGGCTCCGTAGCATGGTGTCATGCGGGTCCTGATCCTCGCTGACGAGTTCTTTTCCAGCCGCGAACGGGGACTGCTCTCGCGCCTCGAGATCGGGCTCGCGGACGAAGGGGTGCGCGTCACACACGCCGTACCGGAGGGGTTCCAGGCGGAGGCCCCCGAAGGTGTGTTCTCGCGCGTGTTGACGTACTCGACCAAGACGCTGCTGCTGACGCGCCGGCTTGCGGTGCGCAAGCTGGTGCGTGCGCTGGAGGAGATGGACGAAAAGGAGCCCATCGACATCATCCACGTCTTCGGCGGGTCGGTGTGGGGATTGGGAAGAGACCTGGCGATCGAGATGGGCACGGGGCTGGCGCTGGAGGTCTGGCGCGCGGGGCTGATCGAGCGTGCGCGGTCGGTGCGGATGGAGGATGGAGACGTTCCTTTGCTGCTGGCGCCGGACCCGGCCATCGAGCGGGCGCTGGCCCAGCTACCGACGGGCGCGAACCTGCCCATCAGCCGTCTGGCGACGTGGGGCGTGCTGACGCCCGCGACGCCGCGGGAAATCTTCCCGCCGGAGAAGGCCCCATCCATCATGCTGGTGGGATCGGGACGCGATCACGCGGCGTTCCGTGCCGCGGTGGAGGGCATCGCGTCGGTGGCAAAGGACAACCCCGACCTGCTCATCTTCTGCGACGCGCTCGCCGCCCGGCGCAGCAACATCTGGCCGCTGGCCCGCAAGCTGGGCATTCTGCAGAACCTCTCGCTCATCGACGAACTGGAGGGCCGGCGCGATCTGCTGCTCCACGGCGACGTGCTGGTGCAGCCCGAGGCCCACGGCGAACAACGCAGCATCCTGCTGGAAGCGATGGCTACGGGGATGGTGGTGATTGCCGCGGCGGACCCGATGGTGAGCGCCCTGCAGGACGGGGTGACGGCGCGGCTGGTGAGCAAAGGACCGGGCCAGTGGAGCACGGTGCTGCGCGACGTGATGATGAACCCAGAGCGAGCACGGGGATTGGGACGCTCGGCGCGAGAGTTCGTGAAGACGCACCGCAAGGCGAGCGACCACGTGCGGGCGGTGCTTGCCGCGTATGAGTGGCTGACGTCGGACGATCCGCTGCCTTTCGCGGCGAAGGGCCCATAACCGGCTTCGCGTGCAGGAAGCGGGGCCGAGTGCGGAAACCCGCTTGTTTCCTGCGGAAAACGGTGCATTCTTGGAATGCGGGCCGCGGAGCGCGGACCGGGGGCTCGCGCACATTCAAAGAGAGGACTTAGCCATGATCGTTGCGATTCTGGCGGCGGCGGCCGCGGTGAGCGGCATGCCGGACACCTGCGACCGGCCCTCCCCCAACTACACACCGATGAGCGTTCACGTCTCGAGCGTGAACAACCCGACGTACTCCTTCCCGGGCGTGGACAACAAGGCCGTCATCAACGGCCGCATCTACAAGGGACGTGCGATCATCGGGCAGCATGAGCTCGGCGCGAAGACCGCGGCGGCGGACGCGGCGATCTCCTACGGCGCGCTGGGCGATGAGGGCCTGCGCGTGCACGCCCGCGTCGAGGGCGTGACGCGCATCCACCCTGTTGCGGTCGTGGAGTTCAGCCCCTGGACGCCCGTCGCCGAGCAGCAGGCCAGCCCCTACAGCGACCCCTACAGCCGCGCGCACCAGAAGATGGCGAAGCGCGCCGAGGCCGCCCGTCAGCAGTGGCTCAAGGACAACAACTACGTCGGCGGCGTGCGCACGCACGTCAACGACGCGGTGCTCCACAACCTGCCCGCGGCTCAGCCGCAGACCGCGATGCCCGCGCCCCGCGGCGTGATCGAGATCAACCCCGAGGTTCCCGCCTTCAAGAGCCGGATGCAGGTCAACGCGGGCCCCGCGTCGCTCTCCAAGATCGCCTCCCGCGGCGTGGTCAAGGTGCTGCCCAAGGACAGCCCCAAGACCGAAAAAACCGAGCAGACGATCGCCTCCGCTCAGAAGTAAAACCGGGGCGTGCTGCCCGCGGCACAGGACGACAAGGCCGGCGGTTCTCGCCGGCCTTGTTCATTGCGCCCCTTCGGAAGCGAAACGGGGGTGAAGATTCCAGCAGCCGCAACGCGGCTTCTCCGATCGCGGCGGCGTCGTGTCCGCACCTTTCATTTTGATCCGGCGGCAAGTGATGAAAGCGCCTGGGAATCGCCATCCGTCGCTTGCAGCCGGAACT
Source organism: uncultured Phycisphaerales bacterium (assembly GCA_937974035.1). Taxonomy (GTDB): domain Bacteria; phylum Planctomycetota; class Phycisphaerae; order Phycisphaerales; family UBA1924; genus JAEYTB01. The sequence goes on from CALJIV010000046.1 coordinate 40,587, forward strand.
GCCCTTTCGCCCGACGCGTCCGGCATGGACGATCGTGCAGGGAGCTCTGACGAGTCCTCGTTACGACACCGGGAAGTCAGGGTGACAGGATTTGAACCTGCGACCTCCTGGACCCAAACCAGGCGCTCTACCAAGCTGAGCTACACCCTGCGGCGGGCAAGTCTAGGGGGCTACCTCACCGGGTCTACGGGAAGCTCCTTGAAGAGCAGCACTTCGGGCTTGTCGCCGCGACGCGTGACCTTGCTGCGGTCCACGACCATGACGAAACGGCGTGCGATGGAGGGGATGAGCGGGTCATCGCCCTGCACGTTGCAGTCGGACTTCTGGTAGCCGTGGATGAGGAAGTAGACGATGAAGTAGTCGCTGCGGGTAGAGACGCTGGGCAGGACGGAGTTGATGATCGCCAACTGCTCCTTGTAGCTGTTGGAGATGTTGCTGGGGATGCGGTCGCCGGCGGGGTTGGCGGGGTTGGTGTAGAGCACCGAGTCGATGCCGACGCGGCCGTTGGCCCCGGCGGGGTAGGTGACGCCCGCGGGGGGCGTGATGCCGGGGTCGTTGACCGTCTCGGTGTCGAAGCCGGTGAAGTCCATGCTGACGCGGTAGCCCCACTCGGGCGGGATGGTGCCGGGGGTGGGCGGGGTGGTGTTGTTGCGGAAGCGGACAGTCTGGAGCTGCGCCGGCGAACGGAAGCCGGGCTGCTCGCCGATGCCAGGGATCTGCGTGCTGGCGTAGCGCCCGTCGAGCACACTGTCGGGCTGATCGGGCGTGACCGAATCAGAGAAGTTGACCACGCCGAAGGGAGCCGCGGCGGCGGCGGTGGCGGTCAGGTAGGCGTCCTGCTTGTGGCGGTAGGCGAAGACGCTCGCCGCGATGTCGATGCGGTCGTCGTAGACCGAGCCGGCACCCCACCACCAGGGCTGGCCGTTGGGGTCCTGTGCCGGGGGCGGGCAGAGCATCGAGAGCCCGGCGCGGAGTGTTGCCAGCGGGGCGGTGTTGACGTTGATCAGGCCGGGCATGGCCCGCTTGAGAGACTCCCACGTGCCGCCCTCGGGGTCCACGGGATTGATGGTGAAGATGTCGAGGATGTTGAGCGCCATGGGGATCTGAAGCCCGACGCGCTCGTCCACGCCGTAGTCGAAGACGCCGTTGGAGTTGTGATCGATGAAGGGGACGTAGTCGTCGAGGCGGAGATTGCCGCGGTCGAGCACGCGAGGATCGAAGAGACGGTTGGGAAGGTAGTACGGCGTGGAGACATCGACGCCGGGGGCGGGCGTGGTCTGGTAGCCCAGGCACATGGCGAGGGCTTCGCTCAGCGTGGTCCAACGCTGCTCAAGGTCGGTGACGAGGTTGCCGGAGCTGTCGATGAACATCTCCTCCGGGCCGATGCCCAGGGGCAGGAGCATGTCCGCGGGGCGGAGCACCGCCCGCGAGCTGCCGTTCACGGAAACAGAGGCGTTGTTGCTGGGGAGCGGAATCTCGGGGTAGTGAGCGTCGTAGGGAACCGTGCCGACGGTGGTCACGTTCGTGATGCGCTCGGTCAGCTCGTCGGGCGACTTGCCGATGGGCGCGAGCCGGTTGTTCGTATCCGACATGTTGACCAGCCAAGCCCGCACCGAGCTGGCCAGGCCGGTGAAGGTGCTGTCGCCCGCGCCCTTGAAGGCGGTCACGGGGATGCTGCGGTCGGAGATGTTCAGCGGGTCGTCGCGGAAGTTGTTCCATCCGCCCGCGTTGAACTTGGGCTCGAGGCAGTAGGCGGGGATGGCGCCGATGGGCGCACGCGGGCTCGCGGAGGCCGGGTTGCCGGGGCGGCTGTAGTTGGCCCACAGCGTGATCATGTACAGGAAGTTCGAGTCGTCGTAGTCCGAGCCGTCCACCTCGTACTGCGTGCTGGCCAGCTTGCGGTCGAGCTGCTCGACGTCGGCCACGCGGAAGCGGTCCACGAGCTGGTCGTTGCTGGTGATGTTCGGCGGGAAGGCGTAAGTCGTGCCGAGGTTCGGCGGGGTGATGGTCGTCTCCCAGAACCTGTTGGGCATGGTGACCGGCACGGGCTCGGCCTCAGCGCCGTTGCGCAGGGCGCGCCAGAGTTCGACCGTCAGCGTGCCGCTCGTGGAGGGAAGCACGTTGTGCTTCACGGGAATGATCGCACGACCCTCGTCGGCCCCGGCGGTCGCCATTTCAGGGATCCAGTACACCCCGGCCACGCCGTCGGCGCCGAAACCAAGGTTGGTCTCGATGGCCTGCTTGATGTATCGGCGGATTTCCTTGACCTTCCGCGTCGGCGTCGCGTTGGTATCCGCGGCGTAGCCGCCCGCGGTGCCGGGATCGTCCAGCACCGAGAGCCGTTCGAGCACGGCCTTGGGGGTGTCGCTGAGGGAGTAGACCACGACCGACTGGCCCGCGGGAATCCGGATGGGCTTGAGGACGATCGGCTCCTTGCCGTTGGTGCGGCCGGAGGGCGGGATGTAGATCTCCCTGGTGATGAGGTTGGCCGGGTCCACCTCGGGATCGCCGAAGGCGGGCATGTTCTGGGCGTGGGCGTCCGCGGCTTCGGCGAGCGTGACGTAGGTCTGCTCTTCAAGCTCCGCGAGCTTGTACACCTTGTCCCCGAACTTGATGTAGTAGTAGCTCTCCTCGATGTCGAGGCGGGGCAGGTCGGTGACGTTGTAGTAGCTGGTCGGGTGCTGGTGGAGGTCGTAGGTGCTCTTGTCGAGACGCCCGCCCAGCTCGATATCCTGGTCGAAGGGGTTGTGAAGCTGGAAGGCGAGGACGCGGTACATCAGGTCCTCGTTGCCGGGGTCCGTACCGCCCTCGATGTTGCTGAAGGTGCTGGAGTCCTCGTTGTCGCCGCTGCGCTTCTTGTCGGCGTAGACCGTGAAGGTCGCGACCTGGGTGATGAAGGGCTGAGCCTCGATGCCGTAGACGTTCACCACGGGCGCGGTGACGGGGTGGCCGTCGGCCAGACGGCGCGAGAGCAGCGAGAGCGGAGCGAGGTCTTCGTTCTCCACCCGCGTGGTGGGGTTCAGGTTGTTGTTGATGTCTCCGTCTGTGTCGCGATCCCAGAAGGAGAGGGCGCGGGGGTCGTTGGCGGGGTAGCTTGGAGTGAACGATCCATCGACGTACAGCGTGTGGACGGTGGGCTTCTCGCCGGCGTCGCCGGAATCGAAGGCGTCGATGAAGTTGACCGTCATGTGCGCAGCCACGCGCAGAGCCAGCTCCGGGCCGCGGTAGCCGTAGAACTCCGTCCACCGCTCGGTGCTTCCCGGGGCCCATGGGTCGCGCGTGGAGGGGATACCCGAGCGCGGCAGCAGGGCGTCGGCGTAGGCGGTGAAGAGCGTGTTGGTCGCCGCGGAACGTGCCGCGCGGGCGGACTGACGGGCGCTGAGCTCGGCGCCCGAAAGCGGCCACGGCATCGTCGTGGGATGGTCCGCCATACGGATGCGGCGCAGGAGCGGCTTGGGGTCGATGCGCAGCTCGTTCGTCCCCAGGGCGTAGGGATCGACGGTGCGCTCGTCGAAGTTGTTGATCTCGGCCACCGCCGTGCGGAACTGGCGCGCACCGCTGATGGGCGTGAGGCGCGAGCGCACGTCCGAGTCGAAGAAGAGCATCGTGCGCTCGTAGTCGGTGGGGTTATCCGGGGCGGAACCGATCGTCGCGTTGGTGTACCGCCGCTGCTCGATGTCGAGCGGGCGGTTGCTGCGCAGAGGGCTGAAGGGAGAGGTCTCGGCAGGGCTGAGGAAGTTGTCCGCACGCCCGCCGAGGGTCAGCTCCAGCGCCGAGGTCGTCGGGTCGTTGACCGCGCGGCGGGTCAGCAGCTCCAGCATGTCCGCGGCGCCGAAGCCGCCGGAGAGGAAGATCTCGTTGCTTTCGTAGGAAGCGTTGTAGAGCGAGGTGCTGACGCGCCGGTAGTGCTGCGTGCGGAGCCAGGGATCGTCTCTGAAACTCCACTCCTCGGGCGCCAGGCCGAGGAGCGAGGCCACGTTCGCCAGGCCCGGACCGTCCAGGGTGGGGCCGGCGGGCGGCACGCCGCCGCTTGCGATCGCGATCCGCAGCGCGTCATAGGCGTAGATGCCGGTGTTGTACGCCTCAGTGCGGTCGAGCTGGTCGTAGTTGGCGGAGCTGTTGGGATTGGCGGGCTGATGGATGTAGTTGTACCCCGCGTACTCGGCAAGGCCGCCGCTGTTGATCGTGTACTGATCGTGCATCGTCAGCAGACGACGCAGGTCCACCTCGCCCGCGGAGAGACCGATGGGCGCTTCCGCGGTGGGCTCGGCCAGCAGATCGGTCGCGGTGTTGACGTTGATGAGGCTGCTGGCGTCAATGATGCGTGTCGCGACGAAGAAGCGGTAGCGGCCGTCGGTGTTGAGCACGCCGCGGTCGTAGCGCGCGTCGTACAGCTCCTGCCAGCGGGAATCGAACATGCCGTCGCCGTCGGCGTCGGCGAAGAGGTAGAGGTCGTAGTTGGGCTGGCTGGGCATCGCGCCCGGCGAGGGACGGGCCGGGCGGAAGAGCCAGACCTGCCTGCTGTCCAAGTGCGCTGGCACGGCGGGGTCCACCGGCACGCCGAAGTCGGTGAGAGTGACGGTCGGCCTGTTGTTGCCGCCGCTGGTGGGGTGGTACACGAACTGAGTGTTGTCGCTCATCGCGCCCGGGCCGAAGCCCGAGGGAGCGTCGAAGTTGTTGCGGAGGTTCCAGAGGTTCACGAAGCGGCCGTCGGGCGCGATGTTGCTGATGTGCCCCCAGTCGCGCTTGTCGAGGTAGGGACGGCTGGGATCGCTGGGGCCCGCGGCGTTGAAGTCGAGGTAGGTGGGCTCGGTGTCCGCCAGCCAGGGCGTGCTGGGCCGCCAGCGGTCGGGCATCAGGTTGTGCGGCGTGAAGGAGAAGTCGGGCGTGAAGAGGAAGCCCGAGACCGACCCGGTGGGGTTGAAGACGTACCGCGGATTGGATGGCTCGTCGCTGCGCCGCTGCCAGTCGGTGGAGGGGAAGTCAAAGGTCACGCGGCTGAGCAGCACGGGCATCGGACCGCCGCCCGCGCTGGGAAGAAGGCTGTACTTGGAGTCGTAGTACGTCGCCGTGACGCTTTCGCCGATGATCGAGAGGATGTAGTCGCGCACCTGCTCGGGCACTTCATCCGCGCGGGCGCGCGAAGTGGTCGCGGCGGTGAGGCGCGAGTCGTGCGTCCCGATGCTCGCGTAGATGATGGTGAGCACGGCGAGCAGCGCCAGCGTGCCCACCACCATCACCAGGAACGAGCCGCGCCGGCTCCGCCGCCAGCCGGCGGGCGCACCCGCCAGGCTGCGGAGCAGCTCGCCCGCGCGTCCCCGGCGGACGGTGAGGGGGAGGCGGGGCTGTTCGGGGTGGTTGCTGGTCGTCATGTGAACGACTCCTTCAGTCTGTGCTCGCGGCGTCCGCCGCGGTTGCCCCTCCGTTGGGCGAAGTCACTGCGGGCGGGCTCCCTGGGCTTCGGGAACCGCGAAGATGTACTGGAACGACCGCTCGTCGCTGGGCTCCAGCGGATCGGCGAGCGTGACGGTGACGCGGATCATGCGTGGCCACGCCCACGCCAAGACCTGCGGCGTGGGGGTGTCCGTCACCGAGAGAGCCGCGCCGCCCACGGGGGGGGTGTAGGTCGGATCGACCCAGCCGAAGTAGGAGGTCAGTTCGGAGGTCGTCACCGGGGCGCGCACGCCGTGGATCAGCCGATCTGTGACGCGGTGCGTGATCGGCAGACCGTTGGCGGGACGGCCGACAATCACGTCGTAGTCGTATGTCAAACCGCCGGGGCCGAAGGGATACGGCTGGATGTCGATCACTCCGGCGTTCAAAGCTTCGCGGCTGGGCAAGCCGTGCCAGACGATCGCGCCGGTGGCATCGGCCTTGCCGTAGGACCAGTCCACGCGGAAGCTCGTGCAGTGCGGCACAAAGTTCGACGAGGAGAGCATGATCTGGTCGGCGTGGCGCACCGCGGTCTCGTAGGCCGAGCCGGGGTTGGAGAGCGAGGCGAGCAGGTCCGCGGGGCCAGGCTCGTAGCGGATGCGTGAGCCCGGAGTATCGGTCGAGAAGATGGGCGGCTCACGACGAGCGCGGGCGGCCTCGGGATTGCGCGAGTCGGTCGGCATCAGATCGCTGAGCCATGCGTGCGCGAGGTCCACCGGGTGCGGCGTGGCGGGCCGCTGCGCCACCACGCCCGGAGTGCGGGGGTTGAAGGCCTGCGTCGGTGCCGTCGGCAGGCCGTTGGCTTCGATGGCCACCCGGCCCGGCCAGAGCGCCATGCTGCTGACGCGGGCGCGGATCTCCGCGAGCGAGCCGGTGGCGATGTCCACCACGCCGCTGGCGCGGAGCGGGTAGAAGCCCTCGGTGGTGTAGATGCCCGAGGTGACGCGCATCGTCATGTCGGGCGTGTCGATATGGCTCGTGTCGGGCCAGATGTGGGCGATGGAGCGGAAGAAGCTCGACGCCGCGGGCTGGAGGTAAAACTGCGTCGGCCGGTTGCGGAAGACCTCATAGCCTCCGGGCGTCGCGGCGTCGTACCCGAAGGCGATGGTGGTCTCGTCCACGGGCAGCGTCTTGTAGGAATCGGGGCTGACCAGCAGCGTCTGATGACGCAGGAGCGTCCAGTTGATCGGGTACTGGTTCGGGTTGTCCTGGCCGATGGTGGCGCTGGGAGCGCCCAGAGGCGCGGAGAGCACGCTGCTCGCGTCGTCCGCCGCGGGGACCGGCTTCTTGTAGTTGAGCCGATCGGGGGTAGAGCCGAGCGTGGGCGGGCTGGGCATGGGAGCGATCTGGCCGTGCCCGTAGTACACCACTGCGGTGTTGGAGGTGGCCTCGATGCCCGGGAGCAGCGGCTTGCGGGCGCTGCGGAACTCGCCGTTCACGACGAACTGAATTTCGTCGATGCGGCGAGCGATGCCGGCGCCGACGCCCGGCGCGACGGGGATGTTGTCGCCGGGGATTTCCAGCTCGCCGCTGTTGTTGAGGTCGGTCCACTGGTGACGGATGATGAGGAACCCGTCCCGCGACATATTCTCGAAGTCGCGGCGCATCTGGGACTCGAGGAGCGCCGCGTAGGTGTTGAGCACGCTGACGCGCCGCCCGCCGCTGACCGTGTCGCCCACGGAGCGGAAGATCGCGGCGAGGCCCACCGCGACGATCGCGACCGCCCCTACCCCCACCATCATTTCCATGAGCGTGAAGGCGCGGGCCTTGCCTGCGATCGCCGCGAGGAAACGTGCTGTTCTGCTGCGGGCCATGGCTGAGTCCTCAGTACGGGAGCGGCGCGGGGCGAATGTCGAACACCGAAACCGCGGCAGGAATCTGGGTGGTGAAGAACACCGCGAAGTCGGAGGGGCGGCCGGCGTTTGTATAAGCCTGCACGTCGCCGTCGCTGATCCGGTCGCGGAGCGTGATGAGCGCGGTGTTCCCGGTGGCATCCTCCAGCTGCGCTTCCACTACCTCGTGCACCTTGCCGAAGGCGTCCACGATTTTCTGACCGGGCTGGGCGAGGTAGCGGGCCAGGGGCGTGGAGACGCGGAGCACACTGCCCGTCGTCGTCTGCGTAGGCGATGGGGTCACGATGCTCGCCTGCCCGGACTGGATGCGCGAGTACACGCCGATGCCGTTGAAGGTGGGCCGGCCGTTGTTGTCCTCGGCCACGAGCACGTTCGAGCCGCGAAGGCCGGGCACATCGGTGCGGCGGATGAAGACGGCGATCTGGATGGAGTCGTCCTGGTAGGCGCGGTCGGGGTCGGGGATGTTGCCGGTGGTCATGCCCGAGCCAATCCGACGAGCGATGAAGTCCCAGACATACAGGGGACGGCCATTGACCACCTGGAGCCCCCGCTGCGCGGCGGAAATCCGGATCGTCGGCGCGCCGGGGTAGACGACGTACATGTCGCCGTTGGTCACGTCGATCGACAGGCCGGGCGCGGTGATGCTCGTGCCGGGCAGTTCAAAGTCGCCGTCGAAGATCGCGTTGGAGGGGTCGAGCGGCTCGGGATAGATCGGCATCGACCAGCCCGGCGCGCGGTTGCCCAACAGAAGCTGCCAGCCGCGGAACTCGTTCGGCTCAAGCTGGCCGTTGTTGTTGAGATCGATGCTGGCCTCGTTGAGCAGCAGGTTGCCGCGGATCAGGTCGCGGACGGAGCGCTCGAGCGAAGCGCCGTGGATGGCGTCGGTCGTGGCACGCTGCTGGGTCACCACCGCGGGGAAGACCGCCGCGAGCCCCAGCAGACCCAGCGCCAGCACGACGATCGCGATGAGGACTTCGATCAGCGAGAAGGCACGCTTCATGGCTCCACCTCCTCAAGCTGGCCCATGTACCGCGTGAGCGTGTACACCCGCGCGTCGAAGGGCTCGCGCACCACCGGCGGGTTGGTGCCGGGCCGGCCCTCGATCCACCGCTTGATCGCCGTCGCCAGGTCCGCCTGGGAGGTGATGTCCGCGGGCAACAGGCTGGTGTCGATCCGCGGCGTCGTGGGGACCATGTCGGGCTTGGTCGGATCGCCGTAGAGCGTGCCCGTGGCGCGGTTCAAGCCGCGGGCCTTGATGCCGTTCGCCAGGCGAGCTTCTTCATACAGGGCGAGCTCCGTCACCGGACGGGCAAGCACCGTATCGGGCGAGCGGTCGCCCAGCAGCGACCGGACGTGCTGAGCCGTGAAGGCCGGGTGTGCCACCACGCGTCGCACGAACGCCGCGGGATTGGGCGCAACCGACGTCACGATGCGGAGCTGATCCGCGCGGCAGTTGCCGAACGGAGCCACGGTACGGAAGGCCGTGGAGGGAACAGGATCAAAGACCAGTGCGGTCTTGGTGTTGCTCAGATCGAGGTCGCCGCTGCGGGCCTTGAACCGGACCATAAAGGTCTGACGGCGCGTGCCCGTGGGGCTGGTGTTGTGATTGATCGACGCGGGGGTGACGTCGTAGAAGCCAGTCTCCGGGAAGACCCAGCAGCCTTCAGGGACGTTGGGTTGCGGCGTGCCGTCGAAGTAGCTCTCGTACCAGGGCTCGAACTGATCGACGCCGTCCGTGGAGCTTGCGGCCTGGGTGTAGGTCGAGCCGGGGGGGGCGAAGCCGCGGACGCTCCAGCCGCGGGGCATCTGGATCGGCGTGGCACCGGCCACGGGCACGAAGATCTCACGCTTCACGAACGGGAAAGCGCTGGGCCCGTTGATGTTATGGCGCGGGAAGTCCTCGATCTCCGCGACGGCGACGCAGGGAACGATGGTGACGCGCCCGCCGGGGGTGTAGAAGAAGACCGCGGCTGCATCGCCGGCGTCGGAGCGGATGGCGGCGTCGCGTGCGGCGGCGATCGCGGCCTTGAGCTGGTTCTCCGCGAGCGAGCGCTCGGAGGAGTGGAGCATCGACGAGAACGCCGGAATCGCGATGCTCACCATCAGCACGATGATGCCGATGACGACCAGCAGTTCCGTGATGGTAAAGGCGGAGCGACGCGTGTTCATTGACCGCCCTCCACGATGACGATGTTGTCCGACTCGGCGATGGCCCAGCACTCCGCGTCGGGCGTGCCGGCGTTAAGGCCGAGCTGTGCCCGGATGAAGGCGGGAGACTCATCGCCGAACAGCTTGTTGGCGCCCGCGCCGACGATGGCGAAGCGGGCGCTGCGCACCTGCGTGTTGGTGGTGAGGTCTCGCTCGGGCGGAGTCCTGATCGGGAAGCCCGCGGGAACGCGCGCGACGATCGCGGGGATGTTCAGATCGCCGAGCAGGTCGGGCGGCGTAGAGGGCGGGCCCGGCTCCCAGCGGTAGTAACGGATGGGCGTGCCGTAACGATCCACGACGCAAACACGACGCGCGGGGTTCGCGGGATCCGTCATCACTTTCAGATTCGAGCCGCCCAGGTTGATGAACGGCGGGATGGGATCGGAGCGGCGCGAGGGCGTGCCCGTGGTGACCAGATACTCGGGAGGAATCTTGAAGGTGCCGTCCGGGCGCGGAGCGAACAGCCCGGGGCCCTCAACACCGTCCATCGGCAGGCTCACGCTCGCCGAGTAGGGCTCGGGGAACGCACCTGCGAGATAAATGGCGATGGTCGCGGTGCTCCAGCGACGGTCATAGAGAGGATTGGAGGGGTTAAAGGAGGAAGGCTCGTCGCGGAGGTAGTTGAGGTCCGCGGGCACTTCCACACGGTAGGTCTGGATGAACTTGACGCCGTTCTGCGCACCGACGAGCGCCTCGCCGCAGAGCGTGCTGATGCCCGCGGGCGGATCGAAGGCGCGCGGCAAGGCGGCCTCCTTCACCAGCGGCGGCACGAAGCCGAACTCGCGTGCGAAGCGCTCGGCGCCGGTGGCCACGTCCTGAATCGCCTCTCGGTCGGCGGTGCGCTTCACGACCGAGGCGGCCCGGCGGACGCCCACGATCAGCAACCCCAGCAGGATGCCGACGATGAGCACCGCGAAGAGCACCTCGATCAGCGTGAAGGCGCGGGGCTTGTTCTTCCGCATGTCGAACACTCCTTGGGACCGGCCGGCGTCCGGCTCAGAGGCCGCCGCCCTGGAGGGACTCGATCATCTTCACGAGCGGGAGGAACATGGCCACGACGATGGTGCCCACGATGCCGCCCAGGACCACGACCATGAGGGGCTCGAGCAGCGAGACCAGTGAGGCCACCGCGACGTCCACCTCTTCGTCGTAGTTGTTCGCGATCTTGATGAGCATCGCGTCCAGCTCGCCCGTCTCCTCGCCCACGTCGATCATGTTGACCACGATGGCGTCGCAGGTCTTGCTCTCGCGGAGCGGGCCCGCGAACCCTTCGCCCTCGCGGATGGAGTCGTGCACCTTCTGGAGCGCCTTCTCGAAGACGTAGTTGCCGCTGGTGTCCTTGGTGATCTTGACGGCCTCGAGGATCGGCACGCCCGCCGAGACCAGCGTGCCCAGCGTGCGGGTGAATCGCGCGATCACGGACTTGCGGATCAGCGGCCCGACGATTGGCGAGTAGAGAAGCATGTAGTCCGTCGCCGCGCGGCCGGGCCCGGCCAGCCGTACCAGCTTGAATAGGATGTACACCACGATGGGCATGGGAAGAGCGATCAGCCAGCCCGGCACGCCCTGGTCGGGCAGCGTGCCCGCGAACCAGCGGCTGGACTTCATCAGCCAGCGCGTCAGACCCGGCAGGTCCACGCCGAAGTCGGTGAAGATCGCCTCGAACTTCGGGATGATGAACACCATGATGCCGGTCAGGATCAGACCGGCGATCACGATCACGACGATGGGGTACACCATCGCGCCGCGGATCTTGCGCTTCAGGCGCTGGCTCTTCTCCATGAACTCGGCGAGGCGCTGGAGGATGATGTCCAGCACGCCGCCGATCTCGCCCGCGTTCACCATCTTGACGTACAGGTGGTTGAACGCCTTGGGGAACTTGGCCATCGCCTCGGAGAGCGAAGTGCCGCCCTCCACTTCCTCGCACACGCCCAGCAGGATGTTCTTCAGCTTGCCGGGCTTCTGCTGGCTCTCCAGGATCTGCAGCGAGCGCAGCAGCGGCAGGCCGGCGTCCTGCAGCGTCGAGAGCTGACGCGTGAACGTCGTCATCTGCTTGGCGCTCACGCTGCCGATGGAAATGCCGCCGCTACTCTTTTTCTTCTTCGCCTTCGCCGCTTCCAGCGCCGCCTGATCGACCTTCTTGGTCTGCTGCTCGCGCACCGAGGTTGGGTAGAACCCCTGCGCCTTGATGCGCTGGATCGCCTCCTCGGTCGTCCCTGCGTCCACCGTCCCCTTCTGGGGCTTGCCCGCGGCGTTCAGAGCCTCGTACACGAATGTGGCCATGACTTCGTCCAGCCCTTCGAAAAGCGAACCCCAGCGCGGTGCTGCGGCTCAGGTTGTCTTGCCCGCCCGCGCGGGCCGTGGTTCAGTCGTCCTCTGCGAGCGTCTCTCGCACCACCTCGTCGATCGTCGTCTGTCCCTCGTAGATCGCGAGCAGGCCCGACTCACGGAGCGACCGCATCCCGCGGCGGCGGGCGTGCGCACGCAGGGCCGTGGTATTGGCCTGCTTCATCACCAGCTCGCGCATCTCGTCGTCCATCGTCATGATCTCGAAGATCGCCATGCGGCCGCGATAGCCCGACTTGTTGCAGTTGTCGCACCCGCGTCCGCGGGAGAAGCGCTTGCCGCGGACGTTCTCGGGGAGGAGGTTCAGCTCCATCAGCTCCTCCTCCTTGGGCTCGTACTGCTCCTTGCACTTCGGGCACACTGTGCGGACGAGGCGCTGCGCCACCACGCCCTCGATGGTCGCGGTCAGAAGGAACGGCTCCAGGCCCAGATCGATCAGGCGGATGATCGAGCTGGGGGCGTCGTTGGTGTGCAGCGTGCTGAGCACCAGGTGGCCGGTGAGCGACGCCTGCACCGCGATCTGCGCCGTCTCCAGGTCGCGGATTTCGCCCACCAGGATCACGTCCGGGTCCTGACGCAGGAAGCTGCGCAGCGCCTTGGCGAAGGTCAGCCCCGCGTCCGTGTTCACCTGGCACTGGAGCAGGCCGTCGATGTCGTACTCGACGGGATCCTCCACCGTCAGGATCTTGGTCTCGATGTCGTTGAGGCGCGCCAGCGCCGAGTAGAGCGTCGTCGTCTTGCCGCTGCCCGTCGGGCCGGTCACCACGACGATGCCGTTGGGCTTGTGGATCAGGCGGTCGAAGGTCTCAAAGTCGTCCGGACGCAGGCCGATGCGGTCGAGCGACAGCTCCACGTTGCTGCGGTCGAGCACACGCATCACGCACGACTCGCCGTGGATCGTCGGCAGGATCGCGATACGCAGGTCCACCTTCTTGCCGCCCACGGTCAGCTCGATGCGGCCGTCCTGGGGCAGGCGGCGCTCGGCGATGTCCAGGTTCGCCATGACCTTCACGCGGCTGGTGATGGCCGGGCCGAGCTGCTTCGGCGGCGGCACCATCTCGTAGAGCACGCCGTCGATGCGGTAGCGCATCTTGAACTCGTTCTCGAAGGGCTCGAGGTGGATGTCGCTGGCCCGGTCCTTGATCGCCTGCAGCAGCACCAGGTTGATCAGCTTGACCACCCCGGTGTCGTCGGCCATGTCCTTCAGGGTCTCAAGGTCGATGGACTGATCGCCCCGGCCCTCGAGCACCTTCAGCTTGTCGTCCAGCTTCAGGTTGCTCACCACGTCCGTGACCGACTCGGTCTTGGCGTAGTGCTTCTTGATGAGGGCGTCGATCAGCACCGGGTCGGCGACCACGGCCTCGACGTTCACGCTCAGCAGCAGCTTCAGGTCGTCGATGGCCCGGAAGTTGTCCGGGGTCTTCATCGCGATCTTCAGCCGCTTGGCGGTGGCGTTGTACTCGATCGGAACGACCTCGTACATCCGGACGTTTTCGGCCGGAATCACGTCCCGGAAGGCCTCGGGGATGTCGAAGCCCTTCAGGTTGACGTAGGCCATGCCGGCCTGGCCAGCCAGACCCTCGGCGATGTCCGTGGGCGTGCAGTATCCGAGCTCGACGAGCAGCTCGCCGACCTTGGCCTTCCGGCTCTTCTGAATCGTGAGAGCCTCGTGGACCTGTTCGCGGCTGACCTTCCCGAGCTTCGTCAGAACGCGCCCGAGCTTCCGGCCTTTCAGTTCTGCGGGGTCAATAGGCATACGTCAATGCGCTTCCTACCGCCGTTCTCCCTGACCCCACGGGCTTGCCCCGGTCAGCCGCGCGGCTGCTGGAGCACACTGCCCATTCGGTCAGGATAACGAAGCGGTTTGAATGTTCCAAGCCGAATCAACGGCAACTTCGGACACAACACCCGGATTTTGATGCTAAAAACTCAAGACTTGGGCTCTTCCGACTCCTCGTCCCACTCCATACGACCGACCGTGCGGCCCAGCCGGTGGATGCGAGCGGTCAACTCAGTCGGATTTTTGCTCACGTCGATCATTTCTTCCGCGGAGATCATCCCCTTCGAGTACAGCGCCCAGAGGTGATCGTCCAGCAACTGCATGCCGAACTTCTTGCCGGTCTGGATCGCCGAGTCGATGCGGAAGGTCTTGGCTTCGCGGATGAGGTTCGCGATGGCCGGGGTAACTACCAGGAACTCGTAGGCGGCGACCATGCCCTGGGTATCCACCCGGGTGAGCAGCGCCTGGCTCAGGATGCAGAGCAGCGCGGTGGAGAGCTGAACGCGGATCTGGTTTTGTTGGGTGACGGGGAAGGCGTCGACCACACGGTCGATGGTCTTGGCAGCGCCGGTGGTGTGCAGGGTGGCGAACACCAGGTGGCCGGTCTCGGCGGCACGCACGGCCGACTCGATGGTCTCCAGGTCTCGCATTTCGCCCACCAGGATCACGTCCGGGTCCTGACGAAGGGCGCGGCGGAGGGCCTCGGCGAAGGTCGGCACGTCGTTGCCCACTTCGCGCTGGTTGACGATCGACTTCTTGTGGGTGTGGTAGTACTCGATGGGGTCTTCCATCGTGATGATGTGACGGTCCATCGTGGTGTTGATGTAGTCGATCATCGTGGCCAGGGTCGTGGTCTTGCCCGACCCGGTGGGCCCGGTGACGAGGAACATGCCACGGGGACGGCGGATCAGTTCCTTGCACACCTCGGGAAGGCCGATCTGCTCGAAGGTGAGCAGGCGGCTGGGGATGAGTCGCAGCACCATGGCCAGGTCGGCACGCTGGCGGAAGACCGAGACGCGGAAACGTGCGGCGTCGCCGTAGGCGAAGCCGAAGTCGGTGCCGCCCTCTTCCTGGAGCTCCTGCTGGTTGCGCTCCGGGGTGATGGCCTTCATCAGCGACACCATGTCGTCGGACTCCAGCACCTTGGTCTGGAGGTTGCGCAGCCCGCCGTGGAGACGGATGGTCGGCTGCCGGCCGACGGTGAGGTGGAGGTCGGAGGCGCCGAGCTTGACGACGGTGTCGAGCAGGCGGTCAATCTGCATCGTGGACATAAATGCGGTTCCGGTAGTGCTTAGTGTGCGGGAACGTTGTCGATGTCAACCTGGGTTGTGGCGGCGACCTCAGCGACGGTGGTGACCCCGTTGAGGACCTTGATCTTGCCGTCGCCGACGAGCGGGCGCATGCCGTTGTTGAGCGCGGCGCGGCGGAGCTCGCTGACGGGAGCGAGCTTGAACGCCAGCTCGCGGAGCTGGGTGTTCATCTGCATCATCTCGAAGATCGCCTTGCGGCCGCGGTAGCCGGTCTGCACGCAGTTGGGGCAGCCGACGGCTCTGTGGGCCTTGCCGATGGCCTCATCCAGCGTGATGCCGGTGAGGCGGAGGAGCTTGGGATCCAGGTCCTGGGGCTCGGCGAGCTGCTTGCACTCCTTGCAGAGCACGCGGATGAGTCGCTGGGCCATAACGGCCTGGATCGAGCTGGCGACGAGGAAGGGCTTGACGCCCATGTCGATGAGTCGGGTGATGGCCGACGGAGCGTCGTTGGTGTGCAGCGTTGAGAAGACCAGGTGGCCGGTCAGCGCGGCCTGAATTGCGATCTCGGCCACTTCCTTATCGCGGATTTCGCCCACCAGGATGATGTTGGGCGCCTGGCGGAGCATCGAGCGGAGGATCTGCGGGAAGCCCAGGCCGATGCTCTCTCGCACCTGGCACTGGTTGATGCCCTCGAAGTTGTATTCGACGGGGTCCTCGGCGGTGATGATCTTCTTGTCGGGCCGGTTGAGCACGTCCAGCGCGGAGTAGAGCGTGGTGGTCTTGCCGCTGCCGGTGGGGCCGGTCACCAGGAAGATGCCGTTGGGACGGCGGATGATCTTGTTGAAGACGGCGAGGTTGTCGGCCTCGAAGCCGAGGTTCGCCAGACCGATGCGGACGCTGTCGGGGCGGAGAATACGCAGCACGACGCTCTCGCCGTGGTAGGCGGGGCAGGTCGAGACACGGAAGTCGATCAGCGCGTCGTCCACCTGCATCTTGATGCGGCCGTCCTGCGGGATGCGCTTCTCGGCGATGTTCACGCCCGCCATCAGCTTGATGCGGGAGAGCAGGGCGTTCTGCATGCGCTTGGGCAGGTTGTCGCGCTCCATGCACACGCCGTCGATGCGGTAGCGCAGTCGCACGCGGTCCTGCATCGGCTCGATGTGGATATCGCTGGCCCGCATGCGCACCGCCTCGGCGATGATGCGGTTGGCGAGCTTGACGATCGGCGAGGACTCGTCCACCGACTCGTCGATGGACTTGTCGAGCGAGCGGTCCACCGACTTGTCGATCGAGCGGTCGATGGACTGGTCGATGGACTCGGTGACGAGCGACTGGCCCGCCTCGAAGCGGCGCGCCGTGCCCGCGCTGGCGGCGTCCAGGAACTTCTTGATCGCGCTCTTGGAGGAGAGCCGCAGGTCCAGCTCCACGTTGAGCCGGAACCGGAGCATGTCGAAAAGCTCCAGGTCCATCGGGTCGTGGATGAGCAGCTGCAGGCGGTTGCCCGTCTTGCTCATCGGGAGGATCAGGTACTTCTTGACCAGGTCATCGGGCATCAGCTTGAGGTCGATCTTCTCCGCGACCCCGTTGCTGGCCAGGTCCACGTACTCCATCCCGAACTGAGTGGCCAGCGCCTTGGCGACCTGGTCCTCCTTCGCAAAGCCCGCCTCGACCAGCGCCTCACCCAGCCGCTTGCCCGACGCCTTGGCCAGCGATGCCGCCTTCTCGGCCTGCTCGTTGGTGATGGCACCCCAACCAACCAGAATCTCGCCGAGCTTCTTTCGTAGTCTCGCCATGGTGTCCTTCAGCTCCGCTCGCCGCCGCACATACCAGCGCCCGTTGAGCGGACCCCGTCATGCGTCAAAGCCACACTCGGCGCGCCGGTCAACCGGCACGCTCCCGTTCTACCAAACACCGTACCGAAGCCTCTCGCCCCGGAAGCGGCATTATGCTCAAGGCGGGACATGCTATCAATTGCCCGCCCTGTGTGGGGCCCGGGCCCCACCACCCCTTCTCTCCCCTGACCAGCGCAAAGGCCCTGATTGCACAACGGCTCATCCAACGTCCACCCACGAAGACTCCTCATCACCGCCGGCCCCACCCACGAGCCCATCGACGCCGTGCGATTCATCGGAAACCGTTCCTCGGGCCGCCTGGGATGCGCACTCGCGGACGAGGCCGCTCGTCGCGGCTGGGACGTGCTCCTGCTGATGGGACCGGCCCCCGCGACACCTTCTCATTCGAGCGTTCGCCTCGCGAAGTTCCGAACGTGTGCCGACCTTCAGACCCTTCTACGCGAGCACACCCCCTGGGCGGATGTGCTCATCATGGCCGCGGCGGTGGCGGACTACCGACCAAAGATCGACCCCGCCCAGGCGCACTCGAAAGTCCGCCGGCACGATCAATCTCTCACCCTGACCCTGGAGCCCACCCCGGACCTGCTGGCTGAGGTTGCGGCGAACCGACGGCCCAACCAACTCATGGTGGGGTTCGCCCTGGAGCCAAGGGAAGAACTGGCCGACTCCGCCCGCGCCAAGCTCGTCCGCAAGAAAGTGGACCTGGTCGTGGGCAACCCCCTGGAAACCATGGACAGCGAGACGATCGACGCCACGCTCTACAAGAAGGATGGGACCGAGTATCGCCCGCCGGACACGCTTACCAAACAGGAGTTCGCCTCCTGGCTGCTGGACCAGATCGGAGCTCTTTGCTGATGGCCAAAGGACGCAGACCACACCCCCGAAGCCGCGTCCGCGGCCCGCTCCGCGCCAGCCCCAAGGGCGCCAAGCCCCGGCATCTGCCCGCGGGCATTCGCCTGGTGCACGAGGACGACGACCTCATCGTGATCGACAAGCCCCCGGGCCTGCTCACGGCGGGCTTGCCCGGCCAGAACGTCGAGAGCGTCTTTGCCCACCTGAAGACCTACGTCAAGGACCAGTACAAACGCCGCGGCACGAAGGTCTGGATCATCCATCGCCTCGATAAGGAGGCCTCGGGGCTGCTGGTCTTCGCCAAGAGCGAGCGCGCGTACGAGTTCCTCAAGGAGGAGTTCCGCGCCAAGCGCCCCCACCGCCTCTACGCCGCGGTCGTCGAAGGAGAGATCGCGGGTGCGGCAGCGCCGCAGGAAGGACGCAAGCTCGCCCAGCCGGCCTCGGGCACGATCCAGAGCTACCTGATGGAGGATGCGAAGGGCATCGTCCACAGCTTCGACGCGCCCACACAGGCAACGCAGGCGATGAAGTCCCCGAACTTCCGCGCCAGCAACTCCGAGGAACGGGGCGATCATCCCAAGCTCGCTGTGACGCACTGGCGCTTGATGGAGTCCGCGTTGGGCCGTTCGCTGCTGCAGGTGCGGCTTGAAACGGGACGGAAGAACCAGATCCGCGTCCACATGAAGACGATCGGCCACCCGATCGTCGGTGACCGCCGCTACGGCGCGGCTACGGACCCCATCGGGCGTGTCTGTCTCCACGCGATGGAGTTGGGCTTTGCCCATCCAGCCAACGGGCAGGTGATGCGCTTCCGCAGCCCAATACCCGGACCGTTCCTGAGTCTGGTGGGTAAGCAGAAGAGCGATGCGCTCGAGACAGAGCAGGAGCCCGCAGCTCCCCCACCGCCCACGCCACCTGCACCAGCAAAGACGAGCGTGCCTGCTGCTCCTCCCGCGGGGTGGGACCACGTCGCCGAGTGGTACAGCGGTCTGATCGAGGAACGCACCAGCGACCACCACGAGCTTGTGATCCTTCCGGGCGTCATGCGTCTGCTGGGGGCGGAGGCGGGCGCGCGGGTGCTCGACGTGGCTTGCGGGCAGGGCATTCTCGCGCACCGGCTCGGAGCCGCGGGAGTGACGACGGTGGGGATCGACGCCTCGCCGCGGCTGATCGATGCGGCGAAGGCCGGCGCGGGGCCGAATGAGAGCTACGTCGTCGGCGATGCGCGCACAATCGCGGAGCTCGACCTGGGCCAGCCCTTCGACGCCGCGGCGTGCGTGATGGCGCTGATGAACATGGACCCGCTCGCCCCGGTGCTGGCGGGGATCGCGGGCAAGCTCCGTCAGGGCGGAAGGTTTGTCGCGGTCATCCTTCATCCCGCCTTCCGCAGCCCTGGGCAGACATCGTGGGGATGGGACACCCCGAAGAACTCCCGCGGCGGGGCTCGTCAGTACCGGCGCGTGGACGGCTATCTCTCCCCCGGTGTCACGCCCATCACGATGAACCCCGGCGCGGTCGCCCGCGGCAGCCCGCCCGTCACGACCCTCACCTACCACCGCCCCGTTCAGGCGTACATCAAGGCGGTCGTGGAGGCGGGGCTGCTCGTCGATGCCCTGGAAGAGTGGCCGAGCATGCGGACGAGTCAGCCGGGGCCGCGTGCAGCGGAAGAAAATCGTGCGCGGCGGGAAATCCCGATGTTTCTCGCGTTGCGCGCGATCAAAGCGTGAATCTGATGGAGTCAGTGCAATAAAGCCCTCCGGCTGGTGTTAATCAGGGGTGTTTATTTACTTGACGGACTGGTCCGTCAGGAAAAGATCAGCCCATGAATCAGCCCGCGGCTCCACGTCGTAAACGCGGCCGTCCCCCGATTGAGGGGCTGGCGGAACGCAGACGCCAGGAAATTCTCACCGTCGCCATCGAGCAGTTCGCCGCCAACGGCTACGACAACACAGACTTACAGAACGTCGCGGCCATCCTCGGGGTCGGGAAGGGCACCCTTTACAGGTACTTCCCTTCCAAGCGGCAGATGTTTGAGGCGGCCCTTGATCGGATCGTCGCCGAAATGCGCCAGGCGATGGACCAGTCGATCCAGGCCGAGCAAGACCCCTTCGCGCAACTCGCCGCGGCGACGCGGGCGTATCTGACTTTCTTCGGCGAGCACCCCAGCTACGTTGAGCTCATCATGCAGGAGCGTGCCGACCCCCGCGAGGGCCGCAAGCCGACGTACTTCGCGCACCGCGAGGTGGCGCTGCGGCGCTGGCAGGACTTCTACCGTGGTCTCATCGCAGCGGGCAAAATCCGGAATGTGCCCGTTGAACGCATCACCGACGTCATGTGCAATGCGATCTACGGCACAATGTGCACCAACTACTTCTCAGGGCCGGCCAAGAGCCCGGCGGAGCAGGCGGAGGACATCCTCGACGTCGCTCTGCACGGCCTGCTGACCGAGCAGGAGGCGGCGCGGCTCCGTGCCGCCTGCAAGGACAAGACCAAGTGTCAGGAGGGGGCGGCGTGCTGACCTTACCGCACCGTTCATGGACGAAAGCCTTCGCCGTGCTTGCCGTGGCGGCGCTCGCGCTGGCGGCGTGCCGTCGCGAGGACTCGAAGGGAGCTGCACGCACGCCCGCGCCGATCCCGGTGGCCGTCGCGAAGGCGGAGCAGCGGGACGTGCCAATCCAGCTTCGCTCTGTGGGAACTGTGGAGTCGATCGCGGCGGTGATGCTGCGGCCACAGGTTGCCGGGCAGGTGCTCGCGACGCCGGCGGGCGAAGGGCGCGACGTGGAAGCGGGCGAGGTGATCGTGGAGCTTGATCCGCGCCCCTTCCAGGCGGCGCTTCGCGTGGCCGAAGCGGCCCTGGCGCGCAACCTGGTCATCGCCACCGACGAGCGACGCGCGGCTCAGCAGCTCCGCCTGGCGTATGAGGGGCGGGCCGTTTCGGTGCGTGAGGCGGAGCAGGCCGAGGCGAAGGCCGCGGCGGCGGAGGCCCAGGCGGCGCAGGACCAGGCGGCTGTCGAGACCGCGCGGCTCAACCTTGAGTACTGCACCATCCGCGCTCCCTTCGCGGGACGTCTGGGCGCGCTGCTGGTGAAGCCCGGCGCGATCGTCAAGGCGAACGAGACAGACCTTGTGCACATCACGCAGGTGACGCCCATCGACGTGGCGTTCACGGTGCGCGAGCAGGACCTTGCCGCGGTGCGTGCAGCGCAGGCTTCCGGCCCGCTGCCGGTGTACGCCATGATTCCCGGCGACCCCAACCCCGTTCGCGGCGAGCTGAACTTCATCGACAACCGCGTGGACCCCGCGACCGGCGCGATCCGCCTCAAGGCACGCTTCGACAACACGGACCAACGGCTGTGGCCTGGGCAGTTCGTCAACGTCACCATGACCATCGGCGTCGATCAGGGGGCCACCGTGGTGCCCACGCGGGCGGTGCAGGCCTCTCAGCGCGGCCGGGCGGTGTTCGTCGTGAAGGGCGACAACACCGTTGAGCTGCGGCCTGTCGAGGTTCGCCGCAGCGAGGACGGACTGAGCGTCATCGACTCCGGCGTTCAAGTCGGCGAAACCGTGGTCACGGATGGTCAGATTCGGCTGACCAACGGCACGAAGATCGCTGTGCGTGAAGAGCCCCGGGTGAGCGAGGTGGACCCGTGAACATCTCCGGCCCGTTCATCCGCCGACCGGTGATGACCACGCTGCTGATGGCGGCGCTGGCCCTCTTCGGCATCATGGCCTATCGGCAGCTTCCGGTCAGCGACCTGCCGCCGATCGACTTCCCCACCATCCAGGTCTCCGCGTCTCTTCCCGGCGCGGCGCCCGAGACGATGGCCTCCTCCGTCGCGACTCCGCTGGAGCAGGAGTTCTCGACCATCGCGGGCATCGACTCGATGTCCTCGGTCTCGTCGCTGGGAAACACGCAGATCACGCTGCAGTTCAACCTGTCGCGGGACATCGACGCCGCGGCGCAGGACGTGCAGGCCGCCATTTCGCGGGCCGGCAACCGCCTGCCGCGGGAAATGCCCGCGCCGCCCTCGTACCGCAAGGTCAACCCGGCGGATCAGCCGGTCATCTACATGGCGATCCGCTCCGACACGCTGCCGCTGTATGAGCTGAACGAGTACGCCGAGACGGTGATGAGCCAGCGGATCTCGATGATCTCGGGCGTGGCTCAGGTGCAGGTCTTCGGCAGCCAGAAGTACGCGGTGCGCGTCCAGCTCGACCCCGAGAAGCTGGCCGTGAAGGGCGTGGGGATCGACGAGGTGGCGCGGGCGGTCCAGGAGCGCAACACCAACCTCCCGGTGGGCGTCCTCAACGGACCGGAGCAGGCGCTGACCATCCAGAGCAGCGGGCAGCTCATGTCCGCGGATCCGTACAACAGCGCGATCATCGCCTATCGCGAGGGGAACCCGATCTACCTGAACCAGATCGGGCGCGCGTTGGACAGCGTCGAGAACGACCGCACGGCGGCGTGGTACTACAGGGACGGCGTCCCCACCCGCGCCATCATCCTCGCGGTGCAGCGGCAGCCGGGCACCAACACCGTCGAGGTCGTGGAGAACGTTCTGCGGCTCATCCCCCGCTTCCAGGAGCAGCTCCCCGCCTCGGTCACCATCGAGATCCTCAACGACCGCTCGCTGAGCATCCGCGAGTCGGTCGCGGACGTGAAGTTCACGCTGGTGGTGGCCATCGCGCTGGTGGTGATGGTCATCTTCATCTTCCTGCGCAACCTCCGCGCGACGGTCATCCCGACCGTGGCGATGACGCTCTCGATCGTCGCCACGTTCGCGGTGATGTACCTGATGGAGTTCAGCCTGGACAACCTCTCGCTGATGGCCCTCACCCTCTGCGTGGGGTTCGTCGTGGACGACGCCATCGTCGTGCTGGAGAACATTGTGCGGCACGTGGAGATGGGCAAGTCCATCCGGCAGGCCGCGTTCGACGGCAGCGCGGAGATCGGCTTCACCATCGTCTCCATGACGGTGTCGCTGGTGGCGGTCTTCATCCCCGTGCTCTTCATGGGCGGGCTGCTGGGGCGGCTCCTGCACGAGTTCGCCGTCGTCATCGCCGTGGCCATCCTCATCTCCGGCGCCGTATCGCTCACGCTTTCGCCGATGATGTGCGCGGCTCTGCTGCGGCAGCCCAAGCTCGACGAGCAGGGCCACCCGAAGCACGGCTTCATCTACAACGCCGTCGAGCGCGTCTTCGGCTGGATGCTCGCCTTCTACAAGTACACGCTGCGCTGGACGCTGCGCGCCAAGCCGCTGATGCTGCTCTTCTCCCTGCTGGTGCTGGCGGGCACCGTCCACCTCTTCCGGATCGTTCCCAAGGGATTCCTGCCAACTGAGGACACCGGGCGCATTTTCGTGCAGACGCTGGCGGCGGAAGGCACCAGCTTTGAGGCGATGATGCAATACCAGCAGCAGCTGGCCAACGTCGTCGCCGCGCACCCCGACGTGCACTCCTTCATGTCCTCGATCGGCTCGATCGGGTCGCAGGCGACGGGCTCGAACTCCGGCGTGATCTTCATGCGGCTGCACGACAAGCCCCGCCGGACCAAGTCCGTGGATGAGATCATCCAGGAGCTGCGCGTGCAGATGGCCGCGGTGCCCGGCGTGCAGGCGTTCCTTCAGAACCCCCCCACCATCCGAATCGGCGGGCGCCTGACGCGCAGCCTCTACCAGTACACGCTCCAGGGCCCCGACACCGAGGAGATGTACCGCGCGGCCAACGCCCTCGCGGACCGCATCGCGGCCATTCCCGGCGTGCAGGACGTCTCCACGGATGCGCAGCTGAGCAACCCGCAGCTCAAGGTGGACATCGACCGGAACAAGGCCGCGGTGCTGGGCGTGACGCCGGAGCAGATCGAGCTGGCGCTCAACAGCGCCTTCGGCACACGCCAGGTCTCGACGATCTACGCCTCGACGAACTCCTACCGGGTCATCATGGAGCTTCTGCCCGAGTTCCAGACCGACCCCAAGTGGCTCGACACGCTCTACGTCCGCTCGAGCAACGGCTCGCTGGTCCGCCTGACCTCGGTCGCCACGCTGACGCGCGAGGTCGGCCCGCTCAACGTCAACCACTCCGGCCAGCTTCCGGCGGTGACGATCTCCTTCAACCTCGCCCCCGGCGCTTCGCTGGGCCCCGTCGTGGAGGAGGTGGACCGCATCGCCGCGGAGACGCTCCCCGGAAGCATCTCGACCTCGTTCCAGGGAACGGCGCAGGTGTTCCAGTCTTCGATGCAGGGGCTCAACCTGCTGCTGATCCTCGCGGTGCTGGTGATGTACGTCATCCTGGGGATGCTGTACGAGTCGTTCGTGCACCCCATCACAATCCTGTCGGCGCTGCCCTTCGCGGGCTTCGGCGCGCTGGCCACGCTGTGGCTGTTTGATGTCGAACTCTCGATCTACGGCTTCGTGGGCGTGATCATGCTCGTGGGGCTGGTCAAGAAGAACGGCATCATGATGGTGGACTTCGCGGTGGAGCGCCGCCGGCACGAGAACGTCTCCGCGGAGACGGCGATCTTCGACGCGTGCGTGGTGCGGTTCCGGCCGATCATGATGACGACGATGGCCGCGCTGCTGGGCACGCTGCCCATCGCGCTGGGCTACGGCGCCGGCGCGGAGTCTCGCCGCCCGCTGGGCCTGGCCGTGGTCGGCGGCCTGCTCTTCAGCCAGTTCATCACGCTCTACGCCACGCCGGTGTTCTACGTGTACCTGGACAAGGTGCAGGCGTGGTACGAGCGCCGCCGCCAGCGCAGCCTGGCCGCGATGGAAGCCGCGCCGAGGATCACCGCCGCACCTCACGCCGTGGGCGTGAACGGCAACCCCCACCTGAACTGAGCGCGCTGGATGGGGGCGTCAGGCGGCGCGACGCACCGCGCGGCTGTTGAGCTGGTTGATGAGGCGTGCGCGGTCCATTTCGCTCGCGAAGCGGGTGAAAGCCACCGCCAGGCGCACGGGTCCGGGCTCGCTGTCGTCCGCCCAGACCACGTTGCCGGTGACGCGGATGATCCGCTCCGCATCGGGCACGCGCACGCCGCCCGCGTAGGGCAGCACGAGCTCGAGCGAAACGGGCGTGCCCGGATCGATCATGTCGTCGAGCTCGATCTGCACGCCGCCCTCGGAGACGTCGTAGCTGTGCCCGGCGAAGGGCTCGCACGCCCCCGCCACCTTCACCTCGACGTGGGTGTACATCGGCGCGACCTGGTAACGCTCGTGCTGGCGGCGGTTGCTCGTCATGGCGGACCCTTTCTTCGAGTGCAAAAGCACTATCGGGCCGCGGAAGGAGCAAGTTCAGCAAAGAGGCGCGGGAGGCGAAGGTCCGAGAATGTCAGTTGGTGGACTTCGCCACCACCTGGACGTTCAGGTGGCCGATCTCCACGCCCATCCGGGTTTCCAGCTCTTTGAGCAGTTCCGGGGAGAGCGCCGCCAGCAGCCGCCCGCTCAAGTCGCCGGGGGCGTCGAGCAGCCTGCCGTCCTCGGTCGTCACATGAACGTGCGGCTCCATGCGTGCATCGAACCGGCAGCAGCCCGACTGCCCGGAAATTCGGCGAGCCAGGCCGCACTGGATGAGCACCTCGAGCGTGTTGTACACGGTCGCCAGGCTCAGCCCCGGCTCCGCGTCACGGACCATCTGGTGGAGCTCTTCAGCCGTGGGGTGCGTCGTCGCCCCCGCCAGCGCGGCGTAAACAACCTCGCGCTGACGGGTGCACCGCAGGTCGTGCTTACGGAACAGCTCGCGGACTTCTTCGACGGAAGGGGTCAACGCATGATTATCTGTCGCTCGGGCTCAAAAGACGACCCCGAGGACGCGAAACCCGCTCCCCGCCCTGGCGGTACGCTCCGCACGTGGACACAGCGCTGCTCTGTGAGACGTGCGGGTACAGCCTCCAGGGGGGCGAGGCCGCCCCCACCGACCGCTGCCCCGAGTGCGGAACGCCTGTCGCAGAATCACTCCCCGACCGCCGGCCCGGCTCCCCGTGGCAGCGTTCCCCTGGTCTTTTCTCCTGGGCCGCCACGGTCCGGCACGTCCTCTTCAGGCCCGCCTCGCTCTTCCGTGCCGCGGACGTAGCCGCGCCGCCCCGCGGCTTCCTGGCCTTCAACCTGCTGCTGACGGGCGGGCTCATCGTCGCCCCCTTCACGGGCGTGTTCATCGGCGACTGGGCCCGAAGCGCCCGGGGTCAAGGCTTGCTTGTCGAGAGCATCGCGTACCTCTCGGCCTTCGCGGCGCAGGCCCTTGCCGCGGCGGCCGTGCTCTTTGTGCTCACCGCGTTGGATGTCTACGGCATCCGGCTCCTCGCCCGAACGAGGGGGTGGCGGCTGACGCCCAATGCGGCGTGGGCGGTGTGCGCGCACGCGAGCGCGGGGTGGCTGCTGGCGGGTGCCCTGCCGCTGCTCTTCATGGCGAACTACTACGTGGTCGGGACGCTGCTCCGCGTGGACTTCACGGGCCAGGTCACCTCCGCCGCGGGCGCTCCCCGCTGGCGCTGGCAGGAGGTGCTGGGCATGGGCCTGCCGGTGCTGGGCTACCTGAGTGGGTTATTGGCGTTTGAGCTTCTAGCCCTCAAGGGGGCAAGGGTTTGCAGATTCGCGAACGCGGCCTCATCCGCGCCGCGGAAAGTGCCTGCATAACATCGCGGTCGCACCCAGCGCCCTCCCGCACGCGGCGCTCCCCGAAAAGGCGAGGCAGTCATGGATGGCAAAGCAGAGAGCGCGGCTACGCGCCCCGAACGGGGTCCGCAGGTGCCGGTTGCGCTCGACGTGGAGGGCGAAGCAGCCGTCGCCTCTTCACACGCGGCGACGGACGAGGTTTCACCCGTCACCACCCCGCTGCGGCCTCACCCGAATGAGCCTCAGCCCGCGCCGCCGCCCGCCAGCCGCTGGGGCGTGCTCCGTCACAAGCACTTCCGCGTCGTCTGGATTGCCGCCTTCGGCTCCTACCTGGGCAACTGGTTCGAGTTCGTCGGCACCCAGTGGATCGTCACCGAGCGCACCGGGTCGATGGTGTGGGTGAGCTACCTGGGCGCGGCCCAGCTTGTGCCCTCCTTCGTGCTCGGCCTGCTGGGGGGGATCACCGCGGACCGGGTGAACCGCAAAAAACTCCTGCTGGTCACCCAGTTCGCGATGATGCTCATCGCGATCGGCTTCGCGGCGGTCGTGAAGATCAACCCCGCCAACACCACCACCCTGCTGCTCTGGCTGTTGGGGCTGGCGACGGCGCAGGGCATCACCATCGCCTTCAACAACCCGGCGTGGCAGGTGCTGACCCCGCGCCTCGTGCCGCGGGGAGAACTGGTCGCGGCGATCACCCTGCAGGGGATCAGCTTCAACGCCGCGCGCGCGGTGGGACCGGCGCTGGCGGGCGTCATCATGGGCCTGTGGAGCCCGATGGCGCTGTTCGTCATCAACGCCGTGAGCTTCATCGGTGTGATGATCGCCGTGCTGACCACCCCCGACGCCCCGGCCCCCGCTCCGGAGCCGAACTGGTGGCGCAGGGTGTGGTCCGACACCAAGGCGGCGGGCGCGTTCGTCTGGAAGCAGCCCGGCCCGCGCGCGGCGTTTCTGGCGTGCGTGGTCTTCGGCGTGTTCGCGACACCCGTGCTCCGCTTCCTTTCGCTGTTCGTGAGCCACGTGTATCACCTTCAGGAAAAGACCTTCGGCGTGCTGACGGGCGTGATGGGGGCCGGCGCGGTGGTGGGCGGGCTGGCGATGAAGTTCGTCCCGGCGTGGTACCCGCGTCACCACTTCATCCCGCTCTCGGTGCTCCTGGGGGGCGTGTGGATCCTGCTCTTCGCGCTGGCGACGAACGTCTGGGCGGCGGGCGTGATCATGTTCTTCGTGGGCTGGTTCTGGATGTGGTCCTTCAACAGCTCCATGTCCAGCCTGCAGATGCTGGTGGACGACTCCATGCGCGGGCGGGCTCTGGCCGTCTGCAACACCGTGGCGCTGGGCCTGATGCCGCTGGGCTACTTCGCGGCCTCCGCCGTGGGCCACGGGGGAGCGGAGCTGCTCCGGCGAGTGGCTCCCGCCTGGATCGAGGACATGGAGGGCATCTCCACGCAGATCGGCGTGGGCGCGTGCGCCATCGTGCTCATCGTCTCGGGGGTGGTCATGATGATCTACCGCACCCCGGAGGTGGACGGCCTGAAGCCCGGCGACCCTGGGTATGACCGAGTTCCGGGCTTCTGGCGCGGCCTGACCGCCGCGGCGCACCGACCGAAGCCGCGGGCGAGCTGATCCCACGGAAACCGGGGCGGGCCCGAGGGCCTCACAGGGCCGCTCCCCGTGCGTAAGCATGGCAAAGGCGGGCTGAAAGCCCGCCCCGCCGCTTCTACGCTTCCACGCATGACCCCACGCAAGAAAACCCGCCAGATCGAAGTCGGCGACGAGCGCGTCGGCATCGTGAAGATCGGCGGCGACGCGCCCATCTCCGTCCAGACCATGACCGCGGGCTACACCCACGACGTGGACGCCTGCGTGCGGGAGATCAACAGGCTGCACGCCGCGGGGGCGGACATCGTCCGCGTCGCCGTGCCGGAGAAGAAGGACACGGAGGCGCTCAGGCACATCATCCCGCAGGTGCGCGTGCCGATCGTGGCGGACGTCCACTTCCACTTCCAGCGGGCGCTGGAGGCCGTGGAGGCGGGTGTCCACAAGATCCGCCTCAACCCCGGCAACATCCAGGACCGCGGCCAGGTGAACGCCGTCATCGACGCGTGCAAGGTCGCGCGGGGCGGGCGGGGCATCCCCATCCGCGTGGGCGTGAACGAGGGCTCGATCATCGAGCGCAAGGACAAGCAGAAGCGCATGAAGGAGCTGGGCGCGGTCTTCAGCGACCAGAAGCACGGCTATCTGCTCGCGATCATGATCGCCAAGCTCGAGGAGTACCTCGACATCTTCTACGAGCGCGACTTCTACGACATCGCCATCAGCGCCAAGTCCATGGACGCCTCGATCGTCGTGGACGCCTACACGGAGATCAGCCGCCGCTTCGACCACCCCCTGCACCTGGGCGTCACGCACGCAGGGCCGAAGGAGACGGGGTGCATCCGCTCCGTCGCCGCGCTCGCGGGGCTGCTCATCAACGGCATCGGCGACACCCTCCGCATCAGCTACGCCAACGACCCCATTTATGAGGTTCAGGACGGGCTGGAGCTGCTCTACTCGCTGGGCCTGCGTCCGCGCGTGGGCGTGGACCTCATCGCCTGCCCCACCTGCGGGCGGATCCAGGTGGACCTCTTCACGCTCATTCAGGACGTGCGCAAGGCCCTGGCGGAGAAGGTCACCATCCCGATGAAGGTCGCGGTCATGGGCTGCATCGTGAACGGCCCGGGCGAAGCGGAGGGGGCGGACGTGGCCGTCTTCGCGGGAGACCGGCGCGGCATCATTTACGTCCAGGGCGAGCGCGTCGCCAACGTGCCCGAGCAGGAGATCCTCCCGCGGCTGCTCTCCGAGTGCCTCGCCTTCCAGGAGAAGGTTCTCCGGGGCGAGGCGAAGCTGGGCGAGAAGAAGGTGGAGATCATCCCGCCCGACCCCATCGGCGAGCTGGGCAGCGGCTACGCCAGGATCGCCCGCTCCGGCGTGACGCCGCTGACCATCGGCGGGCGCTGAGCAGGTGCCGGGAACGCCTCGCACCCTCTGATTTTCAATGGAGTTGCGCCGCGGTTTGCAAATCTCAAGGCTCTTTTTTGCAAGAGCCGGCGTGCTGGTTATGGTATGGTCATGGCTTCATACCTCCCCGTGTGAATCCGTGCTCACACGTGCGGGGATGTGGCCGCGCCATCTCCCGCTGGCCGCGGCTGCGAAGTCCGGCGCCGCCCACCGTGGACGGTCACCGGGCCTGCCCGAACCGCGGGGAAGAGAAAGCGCACCGGTGACACAGCCGATCAGCCAGGAAGCGTTCCCGACGGCGGGGACGGCCCCGAACGACACCGTCACCTTCATCCCGCGCGGGCCGGCGGCGCCCGTCCCGCCGAACCGGCCGTGCACCATCGGCATGGTCGGGTGCATCGAGTCCGGCACGCTGGAGCCGCAGACCATCCGTGCCATCGAGAGCCTGCGGCTTTTCGGCGGCCGGTTCTCGCGCTGCGATGTGGTGCTGGTGCAGCCCCGCCCCGGCGCGCCGCTGATGGACAGCACCCGCGCCCGCCTGCGCGAGCTGGGGGCCGTCATCCTCGACGTGCCTTACCTCAGGCACTACCGCTGGCAGCACTTCATGAACAAGCTGCACGCGATGCTCTGGGCCGAGCGAACCCTGACCACGGACGTGGTGGCGTGGATCGACGGCGACCTCATCTTCCTCGACGAGCCGGTTGAGCTTGAGCTCACGAGCGACGAGGACGTCGTCGGCCAGCCGGAGATGGGCATCGTGGGCACCACCGGCCCCGAGGACGAGCACGAGGCCTACTGGGCACGCACGGCGAACCTCTTCGGCCTCCGCGTCGAGGAGCTTCCCTGGGTGCGTGCCGTGGGCGGCGAGCGCATCCGCCTCTACCTGAACGCCGGGCACTTCGCCTTCCGGCGGACGTGCCGGTTCGCGGAGGACTACTACGCCGACTGCGACAAGTTCCTCCGCAGCGGCGTGGCGAAGCACCACACCGAGGTCCACTTCATGGACCAGGTGGTGCTGAGCATGACCATCATGCGGCGTCAGCTGGCGTGGCGGGCGATGACGCTGGCCGGGAACTACCACACCACGCTCGTGGAGTTCTCCCGCTTCGTCGATCCCGAGCGTCTGCGCGGCGCGACGGTGCTGCATTATCACGACACCATGTACCCGGAGACCTGGGACGAGATGCTCCAGTGCCTGGAGCAGACGCACCCGCGCATCGCGGATTGGCTCAGGCCGCAGGGCCCGATCGTCGCCCCCGGCGGCTTCGGCCGCCACGCCGTCCGCGAGGCCTACCGGATCGCCCGCGGGGTGCACCGCCGGGTGTTTTACAGAATTCACGGCATTTATAAGCCGCCCAAGAGGCCCAACCTCAAGGCCTGACGCTCGCCGGTCGAGCCGCCTCCGCGGGTTATCCACCACGCACGGAATCGCTGCCATCCGGCTGCAACCGTGCGGCGCGGCCCATAAAGACCGCATGAGCGGCTGTTTATTTCACAACCCGACGGTGGACAGTCTGTGGCGCGCCGCGGGACCTTTGCACGGGTGCCCCGAACGCTGTACCGTCACGTCTGGTGGTCTCAGGGGATGAAAGGGTCGGTCATGGCTATGGAAAGCAGACGTGACGGACATCGGCTCGCGGGAACGCCCGAATCGCTGAGATCTCCGGCCTACCGGCGTCACGAGCAGGGCGAAGCGCGGCCCCGCCGGGCGCAGCCGATCGCCGCCGCCCTCGAGGCGGAGCTCGCGACCGCCCGCGCGGCGGCGCAGGCGCTGGCGCTGCGTCCGCGGAGCCGCTGCCGCGTCTCGCGCGTGCAGACCTGCCGGTGGGGCGTCATCGAGTCGGTGGACGAGGTGCTGGGCCTGCTGCTCCTGCG
The DNA here is from genome assembly GCA_937974035.1 of uncultured Phycisphaerales bacterium. Classification (GTDB taxonomy): domain Bacteria; phylum Planctomycetota; class Phycisphaerae; order Phycisphaerales; family UBA1924; genus JAEYTB01. The sequence goes on from CALJIV010000046.1 coordinate 71,643, forward strand.
TCCCGCGCGCGTCTTCGTCGGGATGCACTTCTCCGGCCTGATCGCGGGCCCCGAGCGCCGGATCTTCGCGGAGCGCGCCAAGGTTCTGCTGGACTCCCCCGCGGGGACCGAATGGGAGACGCGGCTGATCGCCCCCGGCGCGCGCGTCGGCGTGAGCGTGGCGATCAGCGTCGAGCGTTCCGAAAGCTCGCTCTCCTGGTACATCCGCGACCTGACGGAGCTCCGCCTCGCCCAGGCGCGGGTGATGGAGCTGGAAGCCCTCAGGCTCGGCACGTAATCGGACGTCCCCACAGCGCGGGGGGAAGGTCCTGGGAGAAAGAAGGTTGCGTGCCGGCCGCCCCGCCGTAGACTGGGCGGATGGAAGCCCCGCCCCCCGGGGCCGTGCGTTTCTATTTGTCTGCACAAGGAGATGCGGGGATGGTCAAGGCGTGCGTGTCGGCGGCGGTGCTGTGTCTTGCGGCGGGATGGGCGATGGGGCAGGGGCCCGACGTGATCGTGGGCGACCTGCCGAGCGTGGATAACTCGCTGGGCACGGTGAACGGCCGGCGGCTCTACGCCGTGGGCACGACCTCCTGCAACCTCGGGTCCGAGCCGCTGGCGTGGGTGTCGAACACGAACCAGCACCCGGTGATCTCGCAGAACATTTACCGCCTGATGAACGGGCGCTTCGAGCAGATGGGGCAGGCGTGGCTGAAGCACGGGTTCTGCGCCCTGCAGGGGAACGTGTGCGCCTCCTGCACGCCGGGCGGCAACTGCAGCGCGCTCTTCCCCGGCTGCTCCGATCCCTACTCCGCGAGCCTCAACGGCACGCCGGGGGGCCTGGGGCCCAAGTCCGAGGTGAACCCGGTCACGGGCTACTTTCCCTATCCGTGGATCTCCAACGGCACCGGGGGCCTCAACTCCGTCCAGAAGCTGATGGGCGTGGCGGTCAGCGAGCTGGAGGCGGGCCTGGCGAACAACGCGCTGTGGTTCCTCTCGAGCATGTACATCCAGCCCGAGGACGCCGCGGCGGGGAACGACCTGAACAACCAGTCCTACCGGCGCGGCGTGGTCGCCCCCGGCACGTACAACATCACGATGGTGGACAACACGCAGCGGACGAAGCCCGCGATCTACGCGTGGCGCGACCACGGCCTGGGGGCCAACAGCCCCGACCCCAACGTGGTGATCTCCGTGGTCGACGTCCCCGGCGACGGCCGCTTCATCGTCGCCGCGAAGGCGACCAACACCGGGGGGACGAACTGGCACTACGAGTACGCGATCCAGAACTACAACTCCGACCGAGCGGCGCAGGCCTTCCGCGTGCCGGTGCCCGCGGGCACGACGGTCGTCTCCGGCAGCATCGGCTTCCACGACGTGGAGTACACCAACGGCGAGCCCTACAGCGGGGCGGACTGGACGGGCGTGGCCGCGGGCGACGCGGTGACGTGGGCCACGCAGACCTACGCCGCGAACGTGAACGCCAACGCGCTGCGCTGGGACACGATTTACAACTTCTGGTTCGACTGCAACCAGCCCCCCAGCGGCGGCGCGGCGACGATCACGCTCTTCAAGCCCGGCACGCCGACGAGCGTGAGCGTGGGCACGATCATCCCGAGCCCCGACGGCGTCTTCCACCCGCTCAACGACAACTGCGCCGAGGCGACGGACGTGGGCGCGGGCACGACGAGCTTCTCCAACGCCAACGCCGCCACCGACGGCCCCGAGGAGCCCGACAGCTGCAACGTGGCGGGCTACAACCAGGCGGGGGCCGACGTCTGGTTCCGCTACACCAGCGGCTCCTGCGTCAGCGGCCCCACCACCGTGAGCACCTGCGGCTCGGGCTTTGACACCAAGATCTTCGTCTACGAGGGGACCTGCCCGACCGCTCCGGGCGCGGCCATCGCGTGCAGCGACGACAGCAACACCTGCGGCACCGGCTCGCTCCAGTCGTCGCTGACCTTCCAGCACCAGCCCAACACCACGTACCTCATCCGGGTCGGCGGCTACAACGGGGCGACGGGCAGCGGCACGCTGACCATCACGCCCCCCACCTGCGGACCGGTGGCGCCCTCGAACGACGACTGCTCGGGGGCGATCTTCCTGGCCGACGGCGTGACGGTGACGGGCTCGACGGCGCTGGCCACCAACGACGGCACGGCCACCTGCGGCTCGAGCACCACCACGCGGGACGTCTGGTACGCCTACCGCCCGCTGACCTCGGGCACGGTGAACGTCAACACCTGCGGCAGCTCCTACGACACGGCGATCGCCGTCTTCACCGGCTCCTGCGGCTCGCTCACGCAGATCGGGTGCAACGACGACAACGCGGGCAGCGGGGGCAACAACGCCTGCGGCGGCGGCCTGTCCTCGGGCATGAACGTGAGCATGACGGCGGGGACGACCTACTACATCCGCGTCGCGGGCTACAACGGCGCGGCGGGGAACTTCAACATCCGCGTCATCGGCGGCGACGGGGTCGTGCCCGCCGCGAACGACAGCTGCTCCTCCCGCCCCGGCGTGGGCCTGGGCGAGACGCCCTTCAGCAACATCAACTGCACGACCGACGGCCCGGCGCACGCCCTGTGCAACGCCAACGGCAGCGGCACGATCACGGGCGACCTGTGGTACAACTTCCCCTCGACGCTCACCGGCACGGTGCGCATCGACACGTGCAGCGACGCGACGGACTTCAACACCCGCATCGCCGTCTACAGCGGCTCGGGGTGCGACAACCTCGAGTCGCGCCTGGTCGCCTGCAACGACGACTCCGACTGCGGTGCCGGCCGCTCCTCGGTGCTCGTCCCGGTCGTGGCGGGCCAGCACTACACGATCCGCCTGGGCGGCCACAACGGCGCGACGGGCAGCGGCGTCATGACGATCACCGACGTCACCGCCCCCTCCTGCGGCCCGGCGGACTTCGACGGCGACGGCGACATCGGCACCGACGCGGACATCGAGGCCTTCTTCGCGTGCCTGGCGGGCAACTGCTGCCCGACGTGCTTCGAGGGGGGCGCGGACTTCAACGGCGACGGCGATGTCGGCACCGACGCGGACATCGAGTCCTTCTTCCGCGTCCTCGCCGGGGGCGGGTGCTGATCGTGTAACGCGAAGGCCGCGAAGAGAAGCAAAGAAGAAGCGGGATCGAACGATCCCGCTTTTTTCATGGCCGCGCCGCGGAGCCGCGGCGCCCTCCCCCCGCCCCCCGGTGCCCGCCGCCCCGGTGTTT
>CALJIV010000047.1 GCA_937974035.1 uncultured Phycisphaerales bacterium
AGGACGACTTCGAGAAGAAGCACGGCATCGGCCTGGGCTTCATGTCCTTCTTCGTGAAGGCCGCCGTCAACGCCCTGCGTGCCTTCCCCATGGTGAACGCCTACATCGTGGAGGAGGGCGGTCAGCCGGCGATCGAGAAGCACGACTACTGCGACATCGCCGTCGCGGTCTCCACGCCCAAGGGGCTCGTGGTGCCGGTGCTCCGCAACGCGGAGACGCTCTCCTTCGCTGGCATTGAGCAGGGGATCAAGGACCTGGCGGTCCGCGCCCGCGACGGCAAGCTCTCCCTGGAAGACATGCAGGGGGGCACTTTTACGATCACCAACGGCGGCATCTTCGGCTCGCTCATGAGCACGCCGATCCTCAACCCGCCGCAGTCGGCGATCCTCGGCATGCACGCGATCAAGAACCGTCCCGTGGAGCACCCCGCTGGCAGCGGTCAGGTCGCGGTGCGTCCGATGATGTACCTGGCGCTGAGCTACGACCACCGCATCATCGACGGTGCGGAGGCCGTGCAGTTCCTGGTGCGCATCAAGCAGGGCATCGAGGATCCGCAGCGCCTGATGCTCGACCTCTGACGCCGGGTACACTGGCCAGGCGTGACCACCGTCACCCTGCCAAGCCCCGCGGCCGCGCCGACGCACGCTCCCGAGCCTGTCCTGACACGCCGCAGGTACGAGGAACTTGATGCCCTCCGGGGCATCGCCGCGGTCGCGGTGATGCTGTTCCATTTCGACCTGTACGTGCAGCACCACTGGAGTGAGGCGGTGTGGGGCCCGCTCTCGCTGGGTCGCTATGGGGTTCAGCTCTTCTTCATCATCAGCGGCTTTGTGATCCTGCTGACCGCGCAGCGGGCGGCGTCGGTGGGGGCGTTCGCGTGGTCGCGGTTCACGCGCCTCTATCCCGCCTATTGGACGGCCTGTGCGCTGATCTACACCCTTCGGGTGCTGCACGACCCGGAGCACGCGCCGGACCCGATCAAGGCCCTGCTGAATCTGCCGATGATCGAGATCGCGGGCGTGCCGCGGCTGGAAAACGTCTTTTGGACGCTTCAGCAGGAGGTGTGGTTCTACCTGCTGATCGGGGCATTGATCGCCGTTCGGCGCGTGCATCTGGCGACGTGGGCGCTCGCCGCGCCCGTGGCGATGAGCCTCGCGAGCCTGCGCTTCACCCGTTGGTTCGGGCTCTTCCTTGTGGGCGTCGTGCTCTTTGAGACGCTCAAGGGCTGGAAGCCGCGGCACTATCTGCTGCTGGCCCTGGTCGGCGTGGACGTGCTTTCACGAAGCCTGCTGCTCCGCACGCGGGATGTGGCGGGGTGGGAGTACCCGGCGGGCGTGGTCGTGTGCGCCCTGCTCGTGCTCGCGGCGACGCGTCGGCGCATAGCGTGGCTGACCAACCCTGTGCTGGTGTTCCTGGGCGGCATCTCCTATTCCCTGTACCTGGTTCACGCGACGCTGGGGAGCATCCTGATCGAACGACTGCACGGGGCCGGGTGGGGTGTGGGGAGTTCGCTCGCGGCGGCTGTCGCGGCGTCCGTAGCCGTGGCCACAGCGCTCACGTTCGCTGTCGAAAAGCCAGTGATGCGGCGGCTCCGGCGTGTTACACTGGCCTGATGCTCCACGCCGCCACCGCCGTTCTGGTCGCATCACTGTGTGCCACGGGGCTTGCCCAGCCCGCCGAGCAGCCGCCGCAGCCGGGCATCCCGATTCCGCGTCCGCCGGCGCCCCCGCCCAAGACCCCGGAAGCCGTCCGCAAGTCGTTTGAGGCGTACGCGGCGGCCATTGTGAACGACAAGGGTGAGGACGCGGCGGAGTGCGTGGACCAACAGACCATCAAGTGGTATGGCGACATCCGCAAGTGGGCGCTCACTGCCACGCGGGAAGAGCTCGCCAAGCTGGGTCTGTTCAACCGCCTGCAGGCGATGCTCGTGCGGCACCGCGTGCCGCGGGCGGAGCTTGAGAAGATGGACGGCCGCAAGCTCTTTATCCACGCCGTGGATCAGGGGTGGGTCGGCAAGAACAGCGTCGCCGGGATTGATATCGGCGACGTGTCGATCACGAGCACCTTCGCAGAAGGCACGGTCGTGAGGAATGGTCGTCCGACGAAGATGAAGTTCCAGTTCGTTATTGAGGGCGGGAAGTGGAAGCTCAAGCTGATGCCGATCATGACGCAGGCCGAGCCCGTGCTCCAGGCGCAGCTGAAGCGTGAGGGGCTGACGGAGGACGAGTACATCCTCCGGGTGCTGGAGGCGACGACGGGCAGGAAGCCCTTGCCGGACGCGTGGGACCCGCCGAAGTAAGGCCGAAGCGGCTCAGTACCGCTCTCGGACGATGCCCTCCTGGTACGCCCTCACGAGCGCATCCAGGTCTTCGATCTGACGCAGGATTTCACGCCCCTCGTCGGTCTCGGCGACGGTTCGTGCGTGGTCGAACTGCCGGATGGTGGTGATCTTGGGCACGATGTCCGCGCCGGATTCGATCACCGCCTCCACGGAGCTGAAGGGGCAGTGCTCCGCAAGCTCGATGCGGTCGGGCTTGAGAACGAGGGTGTAGCCGCGGTCGCCGTAGGCCTCGCTGAAGGCGCCGTCGATGGTGACGGCGTT
>CALJIV010000048.1 GCA_937974035.1 uncultured Phycisphaerales bacterium
GAAGGCTCGACGAAAGTCGTCGCAGGTTCGACAAGGGCTGTCGCAGGTTCGACAAAGGTCGTCGCAGGTTCGACGAGGACCGTCGCAGGTTCGACAAAGGTCGTCGGAGGCTCGACGAGGGCTGTCGCGGGTTCGACGAGGGCCGTCGCGGGCTCAACCGGGCCCGAGAACGAGCCGATGATCGGAGCTGCCCCGAGAATGTCAAGGGTGATCGAGGCGCCGCGCGGTCAGGGCGGTGCGTCGCTGCCTGGGTAGGATCGCCCATGCATCCCATCGACGTGGCGCGGTTGGAGGAGGGGAGGAGGGGGCGCGGGGCGGCGCGGCTGGCGTCGGAAGCGCGTTTCTTCACGGGCGGCGGGGTGGCGCTGCGCAGCGCGCCGGGCTCGTGGATCAACTTCGCCGTGGGCATGGGGCTTGAGGGGCCGGTGCCCGAGGGAGAAGTGGAGGCGGTCGCGGCGTGGTACGAATCGGCGGGGATCGAGCCGCGGGTGGAGCTCACGCCCTACGCGGACGCCTCGGTGCTGCGGGGCTGCGCGGCGGCGGGGCTCACCCTGCGGGAGTTCAACACCCTGCTGTGGCGGCGGACGGACACCATCGTGCGGCCGGAGCGAGAGGGGCCGGCGGGGCTGGAGCTGCGCGTCATCGACGTGTCCGATGAGGAGGAGGCGGAGGCGTTCGCGTGGGTGGTGGACCGCGGCTTCACGCCCCCGCACCTCGATCCCTCTCCCCTGCGCATGGAGCGGACGCGCCGGTACATCGCGCTGGACCGCGTGGTGGCGGTGGGGGCGTTCGTCAACGGCAGGCTCGTGGGGGGCGGGACGCTCGCCTACGAGGAGGAGGTGGGCACGCTGCAGGGGATGAGCGTGCTGGAGGCGTGGCGCGGCCGCGGGATTCAGCAGGCGCTCATCGCCGAGCGCTGCCGCCTCGCCGCGGAGCGGGGCGTGCCCCTGGTCACGATCATGTCCAGGCCGCACGCGGCGACGGAGCGCAACGCGCTGCGCCTGGGCTTTCAGGTGGCGTACACCAAGACCACGCTGGCGAAGAGCGGGCCGGGGCTGAGGGCGGTGGGGACGTAGGCCGCGGGCCGCAGTCAGCGGGCAGCGGGCTGCGGAAGGGGCGATACACCGGGACAGCGATGCACTCCGCCGTCCTTCCCTGCGTACGGTGAACCGTGCCGCCGCTGACCATCTGGACCATCGGCCACTCGACGCGCTCCATCGAGGAGTTCATCGGGCTGCTCAAGGCCCACGGCATCGAGCTGGTGGCGGACGTGCGCTCTCATCCCGGCTCGCGCACGTTCCCGTGGTTCGGTCGCGCCTCTCTCGCGGCGGCGCTGCGGGAGGCGGGCATCGACTACCTCCACATGCCGGAGCTGGGAGGCCGCCGGCGGGCGCGCCCCGACTCGCGCAACACCGCCTGGCGGAGCGCTTCCTTCCGCGGCTACGCTGACTACATGGAGACGCCCGCGTTCCGTGCGGGGCTGGAGCGGCTCGTCGGCGAGGCGCGGCGAAGGCGCACGGCGTTCATGTGCTCCGAGGCGGTGTGGTGGCGCTGCCACCGGGGCCTGATCGCCGACGCGCTGAAGGCCGACGGCGCGACCGTGCTGCACATCGAGGGCGAAGGGCCGGCGCGGGAGCACCCTTACACCTCCGCCGCGACGATCGTGGAGGGCAGACTCGACTACGGCGGGGGCGGCGGTCTGTGGGGGTGAGCGGACCAGCTCATGCACGCCGTCCCCGCGTCCTTCGCGTTCCTGCCGGGGCCGCCGACGTCAGCCTTTGATCGAGGCCATGTCGATCACGAAGCGGTACTTGACGTCGCTGCGGAGCATGCGCTCGTAGGCCTCGTTGATCTTCTGCATGGGGATCAGCTCGATGTCGCTGACGATGCCGTGCCGGGCGCAGAAGTCGAGCATCTCCTGCGTCTCCTTGATGCCGCCGATGAGCGAGCCGGCGAGCCGCCGCCGCCCCATGATGAGCGGGAAGGCCTGCAGGGGCGGGTGCGGGTGCTCGGGCGGGGGAGCGCCCACCAGGCACATCGTCCCGTCGCGGCGGAGCTGCGCGATGAAGGGGTTGAGGTCGTGCGAGGCGGAGACGGTGTCGAGGATGAAGTCCAGCGTGCCCAGGTGCCGCTTCATCTGCGCTTCGTCGCGCGAGAGGACCACGTCGGCGGCCCCCATCCGCAGGCCGTCCTTCGCCTTGTCGGGGCTGGTGGTGTAGAGGACGACTTCGGCGCCCATCGCCGCGGCGAGCTTCACGCCCATGTGCCCCAGGCCGCCCAGCCCGACGATCCCCACCTTCAGCCCCTTGTGCACGTCCCACTCGCGCAGCGGCGAGTAGGTGGTGATCCCCGCGCAGAGCAGGGGGGCCGCGCCGGCGGGGTCGAGCTTCTCGCTCAGACGCAGCACGAAGTCCTGATCGACGGTGATGGAGGTGGAGTAGCCGCCGAAGGTGTGCCCGCCCAGGTGGAGGTCCGGCCCGTTGTAGGTGAAGACGGCGGTCCTGCCGTTCGCCCCCTCGCAGTAGTTCTCCAGGCCCTCCTTGCAGCTCTGGCAGGCGCGGCAGGAGTCCACCAGGCACCCCACCGCGGCCATGTCCCCCGTCCTGAACTTCGTGACCTTGCCGCCCACGCGCGTCACGCGGCCCACGATCTCGTGGCCCGGCACGCAGGGGTAGAGCGTGTTGAGCCACTCGTTGCGCGCCTGGTGCAGGTCGCTGTGGCAGACGCCGCAGTAGAGGATCTCGATCTCCACGTCCGTCGGCAGCGGGTCGCGCCGCTGGATCGTGAGCGGGCCCAGGGGGGACTTGGCGTCGGGGTTCCCGAAGGCGGTGACGGCTTTGGGCATGGCGAAGCTCCGGTTTTCCTGAAGCGATGCTATTGCCCGTGTCGGAGCGAGGCGTGAAGAAGGGGGGCGTGAAGGAAGATTCAGACGGAGTCGGGGCGCGGAGTCTTTGATCCGCCGCGGGCCGCCGGTGCGCGGCCTGATCGCGGCCCCCGCGCCGCCCGCGACGCCGCCCACGTGGCGACCGCGTTTCCGCCGCGTCACGGACGCCTCGAGCGTGACGCCCGCGTCAGATCACCCGATCTTCCTTGCTGATCCCCAGCGCCGGGCGCACGTCGAGCTGCACCAGCACCTCGCGCTGCACCTGCTTGGCCGTTTCGGGGTCCACGTAGTCGCTGTGGCAGCTCGCCTTGGCGCGGTTCGCGCCCACGGCCCTGCGGGTCTTGCTCGCGAGCTTGTGGATCTCCTCCGGGCTCAGCACGCCGCGCCTGGCGAGGATTTCCTGCTGCTCGGGCGTGAGGGGGGCGGAGCGGACCGGCTTGCCGCGCTCGAAGCCCTCCGCCTTGCCGCTGGCGAAGTCCTGGATCTCCTTGCTGATGCGCACGCTGCACCAGTCGTGCCCGCACATAGCGCAGAAGTCGGTATCGACGTCGAGGTCCTCGTCGTGGTAGGCCCGCGCCGTGTCGGGGTCGAAGGAAAGCTCGAAGTGCTTCTCCCAGTTGAGGGCCGCGCGGGCCTTGGTCAGCTCGTCGTCGCGGTCGCGCGTGCCGGGAATGCCCAGCGCCACGTCCGCGGCGTGGGCCGCGATCCGGTAGGCGATGCACCCCTGCTTCACGTCGTCCTTCTTCGGCAGGCCCAGGTGCTCCTTGGGCGTCACGTAGCAGAGCATCGCGGCGCCGTGGTACGCCATCGCCGTCGCGCCGATGCAGCTGGTGATGTGGTCGTAGCCGGGGAACATGTCCGTCACCAGCGGCCCCAGCACATAGAAGGGCGCGCCGTGGCACAGCGCCCGCTGCAGCTTGGCGTTGTACTCGATCTGATCGAAGGGCACGTGCCCCGGGCCCTCGATCATCACCTGCACGCCGCGCCGCCAGGCGCGCTCCGTCAGCTCGCCCAGCGTCTCAAGCTCGGCGAGCTGCGCGTCGTCGGTGGCGTCGGCCAGCCCGCCGGGACGCAGGCCGTCGCCGATGGAGAAGGTCACGTCGTGCCGGCGGAGGATGTCGCAGATGTCCTCCCAGTGCTCGTACATGATGTTCTCGCGGTTGTGGACGAGCATCCACTTGGCGAGGAGCGAGCCGCCGCGGGAGACGATGCCGATGAGCCGGTTCTTGACGTACTTGAGGTGCGCCCGCCGCACGCCCGCGTGGATGGTGAAGTAGTCCACCCCCTGCCGCGCCTGGTGCTGGAGCGAATCGCGGATCGTCTCCCAGTCGAGGTCCTCGATCTTCCTCCCGATGATCATGGAGTAGATCGGGACGGTTCCGATGGGGACGGTGGAGTGACGGCAGAAGGCCTCGCGGCAGGCGTCGATGTCCCCACCGGTGGAGAGGTCCATCACCGTGTCCGCGCCCCAGCGCACGGCCCAGTCCAGCTTCTCCAGCTCCTCCTCGGTGCCGCTGCTGACGGGGCTCGCGCCCATGTTGGCGTTGACCTTGGTGCGGCTGGCGCGACCGATGCACATGGGGTCGAGCCGGTGCTTCAGGTGGTTGATGTTCGCCGGGATCACCATCCGTCCCGCGGCGACCTCGTCGCGCACCTGCTCGGGGGTCAGGTGCGGCTCGCGCTCCGCGACGCGCTTCATCTGCGGCGTGATGATGCCGAGGCGCGCATGCTCGAGCTGCGTCACGGGCGTGAAGCCCGCGGGGTAGCTCACCACCCGCGTTCCGCCGCGGGCTTCCTTGAAGGTGACGGACTTGAGCCCCTGGGCCAGGCCGACGCTCGCGCACTCCGCGGCGGCGCAGGCGGTGCTGACAAGCGAGGTGGACCAGCCTTCGGGCAGGAAGTCCCACGCCGTCCTGGTGCTCGGCGGGGGCATGCCGGGGGTGTCGGGGCTGGAGAACATCAGCGGCCCGCCGATGTCCGGCGCGAGGGCGAAGGAGCCCGGCGTCGTGACGTTGGGATCGGTGCCGGGGTTGCGGGCGCCGCGGAGCGGCAGGCCGAGTCGTTGCGTGGGCGAAAGAGGTGAGGTCATGGATCGCTTCCCTCCGCCGGTACGAGCCGGATCAGGTTCCACGGGTGCTTCTCAGCGGCGGGCCACGATGGACGCCGCGCCCCGAGCGAATGGCTGAGTGTATCCCCCTCCCCACGCTCGCCCTGCCGTGGCGCTCATGAGCCCGTGCGGGGGGAGAAGAGGTCGCTCAGCGCCTGATCGAGCGTCGGGAAGAGGAAGCGGAACCATTCCTCTCGCAATCGGAGCGGGCCTGCGGGCCCATGTCCCGGGTCCATTGCCCGGTCCGCTCGACCGCACCCCATAAACTCCCTCATGCTCGCGGCACGGGATCTTCACTTCGCCTACCACCGGCGCGACGTGCTGCGCCGCGTCTCGGTCGAGTTCCCGGCGGGCGCGGTCACCGCCCTCATCGGCCCCAACGGCGCGGGCAAGAGCACGTTGCTCCGCCTCCTGCTCGGCCTGCTGAAGCCCACCCGCGGCGACGTGACACTCGACGGGCGGACCGTCGGCTCCATTCCTCAGCGCGAGCGCTCCAGGCGCATGGCGTATGTCCCCCAGCACAGCCAGGTCGCCTTCCCCTTCACCGCGGCGGAAGTGGTGGGGCTGGGTCGCTACGCGGCGGGGGAGGGGAGCACGCGAGCGCTCGTGATGGAAGCGCTCCGCGAGCTGGACATCGCCGACCGCGCCGCCGACCTCTTCGGCAAGCTCAGCGCCGGGCAGCAGCAGCGGGTCACGGTCGCCCGCGCCCTTGCCCAGCTCAAGGGGCATGGCGGCGCGCAGTTCCTGCTCGCGGATGAGCCCGTCTCGGCGATGGACCCGAGCCATGCGCTGCGCACGATGGAAGTGCTGCGGAGCCGCGCGCGTGCCGGGTGCGGGGTCGTCGTCGTGCTGCACGACCTGAGCCTTGTGCTGCGATACGCCGACCGCGTCGTCGTGCTGGATGCGGACGGATCAGCCGCGGTGCAGGGAGCTGCTTCGGAAGTGCTCACGCCCGACCTGCTGGAGCGCATTTACGGCGTGGCTTTCCAACCCCTGGTGGATCCGAGGGATCCGGCACGCACCCGCGGGTTCATCCCGCAGATGGACTTATACTGACGGCATGAACACGGTCGAGCTGATCATCCTTGTGCTCTTCGCGACGGGCTCGATCATCATCAAGATCCTCGGGGCGCTCAAAGAGGAGGCGGAGAAGCGGGAAGCCAAGCGCCGCGCCATGCAGCGCGAGCTGGACGCCCTCCGCACCGGACGCAGCCCGGTCCAGGAGGCCCACATGCCTCCGCAGCAGCAGGATGCGCAGTCCGCCCGCGCGGCCCTCGAGGATATGGCCGCCAAGCGCCGCGCCCAGATCGAAGAGCTCCGCCGCCGGCGCGCGGCGATGGCCCGCGGCCCCCAGCCCGCGCCCCGGCCGACCATGCAGCACCCGACGATGCAGCACCCCGCTCCGGTGCAGCGGCCTGCTCCGGTGCAGCGCCCCATCGAGCGGCCTTACGAGCGGGTCGCCGACCGCTCTCCCGCGCGTCAGCCCACCGCCCGCTCTTCGCGGACGCCCCAGCGGACCGAGGCCCAGCGACGCGCTCAGGCCGAGCGTGCCCGCCAGGCCCAGCGCGCGATTCCCGAGCTTCGTCAACAAGAAGTGGGGGTCCGTGAGTCCGAGGCCCGCACGCTCGCCGCCGCCCGTGCCATTGAGGCCCGCGCCGCCGCGGTCCGCGGCACGGCCGAGGTCGAGCCGGCGCGCACCCGCGAAGCCCGCCTCGCTCCCTTCCGCCTCACCCACGCCGAGCTTCGCAAGGCGATCATTTACCATGAGGTTCTGGGCCCGCCCCTCGCGCTGCGGCACTAACCGGGAATCCTCATATACTCCGCCCATGCCCAACCGGCACGGACGCCTTCATGCTTTCAGGCGCATCGCCTTTCCGCTGCTTGCGGCTGCTTCATGCGCCGCCGTGCTCGGGGGCTGCGAAGCCCTGGGCCTTGAGCTGAAGCCCGGTGCTACGAGCATCTTCGAAGCCTTTGCCGGCCCCACGCCGCAGGACGCCGCCTCCTGGGCCGTCGATCCCTACGACCCAGACAAGCGCTACCGCGGCACGCTGCTGCTCGCCAACGCACCCTTCGCGGGCGAAGCCGTCTACCTCAAGCTCTTCAGCGACAACATCAACGACACCGACCCCGGCGTGCGTGCCGCCGCGGCCAGGGGCCTGGGCACCCACGGGGGGCCGGAGCACGCGCCGCTGCTCATCGAGCGCCTGACCGACGAAGACGCGGGCGTGCGCATCGAGGCCGCCCGCGCCCTGCAGCGCGTCCACAGCCCCGACGCCGTACAGCCCCTGCTGACTCGCCTGGACCCAGACGTGGAGACCGAGCCACAGGTGCGCATCGAGGCCGCCAGCGCCCTGGGCCAGTACCCCGAAAACCGCGTCGTCGAGCGGCTCATCATCGCCCTCGCCGACGAGAACCTCGCCGTGAACCGCGCGGCTCAGCAATCGCTCCGCACGCTCACCGGCCAGGACTTCGGCATCGACCGCGCCCGGTGGCTGGAGTGGTACACATCGACTTCGAACGCCTTCGCCGCGCGTTCGGTGTACGTCTATCCCGTCTTTGCGCGCAAGAAGAAGTTCTACGAGCACATCCCCTTCGTGCCGGGCCCGCCCAACGAGTCTCCCAGCACGCCCGCGGGCATGATGCCTGGCACGGTGGAATAAGCGCGGAACAGACGGCGGGGTCGAACGCCTCACCCCACCTTTTCTTCCTTCATCGCGCGGGCCATCAACTGACCGATGGCGTCGATGGGGTCCACGCCCTCGAAGAGCACCGCGTGCACGGCGCTGGTGATAGGCATGTCCACGCGGTACTTCTCCGCCAGCGCCATCACCGACTTGGTGGTCGCCACGCCCTCGACGACGTAGGGAGAGCGCCGCAGGTATTCCGCGAGCTTTTCACCCCGTCCCAGCGCCTCGCCGCAGGAGCGGTTGCGCCCTTCCGGAGAGAAGCACGTCGTGGCGAGGTCGCCCACGCCCGCGATGCCGAAGAAGGTGTCGTTCTGCGCGCCCATCGCCATCCCCAGGCGGGTGATCTCCGCCAGCCCGCGTGCCAGCAGCGCGCTCTTGGCGTTGTTCCCGGCCTGCAGGCCGTCCACGATCCCCGCGGCGATCGCGATCACGTTCTTCACCGCGCCCGCCAGCTCCACCCCCAGGACGTCCGGGTTCGTGTACACCCGCATCCAAGAGTTGCCGAAGAGGCACTGGATCTCGCGGGCGAAGCTCGCATCGTCGCTGGCGGCGATCATCGCCGCGGGCAGGCAGCGGGCCAGCTCCGCCGCGATCGTCGGGCCGGAGAGGCAGGCGTACTTGCGGGGCTTGCCGTCGGGGTTGTCGCGTCCGGTCTTGCGCAGGACGTCCGCGATCACCTGCGTGGGCCGCATCAGGGTGACGTTCTCAATTCCCTTCGCGACGCTCAGCACCCCGCAGTCGGGGGGGACGTGCTCCGCCAGGCGCGTCCACGTATCTCGGATGTACTGCACCGGAATGGCGGAGACGATCAGGCTCGCCCCCTCCAGGGCGGGGCCGTCCTTCAGCACCACCTGCACTTCGTCGGGGAGCTTGAACCCCTCCAGGCGCGGACTGCGCCGAGTCTGCGCGATTTTGCCCGTCTCGGCCTCGTCGTGACCCCAAAGCCTTACACGGACCGGGCGGCAGAGCTTGCCCCCCTCGCCGCGGCTTGGTCCCCCCGTCGCCAGCAGCCCGGCGCACACCAGCCCCATCTGCCCCGGCCCCAGCACCGTCACGATTGGCCGATCTTCATTGTCACCTTCACGCCCGGCGCGGCGGGTGCCCATGCTGAGTGATCCTGTGCTAGGGGTTCCGCGGCGGGTTCGCCGCATCGGATGCCCCGACCAAAACCCGGCTCGAACCGGGCCGCGGGACAGGGCGTAATCCTACCGGCAGCACGCCACGCTGGGCCACCCTGCGCCCAGATCATGCGATACTGTTCCCCCCCGGTATCACGCCGGGTATCTCTCCCTTCCGTTCCGATCGGAGCACGACACGACCATGGCCCAAGACCACGCCACCCACGTGCACAACGAGGACATGTCCTGCTGCTCGCACCACGAGGTGTCCATCGAGCGGTGGATCATCTTCACCCTCATCGGCGGCATCCTGGTGCTCGCGAGCACCGTCGCCGGCATCTTCGGCCTGGGCTCGGCCGAAGTCTCCAAGCTCCCGGCGATGCTGGGGGCGGTGCTGCTCGCCATCCCGCTCTTCATCGCCGCGTGGAACGAGCTTCGCACCCTCCGCATCTCCAGCTCGGCCCTCGCGGCTCTGGCCATCATCGCGGCGATCGCCATCGGCGAGTACACCGCGGCGGGCTGGCTCGCCTTCATCCTCGTCGTCTTCGGCCAGCTCGTCCGCCGCAGCGCCAGCGGTGCTCAGCGGGCCATCGAGCAGCTCGTCCGCCTGACCCCCGACATCGCCCGCGTCGTCCGCGACGGCATCGAGTACGAGAACATCCCCCTCAGCCAGGTGAAGGTCGGCGACGTCGTCCGCGTCCGCAGCGGCGAGAACCTGCCCGTGGACGGTCGCGTCATCGCGGGCCGCTCGACTCTGAACCAGGCCTCGCTGACAGGTGAGTCGGCCCCCGTCGAGGTCACCATCGGCGACAACGTCTACGCCGGCACCAGCAACCTCACCGGCAACCTTGATATCCAGGTGACTCAGGTCGGCGCGGACACCACCATCGGCCGCGTGACCCAGCTCATCCGCGAGGCGGAGCAGAGCCGCACGCCGCGCCAGCTCCTCATCGAGCAGGTCGCCAGCTTCTTCGTGCCGGTGGTGCTCTCGGTCGCGGCCATCGCCTGGTTCATCATGAGCCAGTCCGACGACGTGGAGACGAA
Source organism: uncultured Phycisphaerales bacterium (assembly GCA_937974035.1). Classification (GTDB taxonomy): domain Bacteria; phylum Planctomycetota; class Phycisphaerae; order Phycisphaerales; family UBA1924; genus JAEYTB01. The sequence goes on from CALJIV010000048.1 coordinate 9,841, forward strand.
GCGCAACGCGATGCGCACCGCCGTCACCGTGCTGGTGGTCGCGTGCCCCTCGGCCCTGCTGCTGGCCAGCCCCTCCGCGATGCTCGCGGCCTTCGCCGCGGCGGCCCGCCTGGGCATCCTCATCAAGCAGCCCAACTACCTCGAAGCCGCGGGCAACGTCACCGCCGTGGTGCTGGACAAGACCGGCACGATGACCACGGGCAAGTTCCAGGTGACGAAGCTCGCCCCGGCTCCTGGCGTCGAGGGCGCGGACCTGCTCACCGCCGCGGCCATCGGCGAGCAGCACTCCAACCACCCGCTGGCGCAGTCCATCCTCACCACCGCCCGCGCCGCCCGTGTGCGGATCGAGGAAACCACCAACACCGAGGAAGTCCACGGGCGCGGCGTCCGCGCCCGCACGAGCAAGGGCGAGATCTGCGTCGGCCGCGCGAGCTGGCTCCGCGAGCTGAACCCCGCCATCGCCGCGGACATCGAGGCGGTCGAGGCCAAGATCGAGGGCATGACCGGCGTGCACGTGATGCGCGACGGCCGCTACCTCGGCGCGGTCGGTCTTGAGGACACCATCCGCAGCAACACCAAGTCCGTCGTGCAGCGTCTGCGCGACCTGGGCATCCGCTACATCGCCATCTTCACCGGCGACCGCCTGAGCGTCGCCAAGCGCGTCGGCGCCGCCGTGGGCGTGGACGCCATCGAGGCCGAGTGCCTCCCCGAGGAGAAGCACCAGCTCGTCCGCGACATGGTGAAGAGCGGCTTCCGCACCCTCATGGTCGGCGACGGCATCAACGACGGCCCTTCGCTCGCCGAGGCGGACGTGGGCGTGGCGATGGGTCTGGAGGGCTCCGACATCGCGGCCAACTCCGCGGGCGTCGCCCTCATGAACGACGACCTCTCCCGCATCCCCTTCCTTATCGAGCTTTCCCGCCGCACCCGCGCCATCACGACGCAGAACATCGTGATGTCGGTGATCATCGCCATCGTCGGCCTCGTGCTGGCCGCCACCGGCACCATCACCAGCATCGGCGCGCTGGCTCTCCCCGTCGCCGCCTTCTACCACTTCGCCGGCGACATCTTCGTCATCGGCAACAGCTTCCGCCTCTTCCGCTTCGGCGAGGATTACGCCGAGGCCGAGAAGCCCGCGGAGCAGACGGTCCTCGGCCGACGCGCGGCGAGCGTCCGCGGCCTGGCCACCCAGAGCGTCTGATCCGTCGCCGGCTCAGCTTGAAAGAGACGCGGGGCCTTCACGGGCCCCGCGTTTTTTTTACATCCGGTCCAGCGTGGGGATGCCCAGCACGTGCAGGCCGTCCTCGAGCACGCGCCCGGCCACCGCGCAGAGCCGCAGCCGGCCGCGGCGCTGCTCCTCGGTCTCCGCAGCGAGCACCGGGCAGTTCTCGAAGAACCCGCTGAACGTGCCCGCCAGCTCGTAGAGGTACTGCGTCATCCGGTGAGGCTCCAGGCTCTCCGCCACGCTCCGCACCGTGCCGGGGTATCGGAGCAGCGCCAGGGCAAGCTGCTTCTCCGCCGGGGCGCTCACGCTGGGCGTGGCCGTCTCCCAGCCCGACCCCACGCCGCGCTCCGCCGCCTTGCGGAAGATGCTCTTGATCCGCACCAGCGCATAGAGCAGATAGGGCCCGGTGTTGCCCTCAAAGCTCAGCATCCGGTCGAAGCTGAACATGTAGTCCTTCACACGGTCGGTGGAGAGGTCGGCGTACTTCAGCGCCGCCGTGCCCACGGCTTCCGCGATGCGCCGCGCTTCCTCGGGTGTCGCGTCCGGGTTGCGCTCCTTCACCGCGCGCATCGCCCGCCGCACCGTCTCCTCAATGAGGTCCGCCAGCGCCACGCTTTCACCGGACCGCGTCTTGAAGGGCCGCCCGTCCTCGCCCAGCACCGCGCCGAACCCGGCGTGCTCCGTCACCGCGTATTCGCCCGTCTCCGGGTGCCTGGTGTACCCCGCGCGCCGCGCCGCCGCGAACACCTGCCGCAGGTGCAGATTCTGCCGCAGGTCCACGGCGTAGATCACGCGCTCCGCCTTCAGCTCCTGCACGCGCCGCCGCAGCGCGGCGATGTCCGTCGTCGCGTACAGGAACCCTCCGTCGCTCTTGCGCACCAGGCAGGGCTCCTTGATCCCGCCCCACTCGGGCTTGTCGAGCCGGATGATGAGCGCGCCCTGATCGGGCTCCGCGATGCCGCGGGCGAGCAGATCCTCGATCATCGGCGCCAGCTCATCCGCGTAGGTGCTCTCGCCGGCGTTGGCCTCCTCCGTCACCGCGACGTTCAGCACGCGGCAGACCTTCAGCACCTCCGCCATCGTGATCTCGTAGATCTTCTGCCACACGGCGTAGGTCGCGGGCTCCTTGCTCTGCAGACGCACCAGCGCCTGGCGCGCCTCGTTGAACGCCGCGGTGGCTCCCTCCACCTGCGCTTCCAGCTCCGCCTCGGCCTTGGGGCCAAGGCCGTACTTGCGCACCGCCTCGAGCCCCGCAAGGTCGCGCTGGCACTCCATCTGCGCCGCCTTGTACGCGTTGTCCAGGTCGGTGAGCGTCAGCCGGTTCAGGTCCACGGCCCCCGCGGCGGAGAGCTTCATCAGCCGCGCGGTGGTCATCGCGATGTTCAGGCCCCAGTCGCCGACGTGGTTCTGGCGAATGACCTTCTCGCCCAGACGCTCGAAGGTCCGCGCCAGCGCATCGCCGATGATCGGCGACCGCAGGTGCCCCACGTGCATCTGCTTCGCGAGGTTCACCCCCATCAGGTCCACGACGATCGTCTTGGGCTTCGCGGGCGGCTCGATCCCCAGCTCGGGCCTGTCCAGCCGCTCCACCAGCTTCGCCAGCGCCTCACCCCGCAGCCGCACATTGATGAACCCCGGCCCCGCGATCGACGCCGCCGTCAGCGGCTCGGCGATCTCGCCCAGGTCCACCTTCGCGATGATCTGCTCGGCCACTTCCCGCGGCTTGAGCCCCAGCCGCTTCGCCAGCCCCATCGCGACGTTCGATTGGTAATCGCCGAACTCCGGGTTGCGGCTCGGGACCACCGCCGGGTCCACGTCCCCCGCCTGCGGGAACGCCGCGGCGATCCCTGCGCGGAACCGCTCGCCCAGAAGCTGGACAGGGTCTTGCATCGGGACGTGGGGTGTGGTGGCCATAGGGGCGGATCGTAGGAATCCACCCGCGGCGCGTGGCCGCCTCTACTCCCGCGAGAAGGCTTCCAGCACCTCCGCCAGCTCGTCGGCGAAGGCGATCATGCTCGTGCTCGGCAGCAGCGCGAGGGGCTCGTCCACGATTCCGAGCCTGCCCCGCTCCGCCGCGGGAACCGCCAGCCCCGCCAGCTTTTCCCGCGCCCCGCGCATCCTCTCCTCCCACGCGGGCGCGTCCGTCCCCAACCCTCGCGGCAGGACCAGCACCACGACATCCGGGGCGAGCCCCACGATCCGCTCCGCGTCCAGCTCGATGTACGCACTTCCAGCCGTCATCGCGGGCGTCGCGCCGATCCGTACCAAGACCTCGTAATGGCTGGAGCCCGGGCCGAACGCCGCGGGCGGATTCACCGACGCCAGCAGCAGCACCCTGCCGAGCTTTTCAAACCCCTCACCCCGGCGCGACCACGCACGGTCCATCTCCGCCGCGAGACGTGCGCCTTCTTCGCTCGGCGCTGGGACGCCCCGCGCGCGGCAGAGGAACTCATCCACCGCCAGCGTGTCGCGCCGGATGTCCTCCAGCGAGAGCAGGCGTGTATCCAGCACCTCCCACCCTCGCTCCCGCGCCAGCTCCACCAGCCGCCGCGGCAGCTCGCGCGAGCCCCACTGCGTGATGATGTGCGTCGGCCGCGCTGCAAGCAGGGCCTCGTAGTCAAAGCCTTCCTGCGTGCCCACCACGGGCAGCGCGCGGTCCAGCACCATGTCGTGCCCGTGCCTCCCGACGACCAGCTCTTCCTGCTTCAGGTCGCGCACGATCACGCCAACCGCCGGGCTGTGCGCCACAACGCGCGGCCGGGACGCGGTCGCGGGCGCCGGAGCCGCGGGCTTGCGCTCGCACCCCGCCGCGAGGAGCGCCGCAATAAGCGCCGCCGCGCGCGCGAGCTTCATCCGCCACCCCCGACCGCGTGCGCGACATCCGCGTTCAAACCGTCGAGAATCGCCTTCGGATACAGCGGGAAGGGCCACGTCCGCTCGTGGACGATGCCCGCCACGCTCGTGTCCTGCGCGGCTTGCTCCGCTTCGAGCTTCAGCTCCCGCAGCCTGGGTTCATTTCTTTCGCGATATTCACGCAGGAAGGCCTGCAACGTCGCGAACGCATCGCGCGTGGCGTCCTTGCTCCCGGCCCGGCGCACCGCCTCGGCAAGCTCTCGCCGGCGGCGCTCGCCCGCTTCGTCTCCCAGCAGGGCGGGGCTATGGCGTGCCGCGTGCGCCCGCCACCGTGCCCGAGCGATTTCCTCCGGCGTGCGCACGCGCACATCGAAGGGCAGCCGCACCGTCGCCGTCACGACCGCTGTGGGCGCGAGGCTCACACCCGGCATCCACTCCGCGAACCAGCGCTCCGTGATGCGGTCGTACACGCCCCCGCCCATCCCGTGGATGAACAGGTCGCACGATGCGGAGCGCACCGCGGCGGTCATCAGCAGCGCCCGGGGCGAAAGCTCCTCCACCTTCAGCCCGTCCAGCTCGTCCGACCACACGGGCCGCCGCGGCTTTCCAGCGCCCTCAAGCCTCCACAGCGGAAGCTCCACACGCGAGCCCTCGACGCTCAGCGGCCGCACACGCGCCCTGGGCACGCTCGCCGCGGCTCGGTTGTACGCCGCAACGCACTTCGCCGGGTCGCGCCGGATCTCTTCCAGCAGCCGCGCGAAGGACTCATCGCGCCACAGCTCCGAGGCGTACACCACCCTGTCCGGCTTGCACCACGGCGCGAGCAGGTCGCCCAGGGCTTCCGTCACCTGTCGCGCGAGGCTCGCGGCGGAAGCGTGCGCTTTCAGCGCACGCCCGATCGCGTCCAGCCCCTCGCGCACGCACTCCAGCGCCGGCTCAGCTTCGCCCACGCCCCGCGTAGTTGCGGGAGGCAAAGCGCCGGTGGGCACGTCCCCGCCCCGCGCGCTCGCAGGCGGAAGCGTCCACTCGCTCCGCGTCAGCGCACCCTTCACGAGCCCTGGATACGGAATCTTCCACGCGGCGTTGGTGTCCTGATCCACCACCAGCCACGCCACTTTCGCACGCACGCCCTCGCGTTCCAGGCGCGTGCGCAGCGACTCCGCGGCGAGATACTTCGACATGATCCCGGGGTGCCAGAACTCCGCCTGATGCCCCGTCCAGATCCACGCCTCCGAGCCCCCACGCACGCGTTCGCGCACCAGGTTCAGCAGGCTTCCCGGCGGACCCTCGGGCGGTCCCGGCTCTACGCGCACGCCCTGACCCCCAGCCGCGTTCAACGCTTGCAGCATTCGTTCTTCAGCTCGCACTCACCGTTTCCGCCCAGACCCACGAGCGCCTCCCGCGGCAGCTTGTCCGCGTGCTTGGCAATTTCCCGATACAGCACGCGCCGGTAATGCGCCAGCCGCACCGTCGGGTCGTCCAGCGTCGCGCCGAACGTCCGGTTCAGATCGTTGTAGATCAGCCGCACCGGCAGCTCTCGCATCCGCAGCCCCGCCGCGGCGGCCTGCACCCAGAACTGCATCGGGAAGGCGTACCCCTTCACCGTCGGCCGCAGCTTCTTCAACGCCTCAACCCGGTACGCCTTGAAGCCGCAGAAGGCATCGGTCATCCGCGTGCCAAAGGCGCTGCCCAGGCGGCAGTTCAGCTCCGCCGTGATGGTCGCGTTGATCGCCCGCCGCTCCGGCGGGGGCCGGTCCTCGCCCTGGGAGGGCCGCAGGTAGCGCGAGCCGCTGATGATGTCCCACTGGTCCTCCTCCGCCGCTTCGACGAAAGAGGGGATCGCCGCGGGCTCGTGCTGCTCGTCACAGTCCATCGTGATGAGCCAGTCGAACCGTTCATGGATCGCGAATCGGAAAGCGTCCCGCAGCGAGCTGCCATACCCGCGGTTCTTCGCGTGCCGGATCATCTCGATGGGGTAATCGGGCAGGATCCGCGGCGTCTGATCCGTCGAGCCGTCGTCGATCACCAGCACGTCCGGGTTGTGCGCCAGAACCCGCTCCAGCACATGCCGGACGTACTTCTGCTCGTTGAACACCGGGATCGCCACAAGAGTGCGCATGCACAGACTCCTCGAACCTTGTTCCCCAAGGGTTCGTCGCCCCCCGCCGCTTGGATTGCACCATAGCACCGGCTCTTGAACACCGGCTCGCTGCCCGGCCCTCCCGCACAGACCCCGGTCATTCCTGATTCGCGCTTGCTTCCCCCGTCTCGGCGTTCGGGGTCTTCATCGCCTCCGACGGGAGCTTGGTCCGGGCCAGCGAGGTGTAAGCCGCGAAGCCGAAGGGCTCCTGGTCATCCTCGCTCTCGCTCTGCTGGGCCGCCTGCTTGCGGATCTGCTCCACGAGATCCTCGCTCAGCGAGTGGAAGGCCCGTATCTCATGCAGCGGCAGCGTGAAGACCTCGCCCCCCGGCGTGCGGATCTGGAACACGGTGCACTCCACGGCCATCGACAGCTGACGCTCCGTGTCGCTGGTGTCGATCCCGCACGCAAAGAGCGGGAAGACCGCCGCGATGGGCACGCGCTGGCCCAGTTGCGTGATGACCGCCAGCCGCCCGTCGAAGAGGTCCTCGTGCTCCTCGGCCTTTCCCGAGAGCCCCGCGGTGCTGATGACCGAAAGACTGGTCAGGATTTCGCGCATCACGTTCTGCCAGAACAGCTCGCGCGCAACCTGCACCCCCTCCATCGCTCGGGCCGAGTTCTGCTCCGGCTGCCGGATGATCGCGTCTTTCTTGAACATGGGGCATTCTTGGCCCTCTATCAGCCCCATCAGACCTGTCCGACCTGCAGAAAAAAAGAGGCCCGGGGCGATCGCCCCGGGCCTCGAAGGAACTGAACCTGTCCGTCCCGCTCAGGTGCTCTGCGCCTGCGCGGGCTCGCTGGGCTTGTCCTTGTCGGACTTCTTCTCCGCGGGTGCGGGCGCCGCTTCGCCGGCGGGCGGCGGGCCGGCCTGGAAGTAGAGGTGATCCTCGTCCTTCCCGTCGGCGTCCTTGCGGCGGGTGACGGTGATCGTCGCGGGGGCCTCGAAGGTGCCCTGCAGCAGCATCTCGCTGAGCGGGTCTTCGACGTACTGCCCGATGCTGCGGCGCAGCGGACGCGCGCCGTACTCGGGGTTGTACCCGCGCTCGATCAGGAAGTCCTTGGCCGCCTGATCCGCCTCCAGCGTGAAGCCGTTCTGCTTCAGGCGCTTGGCGAGCTTCCCGATCTCGTATTCCACGATCCGGGTCAGGTCGTCGCGCGTCAGCGGACGGAACACCACGATGTCGTCAAGCCGGTTGATGAACTCGGGGCGGAAGAACCGCTCGATCTCCTTCATCAGCACCTGCTTGATGTTCTCGTAGTCCGTCGCCTCGGTGCGCTTGCTGAACCCGAACCCGGCGCCGCCCTTGATGAGCTCCGCGCCCAGGTTGCTCGTCATGATCAGGATCGTGTTGCGGAAGTCCACGTTGCGGCCGAACGAGTCGGTCAGGCGGCCTTCCTCCATGATCTGGAGCAGCATGTTGAAGACGTCGGGGTGGGCCTTCTCCACCTCGTCCAGCAGGATGACCGCGTAGGGCCGCCGCCGGATGCGCTCGGTGAGCTGGCCGCCCTCTTCATACCCGACGTAGCCGGGGGGCGCGCCCACCAGGCGGGACACGTTGTGCTTCTCCATGTACTCGCTCATGTCCAGGTGGATGAGGGCGTCCTCGTCTCCGAACATGAACTCGGCGAGCGCCTTGCTCAGCAGCGTCTTGCCGACGCCCGAGGGGCCCACGAAGATGAAGCTGCCCATCGGTCGCTTCGGGTCCTTCAGGCCCGCGCGGGCGCGCCGGATCGCCTTGCTGATCGCCTTGATCGCTTCGTCCTGGCTGATCACCTTCTTGTGCAACTCGTTCTCGAGCTGCAGCAGGCGCTGCGCCTCGTCCTTCTCCAGACGCTTGAGCGGCACACCCGTCATCTTGGAGACCACCTCGGCGATGATCTCCTCGTCCACGACGCCGTCTGCCTCCTGGGCCTTGGCGCGCCACTCCTTCTGCATCTCGTCCTTCTTGCGGCGGAGCTGCTCCGCCTGATCGCGGAGCTCCGCGGCACGCTCGTAGTCGGCCGCCTTCACCGCCTCGTCCTTCTCGATCGACAGGCGCTCGATCTCCGCCTCGATCTCCGCCAGGTTCGGCGGCTTGGTCATGCTCTTGATCCGCACGCGGGCGCCCGCCTCGTCGATCACGTCGATCGACTTGTCGGGCTGCACGCGACCGGTGATGTACCGGCCCGACAGCTCCACCGCCGCCTTGATCGCCGCGTCGGTGATGTGCACCCGGTGGTGCGTCTCGTAACGGTCGCGCAGACCCTTGAGGATTTCGATGGTCTGCTCGTTGTTCGGCGGGTCCACGGTGATGGCCTGGAAGCGCCGCGCCAGCGCCGCGTCCTTCTCGATGTACTTGCGGTACTCGTCGAAGGTCGTCGCGCCGATGCACTGGATCTCGCCGCGGGCCAGCGCCGGCTTCAGCACGTTGGACGCGTCGATCGCGCCCTCGGCCCCGCCCGCGCCCACCAGCGTGTGCAGCTCGTCGATGAAGAGCATCACGTTCTTCGCGCGCCGGACCTCGTTCATGACCGCCTTGATGCGCTCCTCAAACTGCCCGCGGTACTTCGTCCCGGCGACCATCATCGCCAGGTCCAGCACCACCAGCCGCTTGTCCAGCAGGATCTCCGGCACGTCGCCTGCCACGATGCGCTGCGCCAGGCCCTCGACGATCGCCGTCTTGCCGACGCCCGCCTCGCCCAGCAGCACCGGGTTGTTCTTCGTGCGGCGGCACAGCACCTGCACCACGCGCTCGATCTCGGTCGCGCGCCCGATCACCGGGTCCAGCGCGCCCTCCTTCGCAAGCTCGGTCAGGTCGCGCCCGAAGCTGTCCAGCGCCGGGGTCTTGCTCTTGCCCTTCGCGGTGGCGGCGCCCGCGCTCGTCGGGGACGTGCCCGCGCTGGGGGCGCTCCCCAGGCCCGCGCCGGCGACCTCGCCGCCCTCGGACTGCTCGTTGCCCGCGCCCAGGAGGTTCAGCACCTCCTCGCGCACTTCCTCCAGCCGCAGGCCCAGGTTCAGCAGCACCTGCGCCGCCACGCCGTCGTGCTCGCGCAGCAGGCCCAGCAGAAGGTGCTCCGTCCCCACGTAGTTGTGGTTCAGGTTCCGCGCCTCTTCGATCGCGTACTCAATGACCTTCTTGGCCCGAGGCGTCTGGGGCAGCTTGCCCATCGTCACCATCTCGGGCCCGGCCTTCACCAGCTTCTCTACCTCCAGCCGCACGCGGCGAAGGTCCACGTCCAGGTTCCGGAGCACGTTCGCCCCGACCCCCGAACCTTCCTTCACCAGCCCGAGCAGAATGTGCTCGGTCCCGATGTACTCGTGGTTCAGCCGCTGGGCCTCCTGGTTCGCCAGGGCCATGACCTTGCGGGCTCGATCGGTGAAGCGTTCAAACATGTCTGGCTCCAAGGGGCCCCATGCCCCGGTTCGGTCCTCTCCATTCTTCGATGATTATCAGTCTTCAGGTTCGCTCACACCCTGTGGATTTGCCCTGAAGCGGATCCTCACCGACTCACGCCGCGGCTGTGCCGGACGCTCATCGGTCTATCGGAGCGAGAGCCGTGCCGATTGCCCAAACTTCATCACCACGCCCCAACCCGCGTTTTCAGCCCCGCAAGGGCGGTTCGACCCCGTCAGGCGCATGCCAACAGCTCCCCTTCCTGCCGGTTTGGCAGGGCGAGGCACACTTCGTCTGGCCGCGAGCGGCGCTGATTCACCTAAGCTCTTTCACCGGGAGGGATTAGGGCTTCTGGACCTCGCTCTGCGCCGGGGCCGGCTTCTTCCGCACCAGCGTGTACTCGGCGAAGCAGTCGTTCTCTAAGTCCATGGCACGCTCGCCCTTATCCCAATCCAGGGCCTCCCCCATGCGGCGCACGAAGGGCGAGTCGTCCTTGTTGTACTCGAGAATTTCGAACCCGGCCTTCTCCAGCATCTCGCGCGGGAAGGGGCACCGGCCGTCCGCCCAAGGGATGTATCCCTCCCCTTTGGGCTTCTGCTTGGGGCTGATGTTGTAGATCAGAAACAGGCCGCCGGGCTTGAGCGCCGCCGCGACCTTCTCCACGAACACCTCCGCCGGCACGCCCAGGTCCACCAGCAGGCGCGGGTCCACCGGCTCCTCCGGGTTGATGTACCCGTTCTTGAGCGTGTTCTTGCTGGTAATGAGGTCGTATTCCCCGCCCACCTTCTCGATCGCGTCCTGATCCTTGGGCCAGCGGCCGTGGACGAGCGTCAGCGTTCCCGGCGGGGGCTTGTCGTCCAGACCCTCGCCCTGCACGGTGCCGGTGTCCTCCGGGTCGCTGTACAGCGCCGCGAGCATCGGGTCCACGTCCACGCCCACCACGTACATGTTCCGGCTGGCCATGAGGCGCAGGTGCCCGATCGTGCCGTAGCCGAAGTCCATCACCTTCTTGCCCTGCAGCGAGCCGGGCATCGCCGCCGCGGCAAGGTCCAGCGCGCGGATGTACGCCATCGGCGTCCCGTACTTCGTGTAGTAGAAGCGGTAGTCGTCGAACTCGACCGCCCGCAGCTCCGCGCGCTGCTCCTCCGCCAGCTTGTCGTACTCCGCCTGCGAGAACCACCGCCCTTTGCCGTCGGTGTAGAGGGTGCGCGTGTCCGGCAGCGGCAGCCACGTCGTGTTCAGCAGCACCTTCCGGATCTCGATATTGCCGAACATCGGCATCAGCCGCGCCGCCTCGCGCCGGAGCACCTCCACCGCCTCGGGCGTGGGGGGCTGGGCCATCTCGACCGCCGCCTCCTTGGGCACGTCCGTCTGCCCCAGGACCGCGGCGGTGGGGGCCGCCACGCACAACAGGGCCGGCAACAGCAGCTGACGCATCATCATCCTCCTGTACTCACGCCGATGGTACCCGGACTTCTGCCCGGTATTCCTCTGGTATTCTCCCCAGCCATGTTCGCGCTGCTATTGATGATGCTGCCGGCGGCGCAACCCGCCGCCCAGCCCGGCGCGCAGCACGCCGCGCGCCTGCATCCCACGATGACCGAAGTTCTCTACGCCGTCCCCCGTGAGGGCGACGCCAACAAGGACGGCGTGCGTTCCGCCACGGGCGATGAGTTCATCGAGCTTGTCAACCCGCACTCCGTGCCCATCAACCTCAAGGGCTACCAGCTCCGCGACGCCAGGACCGGCCCCGGCGGCGAGCGCACTTCCTCCGAGAACGGCTTCCGCTTCACCTTCCCCGACCTCGTCCTCAAGCCCGGAGAGGTTGTGGTCGTCTTCAACGGCTTCGAAAGCTCGATCCCCGGCCCCGTCGGCACGCGCGAGGCAGCCGCGCCGAAGAACCCATCTTTCAACAACGCCTACGTCTTCACGGCGCAGGTGCAGTCCAAGTACGTCGCATTCGCCAACGACGGCGACTGCGTGACGCTCTACAGCCCCGACGCGACCGCGATTGAGTGCGTCTACTGGGGCGCGAAGCAGCAGCCCGACCCCGCCGCGGTTCAGCACAAGGCCCCCGAATCGCGGGGCAGTGTTCAGCGGGCCTCCGTCAAAGGCGAGTTCCTCCCGCACCAGAGCCTTCCCGGCCCGGCGGGCGATCTGCCCTTCAGCCCCGGCGTCTTCGAGATCACCCCTGAGAAGAAGTGACGACACAGGCGGGTAGCTCCACCGTCATGGTCGTTCCCTGCTTCCAGACCGACTCCAGCCCTACGGCGCCGCCCAGGGCCTTCACCGCGTGCTTCACGATCGCCAGGCCCAGCCCAGAGCCGCGCCGATGCTGAAAGCCGGTCCGCGCCGGGTCCACCTGGAAGAACCGCTCGAACACGCGCTTCTGCTGGTGGATCGGGATGCCGATCCCGCGGTCAATGACGCGCACCCGCATCCCCGTGTTGCCGTCTGAGCTGGGCAGGGCGCTCACCTCCACGCGCACCGTCGTCTGCGGGTACGCGAACTTCACCGCGTTGTCCACGAGGTTCCGCACCACCAGCCGCACCAGGCGCGGGTCGCTCCGCACACGCTGCACGCCATCCACGTTCATCGAGAGCGTCAGCTCCCGCTCTGCCGCGATGGGGCGCAGTTCTTCCTCGACATCCGCCAGCAGCTCCGGCAGGTCGAACTCCTCGACCTTCACCACGCCCTCGGGGGATTCGAGGCGGGAGAGCTCCAGCAGATCGGAGATCAGCTCCTCCAGCCGCCGCACGTTCCCCGCGATCATCTGCGTGAACTTCGTCCGCAGCGCGGGCTCCTCCCACGCGCCGTCCGCGAGCGTTTCAACCGCCGCGCGGATCGACGCCACGGGCGTTCGAAGCTCGTGGCTCGCGTTGGCGACGAAGTCCGTCTTGAGCTGCAGCGCCGTGGCAAGCTCCGTGATGTCGCGCAGCGACACCACCGCCCCCGCGCCGCCATGTCCTAAGCGCACCGGGGCCGCGCGCACCTGGTACACCCGCGTTCCCTCCGAGCGCTCGATCCGCACCTGCCCCGATGCCGCGCGTCCCGCCACCGCCTCCGCGTGGAGCGAGATCAGCCCCGCCTGCGTCACGAGGTCTTCGATCGACCGGCCCACCAGCCCTCCGGGTCCGCGCTGAAAGAACTCTTCCGCGCCACGGTTCGCCAGGAAGATCTCCCCGCTCGCGTGCGTGGCGAACATGGGCCAGGGCGAGGCTTCGAGCACGCCGCGGGCTTCGGCCAGTTCGGCCGCACGCCGCTCCGCTTCCTCCCGCGCCTCCGCCGCTTCGCGTTCTGCTTTAGACAGGTGGTCCTGCTGCGCGCGCAGGGCACGCTCCGCGCGGGTCGTCAGGTAGACCACCCCCGCGGCGCCCGCCGCCCCCGCGGCAATCACGCACGCGGCTTTACCCGCGCCCAGCCACGCCGCCGCGGCTCCGGCCGCCAGAGGGGCGACCGCCACGCTCCATCGAATCCAGGCATGAGGGAAGGATGCGGTCACGCGCCGGGCATCCTACGGGCTACTCGCCCTCCGTCTCGTCGAGCGTGGCGCGGTACCCCACGCCTCGGACCGTCCGGATCATCCCCGCGTAGCGTCCGAGCTTTTTTCGCACGGCGGTGATGTGCACGTCGATCGTCCGCTCCGTCACCGTCACCCCCGGCCCCATCGCCCGCGACATGAGCACCTGGCGGGAGAGCACCCGCCCCTCGGCGCCGATCAGCGAGCTGAGCAGCCGGAACTCCGTCAGCGTGAGGCGCAAAGGTTGCCCTTCGAGCGTCGCGTCGTGCGTCTGGAGGTCCACCGTCACCGGGCCGAGGGTGAGCACCTGACGCCCATCCGCAGGGCGCGATGCGCGCCGCAGCACCGCCTCCACACGCGCCAGCAGCACGCGCACGGAGAAGGGCTTGGTGACGAAGTCATCTGCTCCAGAGGCGAGACCCACAACTTGATCTGCCTCCGTTCCCTTCGCGGTGAGCATGACGATGGGCACGCGCGCGGTCTCCGGGTTGGCGCGGATGCGGGACGCGACCTCGGTCCCGGAAAGCTCCGGCAGCATCCAGTCCAGGATGATGAGGTCTGGGCGACGGTCGGAAATAGCCCGGAGAGCCCCCAGGCCGGTCGAGGCGGAGCCGACTTCGTAGCCCGCCTTGAGCAGGTTGTAGCTCACCAGATCGACGAGGTCTTTTTCGTCGTCCACAACCAGCACGTAGCGGGGTTCGAGCATGGCTCGCAAGTTCCGTAAGTAGTGATTCTGTAAGTGGTTAGTGTGTACTTATACCCTGTTCACCAGCCGCTTTGCAGAGAGCCTACGGGCCCAGTGGCAAGGGTGCCAGGCCGGTTGTGTTAGGATTTAGTTTAGATCGATTTGAAAAGACCTTCCGATAAAAGTTGAGCGTCCGGAGGTCGGACCGCCGAAAAACTTGGCCACAGGAGTTTGCGTTCGCTAATCGGCGTGGGTATAGTCCGACCCCGATTGGGGCGTCCAAACCAAGCTAGGCGAGCCCGAGCTCCTGTGGTTTGCGACGGTCGGTAGGTAGGAATCCCCCGGGGAGGCGCTCGGGGAGACGGTCAGGAGCGCAGCCCTGGGAACACACGGCAGCACACCCCTCTCACTGGACCCATCGGAAGTCAGGACCAAGGTACCGGGGATTCGTTCGAGCGAAAAGGCTTGTTGATCGTTCCGGGGGCGGAGCCCCCGATCAGTGGAAAGGCGGCGGCGGTGCCGCCGCGAATCGTGGGTCGTCCCAAGGCGGAGATTGCCCGGCGGCCGTTCAGAAGGATCACGTGTCAGCGAGTTGAGTTTTACGAAGGAGTCGATTAGATGCAGACCAAGATGCTTGTGATCGTCGCGGGTGCGGCGCTGGGCCTGTCGGCCAACGCGTTTGCACAGAACTCCAACCTGGACCAGAGCCGCGCGTACAACGCCGAGCTCATCGCGGACGCCAGCACCCGCGCCAGCCTGCTCGCGGGCGGCCCCGCCGGCAACGCGACCTACGCCGGCACCTTCGGCATCGGTGACAGCACCGGCGCGAACCGCCTGAACATCGGCGGCACCACCTGGCTCCGCTACAACGTCTCCCTCCGCGACAGCGACAGCGTCGGCGACGTGGATGACACCACCATCGGGTTCAACAACCCCACCAACCGCGTCCGCTTCTGGGGCAACGTCTGGGACAAGGACCTGACCTTCAAGATCCAAGGCAACTTCGGCGGCGAGTTCTCCGACTCGGGCATCTTCGGTCTCGAGGACGCCTACGCCATGTACACCTGGGACAACGGCTTCGCGGTGAAGTGGGGCCAGTTCCGCGGCCCGCTGACCCGCGAGTACAGCGTCGAGGATGAGTTCCAGCTCGCCGCCGACCGCTCCGTCGTCGGCCGTCTGTTCAGCCCCGGCTACACCCAGGGCGTCCAGTTCTCCTGGCAGTCCGACGCCTTCCGCTTCGTCGGCGGCTTCACCGACGGCGTGAACACCGGCAACACCGACTTCAACAGCTTCGGCGAGGCCGACATCGCCCTCAACGCCCGCTTCGACTGGAAGGTCATGGGCGGCTCCTGGGAGCGCTTCAACGACTTCACCAGCTTCCGCTCCGCCACGGACAACGGGCTGCTCATCGGCGCCGGCGTCTGGTGGCAGACCTCCGGCGAGACCGGCGGCACCGGCGGCAACGATGTTGACTCCTTCCTCTACACCGTCGACGCCTCGTGGGAGGGCCCCGGCTACAACGTGTCGGTCGCCGGCTACGGCGCTCACATCTCCCCCGAGATGGGCTCCGACCTCGACAACTTCGGCCTGGTCGTCCAGGGCGGTATCTTCGTGACCGAGCAGATCGAGCTCTACGGTCGCTACAGCCTCATCGCGTTCGATGACGATGCCGGCGCCGACCCCGCGACCCTCCACTTCGCCGAGCTCGGCATGAACTACTACATCTCCAAGGAGAGCCACGCGGCCAAGTTCACCGCGCAGATCGGCTACGCCTTCAACGACACCACCGCCCTCTTCGGCACGGGCGGCCTGCTCGGCGGCAACACCCGCAACGGCTTCCTCGGCGACTCCGAGGACGGTGAGATCACCGTCACCGGCCAGATGCAGGTCTGCTGGTAATCCAGCGGCGTGATCCTTCGACCCCTTCGACCGGGCGTCCCCCCAGGGCGCCCGGTTTTTCTTTTTTGAATCACTCGCGTCCGTACGCGCACACCCGCGCGTGCCCTGTGATCTGCCTGCGCCCTTTGCGTTCGCCTCGCGCTCGGCGGTCGCCTACAGCAGCGTTCCGCGCAGAATCGCCACGCACGCCGCGAAGTAGATCACCACGCCCGCGATGTCCACGACGGTCGCCACGAAGGGTGCCGAGCTGGTCGCCGGGTCCAGGCCCACGCGCTTGAGGATGAAGGGCAGCATCGCCCCGATGATCGTGCCCCACAGCACCACGCCCAGCACCGCCACACCGATGCTCACGGCCATGAGGTGGTAGGCGTCCTGCACGCGCTGGCTCTCTTCCGTCACCGTGCCGTCGGCGCCCTTCTTCAGGAACCAGCCCAGCAGGCCCCAGAGGTGGATCCTCGCCACGCCGATCAGCCCCAGCGCCGCGCCGAGGATCAGGCCCACCAGCACCTCGCGCTTCAGCACCTGCAGCCAGTCCGCCAGCGTCACCTCGCCCACCGACAGCGAGCGGATCACCAGCGCCGTCGCCTGCGATCCGCTGTTGCCGCCGCCCGACACGATCATGGGCACGAAGGTGCTGAGCACCGCGGCTTTATCGATCTCGCTCTCAAACCCCTCCATCGCGAGCTGCGTGCCCATGCCGCCGACGAAGAGCAGCGCCAGCCACGTGAAGCGCTTCCGCGCCAGCTCCAGGATGCCCACGCTGATGTAGGGCTCTTCGAGGGCCTGCACGCCGCCCAGCCGTTGCATCTGCTCCGTGGCCTGCTGCTCGGCCACGTCGGCCACGTCGTCGGCGGTGACGATGCCCACCAGCACGCCGCGGGAGTCCACCACCGGCAGCGCCAGCCGGTCGTAGCGGCTCATGAGCTGCACGGCGACTTCCTGGGGCTGGTCGGCGCGCAGGTGGACGAAGGACTCGTTCATCAGCGATTCGACCGTCGCGTCGGGCGGGGCGAGCAGCACCTGGCGCAGGCGCAGGTCGTCCACCAGCCGGCCCTGGTCGTCCACGACATAGAGGACGTTGATCGTCTCGGCGTCGCGCCCGTGCTTGCGCACGTGGTCCAGCACCTGCGCCGCCGTCCACTCGCGCCGGATGCTCAGATAGTCGGGCGTCATCAGACGCCCCACGCTCCTCGCCGGATACCCCAGGATCGCCTGTGTTTCCCGGCGGCTCTCGGGGCTGAAGCTCGCCATCAGCCGCTGCGCGACTTCGGGCGGAAGCTCGTCGAGCAGGCGGGCGCGGTCGTCGGGGCTCATCGCCTCCACGACGTTCACCGCAGCCTCGGCTCCGAGCTTGGAGAGCAGTTCCTCCTGGAACTCCGGCGAGAAGTAGCTGAACACCAGGCCCGCGTCATCCCGCGGCAGGAACCGGAATCCCAGCGCCGCCTGTTCGGGGGTCAGCTCCGAGAGAATGTCCGCGACGTCCGCGTGCGGCAGCTCGTGCAGCACGCTCCGCAGTTCGCTGTACCGCCCCTCCAGGATCAGCTCCCGGACTTCGGGCTCGAGCAGTTGTGCCGTGGGATTAAACGTCACGCGTCCCACAGTACACCAAAGCCGCAGCCTCTGGACAACACCCGCGCCGGTAGCTGGCCCTATTCCTTCCGAGTTCGTAAGATCGCCGCGTGATGAAGCTCCCCGCCGACCAAGTCGCCCGTCTTCGCGCTGTCTATTCCGGGCAGACCGTCTGTGTCACCGGCGGCGCGGGCTTCATCGGCGGGCACCTCGTCGATGCACTGGTCTCCCTCGGCGCGAACATCAGCGTCATCGACGACCTTTCCAACTCCACCCTCGAGCACCTCGCCGGGCTCATCGAGCTGGAGCCCGAGCGCGTCCGCTTCACCCACGCCTCCATTCTGGACGACGACGCTCTCCTCGCCGCGGCGGAGGGGGCCAACGTCATCATGCACCTGGCGGCGATGGGGTCGGTCCCGCGCTCCATCGTCGAGCCCCAGCGCTGCTGGAGCGTGAACGCCACCGGCACCCTCCGCGTCCTGGAAGCCGCCCGCAAGGTGGGGGCGAAGCGGGTCGTCTTTGCCGCGTCTTCCTCCGCCTACGGCGATCAGCCGACGCTGCCCAAGGTCGAGACGCAGCCCACCTGCCCGCTCTCTCCCTATGCCGTGAGCAAGCTGGCGGGCGAGCAGCTTCTGTCCGTGTGGAACAAGTCCTACGGCCTGTCCACCGTCTCGCTGCGCTACTTCAACATCTTCGGGCCTCGCCAGTCCGCGGACTCGGCGTACGCCGCGGTGGTCGCGGCGTTCGCGAAGGCGCTGCTGGCGGGCGAGCAGCCCACCATTTACGGCGACGGCAGCCAGAGCCGCGACTTCACGTACGTGAGCAACGCCGTGCTGGCGACGCTCCTGGCGGGGGCGAGCCAGAACGAGCTTTCGGGCCAGGTCCTCAACGTGGGCACGGGGCGGCGCGTCACGGTCCTTGAGCTTGCCCAGCTCCTCGCCCAGCAGACCGGCCACCCGCACGTTCAGCCCATCTTCAAGCCCGAACGCCCCGGCGACGTCCGCCACTCCCTCGCCGACATCTCCGCGGCGAAGCAGCTCCTCGGCTACGAGCCCGTCACACGCCTCGAAGACGGCCTTGTTGAAACCGTCGAGTGGTACCGGCGGGCTTTCGCGGGAGCGTGAGAAGCTCAAAGCTGGGTCACGACATGAGGCTCAAAGGCGCGGCGGGCATTCCTTCGCCCGCTGGGTTGGTGGTCATCTTCTTGGCGAGCGAGAAGCTCACACGACGAAGAGCAACGTAGAAAATTGTGAACAGGTATCTTGCAACAGATGCGGATATCGAGTGCTTCCCCGCATGCTTCGCGGGGAACTGCGGCGCGTGCATTGGCGGTACCGGCATCGGGGCTGACTGCGACTGCGATGGCGACCCGGTACCGATGCTGATGTTGAGGCGTTTTTCCGTGCCCTTGCCGGATCGCAGGGAGAATGCGACTGCGACTAGACTTCTTCTCAGCGTGATTCGCCCTCTCCAGAACCTGTCCGCCCTGTGGCAGCTCTTCCGGCTGGCCGCGATTTCGGGCTTCCGGCTCAAGGGGCCTTATTGGACCTGGCGGATGCACACCGCGTTCGGTCGCGGCATGCCGTCCTCAAGGGCGGAACTCATCCGGTCGGTTCTTGAGTACGGCCGCTGGATCGCACGCATGAGACGCCTCTGATGCGCCGATGACGGCTGCCATGACAGCCGCGACAAACACAGAATCGACAGCCCTTGCACGCTTTCTCCCCGGCCTGGTGCTGGGCATCGTCCTGGGAAGCCTCGCCACCGTTTTCCTCACTCCCATCGCCCAGACGTGGGCGCGCCTGCCCGCAGACCCCGTTCCCGCGGCTCAGCGACAGGGTGTGCAGATCGCCTCGGATTCTCGGTGAAAACCCTGGGGCCGGTGGCCGATATCCTCTGGACGTCACCCGCCGGGAGCTCCAGACCATGCACGAGCAGCGCAAGCGCAACCCCTTTGTCTCGATGTTCATTCCGGGCCTGATCCTCGGCCTGCTGGTGGGGGGGTTCGCCGGTGCGGTTCTGACTCCGATCCTCGAACGCTGGGGCGAGCCTCCGGCGCCCACGCGCTCCACCCGCGGCGGGCATCGCGAAGCCGTTCCCGCCGAGCCCCAGGACCAGCCTGCGGCGCCGGAGCAGACGCCCCCGGCGCCCGAAGCGCCTCAAGCGCCGGAGCTGCCCGACGTGGCACCCGAGCCGGAGTAGGTGTCCGTACACTGCGGTCATGGACCCCGACCGCGCCCGCCGCGCTGCGCGCCTGTATGCCGAGACCGCCCGCCTGATGGGGGTGGACTTCGTACCGATGTACCGCGTCACCCAGGATGAGCCGGAAGTGCTCTCCCCAGAAGCGGTCGCCCAGGAGGAGCCCGCGCCGGCGGTGTCGGTCATTGAGGCCAAGCCCGAGCGGCCGGCGGATAAGCGTGCCGCGCTCGAAGCGCTCCGCGCCCGCTACGAGCAGGAGGCCCCGCACAAGAACTTCGTCACCGCGTTCACCAAGATCGTCTGGGGAGAGGGCGATCCAAACGCGCGGCTGGTCTTCATCGGCGAGGCCCCCGGCGAGGAAGAAGACCGCGAGGGGCGGCCCTTCGTCGGTCGCAGCGGCCAGCTCCTCAACAAGATGATCGAGGCGATGGGGCTGACCCGCGAATCGGTCTACATCTGCAACGTCCTCAAGACCCGCCCCCTCAACAACGCCACGCCCACCCCCAACGAGATCGAGGCCTGCGCCCCGTACCTCTATGAGCAGGTCGCCATCATCGACCCGGAGTGCATCGTCACGCTCGGCCTGCCCGCGGCGAAGGCGGTCCTCCGCTGCCCACCGACCGCCACGATGGGTTCCCTCCGCAGCCGCTGGGCGCAGATGACCCTGCCCAACGGCAAGAAGATCCCGGTCATGCCCACCTATCACCCCGCCTTCCTGCTCCGCAGCTACACGCCGGAGAACCGGCAGAAGGTGTGGTCCGACCTGCAGCAGGTCATGCAGCGGCTGGGGCTGAAGGTGAAGAGCCCCGCCTGAGCTATCCGGGGCACCGGGCAAAAAAGTCGGTGCGTCTGTACAAAAAAAATATGCGTCTGCATGCAACCTCGCCCCTGGTGGCCGCGAACAGTCTGCCGCGATCGGAAGGCCGATCCGCCCACAAGACCCCCACGAGACCCGGCGTTTGGCTCTGTTTCTGAGCGCCGGGTTTTTCGTTTTTGGCCTTGTTTTTTGGGGGTTAGCCCACCAGGCCTGCCAGGGACGCCAGCCCCAGCGGCTCGCGGCACCAGAAGGGCTCTCCCGCCCGCGTGCCGATCCGCGAGCCGAAGTACCGATCCCCGGCGGCTATCCACTCCGGCACATGAATATTCACTGGGTTTTCAGCGAACTGGGAGCGGTACGCGCCGATCGCCGCCATCTTGCGCTCCTGGGTGGAGCTGATGTCCATGATGAAGCTGGGGTCGGGGACGCGCCGCAGGTGCGAGCAGTAGTAGTAGAAGATCCACTTCGGGTAGATGGGGGGCTTGCCCCCGTCGCCGGGCAGGTCGAGCTTCGTGAGCTTGGCGTCGAAGCGTGCGTCCTCGGCGATGCGCGTCACGGCGAGATGGTCGGGGTGCGCGTCTTCCGGGTGGGGGATAAAGAGGATCTGCGCCTGGTGGGCGCGGATGACGCCGGCGACCTTGTGCCGGTTCTCGATCGTGTGCTCCACGCGCCGATTGGGCAGGTCCAGCAGGTGGCGGCGCACGCCGAGGGCCGCCGCGGCTTCCGCGGCTTCCTTGAGGCGCGTGGGCCGGTCGCCGCGGGGAGTGGGGCAGCCGTCGGTCACGTCCAGCAGCAGCACGTCGTGCCCCTGCGAGGCGAGGAGGGCGATGGTGCCGCCCATGCCCAGTTCCTGATCGTCGGGATGGGGGCCGATGACGAGGATGTTCATCGCTCGGGCACCCCGTTCACGACGACCAGCCCGATCAGCTCGGGCTGTCCTTCGGCGTCGGTGGTTTCGATCTGGGCGAGGACGAGGCGGTCGGGGGCTTCGGCGGCGAAGAACCCGCCGTGGCGGAAGGCGTCGCCGTGCTCGTCGCGGAACTCCTTCATGGAGAGCGTGAGCGTCTGGCCGACCTTCAGCTCGGGGATGGGTCGGGAGTAGCGTGCGTTGAGCCAGATGGTGGAGGGCCCGAAGGCGCGGGCGGTGGTGTTGGTCAGCTCGATGGTCGTGGTTTGGCGCACGACCTGGATGTTGACGTTGCCCTTCTGCGCGAGGCGGCCTGGGTAGGGCCGGGCGTAGTCCACCGGCCCCTGTGCTTGGCAGGCGGTGAGGAGGGCGAGCAGGAGGAGCAGCGCGGTGGTTTGCTTCACGCCTCTATAGTCCCAGCTATGGCCTGCGAGAGCAACAACGCCACCCCGCCGGGGCCAGCCGTGGCTCCGGGGGCCGAGGGGCTGGACCCGCGCCGGATCGCCGCGGAGGTTGCCCAGCGCGGGATGGACCCGCGGATCACCGCGCTGGTGCCGGGGTTTGATGCGCCGTTCTTCCAGGCGGGGCTGGCGGGGTACAGCGACGCGGCGATGCGGATCATTGCGCGCCGGCACGGATGCCCCTTCTGCGTCACCGAGGCGCTGCTGGACCGCACGCTGCTGGCGGGCGGGCGCGGCTTCGACAAGGCGGATCTGGGCGAGCTGCACGACAACATCCCCGGAGGCGAGGAGGATCACCCTCTCGCGGGGCAGATCATGGGCAGCGATCCGCGCGAGATGGCCGCGGCGGCGGTGAAGATGGTCGAGCAGAAGGCCCGCGGGGATAAGGAATACCGCAAGCTCGCGTATTCGGGCGATGAAGCCGCGGGCAAGCCGCGGGCGGAGGTTGCGCCAACCGAGCACGGCGGATTCGAGGTCATCGACGTCAACATGGCCTGCCCGGTGAAGAAGATCGAGAAAAAGGCCCGTGGCGGGCACTGGCTTGCGGAGCCCGACGGCGCCATCGCGATTCTGGAGGCGGTGCGCGAGGCGGTGCCCGCGTCGATCCCCTGCACGGTGAAGCTGCGGCGCGCCTTCGACGACACGCCGGAAATGGCGGAGAACTTCGACCGCATCCTGAGCGCGGCGTTCAGCATGGGCTACGCGTGGGCGACGGTGCACGCGCGCACGGTGAAGCAGAAGTACGTCGGCCCCAGCCGGTGGGACCTGCTGCGTGAGATCGTGCGGCGGCACCCGGAGCGGCCCATTTTCGGGTCGGGCGACGTCTGGAGCGCGGAGGACATCTTCCGGATGATCGCCTACACCGGCGTGAGCGGAGTGAGCGTGGCGCGCGGGTGCATCGGCAATCCGTGGGTGTTCCGGCAGGCGCGCCAGATGATGGCGGGCAACGCCCCCACGCCCCCGACGGTGGAGGAGCAGCGGGGGGTGCTGCGCCAGCACTTCGAGCTGTCATTGGCGGTGACGCGCCGGTTCCGTCACGGCGAGGACGCGACGAGCAAGATGATGCGCAAGTTCGGCATCCGCTTCGCGGCGCACCATCCGCGCGGCGAGGAAGTCCGTCGGCGCATGATCGCCGTCAGCAGCACCGCGGACTGGATGGCCGTGTTGGAAGAGTTCTACAGCGCCCCGGTCAGTTGCTCGACGGAGTGATGGGAGTGGCGCGGCCGTAGCCGCTGGCCGACCGGTAGGGCTGGGGGGCCGGCGTCGGGGCCGGCTTGGGGGGCTCGACGCGCTGGTGCGGAACGGGTGTCGCGGGGGCGGGAGGCGCAGTCCGCTGCTCTCGGAGCTGGTCGATGGAGCGGTCCAGCTTGCCGAGGATGGACTTGACCTGGTTGAACGCCTTTTCCGACGGACCCATAACGCACCTCCGGGACAACTATCGCTCTGCCTATCGGCGCTTCGGAGGCGGGACTTTCCTCGAGTTGCCGGATTATCTCCCCCAGATAGGCTGATGTGTATGCGCGCTCTCCTTCTGGCGTGTGTCGCTGTGGTTTTGTTGGCCGTTCCCGCCCTGGGGCAGCCTGGGAAAACCGGGGCGGTGATGCGGGTGGTGATCACCGGCAACCTTGAGGTCATGCGGGCGGCGGAGGAGCTGCGTCAGGCGCTGGCCGAGGCTCACCGGCAGCGGTGCGCGCTGGTGGTGGTGGAGCTGGGGGGCGATGAATCGCGCCTGGACGTCGTGGGACAGATGGTGCGACACGTCAAGGGGTCGCAGGTGCCGGTGGTGGCGTACCTGAACGACCGGGATGGGGTGGTGGGCGCGGGGGCGCTGGTGGTCGGGCTCGCGGCGGAGGAGTGCGTGGTCTCGCCGCGGATGAAGGTGCGCGGGAGGTGTGCGGGGCAGGCGGACCTTGTGCCCGATGAAGCCTCCGCGGGGGTGGTGATGGCGGACATCGGGATGGTGCTGCGGCCCCACGCCGCGGAGCGCGGGTGGAACGAGGAGGTTTTGGCCGGGCTGCTGAGCCCGTCGGGCGTGATGTGGTGCGCGTTCGAGGGCGATTCCTACAGCGTGGTGAGGGAGGAGCCCGAGGGCGAGAAGCTGGCGCTGGTGGTGGAGCGCGACGGAGTTCACGGGGCGGAGCTGGACGCCAAGGGACTGGTGCGACTGCGGCTGGCTTCGTCGATGCAGGAAGGGTGGGGCGCGGTGATGAGCCGGCGCGGGCTGATGCACGCGCCGCGGGTGGAGCGGACGATCAACGCCGACTTTGGAGCGAGCAGAGCGAGGGCGGAATCGCTCGTGATGACGGTGGATGAGGCGCTGGAGCGTGCCGCGGCGGTGCTGAAGCTGGCATGGCCGCCGACGCAGAGTGTGTCGCCGGCGAAGTATCGCGAAGCGGCGGAAAAGGGCGGGCGCGAGCTGGCCCACGCCTCCGGGGCGCTGCGTGAGCTGGAGGATCTGCTGGAGAAGTATCCGGAGGTGCTGCGCCGCCCAGCGCCTGGGCAGACGGCCGTGGCGGGCAGGCCGAGCACCTACGCGACGCGGTGGAGGACGATGGTGCAGTCCCGGCGCGACAAGCTGAGGAAGCTGGAGCAGACGGCGGAGCGCTTCGCGACGGTGCGAGGGGGGTGAAGAAAGCGAAACTCAAGCCGAAAGCGATCTGCCGATAGTGCGCTGGTCGTCGGACGAAAGCCCCTCGCTCTGGGAGGGGCTATGGGTCGGCAGGTTTCGTCAGCAGCTCCCTCCCGCCAGGACGCGGAAGAACGCCTCGATGTCCGCGTCGGTGCCGGAATCGCCGTCGTTGTCGAAGTCGGCGAGGCCGCAGGTGGGGCAGCAGTTGCCGGCCAGGCAGGCGAAGAAGGCTTCGATGTCGGCTTCGGTGCCGGCGTCGCCGTCGTTATCGAAGTCGGAGCTGCAGGTGAGGATGCAGGTCCGAAGCTCGGCGATCTTGTTGGAACGTATGCCGGACATCAAGCTGAAGTTGCCGGAGACGAAGATGGAGCGAGAGCCGTCGGCGTTGTGCGTGGCGGCGAAGGAGTTGATCGTGCCGTTGGTTGACCATTCAGGACGGGTTTCCCACGCGGCGCCGTTCCAGAAGTACAGCGCGTTGCCCGCGGCACACCAGAGCTGCGGACCGGAGCCGATGTTCAGGATGCGCAGGTCATAGACAGGGGTGTTGGGGGGAAGACCCGCCGAGGCGTCACGAAGAGTGGAGCCGTTCCAGGCGAAGATTCCTCCCCCGGGCTGGCCGACAACGTACGGCGAAACCGCGAAGAAGAGTTCGGCGCCCATTCCCATGTCCGCGGCGAGCATGGTGCGGACTTGGCCGGACATTGGGAATGGAACCCACTCGTTTTCGACCCGATGAACGCAGAAGTATCCTGGTTCACCCGAAGCTCGCCCGGTCACAAACAGCTCGGTGCCGTTCGGCCCCTCATATGTTGCAAGTGCGAAGATCTCCGAGTTGATCGAGGGCGTCGGCTCGACATGAATCCATACGCCACCCTCCCGTCGCTTCAGACCGAGCGAGGAGGTCTGGAAGAGGGTCGGCACGCCGTTCATGACCACGTTCCAGTAGCGCACGGAGTAGCCCACCACATCGGGCATTAGGGAAACCCAGCCGCTGCCGTCGTTGTAGTAGGCGCGGGATGTGGTGCCGAGGAACAACGTCGGCTGGGGATCGTTCCACTGGGCGAGGGACAGTACCGGGAAGTTGAAGGTGGTTTGGGCGGCAGCGCCCGCGGTGTGCCGGCGGGTCCCGATGTATACGGCCGAGGGGTCGGTGACATCTTCAACAACGAAGTTCGAGGAGAAGCTGCCGAGCCCCGACTGCTCGATCGGGAGCCACCGGGAACCATCCCAGGAGGCGGCGCTGGAAATCTCTCGATCATCCACCTTGTCGAACGAGCCGATGGCGCAGAGTTCGCCGGAGTCGGGGAGTGTGACAAAGCAGTGAATATTGGTGTAGAGCGAGAGGATGCCACTGTGGAAGGTGCCGGGAAGATCGGTCCAGACGCCGTCCTGATAGAGCCGAACCATCTTGGGGCCGTTGTACGCGTACTCGCCGACGACCACGGCAACCGCCGGTCCGGTCGGCGTTTCAAAGGGCGCGATGGCGCTGGCGCCGATGGATGAGCCCGGCTGGATCGGGGGCGTCGGAATGACCTGCCACACGCCGTCCACAAGCTGGGCAAGCGCGGAGGGTTCGGACTGCTCGGGGCCGAACAACGTACCGGCGAGGAACAGCCGAGGCCCGTCGGGCGTGGGGAGCACGGCGAACGAAGTAAATCGCGAATCGGGAGAGCCGACGAGGCCGGGGAAGTAGGTCCAGCTCGTGCCGTCGTACGCCGCGACGCCGACAACTCTTTCGTCGCCCCAGAAGCCGTGAGCGGCTATGTAGAGCTTGGGGCCTGAGCCGTCGTCGAAGTACGCGATCGCGCGCAGGCCCTGGATGTTTGGATCGATCGGGAATGAATCGAACGCGGGCATCGTCACGTAGCTCCATGTGGAGCCGTCCCAGTGACGCAGCAAAGGAGTTGGGCCCTCTCCAATGACATACAGGCATGTGCCGTTCGGGCCTTCGTACGCCACCATGCCGCGGAGATAGCTGAACGAAGGCAGTTGGTTGCCGACGGGAGTCCACGTCTGTCCGTCGAACATCGCGACGTCAGTGGGGGTCTGGCTTCCCGGGATCGCCGTGAATGTTCCCGCGGCGTAGAGCCTCTGGCCCTGGGGCGTGTTCGCCACGGCCAGCGCACGCACGGGAAAGGTGAAACCATGCACGGCGTGCCAGCGCCCGTCCCGGAAGATATGGAGGTTGGCCGATCCCTCATCAGTGACGTTGCCGACGCCGCCTACGTAAATGACGGGCCCGGTGCCGTCATCAAAAACCGCCGCGCACCTGAAGGAACCCTCGTAGAGCGAAAAGGAGGGAGTTCCGTATGAAAGAGTGCTGTAGTGATAGCCGGGCACGGGCTCGAGCGGGCAGGGCTGGGCGGAAAGCGGGCGTGCGAAAAGCGCGAGCAGCACAGCGGACAGGGCGACCAATCTCATATGCAGCCTTCCTTTTTCCGAAGCCCTCCCGCGGATCGGTGGGGGATACCGCTCAGGCAAAAGAAGGTTGCGGATTCGGTTGTGATTCCCGGCTCGCTCCGACGGGCGTTCACGCCGGCGGCGCGGCTGCGGCGTCGGCGCGCATAAAGAGGATTTCGCCCTTGGAGACGCGCTGGCCGGGCTTGAGGGAGTGGGGGCCGGCGAACTCGGCGAGGGTGGAAAGGTCCACGTTCGGCGCGGGCTCGCAGTTCCAGGTCTTCCACAGCGCTGCCATCTTGGTGGGAATGGCGGGCGCGAGGAGCAGGCTCGCGATGCGGATGGCCTCGGCGCAGTGGTAGAGGATCTGTCCCAGCCCTTCCCGGCTGGCCTCGCCCTTGTCCACGAGCTTGGCGAGCGCGAAGGGACGCGTGGCGTTGATGTAAATGTCCACCTGGCGCACCAGGTCCACGGCATGGCCCAGGGCGCGCGCGATGTCGCACTCGTTCACCGCGGCGATGGTGTCCGCCACGGCCTTGCGCGTGTAGGTCGGCCAGTCGAAGACGTGCTGGATCGTCTCGCCGTTCGCGAGCGATTCGGTCGCTTCGTGCGTGAGTTTGCCCTGGTGGTCGGGCACCTGGCCGCCGAAGTACTTGTCGATCATGTTGCCCACGCGGCTGGCGCAGTTGCCGATGCCGTTGGCAAGGTCGGCGTTGTAGACCTCGACGA
This sequence comes from uncultured Phycisphaerales bacterium, assembly GCA_937974035.1. Taxonomy (GTDB): domain Bacteria; phylum Planctomycetota; class Phycisphaerae; order Phycisphaerales; family UBA1924; genus JAEYTB01. The sequence continues at coordinate 37,245 of CALJIV010000048.1, forward strand.
ACTTGGCGTGGCTGAAGTCGGCGTCGGTGGCGCCGATGGGGCCCTGAGTGAGCAGATACCAGCGCAGGGCGTCCACGCCGACGGGCAGCCTGTCCTTGTTGGGGGCCCAGGCGCAGTACGCGCGGATGGTTTCCAGGTCGATGAAGTTGCCCAGGCTCTTGGACATCTTCTTGCCGTCGCGCGTGTAGTGGCTGTGGGCGTAGATCAGCCGCGGGAGGGGCTCGCCCAACGCGTGCAGCATCGCGGGCCAGATCACCGCGTGGAACCACAGAATTTCCTTGCCCATCAGGTGCACCGCAGGCGGCCAGAGATGGCGGCGCTCGGGCGTGTCCACGGCTGACAGGTAGTTGAAGAGGGCGTCGATCCAGACGTAGATGCGGTGCCCGTCGTCGCCGGGCATGCGGATGCCGAACTGGGTGGCGGGGTCGTCGGTGACGGGGCGCGTGATGGGGACATCCTGCAGGCCGTCGCGGAGACGGCCGAGCACTTCGTTGCGGCGCGCCTCGGGCTCGATGCGGATGGTGCCGTCGTTGATGGCCTGCTCGAGCCAGCCCTGGTACTTGCTGAGCTTGAAGTAGTAGTTGGGCTCCTTGCGGCGGACGAGGGGCTTGCCGTTGGCAGAGAGGTAGTTCTGTTCCTTGGCCTTGGTCTCGGTGACGTAGGCCTCCTCGTTGACGTCGTACCAGCCCTCGTACTCGCCGCGGGCGATGTCGCCGGTCTTGAGCAGGCGCGCGAGGTACTCGGAAACGCGGCTCTTGTGGCGATCCTGGGTGGTGCGGATGAAGTCGTCGAAGGAGAAGTTCAGCTCGCGGAAGACGGACTGGAACGCGCCGGAGTTCCGGTCCGCCCAGGCGATGGGCGTGAGGTTGTGCTCCGCGGCGGTGGTGACGACCTTCTCGGCGTGCTCGTCGGTGCCGGTGAGCATGAAGACGTATGGGGCGGACTCGGCGGAGCCGTTGAGGGGCAGGCCCCGGGAGAGGCGGTGGAAGCGGGCGAGATAGTCGGCGAGGAGCGTGGTGTAGCAGTGGCCGATGTGGGGCCGGTCGTTGACGTAGTAAATGGGGGTGGTGACGTAGAACGGGCTGGGCATGGAGAAGTCTAGTGGTTCAGCGGGGGGCCGGTTTTGGCCGGGTGGGGGGCAGTGGGCTTAAGAAAGCCTGACTGCGGCTGGCTATGAGCGGGCAGTTACAGAGGGGACGGCGACGCGGTCATGCCAAGTAAAAGGAGTCGCGCAAGAGTCTTTGAGACCTCAATGGTCTATGCGCCGGGTTGACCATCCGCAAGGTGTCGCGGGTCTCAAGCAAATGAATGTTTGATTCAGATCCTTCGCACCATTCTTCGGTGCTGCCCGAACCGTCGATGGATGTCCCAGGGAGATTGAGCGTCTTCCGGCACCTGCTTGTGCGCCGGGCGTTCGGACGGGCCGCCTCCCGGCGGCGTATCGAATCGGCTGCCGCGTGCGTCATCCCTTCATCCGCTCGTCCCCTCACCCCCTCCCTGAGACTCCGATCCCCCGCTGTCCGGGTTAAGAGTGCTTAGGGAGCCGTCCCGTATAATGGAAGGAACGCAGGGAGGTGTGTCATGGGCGGCAAGTCCCGGGTTGGCAGGGCGTTAGCGGCGGGGGCAGTGCTGGTGCTGGCGTCCGCGGCGGGGGCTCAGACGGCCCTTGGCGACGGACGCGGGCTGGAACGCGACCACCGCGTCGGGGGGACGGGGAACACGCCGCGGAAGGACTTCATGGCCGAGGTGCGGGCGCGCAACGCGCTGGTGACGGGGAACGTCGGCGGCGGTGCGTCGCTGCGGATCAACCCTGGGTACACAGCGCCGGATGAGTTCCGCGGCCAGCTCGGGAGCGATGACCTCTTCCGCTTCCGGCGCGACTCGATCCAGTCGGCGGTGGGGTATCGCGGGACGCAGGGGTTGCAGTATCAGTCTGCGTACACGATCGGAGGCGTGGGGCCGGTGGTGACGCGCCTGGATTCCTACGGCGCGGCGGGGGACCTGCCGCGGGCGGGGTACGTGCAGCGGCGTGATACGTCCGGCGTCGGTGTGCGGGACAACGTGTACGCGCCGCAGCGCATGGACACGCGCGGCGAGCTGCTGGAGCGGGAGCTTTCTCCCGTGGGGACGCTGCGCTCGACGGGCGCGTTCCAGTCCACGATGGGACTCGCGCCCGCGCTGGTGGCCGAGCAGCAGACGGAGCGCGGCAGGGAGCGCGTGGTGGCGTCGAGCCTGCTGGGCCTGCGTGTGGATGTGGAGGAGCTGCGGGACGATCAGCTCACCGCGCGGGAGCTGGCGGAAAAGCCGCGGATGGAGCGGCAGGGCGCGGTGACGGGGCCGGACTTCGGTGAGCGCGGGCCGTCGCTGTCGGCGAACCAGCGCGGGATGAGGACGGCTTACGACGACCTTCGCGTGCGGCTGGAGATGCTCGCGCCGCGTGAGCGGCCCGAGCGCACGGAGCAGCGGCGGGAGGCGCAGCCCGCGGAAGAGCCGAAGCAGAACGTGCCCGTGTGGGAGGAGCGAATCCGCGAGCTGCGCGAGCAGATCGAGCGTCAGCAGCAGGAGGACGCGGCGAACGGGCGCGGGCTGCGTCCGCCGGGAACGATCCGCGATCCGATGGAGGCGCGGGAGGAGCTGCGCAAGGCGCGGGAGCGGCGTCTGGCCCGCGAGGAGGAGCGCAAGAAGCGTCTGGCGGGGATGGACACCGAGACGATCGAGATGATCAAGAAGGCGGGGGGCGAAGCCACGTCGTACACGCAGGGGACGCCGGGGTCGCTCTTCGACGTTCACGTGCGCGCGGGCGAGGAAGCGTTGGCGCGCGGGCAGTACTTCGACGCCGAGGAGCGCTTCGCGCGGGCGCTGGCGATGCGTCCCGGCGACGTGACCGTCATGGCGGCACGGATGAATGCGCAGATCGGCGCGGGGCTGTACCTCTCCGCGGCGGTGAACCTGCGGCAGCTTCTGGAGATGCACCCGGAGGTGATCGGGGTGCGCTACACCGGGCGGACGATGCCCTCGAAGGAGCGGCTGAAGAATCTGGTCGTGGAGCTGCGGGCGTCGCTGGCGAAGGCCGCGGCGTCGCAGGCGCCGGTGCCGGAAGAGTCGGCGCTGCTGCTGGCATACATTGGATTCCAGACCCGCGATCTCAGCGCCGTGCGTGATGGTCTGGAGGCGCTGACCCGGACGGAGCGGGGGGCGACGGACCCGCTGCTGCCGGTGCTGCGACGGGTGTGGCTCGAGGAGAACGTCGGGAAGTAAGAGGGGGCGCGAGGGAGCATGTCAGGGGAGACGGGGCAGGGCGAGGGGGTGGCCGCGCTGGGGCGCGTCAACGCGCTCGAGTCGGTGCCTGCGCCCTTCGGGGCGGGCGGCCCCGTCACCATCACCGAGTTCCTGACGGACGGCTCTCTGGCGGCGCTGTGCGCGGAGCTTTCCCGCCTGACGGGCGTGCCCGTGGAGCTGCGCGATCCCGTGGGGCGGCTGATCGTGGGGGCGGGGCCGCCGGGGCCGGGGAACTGGAGGGTGATCGAAACCGGCGCCGCGCCGCCGCAGGAGACGGCGACCTCCTTCCCGCTGACCGTCGGCGGGCGCGCCATCGGCTGGCTGATGGTGGGGGAGGGCGAGCCCCGCCTGGGCGAGAACGCGCGCACGCGGCTGGAATCGGCGCTCTCGCTGCTGGCGCGCACGACCACGGAGCTGGTGCAGCACGAAGTGGAGCTGCGGCACCGCGTGAAGGAAGTCGCGGCGCTCACGAGGATCAGCTCGATGCTGGTGCGCGCGGCGGGCCCGGACCACGTCCTGCAGGTGGTGCTGGATTCGGCGCTGGACCTGCTGGAGATGGACGCGGGCTCGATCGTCCTGCTGCACGAGGACGCGGACGGACTGCACAAGGACAGCGAGGACGACCTGGAGCTGAAGGCCTCCCGCGGCCTGTCGCAGGAGTGGCTCACCAGCCCGCTGCCGCTGAGCAAGGACCGGCTCTTCGACCGCCAGGCAATGGCGGGTGAGCTGGTGATCGTCGAGGACATCGCCAACGACCCGCGGATTCTGATTCCCGACCGCGCGGAGGCGGAGGGGCTGCGCGCGGCGATTCACGTCGGGATGGTCTTCAAGAACCGTCCGCAGGGCGTGATCCGGCTGTATTCGCGGCGCGTGCGCGGGTTTGACGAGAGCGAGCGGCGGCTGCTGCGCTCGCTGGCGGAGCAGGCCGCGGCGGCGCTGGAGCAGGCGCGGCTGCTGAAGTTCGAGCAGGACGAGCAGCGCGTGCAGCGGCAGCTGCAGCTCGCGGCGGACGTGCAGCGTCGGATGCTGCCGCGGAAGGTGCCCGCGGTGCCGGGCCTGGAGATGGCGGCGAGCTACACGCCGAGCTTCGAGCTGGGCGGGGACTTCTACGACTTCATCGACCTGTCCGGCCACCTGGGGATGGTGGTGGGGGACGTGGTGGGGAAGGGGATGGCGGCGGCGCTGCTGATGGCGTCGGTGCGTGCCTCTCTGCGGGCACACGTGCAGGAGGTGTACGACCTGGACGAGGTGGTGTCGCGCGTGAACGCGGCGTTGTGCCAGGATACGCGCGACAACGAGTTCGCGTCCTTGTGGTACGGGGTGATCAACCCGCAGATGCTGCGGCTGACGTACTGCTCGGCGGGGCACGAGCCTCCGCTGGTGGTCCGGCCGGGGCCGGGCGGCGCTGAGATCACGGAGCTGCACGTGGGCGGGATGGTGGTGGGGATCGACCCAACGCAGACGTACCAGCGCGCGGTGTTCGACCTCAAGCACGGCGACTACGTGGTGGCGTACACGGACGGGCTGGTGGACGCGACGAACTTCGAGGGCCAGCGCTTCGGCAAGAAGCGCGTGCGCGAGGCGCTGCTCAGCGCGCTGGCGGAGAAGCCGGGGTGCACGGCGGCGGAGCTGATCGAGAAGCTGCTGTGGCACGTGCGGCAGTTCACGGGCCTGAGCCCGCGGCCGGATGACCTGACGGTGATTGCGGTGAGGGTGGTGTAGCGCGGTGATTTTGATAGAAGTGGCACGGATGACAATGCCGCCGCGGAAGAGGATGAGGCAGGGTCAATACTTTGTGAAGTAGACCGTCGGCAGGCGGGCACGCGCTGCACGAATGAAGGCGAGCAGCCCCATTAGGTACTCACAGTCTCGACTTCCCCAGCACCTTCGCGATGTCGAAGTCGATGAAGTCGGCGTGGTGGAAGATCCAGCTTTCGATGGTGCGGTCGACCTTGTCGCCCTCGTGGCTGTGGGTGGCGACGATGTGCATGACCTCGGGCGGGATGCCGTGCTTGTAGCAGAGGGCGACGCCGCTGAAGGGGTGGCGGAGCAGGTCGCCGAAGCGGCCCTTCACCACCGCGCCGCTCGCGTTCTTGTCGAACTCCAGCAGCTTGCCCACGTCGGCGAGGAGCGAGCCCGCGATGAGGTGGTCGAGGTTGACGGGCACGCGGTCGCCGAAGACTTCCTTGAGCACTCCCGCGATGGCGATGCACTGCTTGCAGCAGGAGTTGAGGTGCTCGATGAAGCGCATGTCGATCTTGCCCGCCAGCAGCGTGAAGGGAATGGCGCGCAGCTCGTCGAAGGTCCAGCCCCGGCCTCCGCAGCCGGTGGTGAGGGCCTCGTTCCAGACCGCGGCGACCTTGTCGCGCAGGGCCGCGTCCTTGATGTCCATGAGGTTGGGGAACAGGGTGGCGATGTCGGCGGTGGTGTACGTGGTGGGCATGGCGTCCAGCATAACACCGTGGTAGGCCGGCTCAGCCCTCCCGGTGCAGGTTGATGGTCTCGCTCCTGCCGCAGTCGGGGCCGCCGTAGCGCTAGAGGGCGGTGGAGCCCTTGGGGAAGGTGTGCTTCTCGAGGACGGGGGCGACGGCGTCGAAGAGGCGGTCGGCGTCGGGGCCGTAGATGTAGATGACGCACCGGTGGCCGCCGAACTCTTCGCCGTCGAGCTCGCCGGCCTCCTCGGATTCGAGGGCTTCGGTGAGCTCGTCCTGGAGCTCGCGGTAGGTGTGGAGCTCTTCCTAGGAGGGGAACTCGTTGGGGAGGGGGAAGGTGAGGAGGAGGGCGTGCTCCTCGGGCCCGCCCGGCTGGGGGTTGGGTTGCTTGTCGCCGAAGAAGCGGGAGAAGAAGCCCATGATCACACCTCCACAGGCTCGAACGCGACGCGGTCCTCGACGATGCGGGCGAAGTAGGCGGAGATGTTGGAGAGGCCGGTGACCTTGTGCGCGAAGGCGGCGGCGCGGACGAGGTCGGCGCGCTGGACCAGCTCCATGCGCGGATCCTTCAGCTCGAGGCGGCCGGCGTAGAAGGCGCAGCCGCTGTGCTGGATGAGCACGAGGCGGTTGAGCTTGTGCTCGGCGATGAGGAAGTTGAGCTCATCGACGACGCCCTGCTGCTCGAGGGTGGCCTGGGGGTGGGCGGCGAGGCACGCGGGGCCGCCGGGGAGGGCGAGGCGGTCGTAGCGGGGGAGGTTGAGGCCGTTCTGGAGGAAGTCGTCGAAGTGCTCGCCGATGCGGCCGTCGGAGCAGTAGATCGCCGCGGCGTGGATGCGGGCGCGCTCGTAGGGCAGGCGGCTCTCGTAGGGCTTGGGCACGGGCGGAGGATACAGGAAGCGAGGCGTCAGTCAACGGGCGGGAGGCCCTGGAGGGCGCGGAGGAGCATGACCTGGCCCAGGTGGTAGCTGTCGTGCAGGAGGAACTCGGCGAGGCGGTCGGAATCCCTGGCGGGGTCGGCGATGACGGCGCGGCAATCCTCGTGCGTCCGCCGCAGGCGGTCCAGGGTCTTGCGCCATTCCTCGTGCGTGGGCGCGGGCGGAGGGGCGAAGTTGAGAGCGGCCATGTCCTCGCGGCTGGGGCCGGGGCGGCCGTCGATCTTCGTCAGGATGTACTCCCGCCACGCGCAGACGTGGTTGATGTTCTGCCAGATGGAGTGGCGGCCCGGTCCGGGCGACCAGTCGGCCTGCGCGGGGGTGAGGTCCGCGACGGCCCTGGTCCAGGGGGTGAAGGGGCCGCCCTTGTCCCAGGTTTCATCCCACAGCTTCAGCAGCAGCGTGCGATCCATGATGGGCTCCCAGAAACTCTTCGCGGGTGATGCCGTACACACCGCAGTCCTCGTAGCGGTCCCAGCGCTTGAGGTGCTGGCGCAGCACACCCTCGTGACGCATGCCGAGCTTTTCAAGCACGCGCCCGGAGGCCGGGTTGCGCAGAAAGTAGTGGGCGGTGATCTTGTTGAGCCCCAGCTTGCCGAAGCCCAGGCCGATCATGGCGCGGGCGGCCTCCGTCGCGTAGCCCCGGTTCCAGAAGGTGCGGCCGATCCAATAGCCCAGGTCCGCGCGGTCGTGCAGGGGCTCGGGGGCGAGGCCCACCGCGCCGATGAGCTGCCCAGTGGCGGTGATCGTGACCGCGGCGATGGGCCGGTCGGGCTCCGCCTCCAGCATGGAGAGGAAAGCATCGGCGTCGGTCAGTGTGTAGGGATGGGGGATGCGGCAGGTGGTGTCCGCGATGGCGAAGTCGCCGATCAGCGGCAGCATCGGCTCGGCGTCGGAGCGCTGGAAGGGGCGGAGGGTGAGGCGTTGTGTGCGCACCGGAAGCACGCGGGGAGTGTAAGAGCCGGTCCGCGGCGGGCGGGAGCGTTATATGGGGGTTCGAGCCAGGGTTTTCCGTCCCGTGCCTGGGTTGGAGGGCTTTCATCACCCAACTTTCCGCCCAGATGTTTTCTCGCCGCGTCGTGATCCGCAGATAACACGCGTCGTCAACGAAAAAGGCGGGCCGCTGGTGCCGCCCGCCTTTCCATAAGCCCAACTTGTAATGGCGTTTACCGCGCGCCGGCCTTGACGCGCTTGCCGGTCGGCTTGAACGTCGGGATGCCGGCGTCCTTGCCGTACATGTCGGCGAAGCGGAAGCCCTTGCGGGCCCTCCAGGCGCGCCGGTGGAAGGCGTCGCTGGCCAGCAGCGGGAAGAGCGCCGTCAGCTCGCCGTAGACCATCTGCTCGTGGACCACGTCCACCTTGCCCCAGGAGCAGGCCTCGCGGAGCGTGGAGCCGGAGAGCGCGCCGTCGCGCGAGTCGGCGACGGTGAGCTGGATGGCGTACTTGTGCATACCGATGTCGCCGCGGGCGCGGCCGCCCTTGCGCTCGTTCAGCAGCTCCGCCGCGACGACGATGTCCTGCGCGAAGTTCTTCGGCACGCCGCCGCCGAGCATCAGCAGGCCGGTGTCGCGGCAGGCGAGCTTGATGTCCGTCAGCTCGCGGAAGTCCTTGCCCGAGTCGAAGGCGACCTGGCCGCGGCCCTCCTCGATCGCCTCGGTCTGCTGCAGGACGATGCCGAAGCCCGCGGAGCAGTCGGAGAAGGCGGGGACGAAGATCGGGACGCGCTTCAGGTACGCGGTCTTGACGATGGACTCGTTCTTCGCGAAGCGTGGGTTGTTGGCGAGGTACGCGCCCATCGCCTCGATGAACTCGCGGCTGGAGTAGGCGCCGGGCTCGAACTGGTCGAAGATCTCCTTGGTGCGCGCGTCGCACTCGCGCAGGTCTTCCTCGTCGATGTAGGTGTCGTAGATGCGGTCGATCATGAGGTTCCGCAGCGTCATGTCATCGACGGGCGGGGCCTCGGGGCTGCCGGGGGCGATGTAGTGCTTGAAGCCCAGGCCCTCGAAGAAGTCCTGGTCCACGATGTTCGCGCCGGTGGACACGATGGCGTCCACCATGTTGTTCTCGATCAGGGTGATGATGGCCTTCTTGAGCCCGGCGGAGATGAGCGACCCGGCGAGGGTCAGGATCACCGCGCACTCCCTGTCCGCGAGCATCATGGAGTAGATGTCCGCAGCGTTCGCCAGGGTGCGGCTGGAGTACGCCATCTTGCGGTAGCTGTTGATGATGGGGCGGGCGTCGAAGGAGGTGATGTCGATGTGGCGGACGGGGTTGGAGAGGAGCTCTTTCTTGGTCCACTTGCTCATGGAGGGCCTCCGTAGTGGCGCAGGGCAGCGCCGGGTTGGTCAGCCATCCCCCCTGGCTGCAGACATGGTGTGGAACGCACGGGCCGGGCGGGGGTGGCGCTCGCGGCGATCGTGCGGGGAAAGTATACGAGGCGAACTCGCGTAAGTTTGCACGCAGGGCCGGTTAAGCGCGGAATTCATCGCTTGGGTAAACTCGCCATAAAGAAAGGAGGTTTCGGCATGAAACTGTTGCTTGCAGTTGTCTGCGTGCTGGGGCTGGCGGGCTGCGCCGGGGTCGATCAGCGGATGACGCGTTTGACGTACATGCCGACCAAAGCCGCGGCACAGACCACCGGCCCGCTGGTGGCGGTGGCGATGCCCGCGGAGGGGCACGGCCTGCCGACCAACGCGGGGGGCGAGCCGATCGTAGCGGACGTGGTGGACAGCCGCGGAAAGCGCAAGGCGGGCGTCGTCCTGGTTGAGCCGATGGCCCCGTGGGTGGGCAACGCGCTCACGGCGGAGCTACGCGCCGCGGGGGTGAACGCCGGGCTGGGGCTGGAGGCCAAGGAGGGCAGGCCGCTGATCAAGACGGAGATCGCCCAGCTCAAGAACGAGAGCAAGACGCAGTGGTCAAGCGTCGCCGTGACGAGCACGATCCGGCTGGAGTTCACCGTGGAGCGCGAAGGGGCCGAGGTCGGGCGGACGGAAGCGGTCGGCACGGCGAAAGTGGAGCGTGCCGGCGAGTTCAAGGACGTGGTGCACGACGCGATGGAGCGGGCGCTGCGGGATGCGCTGATGAAGGCCGTGCCGCGGCTGAAGGAGATGGTGGGCGTCAGTCAGCCTTGAGCATGCCCGCGTGGGCGGAGTTGTTCGCGGCGAGGAAGGTGTCGGCGTCGGCGAGCGCTCCTTCGAGGATCGCCGCGGCCTGCGCCCACGCCTGGGCACGCTCGGAGACGGGCAGCTCCATCACGGCGGTGAGGGCCTCGTCGGCGCGCTGAAGCTCCTCAAGCACACGCGCAGCTTCCGGGTTGGGTTCGGGAAGGCGGGCCAGGACGTCCTGAACGGAGAGCACCCGACGCGAGAAGTCCCACGCGGCGAGTTCCGCGCGCTCGGCCTCAAGGCCCGAGGGGTTGTTCTTCAGCGTTTCCGCGGCGAGCGTCCCGGCCTGACGGGCCTCATGAATGCGCAGCGTGAGGCGTTCGTTCAGATCGCCCGCGAGTGTCTTGCCCGCGCGATGATAAACGGAGTTGGTGCAACCCGTTGCAACAACAAGGCATGCTAAGGCAAACGTCAACAAAGCACGGTGAACAACGGAGAAGGTGAGCATCCTTTTTCCTTTCCGGTCACGGACTTGGGTGTATTAATCATTAGTACGTACTACAACAACCCGTCCAAAGCAAGGGGGGGAGGGGAAAGGAGGACGCGATGGCGCGTGGCGTGATGGCGGCGTTTGCCGCGGCGTGCCTGCTGGTCGCGCCGGCAAGCGGCCACGAGACGGACCAGTTCACCATGCCCCTGAATACGCCGATGGCGGACCTGGGGGACTGGCTGGACACGGTTCACTATCGCGCGGTCGATCGCGCCGTTCGCAAGCTGAACGAAGAGGTGGAGGCGGCGCTGAAGATCGAAGACCCCGCGCACCGCGAGGCGGTGCTGGCGTGGGTGCGCCGGCCGGAGAACGCGGTCGCGAAGGTTCATCAGAGCTTCAGCGATGCGTTCACGGAAATCATGGATGTGGAGTTCGCCTTGCGCGGCGAGTGGGCCAAGCGCGCCTATCCCGACATGCTCACCGTGCACCAGCCGGACAGATGGATCTACAGCCGCACGCACTTCTGGATCGACCCGCGCCAGATCGTGCTGTCGTTCCGCTCTTCAACGATCAAGGCCTACGGCGTCTACTTCGGCACGGACAAGCTCAGCCACTTCCACCACATGGGGACGATCTATTACGACGAATACCGGAAGCGGCGCGAAGCGGGGATGAGCGACGATGAGGCGACGGCCTACGTCGTGCGCGCCTACGCCAACGGCAACGTTATCGGGGAGAACGCGCTGCTGGGGTTCATCGCCACGGGGGTGTACAGCAACGCGGACCTCGCGGCGAACTTCGCCGGGCTGAAGTTCAACATCAACGTGACCGAGCCCGTCTTCATCAAGGGCCGGCTGCGCGAGCCGATGATCGTGCGCAAGGGCGAGTTCTTCCGCGTGAACAAGCACGTGCGGCCCGAGAGCGGCTGGTTCGGAGCGTTCATCAGCGACCACTGGAACGAGGCCCTGAACCCCTCGTGGTACAACTGGGAGATCCGCTCGAGCGTGCGCTCGGCGCTGGCCTCGCGCTCGAAAGTCATCGAGGAGTTCTACACGAAGGTGGACGGCAGGCCCGCCGACCCACGGTATTACACCGACCTTGCCGTGGAGCTGTCGCTGATGGACGGGCAGGACTACGGCCACTGCCGCAAGTGGGACAAGCTGATGACCATCGCACACGTCTGCTGGCCCGACCAGGCGGTGACGCCGGGGGTGAGCGACGTGGGCGAAACGAAACAGAACGGCGCAGCTCTGCAGGGCTCGTAAGACCCGAGCCTACTCCGTCGGCAGCGGGCAGCTCCCGCCGTGCTTGGCGTGGTAGTCCTGGTGGTACTCCTCCGCCGGGTAGAAGGGAACCTTGTCCCCCGCCAGGACAAGCTCGGTGACGATCCGCCGCTTCGCGAACCGCGGCGCCTGCTGCTGCTCCTCAATGAACCTCTTCGCGGCTTCGAACTGCTTCTCGTCCGCGGCGAAGATCGCGCTGCGGTAGTTCGGCCCGATGTCCGGCCCCTGCCGGTTGAGCTGCGTGGGGTCGTGGAACTTGAAGAACCACGCGAGCAGCTCGCCGTAGCTCACCCGCGCGGGGTCGTAGACGACCTTCACCGTCTCCGCGTGGCCGGTGTCCTCGTAGCAGACTTCCCGGTAGGTGGGATTGGGTTTGTGGCCGCCCATGTAGCCGCTCTCGGCGTCGATGACGCCGGGCACCTGCTGGAAGCGGTCTTCAACGCCCCAGAAGCAGCCGCCCGCGAAGTAGGCGGTCTCGGTTTTGACGGGCCGGCTCGCGGGAGGCAGGTCCAGCTTGCCCTCCTTCTTCTCGATGAAGTCCAGCGAGACGGAGTTCAGGCAGTAACGGAGCCCCGTGGGGCGCGGGCCGTCGTTGAAGACGTGGCCGAGGTGCGCGCCGCAGCGGCGGCAGAGGATTTCGTCGCGGATCATGCCGTGGGAGCGGTCTTCCTGAACGGCGACGTGGTCCTTGTCGAAGGGCTGGAAGAAGCTGGGCCAGCCGGTGCCGGAGTCGAACTTGGCGTCGGAGGAGAACAGGGGCAGGCCGCAGAGCTTACAGACGTAAACGCCCTCCTTCTTGTTGTCCAGCAGGTTGCCGCAGAAGGGGGGCTCGGTGCCCTTGGCGAGAATGACGCGGACCTCTTCCTCGCCGAGCTTCGCGGCAAGCTCGTCGATGCGGGCCTGCGGCAGCGGGCGGATGTCGTAGCCGGACTTGGAATACTCGGGTGACTTGGCTGGCGCGTGAGTCTGCATGGCTGGCTTCCCAAGCTTGCTGGGCTGAATTGTGTCGGGTTGGCCCTTCCCCGGCTGGGCGAAGAGGGTGGCTGCCGTGAGCAGGGCTCCGAGCAGGAGGCCCACCAGGAGAGCGAGGGTAAAGGGCTTCATTGCGGGTGCTCCCAGGGCTGGTTCGATGGAGCGGACGGGGCCGATGCGGCCTGCACGGCAGTTTACGAATGAAGGCTTACTCAGGTTTGGCGTCCGTCAGACCTCGACGACGGCGTAGGGGCGCTGGTGGAGCTTCAACATCAGTTCCATCGCGACGTTATAGACGGGGACGCCCTTGGGGGTGCGGCCGGTGGGCGAGCCGCGGTGGGCGTGGCCGTGGAACGCCGCGACGACGTTGAAGCGGTCGATGGTCTCCGCGAGGCGCGAGCATCCGAGGAAGGGGAAGATTTCCGCCGGCTCGCCCACGGCTGTCTGGAGCACGGGGGAGTAGTGCAGCGCGACGACGATGCGCGGTGCGTCGATGCGCTGCATGGCGTGCTCCAGCGCCAGCGATTCCTTCACCGCCTCGCCCACGAAGTGCTTGGTGGCCTCTTCGCCGAAGGAGGAGAGCATGTGCGCGGAGAAGCCCCCGCCGAAGCCCTTCACGCCCGCGAAGCCCACGTCCTCCAGTTGAAACGTCTCGTCTTCGTCCAGAAACACCACGTGCGACTTGCGCAGGATCGCGCGAAGGTCCTCCGTGCGCCCGGAGTGGTAATCGTGGTTGCCCAGCACCGCGAGCACGGGGATGCGCAGGGTGGCCAGGTCTGTGGCAAGGTGCTGCGCCTCTTCGGGCATCCCCAGGTTGGTCAAGTCGCCGCAGAGGAGGAGCACGTCGGCGTGCTGGGAGATATCGGTGAAGAGCGCACGCAGCTCCGCGTGGCGGTCCTTGTGGACGTGCAGGTCGGCCATCGCGGCGATGCGGATGCGGCTGGGCTGATCGGGCAGCTCGTTCACTTGCGGTGGTCTCCGATGAGGTCCGCGTAGCCCCAGCGGGCGACGTCGGTCTGGTAGTCCTCGCGGGAGAAGATCCTGCCGCGGCAGGCGCGCTTCGTCGCGTCGGGAAGCCGCCGCTGGGCGTCAAGCCGCGCCAGCAGCTCGTCCAGGAGCCAGTTGGGCACGACGTGCCGCATGCTGGGATAGATGAACCGGAAGAGCAGAAGGTGTACGAGCAGCACTTCCCAATACTGGTTCATGTGGCTGAGCAGCCGCCGCCAGTTGATGTGGTAGTGCTGCTTCATGATGACGTGGGCGACGTCGTTCCCGTCATAGCGGGTGCGGTCCATGATGAGCGCCTTGCTCCAGATCAGCTCTGTGGGCGGAAGCAGGCGGACCTTCACGCCCAGCACGGTGCCCCAGCAGACCTGGCTGAACCAGTGGTCGTTCACCGGCGCGACGGCGTTCGCGGAGGAGAAGATGACGTCGCAGAAGTAGCGCCCGCTGCGGATCTTCGCGATCCACCGCTCATCCTCCACAGCGACCGCGTAGCCCGCCTCGCGGCAGAAGTTCAGCAGCCTGGGAAAGTCGCCCGCGCGGCAGAAGATGTCGATGTCCTTCGTCGCGCGGTCGATCTGGGTGTAGGCGATCACCGCCCATCCCCCGCCCACCAGGAAGGGCACGTGGGACTGCGACAGAACCGCCAGCACGTCGGTGTAAAAGCCGTGGGCTGTCTCGTGGGCGATGGGCTGGCGTCGCCTGCCGGGCATCTCAGCACTCCCCCCGCGGCAACAGGCGCAGGTTGCTGGATCGTGGCGAGGCGGGATGAGAGGGCCGTTCACCGGGCGTGGAAGGGCGTTGAACGGCGGGGGTAAGCTCCGGGGTTTGTTGGCGATTGCTCACCGGAGAGAAAGGGGTGTTGGATCATTTCGATTGCTACGAGCTGTGCGTGCAGTCGCCACGTCACGTCGTGTCGCTTCTGCGCGCCGTGCACGGGGGCGAGCCGCTCCTGCTGCGGGAGGACTTCTGCGGCACGGCGGCGGTCGCCCGCCGGTGGGCGATGGAAGGAAGGTCGCGCGGTGACGCCGCGCGTGCTTTCTGCACGGACCTCGACGCGGAAACACTCGCGCGGGCGAAGGCGCGTGCCGTGGCGGAGGACGTGGCGGACCGGCTGGAGCTGGTGCAGGCCGACGCGCTGAGGTGTGAGGACACAACCCCGGCGGATGTGGTGTTCGTCGGGAACTTCTCGATCGGCTACTGCCACACGCGCGAGGCGCTGGTGCGATACCTGCGGCGTTCGCGCGAGCGGCTGAAACGAGGCAACGGCGGCTTCGGCGGGGGGATCTTCGCCTGCGACACCTACGGCGGGGCCGGGCAGTGGCGCAAGGGGAGCCTCGAGCGCACCCACACCGGCCGCGGCGCGGAGATCGTCAAGTACCTCTGGCAGCAGGAGGAGGCGGACCCGACCACAGGGATGGTGACCAACTCCATTTCGTTCCGCGTGCTGGAGAACGGTGATCTTGCGGCGGACCTGCCGCGCGCGTTCGTGTACCGCTGGCGGCTGTGGTCGATCCCCGAGCTTCGCGAGGCAATGGAGGAAGCGGGATTCACCTCCACGGCGGTGTACAGCGACTTGAACCTTGCGCCCGGAGAGCCGGCGCGTCCGGCGGATCCGTCGGAGCTGGGCGAAGACTGGATCGTGCTGGTCGCCGCGCGCGAGGGTTAGCAGGGGTGCCCCGCGAGCACACGGAAGAACGCCTCGATGTCCGCGTCGGTGCCCGGATCTCCGTCGCCGTCATAGTCGGGCGAGCAGACGGGGCAGCAGTCGCCTGCGAGGCAGGCGAAGAAGGCTTCGATATCGGCGTCGGTTCCGGGGTCGCCGTCGAGGTCGTAGTCGGGCCTGCACGGGGCGGGCAGCGCGGCGATGATCTCCTCCCACATCGCCTGCGCGACGCGGTCGGACCCGGCGCGGGAGAGGTGAACATCGCCCGCGCCCGGCGTGAGGCGCGCCCCGACGGGGATGGGCGATGAGAACGACGTGCCCAGGAGCTGCGTCGCGGTGTACGAGTTGAACGTGCCGAGCTGCCCGGTCACTCCGTCGGTCGCGTAGAAGTAATCGTTCGCCCGGATGAACAACGCCGTCGAAGCGACGTTGATGGGCGAGCCCGGCAGGGCGGTCTGCGTGACGGTCGTCTCCGCCTGGCGGAAGTACCACGCGGCGTTGAAGTCCTGCCCCTTGGTGCCGAGGATGAGGTTGAGGTTGATGAAGGCCCGGCGCGGGGCTTCCTGGCTGATCTCGTACATGCGGCGGGCACGGTCGCGCCCGTAGTTATCCGGCGGCAGGTCCAGCGAATACATGCCCACCAGCAGGAAGTAGGGCTCGGGAGCGCCGATGGCGTCGAGCGCGGCGTCGTAACGCGCGATGATCTGCCGGACGCGGTCGCTGAAGAGTTCGGTGGCGCCCTGAGCGTCGGACTCCCCGGGGCCGACGTTGGAGCCGATGGTGATCATCACCACGGGCGTGACGCCGGGATCGGCGAAGCCCATGACGCGCAGGTTCTCCTGGATGCCCAGGTCGGAATAGCCGCGGTAATCACCCGTGGTGGTCACGTGGTCCAGCGCGTTCCAGCCTCCCTGAGCGATGGCATGAACCTGCAGGCCCGGCGTGGAAGGGTCATAGAAAAGAACGCCGTTGGTGATGTACTCGGCCTGATTCCCGGCCGTGCGCGGCAGCACGTCGATCCGCAGGTCGTGGGCCTCGCGGTCGAAGGCCGGAGGCAGCGCGGGGCCGACGGGGAAGTCCACGCCCACCCAGCCCGTGCGGCTGTTATCGACCGGCGCGGAGGTGAGATCGCCCAGGTGGACCGCAGCCCCGGTCTCGTTGTACATGCTGATGACCAGATCCTGGATGCCCACCATGGCGGGGCTGGTGTAGACGATGTTGCGGACGTGGAGGTTGGGCCGACGGAGCAGCTCGCGCGAGACGGGGCTGGCCCCCTGCCACTCGGAGTTGTAGAGGCGGAAGCTGGCGCGGGGGTTCCACCATTGCTCGCCGCCGCCGTTGAACTGGACGCGCAAGCCGACCTCGGTTCCGAAGCCCTGGATGTTGCCGGGCCAGGGGGTTTCGGGGGTCATAGGCGTGGGCGACTCGGTGGCGTCGGGGAAGTCGTAGCAGGAGGCGCCCACGCCGCGGGTGGTCTGGTACCCGCCGGGGACGACGGAGGCGGTGGGGGCGTAGAGGCCGCGCCAGGCATCAGGCCGCCACTGTCGGGCGATGCCGACGCCGAGGGGAGAGTGGGCAAAGCCCTGGGGATCGCCCATGCTGTTGACGGAGATGCTGTCCCCGACGATCACGATGCGCGTGTCGCCGTGGACAATGGCGTGGGCGAGCTCGGGCGGAATAACCGCGCGCGGCACGGGCTGACCCACAGCGAGCGGCGCGGCGAGCGCAAGGGCCAAAAAAACGGACGGACGGACAGCCATCGCAACTTCCACGGGCGAAGCTAACCCACATCAGGCCCAAAGGCCACCCAGTTGGCGGGTTTGAGGCCCAAAAGAGGCTTTGTGCGGGGCAAAGGGTCGCCCGGGAAGGGGCTGATCCTGAGGGCCGAAGCCGCGGGCTTCAGGCGCCGGCCTTCCACCCGAAGGTGTGGTACTCGTGGCTGAAGGTGCCGTCGTCGAAGAGGTCGAAGGTGCCGTAGCCCTCGTCGCACTGGGCGTGGCGGCCCCTCCACCAGCGTCCGCAGACGGCGCCATCGCAGACGTAGGTGACGCCGCAGTACTCGACGCGGTCGCGCTCGTGGATGTGCCCGCTGACGCAGAGCTTCACGCCGGGGTGCTTGAGGAAGAGGGCGTGCAGGCGGCGGGCGTCGCTGTGCATCAGGCCGCCGGAGACGCGCCAGTTGTCCGGGTCGTTCTTGGTCTTCGCGCCCGAGAAGACGCACACGGCGAAGATGGGCACGTGCGAGAAAATGGCGACGGGTGTCGCGGCGGGGAGGGACTTCAGGTCTGCCTCCAGCCACGCGAACTGCTCATCGTCGAGGCGGGCGATGTAGCCGTCCCCCTTGGGCTGGATGGAGTCGAGCAGGATGAAGTGCCAGCCGTTGCGGTCGAAGGAGGTGTAGGGCTTGTCGCGACCGAACTGCTCGCACGCCCACGCCTTGCCGTACCCAGGTTCATTGCCGGTGCACTTGCTCTTCTTCTTGTTCCAGCCCCATATGTCATGGTTGCCCAGCACGTGGGCGGCGGGGATGCCGTTGTCGTTCTTGAGGCAGGCGTTCCAGAGGTCCCAGAGCACCTTGCTGCGTTCGCGCCCCTGCTCGAAGGTGTCCATGACCTGGTCGCCGCCTGTGATGATCAGGTCCGGGCGATCGGCGAGACTGTTGACGTGCCGGAGGCACGCCGCGAAGCCCTCCCCGCCGCGGCGTTCGGGCTGAACGTGGATGTCGGTGAGGTGGGCGATGCGCAGGACGCGCTTGCGTGGCGCGGGCGGGCGAGTGGGAACGTGCGCCAAGACTGGGAACGCCGGCAGGCAGAGGCCCGCGGCGGCGAAGCCCGCGAGCTTGATGACCTCACGGCGGCTTGGTCGCTTCGGCATGGTGCCCTCCTGGCGCGGCAGTCTAACGAACAGGCCGGGATGCGCCTGCGCGTCAACCCGCGCACGCGAGACAGCCCCGCCGCGCATTTCAGGGGCAGTTCACCTGGGGCATAAGTGAAAGCGTCAGGGTGGGGAACGCTTACACCGGGTTCGGGGTGCGCGAACGTCTTTCCAAGAAAGGAACCACGACCATGCCACGCGGCGACAAGTCCAGTTACTCGAGCAAGCAGCGCAGACAGGCCGAGCACATCGAGGAGGGTTACGAGGACCGGGGCGTGGGCGAGGACGAGGCCGAACGCCGCGCGTGGGCGACCGTGAACAAGATCTACGGCGGCGGGAACCGCGGCGGCTCGGGCATGGGCGATTCCGCGAGCAGATCGCGGCGTTCGTCGAAGGGCGGCTCTTCTTCGCGAGGCTCATCCTCGCGCGGCTCATCTTCGCGCAGTTCATCTTCGCGCAGTTCATCGCGCAAGAAGCCGTCGTCGCGGCGTGGAGCTGCTTCCAGCCGCGGACGGTCGAGCGGATCTCGCTCCACTTCGCGGACAGGCACGCGCTCCGGCGGTTCGACGCGCGGGCGAAGCTCTCGAAGCACCTCGTCACGCGGACGCGGCTCGCGCAGCACCTCGCGGAGTTCTTCTTCTCGAGGCAGGTCGTCGGGACGCTCCACGAGAAAAACCGGCTCACGATCCGGCGGCCGGTCCAGAAGCAGCTCGCGCCGGTGATCTTCGATCAGGCGCTCGATGCCGGGGGCTGATCGCCCCGCGGCGGCGGCGTGCCGGGAGGAAGCTCGACCTCCTCGATGATGGTGCGGCGCAGAACAACCTTCCCCTGCGGGGTCTGACGCTCTTCTTCCTCGATGGTCTGACGGGTGACGACCTTCGGCGCGGCGGGCTTGGGCGCTGCAGGGTCGGTGCGCAGGCCCTTGGCGATGTGGCCGAAGAACTCGCCCAGGTTTCGCATCAGAGGCTTGGACACGGCGTGAGGATAGGAGGCGATCAGGTTCAGTCGCGGCTTGCTTGGCAGCGTCACCGCACTGGGGTGAGCGGCACGGGCACGCGCTCGACGATGGAGAGGCCGAAGGCCTCGAGCCCCGGCAGCTCGGTGTTGCTGTTGGTGAGCAGCCGGAGCTTGGAAAGCCCCAGGTTGCGGAGGATCTGGCAGCCGACGCCGAACTCCCGGAGCAGGTGGGGGTGGGCCTCCAGGTCCGGGGCGTCGGGGTTCCGGGGGCGGCCCAGGGACTGGAGCATCGCCTCGAGCGAGGCGGATTCGTCGGCGGGGTTGTTGGTGCGGAGATAGACGATCGCGCCGCGCCCCTCTTCCTGAATGGCCCGCATGGCGGCGCGGAGCGTGTCCCCCGAGGGGCCCTCCGCGCCCGCTTCTATGGAGCCGAAGACATCCCCCAGCAGGTGGCGGCGGTGCATCCGCACGAGGGTGGGGCGGTCGGTCGGGGCGGCCTCCGCGGCTCCCGGCCCCGACGGGCGGCCCACGCCGCCTGCGGTGAGCACGAGGTGCGGCAGCGGGTCCACCACGCTCTGGAAGAGCAGGGTGTTGAAGGTGCCGTAGGCGGTGTGGAGCGGGCGGCCCTCGTAAGGCGGCAGCCGGCGGACCAGCGACTCCCGCCGCAGGCGGTGCTCGATGATCTGCGCCACGGAGCACATCTTGAGGTTGTGCTTGGCGCAGAACTCGACGAGGTCCGGCACGCGGGCCATCTCCCCGTCGGGCTTCATGATCTCGATGATCACCGCGGCGGGGTACAGCCCCGCGAGGCGGCAGAGGTCCAGCGAGCCCTCCGTCTGCCCCGTGCGGACGAGCACGCCTCCGTCGCGCGAGCGCAGCGGGTTGATGTGCCCCGGGCGCACGAAGTCATCTGGGGTGGAGCGCGGGTCGATCGCCATGAGGATGCACTTGGCGCGCTCCTTGGCGGAAACGCCGGTGGTGCCGCCGTGCTTGGGGTGCAGGTCGATGGATACGGTGAAAGGCGTGCCCCGGACGGTGGTGTTGACGGGGGACTGCGGGTGCAGGTTGAGGCGGTCGCAGTCGGCCTCGGTGAGCGAGAGGCACATGTACCCAAGCGCGTTCTGAAGCATGAAGGTGATGCGCTCGGGCGTGATGAACTGCGCGGGGCAGACGAGGTCTCCCTCGTTCTCGCGGTTTTCGTCGTCGGTGAGGACGATCATGCGGCCCTGGCGGAGCTCTTCGAGAACTTCGGGGAGGGGGGAGAACATGGCGGGGAAGGGTAGGGAGGAGGCGAACGCTTCCGGCGTCTCGGCTTGGATGGCTTGCCAGAGGGATTTTTCAGGGCGCCAGCAACGCAAGAAACGCCCGCTCCCCTGCTTGTTCGCTGTGGCACATTGTGTCAACGCTCTCGGCGCTGGGCCGGGGGCATCGTCCGGGCCTGTTTCAAGGACCGCGTTCGCCGTCCTCCATACCGTTGCTTATGCGGCGATGTGTCTCTCTGACCCTCCTGCTCGTCCTCCCCGGCTGCGCCTTTCACACCGGGCGGTCCGATCCGGCGCTGCCCGTCGATGCGGGCGTCATCGCGGCGTACCCCTTCTCGCCCACCGCCCTGCGCATCCATCCCCTGACGCACGTCGAGTCGGGCTGGGAGCGTGCCGGCGCGGCCCCGGATCAATCGCAGCTCATCCTGCACTTCGAGCTGCTGGACCGCTACGGGGATTCGGTCAAGGGCCTGGGCCCGGTGATGGTGGAGCTCTACCGCCCCGGCGGCGCGGGCCCGAACACTGAGACGCAGGACCTCACCTGGGAAGTGGGCGGCATGGAGCACCCCGAGAGCAACACCCGCCGCTTCGACGCCGCGACGAGAACCTATCGCATCCCGCTGGTGGCCCCGGCGTGGGTCGCGGACGCGGTCCGCAACGGCGGCTGGGTGAAGGTGCGCGTCACGATGCGCACGCCCTCGGAAGACGGCGAGCGCGTGCTCGAGGATGAGTACGTGATCCAGGGATAAACAAGCCTGTGTCGGGCAAGCGCCCGACGCGCGGGCTCACGCCGGCTGCTAATACGTTGATGAATCACCATTCACGCGGCAGGTCATGATCGCGGGCAGGGGTATGGTCCATGCGAAAGGACGCATCATGGCCATGCTGCTCGCGGGCGAGAACGGGACCGAGTTTGAACTGGGGCTGATCGCCGACCGTCTCGACGACATCCAGGACTCCTACGGAGACGACACCGCGGTCACCATCGCCTTCAGGGTCGCGACGCCGCAGGAAGAGTGGGAGGAAACCGCTCCCTGCCTGAACCTCTTCGAGATCACCGCGCTGGCCGAATGGCTGGAGGGGCTCGTGGGTCTGCGGCCCGTCATCGGGGAACTGGAGATGCTCGCGCCGGAGCTGAAGTTCTCGGTGGTGGGCGACAAGGGCGACCGCGTGACCATCCGCATCGACTTCCACCTGGAAAACAGGCCGGAGGAGATGAACGTGGACTCGCCCACGGACCAGCACCACGTGGACATCAAGCTCGAGCGCTCGCAGGTGCGGGCGGCGCTCGCCCAGCTCCGCCAGGACCTGGAGGAACCGGGGCTCGATCTCAAGGATGACCTGAATGGGGCAGAGGATCAGGGGCTCATCAGCCGCCCTGATGAAGACCTGAACATGATCGATGAGGTGACCCCCTACCCCGAGGGCATGGGCGACGGCGAGGACAACGCGGGGGAGCGGTAGCGTCCGATAAGTCGCGGCCGAAGGGCAATCGCGGCACTATTCCGGCTCCGACCGGGCGAACGCCGATCTGTGAAATCACTTACAGGACGTAAGGCCAGGATGGCCCTGCGGGATGAAACGGCTGCTTGTGCCCAGGGAAGGGACCATGAAACTCACTCACCCAAGCTCCGCTGAGATCTATCCGATGCTCCCTAGCCGGCGCGTTCGCGCCATGGGAGCAGATGACATGCCGAACCTTCGACTGCGCGGTTTCGAGCCCGAGGATTCCGACGCGATTCCCTTCCCTCGCACGGTCAGCCGGATCGGGCGCTGGCAGCCCAGGCTCGACGGCGAAACGCACGACGCCGAGCGAGCCCTGGATGAAGTTCAGCGGCACCTCGACCGGCTCACGATCCTGCTGAACACCAACGACGACGACGACCGCCCGCGGGCCGCGTGAGCATCAACGAGCACTCCAGACGAGAAAGAGCCCCATTGAGGGCTCTTTCGCATTTCAGGGGGCGGGGGTCGGAGCGGCGCGCCGGGGGCGGAAGCGCTGAACGAGCAGGGAAAGCTCGATGACCACCCACGCCGCGAGGGCGGGGACGAGCCACCACGCGCCGGGGTCGATGCGGTCGAGCAGGCGCGAGAGCGTCTTTTCCGCGTTGCCCTTCCACAAGGCCTTGGCGACGCCGAGGAGCGGGTGCGGGCGCATGAGGGCCTTCATGGAGGGGTTGCGGAGCATCGCCGCGCCGGGCCGGCCCTTGCGCGCCGCCTTGATCAGCAGCGTGTGCTCGCCCCGTTTCACAAGGTCCGCCCCGTGCGCGCCGGTGATGTGCAGGGCGAACGCCCCCCGGCGGCCGGTGTTCTCCAGGTAGCGGGCAATAGCCGCGGCGTCGCGCGGATCTTCGCAGTGCCGCAGCAGGCGCATCGCCCCGCCGGGTGAGGCGTGGGATGAGATCGCGCGCAGGTCGTCGAACAGCGGCATGATCTCCGCCGTCCTTTTGCGCTTGATGGCGTTCTTGAGAAACTCGGCCATTCGAGGCGTGAGTGTTCCCGCCCTTGCCGCGGCTTTGAGCAGCGAGGGCACCCAGTCCACCTCCGGCGCCAAAGTTGTGACCACACCCAGCACCGAGAGCGTGAGGATGACGCCGTCACCGTCGCCGTCGATCACCTGCTTGCCCCCCTCGATCACCAGGTCGCGCAGGTCGCCGACGATGAAGAAGTCCGTGGCGACCGCCCCGATGAGCCCTTCGAGGGAGTCCGCATCGCCCGTCAGCGCTCCCTTTCCAGCGGCGAGCAGCGCCTGCAGGACGCTGTTCTGCCGCGCCACGGTCAGGTCGCGCTCCTGCACAATCGCAGCGCGTGCCTCGGGGCTGAGGTCTGCGTCCTCGAGTCCCGCATCCGCGATCACCAGCGCCTCGCCCAGCCGCCCCTGCTCGCGCAGAGCCCGCACTTCCGCGGCATAGTCAAAGTCCGGGAGCGAGGCGAGCTGAAGGCGGGCGATGCGCGCGCCGGTGTCCGTCGCAAAGACGTACAGAATCGCCGCGGCGATCAGCAGCCGGAGCACGTTCCACCTGGCGCGCCACAACGTGCGGATCACTCGGCGTCCTCGAACTCAACGGTCACGTCGGCTTCGTCGCCGACCAGGGTGCGGACGAGACGCTCGACCTGCTGGCGGGTCACTTGCTCGACGCGGGCGGCGTCCTCGGGGAGGAGCACCAACTCCCGCGCTTCGTCGGTCAGGTCCTTGCGGGCCTGGCTGAGGTAATACTCGCCCGCGCGGCTGCGCAGACGCAGCCACCCCAACTGCACCAGCGGCGCTGTGGACTCGTGAAAAACCTCCGTAGCAATCCGCGTTGGGCGCGGAATACGGACCTGGTACGCGGGCCGGCCCCCCAGCAGGCTCTTGAACGTGACGGAATCGACGCTGAGACGCGAGAGGTCCACGCCGTAGGAGAGGCGGACGGGGGCCTCGATGGCGACGGCCACGTCGCCCCGCCAACTCTCGTCGGTGCGCTCCACCTTGACGGTGGTGTCGATCTCGACGGTGACGAGCTTCATTGCACGGACCGCCTGGGCGACGTCGGCGACCGGCCGGGGCGGGCGGCTGGCGTCGAGCATCGCCTGAGCCCGAGCCGCGGAGACAAGGGAGGACTGCAAGTCGTGGAGGTATGCGGCCAGACCCACAGCCACCGCCGCGCCGACGATGAGGGTGAACAGGCGGGCTTTCCAGCGTGCGCGCACCGGGGGCGGGGCGGTCATACCGGGAGGTATCGGCGGGGCGGCGGTAAGGCGGTGAGAAGACGCTAGAGTGGGGCCCGATGCGCGCCGTGTTTCTGGACCGCGACGACACGCTGATCGAGTGCAACGGGCTGCCGCCACCGCCTCCCCCCGCGGCCCCCGGGGATCTCACAGACCCCGCGCTCGTGCGGCTCCTGCCCGGCGTCCTTGAAGCATGCGCGGCGATGAAGAACGCCGGGTACGCGCTGGTCGTGGTGAGCAACCAGGGGGTGGTGGCGCGGGGCGGGGCGACGGTGCAGCGTGTGGAGGAAGTGAACCGGCGCGTCGGCGAGCTGCTGAGCGTTCACGGGCAGCCGCTGATCGACCGCTTCTATTTTTGCCCCTACCACCCCAGAGGCACGGTGCCGGAGTTTGCGCACGAACACCCCTGGCGCAAGCCCGCCCCCGGCATGGTTCTTGCAGCCGCGGCGGACCTGGGGCTGGACCTGCGGCAGAGCTGGCTGATCGGGGACGCGGAGCGGGACATTCAGGCGGGGATCGCGGCGGGGCTGGACCCGGCGCGGTGCCTGCGGATCGGGCCCGGCCTGCCGCTGCCGGACCTTGCCGCGGCGGCGCGTGTGGTGCTTGGATGAGCGAGACGACGACCATCACGCTGCACGCGGCGAGCGAAGGAGCGCTCAACGATGAGCGCGTGCGCGCCACCGTGGAAGCCGCGGCGAGGGCGCTGGCGGAGCGGTACGGGATCGAAGTCGTCCGCGTGGAGTCGGACGGCTCGGCTCTGGCGGTGACGCTGGAGACGGACGAAGTAACGGCGGTGGGCTACGCGGCGGAGCTGCGGCGGAGCACCGGCGGTTGGTACGAGGGTCGATACGGGGCCGGGCCGCTCTGGCGGACCCCCTCCGGAGGAGGGGAATGAGCGGGGTTCCGCTGCGGCTGCTGGTGGTGGTGCCGAGCTGGGTCGGCGACGCGGTGATGGCGACGCCCACGCTGCGTGCCCTGCGCGCACGGTTCAAGGGGACGTTCATCGGCGGGCTGGTGCGGCCGGGGATCGACCAGCTTCTGGCGGGGACAGACTTCTTCGACGAGCTGCACGTCGATCGCGCCAGCGGGGTGATGGGGCCGAAGCTGGTGGCGGCGAAGGTCCGTCCGCGCCGGTACGAGGCGGCGATCCTGCTGACCAACTCCTTCTCCACGGCTCTGGTGACGCGCCTGGCGGGGATTCCGCGCCGGATCGGGTACGACCGCGACGCCCGGGGCCTGCTGCTCACGGATCGGATGCCCGCTCCGAAGCGGCCGGGGGGCGGATGGGCGGTGGTGCCCGCGGTGGAGTACTACTGGACGCTGGCCCAGCGCTTTCTGTTGCACCAGCCGGACTCTCGCCCAGGGCCGATGGAGCTTGCCACCACGACGGAGGAAGAACGGGGGGCCGAAGAACTGCTGGAGCGGGCCGGGGTCGCCCCAGGGGAGCGCCTGGCGGTGCTGAATCCGGGGGGGAACAACCCCGCGAAGCGTTGGCCGGCGGACCGTTACGCGGCGGTGGGACGGCTGCTGCGGGAGCGGTGGGGGATGCGGGTGCTGGTCAACGGCTCACCCGCGGAGGTGGAGCTGGCGGCGGAGATTGCCGCGGGATGTCCGGGGGCGGTGGAACTCCCGCGGCTGGGGATCAGCCTCGGGACGCTCAAGGCCTTGGTGAAGCGCAGCGGCCTGATGGTGACGAACGACACCGGGCCGCGGCACATCGCGGCGGCCTTTGGCGTGCCCCTCGTGTCGCTTTTCGGACCGACGGATTACCGCTGGACGGTGATCCCGGCGCGGGAGGAGGTCATCTCGGCGGACCCCACCCTGCCGGAGACGGAGCTGGCCGAGGACCACCCGGAACGGTGCCGGATCGACCGGATCGGGCTGGAGCGGGTGGTGGAAGGGATCGAAAGGGCGCTGGGGGGGAGGCTTGACCACTCGGAACGCTCCCCTACGATGCCATCTGCGGGCTAGCCACCCGCCCGAGCCGGGCCGAAAAGCCTGGGTCGGCGACAACCAGGTACCCACAGACGGGGGCGTAGCTCAATTGGTAGAGCGCTTCCATGGCATGGAAGAGGTCGTGAGTTCGAGTCTCATCGCCTCCACTTGAACGAGAACGCCGTGAACCAGAGGGTTTGCGGCGTTTTTCGTTGGGCAAACAGAAATCCTCTGACCCAGTCTGACCTGCGCTCTGACCCACCCTATTGAGGATGTTCTAGTCGCAATCAGCGAACCGAGTGAGCAGTTCAACGTGGGCACGGCAGGAGTCTCGAACCGCTGATACAGCCGCATGCGGGTCTTGGGCGAAGACGATCCCGAAACTGTCCGCACCTACTGCTGGGTTCTCAGAGTCGAAACTCCACTCCTCACGGGTGCTTCCAGGTGCTTGGTCGGCAAGGTCGCACCAGTACGTGCGGACAGGGCCGTACCAGTCAGAGTGATCCGGGCCTTGCGGAGCGAACCCGTATCGAACGGACTCGTTGATGAGTGCGTCGAGCGGAGCGGGCCACCGAGCCTCCTTCACCGCCTGTTTGCCTCGCCGCTTGATGGCGGACCAGATGGCCTTGATGAGGTCTCCTTGTAGCGATTCCGTCCCCTCGGCGAGGACACCGTTCCAGTCGCCGTTGCAGCCTGACCAGAACAGGATTTGATGCTCACAGTCTCTGACCGCCACGCAGTAGGGGCATGAGGGACCTCCCTCACTGTCATCCCCACCCTCCCTGTCAATGTCGCCATCATCAGACACGCTGAATGTCCTTGGGTATCGAGCGGGTTCAGCATACCTGGCCGCAGGTAACCCGTGGTTCACCGCCCGACAGGGCCAAGGTATAGTCGTCGCCGCATGACCTCTGCTGCGGGTGAGATCATCGAAACCATCGTCAAAGTGGTCGGGCAGAATCCTGAATGGCGAGTCGTCAGCATGACGAGCAACCTCGTTCGCACGATTCCCAGGAGTCTCCAGGAAGTCTTGCCCCCGTGCGGGGCGAGCCCGGTCGCGCCCGAATCATGTTGGCTCACTCTGGACTTCTGGGCTGAGACCAGCGCCAGCAGGCTTGGGGTCTTCTGGCGTGCAAACCCGGTCACGGATGAGGCCACAAGGAACCAGATTCTCAAGGCGCTGCTGGATGCGGGTGCTCACACGGGCTTCGAGTACAAGGGCTCCGCCGCAGCGTGGATGGAGGGAGCAACCCCGGCCTTCTCAGGTCGAACGGTTTCTGATCGATGGTGGCCTAAGAACGGCGATCCTGACCTCCGCATGGCCGCACTGGAGGTTGCCCGTCAACTAGAACTCTGGACAGAAAGACTGCCGGCCGTGCTGAAGCAGATTCGGGTAGCACAGGCTCGGGGTGTCATCTCCGAGCGAGACCAACAGGTCCTGCTGCCGGCGCAAGAGCCTCTGGACACAGCACGGCGACCACGTTCCGATGCGCCTCGACGGGTTCAGTCAACTCCGGCGCAAGCCCCAACGAATGCGAGCACACCTCCGATCCCCGATGACATCAGAGGGTTCAGGGCCCAGCCGCACTACACCAGCATCTTTGAGGTCTACCCGGATGAGACCCACATCTACGGAACCGAAGACCTGTACGGCGACTGGAACGCCGAGGTGCTGCTCATGGCCAAGGACGCAGGCAGCAGCAGGAACTTTCTCCCGCCGTCAACGGGCGGCCTGGGATGGGCGTGGGTCCACAACCCTGCCCGCCCGACGAACCGAAACCTTGTCCCCCTCGCCGAGCAGTTGCCCTGCGGCAAGCTGTATGCATCCTTCCTAGGTCCTCTGCTGCGCAATGACGGACAGGAGAGCGGAGACCTCGTGATCGATGCGTCCATCCGCCAGTTCATCCAGCGGCTGTTCATCTGGACGGTCGAGAACATGCCTCGGCTGAAGACCGTGGCCGTGCTCGGGCAAGAGGGGTGGAGAGAGTTGAACGACGCATTGGGCATGCCCCACGAGGCCAGGGCATGGAAGCGGCGTCATCTCTCGGGGGAGCCCCTACGGGTTGAGCTTGGGGGACGAGGCGTCTACCTGGTGGCGCTCAACCACCCTGCGCGCATTTCAGCCTCGGTCCTTATGCAGCAGCCAGGCTGGAAGTGGATTCTCCAACGTCATGCCGGTGGCTGAGCCGCCTCAGGTTCAAGGTCTTTGAGCGTGCAGCGCTGGTAGGGACTTAGAGCTTCGAGCAGCGCCTACTTGGCATTTCCTGCTGTTGTGGTCGACCAGGATTCAATGCCCAGCCGCCGACCCATCTCCTCGATAGCGGCATGAAGAGCATCGCTTCGAACAACTTAGCCCAAGACGGTTCGTCGGAACCAAGACCAATCCCGTCCTCGTTCCCATGACCGCTGAGGTGGATACACAAAGTCCGCCGTTCGGTTCGTTGGGCACAGTTGGATCGAGAGAGTGATGCGATGTAGCCGACGACCTCCTTCAACTCTCGGAGCGACTTCGCCACGAAGTCCACAGCTTCGTGCCCCAAGAGCGGAGCGACCGCCCGAATGACAGCGGACTCCGACCGTCGCTGCAAGAGGTCGAGCGGATCGGGACTCTCAATCACAAAGATTCTGAGTTTCTTCGATGACACAGGTGACCCCCGATCAGACAGTAGCGGGCGCGCCCCAGGCTTCTCTCGATGCCACCAAGCGGACTCGAACGCACAACCTCTTCTGACCTGCGCGCTGACCCGTTTCGAGTCCAAAACGGTCCAAACCGGTCCTCCGACCCCTCCAAAAGTGCCGAGAAAACAGCGTATTCGGCTTCTGTCTGGGGATGGCATGGAAGAGGTCGT
>CALJIV010000049.1 GCA_937974035.1 uncultured Phycisphaerales bacterium
GGAGGCGGGGGCGGTTCCGGCGGGGGGGGAAGCTCCGGGGGCGCAGCGAGCGTCAGGACGGTTTCCGCCACGGGAGCGTCTGTCAGGCGTGCCGCGCGGGGCTCGCGCCCGCGTTCCACGGCGAACAGCACCGACAAAAACGCGGCGTGCACGCCCAAAGAAACCACGACCGGCGTCACCGGCATGGGGCGACGGCCGCGCAACCGGCGGAGTTGGTGCAGAAGGTCACTCATCAGCGCGGGCTGCCCGCGTTCTTACGGTATATCAACCTGTGCCCTCCGGCCGACGGATTCGGCAAGTCATTCCGCGGCAACGGGTTGAGGCTTCGGTTTGGGCGGGGGCGGCGGGCGGAAGAGCACCCGGTCCAAGCCCAGCGTCCCGCAGCCCAGCCAGACCAGGGCCATCGCCATCGAGAACAGGGAGAACTGGAGGAACAGGTGATCCCACCCCGGCCCGAAGGCGGGTATGTCGGGGAGGAAGCCGAACTTGGTCTTGCCCGAGGCCACCGCCGGCCCGATCTGCGTCAGCCACATCGCCGTGGCCATGACCGTGGCGATGCCGAAGGCGCACAGGCGCGTCAAAGCCCCCACCAGCACCAGCGCCCCGCCCACAAGTTCCGTCAGGACACAGGCATAGGCGCAGTACACCGGCAGGCGGCCGTCGCTCAGTTGCTGTGGCCACAGAGCCCTCGAGGCCCCCTCCGCGGGCTTGGAGGAGTTTTTCAGCATGAGCGCAAGTAGGTATGCGTTCGAGACTTCCAGCGAATCGCCGTTCTCGGGAGCGGGCGTGCCGGAGGCGCCCTGCACGGTCGCCGTCTTGGGCGTGACGCCCATCTCCTTCAGGGCCGCGGCGTCGGCGCCTTTCACAACCGTCGTGCCGATGACTTTCCCGAGCCCCGCCCAGATGAACACGATGCCCAGGCACAGGCGCAGGAAGACCGGGCCGAATGAGCCGCAGGAAGATTTGCTGGCCATGGGGAAGGTCTCGGAAAGGGGTACCAGCCCCCTCTTTCGGAAAGCGGGGGATCGGCTTGTGACTTTTCCCGACTCACAGGGGTGGAAGGGCCGGCCCGTGGGTTAGGATGTGGGCAAACGCGGGCGTGGCGGAACTGGCAGACGCGCGGGACTTAGGATCCCGTGGCCGCAAGGCTGTGCAGGTTCAACTCCTGTCGCCCGCACTTCTTCCGACTCACACTCCCCAAAAAACACCGCGACCGCCAGGGGTGAGGGCGGCCGCAGCGGGGTTTCCCCATAGGGGTTCCCAAACTTCTGAACTGCCCGAGCAGGGACAGTTGCTCAGGCCACATGCTCAGATGCCTGTTTCGGGAAGGTCCGTCAGGAATTTCCCGTGGTGTCTTCGTTTCGGCTCGGGTTATTGCCTGTGTTGGTGCAAGTCTCGGGCGGAAACGACGTTAGGAGTTTCAGGGGGTGCTCGGGGCGAAGCGGAGGTTCCTGGGGAACCCATTTCTCGCGCGAACGTCTCAAAGCCGGGGCGCGACAAAACGTGGCCCGATTCCGCTCGATTCCGTTACCTTGGGGGGAGGCTTTCGTTTCATCTTCGCGGGTTCTCCCCGCTTCTGTCATGGAGATCAATGTGATGAATCGCCGTTCCGCACTCGCACGAGGGTTCTGTTCGCTTGTCGCCCTGGTCGGCATGGCCGGCTGGGCCGGCGGCCTGGAGCCCGCGGCGTCCGCCCAGCCCATCAAGGTGGGGCACTTCGCTTCGATGACCGGCAAGGAGGCCACCTTCGGCCAGTCCACCGACAACGGCATCCGCCTGGCCCTGAAGGAGATCAACGAGGCCGGCGGCCTGAACGGGCGGCCCATCGAGCTCATCACCTACGACGACAAGGGCGAGAGCAAGGAGGCGGGCAACGCCGTGACGCGCCTCATCACCAGCGACAAGGTGGTGGCGGTGCTGGGCGAGGTGGCCAGCTCCCTTTCGCTGGCGGGCGGCGCGGTCTGCGAGCAGAACAAGGTGCCGATGATCAGCCCCAGCAGCACCAACGCGCGCGTCACCGCGGGCAAGAAGTACGTCTTCCGCGTCTGCTTCATCGACACGTTCCAGGCCGCGGCGATCGCGACCTTCACGCGCGAGCACCTGGGCCTGACCCGCGCCGCGATCCTGTATGACCAGACGCAGGCGTATTCCAAGGGCTTGCGCGACGACTTCACCAAGTCCTTCAAGAAGCTGGGCGGCGAGATCGTCGCCGACCAGGCGTACAACGGCGGCGATACGGACTTCTCCGCGCAGCTCACCACCATCCGCGCCGCCAACCCCGAGATCATCTTCGTCCCCGGCTACTACACCGAGGGCGGCAACATCGCGATCCAGGCCCGCAAGCTGGGCATCACCGCCCCCCTGATCGGCGGCGACGGCTGGGACTCCTCTCAGCTCGCGGCGATCGGCAAGGACGCCATCGAGGGCTCCTACTACTCGAACCACTCCTCGCCCGATCAGCCGAACATGAAGGATTTCGTGGAGAAGTACCAGAGGGAGTACGGCGCCACCCCCGACGCTCTGGGCGGGCTGGGGTACGACGCCATGATGGTGCTCTTCGACGCGATGAAGCGGGCCAAGAGCCTGAACGGCCCCGATCTCGCCGAGGCCATCGCCCAGACCAAGGACTTCAAGGGCGTCACCGGGAACATCACGATCGACAAGAACCACAACGCTCAGAAGGGCGTCGTGATCGTACAGATCAAGAACGGCCAGCCCGTGTTCGTGGCCGAGGTGGACCCGTCCAAGTCCGACAAGAAGTGAACCGACAGGCCGTGTAAGCATCTCCGGCCGCTCTCGAACGGGGGCGGCCGGTTCTTTTGACGGACTCGGCGGCGCTGGCGGTTGAGGCGCTTGCCGTTACAATCCCGACCCTCGTGCTGGACAAGTTCCTTCAAACCCTGATGGACGGTATCACTGTCGGCAGCCTGTACGCGCTGATCGCGCTGGGCTACACGATGGTGTACGGCATCCTGAAGTTCATCAACTTTGCGCACAGCGACGTCTTCGTGCTGGGGGCGTGGGTGAGCTTCTCCGCCGCGGCGGTGGCCGGGTTCATCGACCAGGACCTGGCCGCCGAGGGGGTCCAGACCGCCCCGGTGGCGGGCTGGGTCATCAAGACGCTGCTGGGCGTGACTGTTGCCGCTGGTCTGGTCGGGATTTACGAGCACCTGGTACGGCCACGCCTGCCGAAACCGGTGTGCGACTACTGCCCGCCCGTGCGTTCGGCCCCCACGCTGGCCCTGGTGGCGGTGTGGGGGTTCGTTGCGGTGGGGCTGGCTTACGCGGCCCGGTGGGTGCTGGCGATCTCGCCCCCTGCCGAGCCCAGCCGGGCGAGCTTCGGCACGCTCACTTCCGGCGGGCTGATCCTGCTCCTGGCGATGGTGACGTGCGGGCTGGTGGGGTTCTGTGTGGAGCGGCTCGCGTACAAGCCCCTGCGCAACGCGCCGCGCCTCAACGTGCTGATCACCGCTATCGGCGTCTCGCTCTTCCTCCAGAACCTCGGCCAGACGAAGTGGATGTTCGGCACCCGCCCGGACCGCATGGCCACGCTCGTGCCCGACAAGACGCTGTTCACCATCGCGGGCGGCGAGGGGCAGATGGGCGTGCCCATCCGGCTGGTGGACGTGCTGGTGATCGGCACGGCCATCGTTCTGATGGTGGGGCTGGACCGGCTGGTCTTCCACACCAGGATCGGCCGGGCGATGCGCGCGGTGAGCTTCTCGGAGCGTAACGCCGCGCTCATGGGCATCGACGTCAACAAGGTCATCAGCTTCACGTTCGTGCTGGGTGCGGCGCTGGCCGCCGCCGCGGGCTTCCTGATGGGTCAGAAGTACCCCGGTCTGAACCAGACCGCCGCGGCGGGCTGGGTGCTGCTGGGCCTCAAGGCGTTCGTGGCGGCGGTGATCGGCGGCATCGGGAACATTCGCGGGGCGATGCTCGGCGGGCTGCTGATCGGCCTGCTGGAGTTCTTCGGGACGGCGTACATCTCTCCCGAGCTGCGCGACGTGTACGTCTTCAGCATCCTCATTCTGGTACTGCTCTTCAAGCCCAGCGGGCTTCTGGGCAAGGCCGTGACGGAGAAAGTGTGAGTGGCTGACACGCGGCACAACCTGGCCCTGCGCGGGCGCGAGCTGACCCCAGGCGGCGTGCACGGCGCGCTGATGGGGGCGGTCCGCGCCCTGGCGCCGCTCGCCGCCGCGATCGGCATCGCGCTGCTGCTCCACTTCGTGATCCGCCCGTGGGTCTCGGGGTACAACGAGTTCTGGGGTTCGCGCGTGCCGCTGGACGTGGGGATCAACGTCATCCTCGCGGTCTCGCTCACGATGGTGAACGGGTTCACCGGGCAGTTCTCGCTCGGTCACGCGGCGTTCATGGCGGTGGGGGCCTACTCCGCCGCGGGCGCCGTGTACTACACCTCCTACCGCCTCTGGGGAGACGCGGCGATGTACGGCGGCGTGCTCAGCGGGCTCTCGCCGGAGGGCGGGCCGCTGATGACCGGCGCGGACCTGCTCTTCCTGGGCTCGGTGCTGCTCGGCGGCTTGATCGCGGCGTTCTGCGGATACCTGGTGGGCCTGCCCTCGCTGCGGCTGCGGGGTGATTATCTGGCGATCGTCACGCTCGGCTTCGGCGAGATCGTGCGCGTGCTCATCACCAGCCAGACGACGGACACGCTCTACGACGCGGAGGAAATCGCGCAGACGCCGCTGTGGGAGCTGCCCCGGTATCTGGGCGGGCCCGTCGGCTTCACGGGGCTGCCGTTCTACACGAGCCTCTTCTGGGTGTGGCTGTTCGCGGTGCTGACGCTGGTGGTGGCGTACCGCCTGAAGGAGAGCACCTACGGGCGTGCGTTCCTTTCCATCCGCGAGGACGAGATCGCCGCCGAGGCGATGGGAATCAAGACCACGCGGTACAAGGTTCGAGCGTTCGTGCTCGCGGCGTTCTTCGCGGGCGTGGCCGGGGCGCTGTATGCGCACACCATCGGCGTGCAGCTCTCGGCCAACGAGCTGGGCTTCATGAAGAGCTTCGACATCATCATCATGGTGGTGCTGGGCGGCATGGGCTCGATCTCCGGCGCGGCCATCGCCGCGGCGATTCTCAGCGTGCTGCCCGAGTTCTTGCGGAGCCCGCCGGGCATCTTCTCGCCGGTGATGATGGGGCTGGTGATCGCGTCGCTGGCGCTGGTGCTGCTGTTCACGAAGCGCCGCGTGCGATCGGCGGTGATCGTGCTGGCCTCCGCCGCGGCGTATGAGGGGGTCCGCCGCTGGGCCGAGTCGCAGGGGATCAACCTTGCGGACTACCGCATGATCCTCTACGCGCTGGCGCTGATTCTGATGATGATCCTCCGCCCGCAGGGCCTGTTCGGGGTGCGGGAAATCTGGAATGCGTGGCATGTGCCGCCCCTTCGGCCCCGCAAGGACGAAGGCGGGAAGAGCGGCACGGCCGGAAAGGCGCCGACGCCATGAGCCCGCAGAACGGACTGCTGCTGGACGTGGAGAGCATCTCCATCGCCTTCGGCGGGCTCAAGGCGGTGCAGAACTTCTCGTTGAAGCTGCCGCCGGGGCGTCTGCACGGGCTCATCGGCCCCAACGGCGCGGGCAAGACCACCGTCTTCAACCTGCTCACCGGCGTGTACAGCCCCGACACCGGGACGATTACGCTCGGCGGGCGGCGGCTCAACGGCCTGAAGCCCAACCAGCGCGCGCACGCGGGCATGGCCCGGACGTTCCAGAACATCCGGCTGTTCCCCGATTTGTCCGTGCTGGACAACGTGCGGATCGCGTGCCACCTGCGCACGGAGACGACGATGCTCGGGGCGGTGCTGCGCACGCCGCGGAGCATCGGCGAGGAGCGGGCCATCCGCGAGCGCTCGATGGAGCTGCTCAAGATTTTCGAGCTGGACGGTCGCGCGAAGGAGGACGCCCGCAGCCTGCCCTACGGCGACCAGCGACGGCTGGAGATCGCCCGGGCGCTGGCCACCAGCCCCTCGCTGCTGCTGCTCGACGAGCCCGCGGCGGGCATGAACCCGCAGGAGAAGAACGAGCTTCGCACGCTGATCCGCAACGTCCGTGACCGCTTCGGCCTGACCATCCTGCTCATTGAGCACGACATGGGCCTGGTGATGGACATCTGCGAGCGGATCACGGTGCTGGATTACGGGCAGATCATCGCCGAAGGGCCGCCGCAGCAGGTGCAGGAGGACCCCAGGGTCATCGCCGCGTACCTGGGCGAGCCCGAAGGCGCGGGGGAGAAGTGCTGACATGCCCATGCTCGAGGTCCGGGATCTGAACGTTCACTACGGGGCGATTCACGCCCTGCACGGCATCAACGTGCAGGTGGAGCAGGGGCAGATCGTGACGCTCATCGGGAGCAACGGCGCGGGCAAGAGCACGACGCTGCGCACCATCAGCGGGCTGCTGCGTCCCACCAGCGGGCAGGTGCTGTTTGAGGGCAAGCCCATCGCCGGGACGCCGGCGCACAAGATCGTGCAGCTCGGCGTCGCCCACTCTCCCGAGGGCCGGGGCATCTTCGCCAACCTCACGGTGGACGAGAACCTCGACATGGGGGCCTTCACCCGGCGCGACCACGATCAGGTGCGCAAGGACCGCGAGAAGGCCCTGGACCTTTTTCCGCGCCTCCGCGAGCGATTGAAGCAGGTGGCCGGCACGCTCTCCGGCGGCGAGCAGCAGATGCTCGCCATCGCCCGGGCGCTGCTCTCCCGCCCGCGGCTGCTGCTGCTCGACGAGCCCAGCCTGGGCCTGGCCCCGCAGATCGTGCAGACGATCTTCCGCATCATCCGCGAGATCAACGCCGAGGGCACCACCATCCTCCTTGTGGAGCAGAACGCCCACATGGCCCTCAAGGTCGCCCACCGCGCCTATGTCCTGGAGGTCGGGCGGATTGTGATGGAAGGCCCCGCGGCGGAGCTTGCCGCGAGCGACGAGGTGCGCCGGGCCTATCTCGGTCACGGTTGAATCGCGGCGACGCTGCACGTTCGCATTCCTCGCGGGTACACTCCCCCCGCCATGACGCCCACACCCTTCGTCTTTGCCGCGCTTCCCCGTTCGCTCCCTCAGGGCTACGGGGCGGTGCCGTTGACGGAAGCGGACGCCGGCGCGGTGGTGAAGCTGTGCGTGGTTGTGCGCACGAACGCGCCCGCGGGCGAAGGTCCGCTGGTGCTGCTCCGCGAGACGCTGGACGCGAAGGTGTACCTGGGCTGTCTGTGCGACGGCGCGGGGGCCGTTCACCAGTGGCTTGAGGTGTGGGTGCAGGACATCACCGGGCTTCAGTCCGCGCTGCCCGGCTATCGCCAGACCTTGACCAACGCGGCTCTTGATCAGCGCTGGGCGGCGCGGGCCGAGGGGTACGCCAAGGTCGAAGGCGCGGGGCTGATCTCGACGGGGTGGGAATCGAACAACCCGCCGCCGATGTTCATCGACATCAAGAAGCTTGTGCCGCTGGCCCCCCGCGACCGCCGAACGGGCGCGGCGTGGGCGCTGTGCAAGGACGAAGCCCTGCTCGCGAGCAAGGGCGCGCCGTCCTATTCCGGCTCGCTCAGCCGTCACCTCTTTCAGCCCGAGGCGGGCGCCGAGACCGCGCTGCTGCCGCTGGACGTGGTGGGAGCGGACCCGCAGGCGATGGGTGTTGGCTCGCCCAGCGAGGTTGTGCCGGTCAACGGCGGCGGTGGGCTGATGATGGTCCGTCCCTTCGCCCCGCTTTCCTATGAGCAGTACGTGGACGCCATCACCGGGATCGAGGGCGAGTCCGGCCCGGCGGACAAGCTGCTGGAGTCCATCGCTCACGGCGCGATGGGTGGTTCCGGCGGCCCAGGGCGCGCGGGCGGTTGGCTGAACATCAGCCCCGCGGGAACGCACGCGCGGCTGATCGAGTCGCTGCACCTGAAGCTGATGCTGCTGGCCGGCGCGGTCGCGGCGGTGCGCTCGACGATCGCGGATTCGCAGGTGCCCATGCTGAACATCACCGCCCGCAGCTTCCGGGTGCGGCTCGCGGGCGGGGCGGCGACGCTGCCCTTGTGGTGGACGGCCCGCGCAGAACTTGCCGAGCCGGGCGACGCGGTGGAACTGCCCATCGAAGGAACCTCGGCGAAGTACTACCTGACGCCCACGGGCGGGGCGCTCTCCGTCTACACCCCCGCGGCGATGGGCCGCACGACCAGCGGCAAGGGCGGGCTGCGTCTGCGCAACGTGATCTCCGAGAGCAACGGGACGATCCTGGAGGGCACGCTCTCCACGCAGGATCGGCTCACCCCCGGCAGCAACGACCTGCTGTGGCTGCGGACCACCGTTGGCCAGACGCGCGTGGACCTGTACGCGGTGATCGACGCGAAGGAGGCGATGGCCTCCGGTGAGCTGCGCGTCCGGACCATCCAGCAGCGGCTGCCGGAGGACGTGACGGCGCGGCTGAAGTCGGCGCTGGGCGTGCCGATCCCGGACGTGAGCTTCGAGCTTGTGCCGCTGATCAGCTCGCCCTGCGACCTGTACGCGATGGGCGTGCTCGCGGTGCGGACGCTGCTGACCGGGCCGGGCCACCCGCTGCCGGTGGCGCTGGACGAGATGCTGAGCCTGGCGGCGGAGGCGGGCCGCGCCGCGGAGAGCGGCGGGGACCTGCCCAGTCGTCTGATGAAGGTGTTCGAGAGCGATCCCCGTTGGGCGGCGACGCTCGGGCCGCAGCGTCTGCTGGCGGGGATTGCGGATGCGGATGAAGCCTTCCTGGCGCTGCCGCCGCGCTTGTGGTTCGGCACGCTGGCGATGGTGATCCGGATGTTCACGGGGATGAGCCCGGACAGCCGATGCCGCGACCTTGGGGATGCGCCCCCGGGCGGCATCCACCGGGTCTTTGACGGTGTTTTGGACGACCTGTACGCTCTGTTGACCGCGGTCCGGAGCCTGATCGTGTCGGATCAGGGCCTGAGCGCGGACGTGCGGGATGTAGTCAACGAATGCCTGCGGGCGGCCCGGCGGTAAGGCCGGGGGGCAACGAGGATTGTGATATGAAGCGCAACGTTGTGAACGTGCTGGTGCTGGCTGTGGTGGGGGTGTTCGCGCTGCTTGCGGGCGGGTGCGGGGCCCCGAAGATGGGCGTGTACAACCTGAACGTCACGCCGGATGTGAGCCTGCGGGACAGCGCCTCGGGCAAGCTCTCTCAGGTTGAGGTCGCTCTGGTGGGCGTCAAGGAGGCCGACGCCGAGACCTGGCGGGCGTACAAGGTCGATTCCTTCTTCTCCGGCAACGATCCCTTCCGTGCCGGGGCGAAGGACTACACCAAGACGCTGGTCTTCAGCAACGACGCTCCCGCCACTCAGACGGTGAAGGCCAACGACCCGATCTGGCAGGCGTGGCGCTCCCGCGGGGTCACCCGCCTGTTCATCTACGCCAACGCGAAGAATCTGCGGGGCGCGCCCGGCGGGCCCGAGCTGCGCCGCAAGGAGCTGCCTCTGACCACGAACTACTGGAAGACCAACACCATCGACATCGTGATCAAGAGCAGCGGCATCGACGTGCCCACCCCGATGGAGAATCCGAACTAAGGATTTCGGACGAGGTTGGGTCCCGGATATCCTCCGCCCGGAGGGCGGCACCGGTCACCCGACCGGTGCTTTTTTGTCAGCGAGTGTGAGCGCATATGGCGGTGTACGGGCGATTCGAAGCCGTGGAGGAGCTTGCGTCGAGCGGGCCCTTTGCGCTCTTCTCTGCGCGTGAGCAGGGACAATCCGGACCTCCGCTGTACGCGATCAAGATCTATCGCACGGCGGATACCTTCGCGGACGAGGAGGTGGTGCAGCAGGAGGCCGCCGCGTTCCTCGAGGCGGCGCAGCTCCAGGCGAGCCTGCCCTCCGGCCCCGCCGGCGGGGGCGAGGGGCACTGGGCCCCGATCCACGAGTCCGGGCGCACCGCCGAGGCCGTCTTCTATGTGACGGACCTCTACCCCACGACCGTTCAGCGCATGATCGACAGCCGGCGCGAGCTGGACGCTCGGTCCATCGCGCACATCATCGACGGCGTCGTCTGTGCGCTCACGGAACTGGCCGAGCGTGCGGGCGGGCGCGGGCACGGGGAGCTCAAGCCCAGCAACGTGCTGGTCGGCCGCGGCGAGGTGGATTCCGCCCAGGTCGCGCTGACCGACCCCGAGCCCTCCTCACGACTCGCGAATCGTGCGCACGACCAGGACCTCCGCGAGCTGGCGGGCCTGCTCTTCCAGATGGTGATCCATCGCCCTCCGCCGAAGGGCGGTGCGATCAGCACCTCTCCCGAGTGGCAGCGGATGGGGGCCGCGGGCGAGCAACTGCGGCAGCTCTGCGAAACACTGCTGAACCCGGAGCCCGGCGCGCCGCTGATGTCCTTCGACGAGCTCCGGTCACGCCTCGCGGCGTGCCTGGCCGTCAAGGAACCGAAGAAGGCGGGGCTCTCCGGCGGCGCCAAGGCCGCGATCGCCGCGGTGCTTCTGCTGGCGCTGGGCGTGGGCGGCTACTTCGCGCTCGTTGCGGGCAAGGGGCCGCCCGAAGACCCCCGCGGCACGCAGTGGGCCCTCGTGGCGCAGGTGGACGATCTCGAGGCACGCAAGAACGCCGCAATCAAGAAGGCCGCGGACAACGGCGACGAAGCCCGCGAAACCGAGCTGACGGGTCTGGACGCGGAGTTCAAGGCCCTCGATGAGCTGGTCAATGAGATCCGCTCTCGCCCCGCCCCCAAGGACCAGGCCGAAGTCCGGTCGCTGCGCAACGCCATGAACGATGCGGAAGCGAAGCTCGCCGCCCTCGATAAGAAGGTGGCGGAGCTGGACGCCGCGATCGTGGTGATCGACCCGGAGAAGGACCCGCGGCCGGACAAGTGGATGGAAGCGCCGATCGCCGAGCTGGCGGGGCTTCTCAGCGCGGTACTCAAGGACTGCCCCTCCGGCGTGACGATCGAGGGGGCACCCGATCCGGTCGCCCTCCAGATTGAGGTGGACGAGTTCATCGCGCAGGTCAACGAGATTCGCGCGCGGCCGTGGGAGCAGCCCGACCTTACCCCCGTCGAGCAGAAGGCCGCGCAGGCGGAGCTGCACCGTGCGGTGAAGGACGCGATTCTGCGCCAGCGCACCTTGAAGGCGTCGCTGACCAAGGCCAAGGCCGAGGCGCGCGACGTCCTCACCCGGTACGTGCGCTCTCTTGAGCAGCAGAACAAGGACGCGGCGATCGTCCAGTCGGTCCCGCTGCGCGAGGCCTTCGCGATCGGCATCCGCGCCGCGGACCCGGAGCGGTATCAGGAGCTGGACTGGGCGGGGGTGAAGTCCAAGGTTGAGGCGCTGACGGGGTGGCTCAAGGGGCTGGAGGAGCAGTTCGCGGTTTCGCTGGATGTTTCCCCCATGCCCGGCTCGGCGGTCGCCGTGGACGCCGCGGTGCGTGCCGTGGACGCCCGGCGCGAGCGGGCCCTGGCGAGCAGCGTCGAACCGATGACCTCCAGCGGGAAGATGCCGGGCGATGATCCGGCGTATGCCGAGGCCACGGCGAGGCTGAAGGCGGAGCTGACGGCGTACATCGAAGGGGTGAAGCGCGTGCTCGCCGACGCGGTGGAGGTCGAGCGGCTGCTATCGCTTGGGTACGCCTACGAGGAAGCCGCGGGCGACAAGTCGATCAAGTCGCTGCATGAGTCGGTGAACAGCGCGGTGACCGACGGCGGCGCGTACGCGGACATCCGCGCCTCGGTGGAGAGCGTGCTGGGACGCGCGGCGGACCTGCAGCAGGTCGCCACCGTCACAGACGGCGTGCGCCTGATCAACCTCATCGCCCGCGCCGGGCAGGGGCCCGGAGGGGTGTCGCCCGCGATGGCCGCGTGGAACAAGCTGCCGGAGATCGGTTTCCCCGCCGTGCCCGCGGACCTGGACGGGGCGCTGCGCATCCTGAATGAGCAGCTCATTCCCGCGCTGGCGCAGGTCTCCGACGCGGCCCGCCGCGCGGCTCTTGAGAGCCGCGCGAAAGAAGTGCTCAAGCGGATGTGGACGGTCTACGTGCTGGAGCGCAGCGCGGGCAACTTCGAGGCCGTGAACGCCGCGTTCTCCGGGCGTGCGAAGTACGGTGTGGCGGACGCGGACATCGCGCAGCTCCCCGCCTGGGCCCGGTACAACTTCGAGCGCTGGAAGCTCCTGCAGGATGTCGCGGCGGTGAACGTTCCCGACCCCAAGGAGCAGATCAAGCAGCTTCAATCACGGGTGCTGGCCTTCAACCAGGCCGTGGCCGGGCTGGGGCTGGATGGCCTGGAGGCGGTCAACACGATGGGCGCGCGGCTCAAGCCTTTCGCCGAGG
Source organism: uncultured Phycisphaerales bacterium (assembly GCA_937974035.1). Lineage (GTDB taxonomy): Bacteria > Planctomycetota > Phycisphaerae > Phycisphaerales > UBA1924 > JAEYTB01. The sequence continues at coordinate 12,302 of CALJIV010000049.1, forward strand.
GCAAGGACCTGGACCTGACGCGCGAGGGGCCGGGGCGGCTGTCGTGGACGACCACCGTCAACGACGCCGACGGGTACTCGGTGACGTACTCGTGGAAGGGGCCGAGCGGGCGTTCGTACTCGCTCGAGTTCCGGCGCGTCCATGAGAGCGCCGACGCGGCGAGCTATCTCTGCACGACGGAGGTTTCCGCCGGGCTTTTCATCGACCTTGTGGACGCCTACGGGAAGTGGGACGAGCTGAAGACGCTGACGAACGTCCTGGAGCCGCCGAACGACAACCGCGGGCCGCGGGTGGTGCGGTGGACGCTCGACGGGAAGCTGGACATCAGCCGTCCGACGGACCCGGACAAGACGGGGAAGGGGTGGCACCGCTCGCTGGCGGTGGACGACATGCTCCGCAACCCGTACTACCCGCCGGGCGGCGAGCCGGAGCGCGGGCCGGACTACGTGGACCCCGTGGACTACATCTCTCCCAGTGCCGCGATTTACGTCTCGCGGCTGCTGGGGTGCCGTCTGCCGAGCTCGGAGGAGTGGAAGGCGGCGCTGGCGAAGTTCCCCGCGCGGACGGCCAACCTGCGGGACGCGGCCTACGCGGCGCAGCACGCGCACATTTCGCGCATCTTCGCCCAGGCGAACAAGCAGCCCGAGTACCCCAACTACGGCATGCTCAAGCCGACGCCCGCGGCGCTGGAGGCCCTGAAGGTCACCATCCCGCCCGCGGAGCAGGACGGCCAACCCGCGGTGGAGGGGACCGACGGCTATCTGTTCTTCGCGCCGGTGGACTTCGGCGAGCCCGGCGACGTCTTCCGCAACTTGATCGGCAACGTCTGGGAGTTCGTCTACGAGGCTCCCGCGGAGCTGGACGCCTTGGCCGTGCCCGCGTCTCCCGCGGACGTGACGGCCCTGACCCGCACCAGGGAGCAGCGCGACAAGGTGCGGGCCATCGGCGGCTCGGCGCTTTCGCCGAAGGAGCTGCCGATCGATCGCCCGATCGAGTTCAACTTCCTTGCCTCCCGGGCCGGCTTTACGGACGCCGGCTTCCGCCTCGCGTTTTCGACCGGCGCCGGCACGGGCGGGACGGGGAAGCCCGCCGAACGGCTCGCCAAGATCCTCTCTGTGGACTACCTCCCGGGGGCGAACCCCTGAGAATCAGTCGTTGGTCGGCACGAACGCCGTCGTGTGCGGCACGAAGGCGGTCTGCACCTGGTCATGGAGGGCAAGATTGCACCCCAGCGCATCGCTCGCGGCGATATTGCCGCCGTCCTGCTGGGAAAAGGTGTAGGTGCCGGAGGAGGCAGTTTGGCTGGAGCAGCCGCCGACGACAAGAGCAAACGCGGCACACGCAGAGAGGCAGAGCAGACGACGCATGGTCGAACTCCCGTTGGCCCGTGGTTGCAGGCCTGCGGGAAAGGTCGGCAACTTTCGCCGATCTCCCGAGCTCGCGACCATGCGAGGGGCGTGTTCGCTCGGGTCTGCGACGATGGGGGGGAGCGGGGCGTGCGGGGGGGACGTGGGGGTGCTGACGGCTGGGAAGGGCGTGCGGGCGCGGTGGAACCCATGGTTCGGGGCCGAGCGGGCCCAGCGGCGTGGGAGACCTGTTGTTTACGGACCCCGCGATCTGTCTCAAACATCGGACCTGGGGGAAGTTGTGCGGGGGGGTAAGCCCGATATCATGGGCCCCGGCGGCCGCGCACGGGTGCGCGGCGGTTGTGACTTGATAGCCGCGCCTTTGGCGCACGGAGTTGTCCAGCGTGATTGAACCGACCTCGGAACGCGGGAGGAAGCTGGCGGCGCTGTCCGCGCGCCTGCGAGTTCTGCACAGCGAGCTGGCCGATCAGCCCGCGGAGATCCGCGCCGAGCAGCTTCGGGACGAAGTCCAGAGGGCCACGGCGAGCATCGCCCCCGGCGAGCGGGAGGCCTTCCTGACCGGTCTTCTTGAGCAGTTCCCCACCTGGGCGGACGGGGGCCCGAGCGCCGCGCCTTCGCCCGCGCCTGCCACTGCCGCGGCTGCTCCCCCGCCGGAAATCAAAGACCCCAAGGTGCTGGCGGAGAAGCTCATCGAGAACTCCCACAACCTGAGCGACGCCGAGCGGGCGGACATCGCCTCTCGCCTCGCGGGGGCGGGCTTCTCGCTGGTGCAGGTGAAGGAGGCCCCGGGCGGGCTGCCCACGGCGCAGGTCACGGAGTTCAAGAAGGTGGTGGGGCTGCCGCCGGAGACGGAGGTCAATCCCGTCCGCCTGGTGGAGATCGCGTCCCTGCTCGCGGAGTTCACGCTGAAGCTCGAGCCCTGGGCGTGCAGCTATTGGCGCGACCTGGCTCCCGACGCGAAGAACCAGATTTACCAGATCCTGAACAAGGATCTGCCGCGGTACGCGGCGGGGGACGACAAGCTGACGAAGGAGGGGATGCACAAGAACGTGTACAAGCTGCGCAGCCTGGTCTCGCTGCTGATGAAGGGCGTGATCGAGGCGGGCAAGCAGTTCTCGCGGGATCACCTTGCGAGGTACTCGATCGAGGCCATCCGCGAGGCGGCCCCGCGCGAGACGTTCAAGAGCGACGAGTACCGCTGCTGGAAGCAGTACGAGCGTCTGATGGAGGGGGTGGACGCGGCGGCGATCGAGAAGCGGCTCAAGCAGGTGATCGCCAGGGACGTGGACGCCGGGTTGAGCCAGGTGATCCGGTAGGGATAGATAAGTTCAAGGCCACACGCCGCGGGTTTGGGCCCCGGCGCAACATGGGGGCATCATGTCGCAGATCGGACAGATCCATTGGCACGAGGGGTTGTTCCTCCAGCCCCACCATCTCCAGACAATGCAGCGGGACCTGGCGGAGACCAGCGCGCGGGAGCGGCGGCTCTCGTGGCCCTACCCGTACGGCCTGATCGACCTGCGCATCTCGACCGATGCGCTTGAGAACATGCTGGTGCGGATCGACCGTCTTCGGGCGATCATGCCCAGCGGTCTGGAGATCGACGTTCCGGGCAACGCGGACATTCCGGCGCTGGACATCAAGCGTGTGTTCCAGGCCAGCAGCGGGTCGTTCACGGTGAGCCTGGCGGTGCCTCTGTGGCAGGCGCAGCGGGCCAACACCGTCGAGCCCACGCCCGCGCAGGGCGGCGGCGGCGCGGCTCACCGTGCCGTGGCGGAAGAGGCCCGCATCAAGCGGCTCTACCGCGTGGCCGAGATCACCCGTCCCGACGAGAACACGGGCGAAAACCCCCAGCCGGTGATCGTGCGCCGCTACAACGCGCGCCTGGTGGTGGAGGGGGACGACACCAGCGACATGGAAGTCCTGCCGCTGGTGCGCATCATCCACGCGGCGCAGGAGAGCACTGTTCCGCGTCCTGACCCCTCCTTCGTGCCGCCCTGCCTCGTGATCGGCGGCTCGCCGACGCTGCGCAACCTGCTCCGCGACCTGGGCGCGGCGGTGGAGGCCTCGCGCAAGGAGCTGGTGAACCAGATGACCCGCGGCGGGTTCGTCCCCGAGAACCTGCGCGGGCCGCAGCTCATGCAGCTGCTGCGTCTGCGCACGCTCAACAAGTTCGCGGCGCGCCTGCCGGTGCTTGTGGCCGGGGGCACGACCGGCGGCGGCTCGATCACGCCCTATCAGGCGTACCTGGAGCTGCGCGAGCTGCAGGGCGAGCTGGCCGCGCTCTCGCCCGACCGCGATCCCTTCGAGGCTCCCCGCTACGACCACGACAATCCGGGCGTGGTGTTCGAGGAGCTGGACCGGCGCATCCGGCCGCTGCTCCGCGGCGACATCCAGAAGAAGTTCCTGCAGGTGCCCTTCACGCGCCAGGACGGCGTCCTGGCGGCGACGCTCACCGACGAGCACCTCACGCAGCCCAACGGCTACTTCATCGGCATCCGCACGAAGATGGACCCGACGCAGCTCGGCAAGCTGGTGGAGGATCAGGACCGCTTCAAGCTCATGCCGCGGAGCATGATCAAGCTCAACATCTACGGCATCAAGCTGGTGGAGGAGCGGCACCCGCCGATGGAGATGCCCAGCAGCATCGACCTGCACTACTTCCGCGTGGACATCGGCGAGAGCAAGAAGATGTGGGAGCGGATGACGGGCGAGAAGGCCATGGCCATCCGCTGGCCGGAGAACGAGAACTTCGAATACCAGGACGTGTCGCTGTACATGACGGTGCCGTGAGCGCCGAGCGAGGAATCCGATGACGCTTGTCGAGATCTGCGAACCGCTGCTGGAGTACGTGTGCCGCCTCAACCGCCTCGGGCGCAAGGGCGGGCGCGCGGACTTCGGGGTCATCCGCGGCGAGATCAAGAGCCTGTTCGCGGAGATGCGGGCCAAGGCCGACGCCACGCCGGGCATGAGCGGGCCCTACACCGAGATCGAGCTGGTCCTGATGTTCTTCGTGGACTCGATGATCCTCAACAGCAACCTCGGCGGGGGCTGGAAGCCGCTCTCGCACGAGCGGGGCGAGCTGGGCTTCGAGGAGAAGTTCTGGGATCTGCTGGAGGACGCGCTCAAGGACCCGAGCGACTCGGCCACGCAGCGGCTGGCGGTGTTCTACGTGTGCATCGGCCTGGGCTTCACCGGGCTGTACACGGGGCAGTACGACTACATCCGCCGCAAGATGCTGGAGATCTCGGCGCGTCTGCGCGGGTTCATCGACGCGGACCAGGCGGCGCGCATCTGCCCCGACGCCTACGAGAACGTGGACACGCGCAACCTGACGCAGCCTCCCAACCGCAGCCTGACGGCGATGGTCATCGCGCTGGTGGCGATCACGGGCGTGCTGCTGGTGGCCTACGTGCAGATGTTCCGCCATGCCGCGGGGGAACTCAGCGGCTCGCTGGGGGCGATCCAGCAGAGCCACGAGCAGAGCGGCAAGGCCGGGACCTGAACTCGAACGACTGGAGACCGAACGATGCTGTGGTCAGGATTCACGAACCTCCCACGTCCGATTCAGGCCCTGGCGCTGCTGGCGAGCGGGGTCTGCGTCGTCTCGGTGGCGATGTCCTTCTTCGACACGAGCAACCCGTTCTGGCGGTGGCTGGCGATCGGGTTCGTCGCCGTGTTCGTGCTGGTCGCGCTGTACCTGCTGGTGATGAAGCTGCGCGACAAGGCCAAGAGCGGCCCCTTCGCCTCGCTCATCGCCAAGGCCGGCGTCGGGCGCGCGGCGGTGGACCCCGCGCAGAAGGCCCGCATGGACGACCTGCGGAAAAAGTTTGAGGAGGGCGTCAACGCCTTCAAGAGCGCGGGCAAGGACCTCTACAGCCTTCCCTGGTTCCTGCTCGTCGGCCCCAGCGGCTCGGGCAAGACCGAGGCGATGCGCCACTGCAACGTGGGCTTCCCCCCCGGCCTGCAGGACTGCCTGCAGGGCACCGGCGGCACGATGAACATGCACTGGTGGTTCACCAACCACGCGGTGGTGCTCGACACCGCGGGCCGCATGTTCATGGAGGAGGCGGCGGACGGCCAGGCGACGGAGTGGAAGGAGTTCCTCAAGCTCCTGAAGGACTGCCGCCCCAACGCACCCATCAACGGGCTGCTGCTGGTGATCTCCGCCGAGAGCCTGCTCAAGGACACCGCGGACAAGATCGAGAAGACCGCCAGCGCCATCGCCCGCCAGCTCGACGTGGTGCAGCGCACGCTCGACGTCCGCTTCCCGGTGTTCGTCATCGTCACCAAGTGCGACAAGATCGTGGGCTTCCGCGACTTCTTCGAGACGCTCAACGATCCCGCGCTGCAGCACCAGATCCTGGGGTGGAGCAACCCCGCCCCGCTGGACGAGCCCTTCAAGCCCGAGCAGGTGGATCAGCACCTCGCCAGCGTGCGCGCCCGCCTCATGAAGCGGCGCATGGGCCTGCTGCAGAACCCCATCCACACCAGCGACCCCAGCGCCCGCCGCACTGACCAGGTGGACGAGCTGTTCGAGCTTCCCGACAACCTGATGCGCATCGCCCCGCGCCTGCGCCGCTATCTGGAGATGATCTTCGTCGCGGGCGAGTGGAGCCCCAAGCCGCTCTTCCTCCGCGGCATCTACTTCACCAGCTCCATGCGTGAGGGCCAGGCCCTCGACGTCAGCCTCGCCGAGGCCCTGGGCATCGACGTGGAGTCCATCCCCGGCGGCAAGGAGTGGGACAAGGACAAGGCCTACTTCCTCCGCGACGTCTTCATGAACAAGGTGTTCAAGGAGAAGGGGCTGGTCACCCGCGCGGCGAACGTCAGCAAGGCGCTGGCGAAGCAGCGGCGGCTGATCCTGGGCATCTCCACCGCCACGGTGGTGGTGGTGACGGGCGTCGCCGTGCTGGGTTGGTTCCAGTTCAAGAGCTCGCTGGGCCCGCCGAGCCGGTTCTGGTCCCAGGTGCGCCTGGCCTACGCCGGTGATCCCGACGGCGAGCGCGACCCGCTCGACATCGAGGTCATCAAGAGCGAGGACGGCAAGACGTGGACCTATGTGGGCGGGCGCGAGTGGGGCCCGCGCGAGGCGCTCGACGATGATCGGCTCGCCACGCCGACGGAGCTGGTGCTTGAGTCCGCGGCGCAGACGCGCCGGCAGATCAAGCCGCCGCTGATCGCCGCGCCGATCGTCGGCTGGAGCTCGACGTGGAGCGAGGAGCAGGTGCGGGCGCACCGGGCGGTGGCCGAGCGTGCGGTGATCGTTCCGCTGGTGCAGGCCGCCCGCAGCAAGCTGATGGTGGAGAAGAAGTGGGGGCCCGACGCCGTGGGCGCCCTCGCCCAGCTTCTGCGCCTGCAGACCTACGCCCTGGGCGCCAAGCCCGCGGACAACGACCCCGGGACCAAGCCGGTGAAGGGTATCGACGCGGACGTGCTGTTCCGCTACGTGCTGGGCGCGGAGTACAACACGCGCACCGGCTTCGGCGCGGACCGCGAGAAGCTGGTGAAGGCCGTCGCCGACGCCTACCCCGAGGACTGGGACCCGAAGCGCAACAAGCCCGCGGAGGTTCTGGGCGGGGCGGACCGCGACTCCATCATGACGATGAACCTCGCGGTGGATGAGCTGGTCAAGCACCTGACCGCTCTGGGCGCCAGCGAAGGCAGCAAGATGGCGCACCTGACGGACCTGCTCGACGGTCTGTCCACCTTCCGCGATGAGGAGACCAAGCTGCTGAGCCTGGAGTGGTTCCGCTCCGGGCCGGAGGCGAAGCTGCCGCAGACGCTGGCCGAGTACACGCTCTTCGAGGCGGCGTTCCTCAACAGCGCCGACAAGATCGCGGACAGCCGCGCGAAGATCGACGCCGTCGCCAAGGCCCTGGGCCCGGCGATGAACGACGTGCCCAGCCTGCTCAAGACGGCGGGCGATGAGCTGCAGAAGGAGATGGCCCAGTACTTCGCGATGCTGCGGGCCCAGCTCCCCGAGGTGCCCGAGAGCGAGCGCGACTCCTCCAAGATTCACAGGGAGCTTGTGGACCTTCGCGCCAAGCTCGACGAGCAGTCCAAGACGGTGGACGCCGCCGTCCGCGCCAAGCTCGAGCAGATGGCGGGCCTGGTGAAGGAGCTGGCCCCGATGGTGGCTCCGGGCCACGCCGACCGCACCGACGCCCGCGCCTACGTGGCGCGTGCCGAGGCGTACCGCATCGCGGCGGAGGACGTGAAGAACGCCACGGCCCCCCTGACGCCGCCCGTGGACCCCGCGGTGCCCGTCAGCGACGTGCCGCCTTCGCTCGCCTCGCAGGTCGAGCTTGTGGACAAGAACGTGGCGCAGCTTTCCGCGGCGATCGCCGCGTGGGGCGCGTGGGTTCCCGATTCGGGCCAGCAGCCCGTGCTCGCGTCGGCGCGGGACGCCTCCGTCAGCCTGGCGCGCCGGGCGCTTGAGGTGGCGCGTTCGCGCCGCCTGGGCGAGCTGGCGAGCAAGACCATCGCGGGCTGGCCGCAGACGCCCGCCGCGGTGGCGAATCGCGTGCAGACCGTCGGCACGGGCCGGATCAACGAGGGCACGTTCAAGAAGGTGATGCGTCCGCGCGTCCCGCTGAGCGAGATGGAGTCGGGCGGGGAGTTCTCGCGCGAGTACCACCCGGACGCGGCCCGCGAGGTGCTGGGCGACTGGGCCAAGCTGCGCGAGCTGATCGAGCCGACCTCCAGCGGGGCGCAGCGCGCGGTGATCGGGCGTGAGGAGCTTCGGGCCGATCGCGCCTACCGCATCAGCGCCGACGCCACCGCCGAGTTCGTCCGCGACTACATCCGCTACTGGCGCGCCCAGGCCCTGGAGGCCAGCCGCCCGAACAAGGCCACGTGGGCCGAGTTTGGCGAGAAGCTCAAGTCCGCGCCTCACTTCGAGATCAAGAGCGAGCTTCAGGCCCTGTACGACACCGTCAAGCAGGCCCTGAGCGCCGTGCCGCCCTCCGCGGCGTGGGACGACGTGCTCAACTCCGCCAACGGCGAGTTCGAGGCCGCCTTCACCGGCCTGTCGAAGCCCGCGTTCATGGACGAGACCAAGGTCAGCCTGAGCGCGTGGAACAAGCTGGTGGATATGGGCCCGGCCAAGGCCCGCGACACGCTGCTGGATTCGATGCGGCGCGAGAAGATCCGCGACGAGTACTTCAGCGTCTACCGCGCCGACTCGCTGGGTCTGAAGTACTGGAATGACCTGCTCGTCAACGGCCTGACCTGCCTGGTCCGCGAGACCCAGGGCGAACTGGAGGCGGCGCGCGACGGGCTGGTGAAGGACGCCAAGGGCGTGCCTCTGGCCTTCGGCCCCTCGGACCTGCGCGACCTCAGCCCCGCCGCGGTCGCAAAGATCAAGGGCTGGGCGGACAAGCTCGAGGCTCTGGCCGGCAACAACCGCAGCGCCGCCGCGGCGGAGTCGCTCGCGCCGGAAATCAAGACCCTCATGCTGCGGCTGGCGGGAGCGGACATCTTCCCCGACCCGCTCAGCCGTCAGTGGTTCTCGAGGCTGCGCGCCGTGGTCAACGTCGTCGGCCAGGACAAGCCGCTGGGCGTGATGATCAACTACCCGGTGGAATACGACCGGCCCCGCAAGCCGGGTCTGGTGGACGACGTCCGCGACAACTTCCGCTACGCGGCCCTGCGCGTGGGCGGGCTGGCCCGCGGCCCGGTCTTCAGCCTCATCAACCCGATCGAGGAGGCCAAGCTCAAGGAGCTGCGCATCGAGCTGCCTCTGCCCGACGGGCAGACCAGCGAGGTGTACCTGTACAAGCAGGACCCCGGCCTGGGCGGCATGAACCAGCCCGACGCGAAGATCGTGCTGCCCGGCAACTGGAGCTTCCTGCGCCAGATGCTGATCGAGTCGGGCGAGGCTCAGCGTGATGAGAAGACCGGTCAGTGGAAGGTGCTTCTGACCACCACCGACGGATCGATGTACCTGTGGTTGACGCTGACGTTCGACCAGGAGCTCCCGCTGCCCAGCGAGTGGCCCCGCGTCGAGCAATGGCCCGTGCCGTGATGCAGGCAACCAGGAGGGCCCTCGGGTGAGCCAGGCAAGGACCAAGGACGGGATCGGCAAAGGCGTGCGGGTGCATGTCGCCGCGTTCGGCAAGCATCCCGGCTGGGACGACCACATCGAGGAGATCGGCCTCGATACCTCGATGCTGGTCAACGCCAAGCGGCTTCTGTACACCGAGTGCATCGGCGGGTGCATCGACTCGGGCGAGTGGGAAAAGCTCGACGAGGACCGCCGCATCCCCTTCCGGCACCAGTTCTACTGGCGCACCCCCGAAGGGCTGCTGATCGGCCGCATGTGGGCCAGCCGCGACGGCAAGGGCCGCACCAAGTATCCGATGGTCGTCTGCGCCGTGATCCACGGCGTGCCGGACTCGTGGGCCGTGGAGCAGGTGCTGCCGCGGCTCGCCGTCGTGGAGGAAAAGTGCGGGCAGACCAGCTCCGCGGAGCTGGTGCGGCTGGCCATCGGCGAGTGCCGCTCCAGCCTCGAAGCCGCCGCCGCGGCGTACGACGGCTCGCCGGGCGAGTCTCCCGCGCAGCGTCTCTCGCGCCTCGTGCAGAGCCCCGAGCTTTCGGCCAACAACGGCGAGGGCCTCAAGCGCGTGCTCTACGAGATGTCGCGCGAGTTCGTGGACTTCCGTCCCAGCGGCAACGCCGCCCTCCGCTCGCGCAACGCCGTGCTCCCGGCCCAGCAGATCCGCGTGCCCAAGGGCCTGACCGCGCCGGGCGAGGCCGCCCTCGCTTGGATGACGCTGCTGGATCAGGAAATCTCTCGCTCCATCCCGCTGCTGCTCGTGGAACCCGTGGACGGGCGGTACATCGACCTCATCGTCGGTGACATCAAGCCCAAGCAGTTCTACTGCGTCCGCGCGGGCGAGAAGGCGCTGGGCCTCACCAGCGACGTGCCTTACACGATGGACGCCGCGGCTGTTCAGGAAGCGCAGGACAAGATCGACGCGTGGTCCCAGGGGCGCACCGTCGCGGGCGCGGAGCCCATCACCAGCGGCGCGGCACCGCTCCGCTCGAAGAAGGCGCTGCGGTTCGCGCTGCTCGCAGGCGCGGGTTTGGCGGTGATCGCGGTTGTGTTCCTCTTGACGCGCGCCGGCACGCCCGACCCGGCCAACGCCGAGCCGCCCGAGCCCCCGCGTCCGCAGGTGCGCCGCGCTCCGGCTCCGCAGCCGGAAGAGCCCATCGCGAAGGAAACCGAAGAGCCCGCCGAGCCTGCCGCGCAGGACCCCACCGACCCGCGCGTGAACTGGACGTATGACCAGGCCGCCGCTCATGCACGGGAAACGCTGGCCCGCCTGAACCGGGAGCTCGCGGCGGAAAACAGCCCTCCGCGCGCGGGCGAGCGTCAGCATCTGGAAGACATCGAAAAACGCGCCGCGATCATCCGCAACAAGCCCTGGCGGCCCGCGACGCGGGAGGCGCTGGTGCGCGACATGGCCGCGGTGGACGCGGAACTCAAGAACGTGCAGATCGCGCTGGATGAAGCGCTCGCGGGCGTCGCGGCGAGGATCGATGCGTTCCTGATTCAGCGAGCCGCCACGACGCCGGTTCAGAACCGCATCCTGGCCGCGGCGTGGGGGGCGGGGCTGGCCGCGATCGACCGCTCCGCCGGTTGGAAGGAGGCCCGCGCGCGGGTCAGCGCGCTGGAGACGAACCTCAAGGCCGCGGAGGCCGCCGTCGCGGGCGTGGCGCTCGTCCAGCCTCCCGAAGACTCGATGCTGAACGCGGAGGTGTTCAAGACGGCTTCCGCGGCTCGGCGCGACGCGGCCCTGCGTGCCGCGGGCGATGCCGCCGCCGCGGGCGATCGCGAGCGAATCGATGCCGTGGCCAAGGAACTGCGGGATTGGAACGGGTACGCGGTCTCGCTGCTGGACCAGGGTGTGCAGCTCGCTGCGATGGTGCAGTCGGGCGGCGTGCTCGATCCTCAGGCCAAGCCCTCGGCGTCGCAGATCATCGCTTCGATGCAGTCCTCGCCCGCTTACAACGACCTGAGCGAAGCGTTCCGGCCGGTGCTCGATCAGGTGGAGGCGGTCCGCGCGGTGGGAAGCCTCAACGACGCAGAAGCGTTGATCGACGTGATCAAGGGCGCGGCGAACGACGCCTCGGGGCGTCGCACGCCCGCCGCGGTCGCCGCTTGGCAGCGTCTGTGCGATCTTGGCTGGCCCTCGCTTCCGGCGGAACTCTCGGAGGCCGCCGCGATCCGCAGCGGGGCCCTCGGCCGCGCTCTGGCCGCGGTTCCGGACAGCGCTCAGCGCGAAAGCCTGGAGAAGCTCACGCAGGCTCCCTCCCGCGAGATGTGGCGACGTTTCACGGCGAAGGGGGGCGTCAACGAGGCGGGGCTGGAAGCGGCCGTCGCCGCCCGCGACGTGCTCACCACTGGCGACGCGGCGTCGTCTCTGCCTGCGACGATCCGGTACAACCTGCTGCGCAAGGAACTGGCCGACGCACTGAAAGCCGCCGATGCGGAGCCGCTGTCCAGGCGGAGAGAGGCGCGTCTCGCGGCGGTGGAGTCTTTCCGTCGGCAGGTCGCGGCTTTGGGGCCGGAGATCGCGGCGAAGCCGAAGGTCGCATCGTTCATCGCCGCGGTGAACAAGGCGGCCGAGTCGATGGCCGCGCCGGACGTCAGCAACCTCGGGCCGGGCAGCGTGGGCTGGAAGGCTGGGCCGATGACCGACGACGGCACGGTCACCTACACGCACGACAAGGCCGGACAGCTCACCTTCCGCCGCATCTCCGGCACGGAGAGCGTGGCGTTCATGAGCACCACGGAGGTTTCCGTGGGGCAGTTCATCGAGGCGATCTCCAGCGCGGGCAAGTGGGACGAGGTGCGCCAGCTCCTCATCAACTATCCCGCCGGAGGCGACGATCCCCGGCGCGGCCCGCGCACCTGGGAGTGGACCACCAACCCCGACGCTCCGATGGCCGTCGCGGCTCCCGGCGAGGGGGACACCAGCAGCGGCTGGCTCCGCGTCAAGACCTCCATGGCGGGCAAGGCGTACTACCCCGAGGGGCTATCGGTGGAGCCACCCTCGGCCGATCACCCGATCCAGTACATCTCGCCAGCCGCGGCGGTGCTCGCCGCGCGCACGCTCGGGTGCCGCCTCCCGACAACCGCGGAGTGGCAGGCGGCCGCTGCTGCGACCAACACAACAGCGCAGAACTTGCGCGATGCCACGTGGCGTCGTCAGTTCGAGCGCTGCAAGGAGCTGCTCTCGTCGAGCCCGGACTTCCCCTCCGGGGGCGTGTTCCGGCCCGCCGATGCTCCTCGCGTTCAGCCGTTGCAGGATGGGTTCCCCGCCGTGGAAACCGACGACCAGACCCTCTGGTTCTCGAAAGTCGGCGGTGGACCGAACTTCCAGCACCTGATCGGCAACGTAGCGGAGTTTGTTTGGGAGGACAGCGCGGGGATGGAGGCGCTCCCGGCCGTGGCGGGGCCGATCAAGTCTGCGCTGGGGCGGTGGGAAAAGTTGCGCGTGGTGGGGGGGTCTGCCCTGTCGGCGAAGGACATTCCGACCAACGTCCCGCAGGCGCCGGCCTTTACTCAGTCGCCGGAGGGTTGGTCGGACGTCGGTTTCAGGCTCGCGTTCACCGCGCCGGCGGGCGCGGGGGAAGGCGGGGCGGCGGATCTCGAAGCGGCGCTGGCCTCCAGCGGCTACCTCCTGAGCGACGAGTGAGCAAGTGGAGAATCAGGGCCGACTTGACGACGCGCCGAGGTGCTCGTAGGTTTGACCCCTCATGCCGGTGACGTCCGCCGGCAGGTAGCAGGCCGCGCCCGGTCTGCCTGGCCGGTTCTCCGTGCGCCAGGGGGGACAAAGATCGGAGGGGGTCTGGCGGTGAGCCAAGGAAGCAGAAAAGGAACTGAGATGAGGGTCCCAGCATTCCGTCCGCGGGTGTGGCGTGCTCCACGATCCGGCGCCACGTGCCGATGGCTGCGCGAACGCAGCGTGCTGACCGCGCTCGGCGCGGCGGCCTTGCTCTCTTCCCAGGCTCTGGCGCAGGGGACGCCCGAAGATGCGCGCAAGCCTGCGATCGACATCAACGCGGTGCAGCCCGCGCCCGGCCAGCCTCCCGCTGAGCCCGCTCCGGGCGAGTCCCTCGACGCGCCTCCGGGCACGGCGACCGAGCGCGACGGCGGACGCTACCCCGTCTCCCGCTTCCTCATTGAGTATCACAGCGAGCACCCCGAGCACCCGTCCATCGACGATCTCATGGAGGCGGTGGTGCGCCTGGGCGTCACGCCCGACGGCTACGTCGCGTACCGCGAGGGGATGCCCTCGGCGGAGCTGCGCATCGCGGACGTGGTGGAGGGCACCGGCGGCGTGTTCTATCGCAGCGCGCTCAACTCTGTGGCCCGCGCCATCGTCGAGCGGCTGAACAGGAAGGGCTTCATCGGCATCTTCGTGCAGCTCCACCCCGACGACATCGACGAGACCAACGGGGCGGACCTGCGCGCGGGCAAGCGCCCCGAGCTGCGGCTGGTCGTGTGGACGGGCGTCGTGAAGAACGTCCGCACCATCACCTCCGGCGACCGCCTGAAGAAGGAGGTGGACGCGGGGCTGGTCGATCGCGTCAACACCGATGACCCGGTGCTGAACCGCATCCGCGATCAATCGCCGCTGCAGGTGGACAACCTGCTGCGCAAGGACCTGATGGACGACTTCGTCTTCCGCCTCAACCGCCACCCCGGCCGGCGCGTGGACGTGGCGATCTCCCCCGGCGAGAACCCGGAGGAGGTGGTGGTGGACTACCTCGTCTCCGAGGCCAAGCCCTGGTCCATCTATGCCCAGCTCTCCAACACGGGCACCAAGGCCACGAACCAGTGGCGCGAGCGCTTCGGCTTCGTGCACAACCAGCTCACCGGGCACGACGACGTGCTTCGCGTGGACTACATCACCGGCGGCTTCCAGGACTCGCACTCGGTGGCCGTGAACTACGAGTTCCCGCTGCTCTCCGACCGTCTGCGGTTGCGGACCTACGGCGCGTTCGCGACGTTCGAGGCGTCCGAGGTCGGCCTGTCCGACGAGTCCTTCTCGGGGACGACGTTCTCCGCGGGCGCGGAGCTGTCGGGCACCATCTTCCAGCACCGCGAGCTGTTCATCGACGCCGTCGGCGGCATCCGCTGGGAGAACATCCACGTCGAGAACGAGACGTTCGTGACCGAGGCGAGGGAGAACTTCGTGATTCCCTACGTGGGCCTGCGGCTCGACCGCGCCACCGAGGCCGCGACGACCTACGCCACCGTCACGATGGAGTTCCAGGTGCCCGAGCTCGCGGGCACCGACGAGGACGAGATCGACTTCCTCGGACGTCCCGAGGTGGACGACCACTGGCAGGTGCTCAAGTTCTCCTTCGAGCAGTCCTTCTACCTCGAGCCGCTGTTCAACCCCGGCGGCTACAGCGGACGCAGCGCCCGCGGCCCGCTCACGCTCGCGCACGAGATCGCCTTCTCCGCGCGCGGCCAGTGGGCCTTCGGCGCGCGTCTGATCCCCAATGAAGAGGAAGTCGCCGGCGGCTTCTTCTCCGTCCGCGGCTACCCCGAGTCGGTGGTGGCGGGCGACAACACCGTGATCGCCTCGCTCGAGTACCGCTTCCACCTTCCCCGGGTCTTCCCCGTGAGCGACCCGGGCACGCTGTTCGGAAGGGAAGTGGGTTTCCTTGGGAAAGACTTCCGATACGCCCCGCAGCAGCCCTTCGGGCGTGCCGACTGGGACCTGGTCTTCAAGGCGTTCATCGACGCGGCGCGGACGGAGAACAACGACCCGCAACCCGGCGAGAACGACCACACCCTTGTTGGCGCGGGACTCGGAATCGAGTATCAGTTCAAGCGCAACGTCAGTGCTCGGCTGGAGTACGGGTTCCCGTTCGAAGTCGTTCGGGATGAATCGGAGAACGTGGACGTCGGCGACGGCCGCTGGCACTTCTCCCTGACGCTTCTGTACTGAGCGGCGATAGAGGTACGAACAGGCATCAATCGTCCCGCGCGGGCCAGGAAGGGCCCCCGGGGCTGAACGAGACACGAGGGCAGGGTTATGGCGAACGGCACGAACCGGACAAGCAACAGGACCGAGCGGGCGGCGTCGCTGGTGCGCGCGGCGGAATGGGTCAGCCGCGGCAGCCTCCTTGGCATCGGGCGCGGGGCGGGCTGGACGGGCGCGCTCGGCGGCGCGCTGATCGCCGCGGTCTGCTCGCACGCCCTCGCCGGCCCCGAGGGGGCGCAGGTCGTCCGGGGGCAGGTGGACATCACCCGCAACGGCTCCGAGACCATCATCCGGGCGGGCCACAACAGCATCATCAACTACCGGAGCTTCGACATCGCCGGGCATGAGTCCGTGCGGTTCATCCAGCCCAACTCCTCCTCGCGCGTCCTCAACCGCATCAACAGCGCCGCGCCCACGCGCATCGACGGGGCCCTCACCGCCAACGGTCGCGTGTACATCGTCAACCCCGCGGGCGTGATCTTCGGCAACGGCGCGCGCGTCAACGTCGCCGGGCTGTATGCCGCGGGCGGCAAGCTCAGCAACGCCGACTTCGTCGCGGGTCGCAACCGGTTCACCGATCTGACGGGCGAGGTGGTCAACCACGGCTCGATCACCGCGGACTTCGCGGGGCTGATCGGCCATCGCGTGTACAACTCCGGGAGCATCGTCGCGCCCGAGGGCACGGTCGTCATGGCCGCGGGCCCGGAGGTCATGGTCGGCGAGCGCACCGGCAACATCTTCGTGAAGGTCACCGGGCCGTCGAAGAAGGCGGACGGGACGGCCATCGACAATGCGGGCCTCGTGGAAGCCGCGGGCGGGCGCGTGATGATGGGCGCCGGCGACATGTACTCGCTGGCGGTGCGCACCACCGGGCACGTGAAGGCGAAGGAGATCGACGTCGGTCTGGGCAAGGGCCACGTCGCGGTCTCCGGCGTGCTCG
Source organism: uncultured Phycisphaerales bacterium (assembly GCA_937974035.1). GTDB lineage: Bacteria > Planctomycetota > Phycisphaerae > Phycisphaerales > UBA1924 > JAEYTB01. The sequence goes on from CALJIV010000049.1 coordinate 28,621, forward strand.
ACGCCTCGAACCAGGGCCAGGGCGGGACCGGCGGTCGCGTCCACGTGCTGGGCGAGACCATCGCGCTGACCGGCGCCACGATCGACGCCTCCGGTGAGCAGGGCGGAGGACAGGTCCGCGTGGGCGGCGACTTCCAGGGTCGGGGGGACCTGCCCCACGCCGGCGTCGTCACGGTGGACAAGGAGAGTTCCATCAACGTCTCCGCCCAGCGCCAGGGCGACGGCGGCACGGCCATCGTCTGGTCCGACCACTTCACCGCCTACTACGGCCAGGCCGAGGCCCGCGGCGGGTCCGAGGGCGGCAACGGCGGTCTCATCGAGACGTCCAGCAAGAACGTCGTTGATCTGGCTCCCACCTTCATCGATGCCTCCGCGGCCAAGGGCAAGGGCGGCAACTGGCTGATCGATCCTCGCAACGTCACCATCAGCGATGCCGCGCCGAGTCACGTCGGCGCCGGCCCCAACTTCGCTCCGGACAACAGTGGCCCTCCTGGTGAGTCGTCGAACGTCCAGGTCTCGACCATCGAAGCGGCCCTCAACGCAGGCACCAGCGTCACGGTCACGACAGCGGGCAGCGGTACGGGGCAACCCGGTCATATCACGGTCCTCGACAGCATCGAGAAGACCGGCGGCGCCGACGCCACGCTCACGCTCACCGCGATGGGCAACATCACGATCAACGAGCTCGACACGGGCGGCGACCCGCTCGTGATTTCCTCTTCGGCGGGAGCGCTGGGGGTCATTCTGCAGGCCAACGCCGACGGCGGCGCGGGTCATGCCGCCACCGGCTCGGGCTCGGTCTTCCTCAACGGCAGCATCGTCACCAACGGCGGCGTGTTCACCAGCTCGGGCGTGAACTTCACGTCCACATCGACAGGCACGGTGGACACCACCGGCGCGACCAACGGCGCCATCACCCTCAACCACACCGGCGCGGTCTCGATCGGCGGGACCATGACCGGCGGGGCCATCGACATCGATGCGGGCTCGACGATCAGCCTCGGCGCTGACCTCATCACGAGCGCGGGGACGGTCCGCTTCCGTGATCCGGTGATCCTCACCGACGATGTGATCATCGACACCACCGACGGCGGCAACGCCGCCGCCGGCGCGAGCATCTCCTTCGACAGCACGCTCGACGGCACGACCGCGAACGAGGAGGACCTGCAGCTCAACGCGGGCACGGGCGGGAACATCACCATCGCCGGCGCGGCGGGCGGCACGACCCGGCTCGGTCTGCTGAACATCGTCAACGCGAACGACGTGACCACCGGCGCGCTCACGCTCGGCGGCCTGGTGCAGAATGACGGTCAGGGCCTCAGCACTTTCGACGGTGCGGTGAACACCAACGCCGGCGGCGTGGTGGTGACGGGCAACAACTTCACCTTCACCGGCACGGTGACCACCGGCGCGGGCGGTGAGCTCTTCTCCACCAACGCCGGTGCGCTGGTCCTTGGTGCGGGCGCGAACCTCGACGGCAGTCTTGTGCAGGCCGGCGGCGGGAGCATCACCGTTACCGGCAACATCACGACCACCAACGACAACATCGGCATCGCGGGCGACCTGATCCTCACCGGCTCTTCGACCTTCGACGCGGGCACGGGCACCATCGCCCTGAGCGGCGCCGCGGACCTGGGCACGGGCACCGTCATCTTCAACGCGGACTCGATCAACTTCAACGGCGGCGCGAACTCCGTCTCCGGCACGGGCACGCTGACGCTGCGCCCCAGCACCAACGGAGCGAGCATCAGCGTCGGCACGGGGGGCGGCGATCTCGAGCTGACCGCAGCGGACATGGCCGCGCTCGCCGACGGCTTCACGCAGATCAACATCGGGCGCGCGGGCACGGGCGAGCACGAGATCACGATCGGCACGCTGGCGATCCGCGACCCGATGGTCTTCCACGCCTCCGCGGCGGGCGGCTCCGTGGTCGTCAACGGCAACATCACGGGAACGACCAACGGCTCGGTCACGATCAACGGCAGCGGCAACTCGACTACGCTGAACGGGAACATCGTCACCGCGGGCGGCGCCATCGCCATCAACGACGGTGTGACCCTGGGCACGAACGTGCAGCTGGACACCACCAACGGCGGCGCGGTCGCCGCGGGCGCGAACATCAGCATCACCGGCGCGGTGAACGCCACGACCAGCGGGACGGAGGGGCTGACGCTCCGCGCGGGCACGGGCGGGGACATCTCGCTCGGCACGGTGGGCGGCACCACGCGCGTGGGCGCGTTCACCATCACCAGCGCCGATGACGTGAGCGCGGGCGCCATTACCGCGTCCACCATCACCCAGACGGCCGCGACGTCGGCCACCTACAGCGGGGCGCTGAACACCAACGCCGGGGGCGGCATCAGCCTCACGGGCGGTTCGATCAGCCTCGCGGGCGCGACCACCACCAACGGCGGCGGCCTGACCATCAACAACAGCGCCGCGCTGAGCATCGACGGGGCGCTGAACCTGGACGGGGCGCTCAGCCAGACCGGCACCGGCACGGTCACGATCTCCAACAACATCACCACCACCAACGACGCGGTGTCCTTCGCCTCGAACGTGATTCTCGGCACGGACATCTCGATCGACACCAACTCGGGCACGGGCGCGAACGTCACCTTCGGCGGCACGCTCAACGGCACCACCGCGGGTGCGGACAACCTCACCATCAACGCCGGCTCGGGCGACGTGACCTTCACGGGCGCGATCGGCGGATCGACCCCGCTGGGCATCCTGACGATCACTTCGGCCGATGACGTCTCCGCCGCCGCGGCGACCTTCCTGCGCATGGTGCAGTCCGCGGGCACGGGCACCACGAGCTTCAGCGGCGCGGTGAACGCCACCAACGGCGGCCTGAGCCTGACGGGCACGAACTTCACCTTCGGCAGCACGGTCAACACCACGAGCACCTCCGGCCTGACCGTCGTCGCCACCGGCGCGCTGACCCTCAACGGCGCGGTGAGTCTCGACGGCAGCCTGGTCTTCTCCGGCGGCGGCACCGTCGCCATCAACGCCGACGTCACGACCACCAACGACAACATCAGCATCACCGGCAACGCGACCATCGGCGACAGCGTGGAGCTGAGCGTGGGCACGGGCATTATCGCCTTCAGCGGCACGCTGGACATGGGCGCCAACGACGTCACCTTCACGGGCGACGAGATCAACTTCAACGGCGGCGCGGACAGTGTGTCGGGCACGGGCGCCATCGTGCTTCAGCCCGCGACCAGCGGCCTCACGGTCAACGTCGGCAACTCCACCAACAACGCCAACCAGCTCGACCTGCAGATCGGCGACATCAACGCGCTGGCCGACGGCTTCAGCTCGATCACCATCGGGCGGGCCACCGGCGCGCAGACGATGAACATCAGCGCCTCGCTCTTCAAGGACCCGGTCACCTTCCGCACCGGCAGCGGCGGGACGGCCACCGTGGCGGGCGCGCTCGCGGGCACCGGCGACGCCTCCTTCACCTTCGATGGCGGCTCGGCGGTCGCGATCAACGCCGCCGTCTCCACCGAGGGCGGAGCGTTCAGCTCCTCCGGCACCACCTTCACGTCCAGCGCGGCGGGGATCATCAGCACCGGCGGCGGGGCCGTCACCATCGCGCACACCGGCGCGGTGACCATCAACGGCAACATCTTCGGCGGCGCGCTGGACGTGGACTCCGGGTCCACCATCACCCTGGCGGGCAACGTCACCACCGAGGGCGGCGCCGTCCGCTTCCGCGACGGGGTGATCCTCACCGACGACGTGGCCATCAACACCACCGCCGACGGCAACACGGCCGGCGCGAACATCACCTTTGACAGCACCGTGACCGGCAACTCCGCCGGGAACGAGGACCTGATCCTCATCGCGGGCACGGACGGGGACGTCTCCTTCGGCGGCGCGGTGGGCGGCGCGGCCCGCCTGGGCCAGCTCTACATCGTCAGCGCGGACATCGTGACCGGCACGAGCGTGAACGCGGTGACCATCCGCCAGGACGAAGGCACGACCAGCACGACCTTCACCGGCGCGCTGAACACCAACGGCGCGGGCGGCATCACGCTCACGGGCAACGCCTTCTCTCTCAATACGGTGACGACCACCGGCGGCGGCGCGGTCACGATCGACAACTTGGGCACGCTGACCCTCGGCGGCGCGCTCTCGCTGGACGGGGCGTTCTCTCAGATCGGCCCGGGTTCGACGCAGCTCAACGCCGCGCTCACGACCACCAACGACGCCATCAGCTTCGCGGGCGACGTGACGGTGGGGGCCGGCGTGAGCGGCCTGGACGCGGGCACCGCGGGCCTGACCTTCGGCGGCCTGCTCAGCCTGGGCGCGAACAACTTCACCCTCACCGCCAACTCGCTTGCGTTCAACGGCGGGGCGAACAGCGTCTCCGGCACGGGCACGCTGACCATCCGCGGCGCCACGCCGGGCACCAACATCGGCGTCGTCGTCACCCCCGCCGGGACCGGCCTCCACATCACCAGCGCCACCTGGGAGGCGCTGGCGGACGGCTTCGCCACGATCATCGTCGGTCGCCCCGACGGCAGCGGCAACCTCAGCCTGGATTCGATCACCGTGAACGACTCCACGGTGTTCCAGATGCCCAACGGCACCATCAATGTCTACGGCGTCATCGAAGGCATGGCGGGCGCGTCGCTCACGCTGGTGGGCCACACCCTCTTCGAGACGGGCTCGGGTCTGCATACGCAGGACGAGCAGATCATCATCGACGGCGACGTGGTCCTGGACCCCGGCCTCGTCATCATCAGCACCGTCGGCGCGGGGCTCACCGGGGCGGACATCAACATCACCGGCCCCGTCACCGCCACCAGCGCCGACACCGCCGCGCTTGCGCTCGACGCGGGCACCAACGGCGACATCGTCATCGCGGGCGACGTAGGCGAGAACGCCGTGCCTCTGCTGTCCTTCAACGTCGTCAGCGCCAACGACGTGGTGACCGAGGACGTGTACGCCGGCACCATCCTTCAGAGCGTTGGTCTGGGCACGTCCACCTTCGGCCTGCTCCGCTCCGGCGCAGGCGGCATCAGCCTCACCGGCACCAACTTCATCCTCAACCAGGGCGCGGCGAGCCTCGGCGGCGGCACGATGACCGTGGACAACTCCGGCACGCTGACGCTGAACGGATCGGTCGCCCTGACGGGTTCGTTCACCCAGTCCAACGGCTCCGTCGTCCTCAACGCCAACATCAGCACCACGAACGACGACATCACGATCGGCGGCGCGACTACCGCGGGCGGCTTGTTCGCCGCGCTCAACGCGGGCACCGGGACCATCACCCTCGGCAGCACCTTCGATCTGGGCGCGCTCAACGGCACCTTCACCGCCAACGACATGGCCTTCCTGGGCGGGGCCAACTCCATCACCGGCACCGGCCAGATCACGCTCCAGCCCGGCGCGGCGAACACGTCGATCGGCATCGCGGGCGGCGCCGGCACGTTCCAGCTCAGCACCGCGGACCTGGCGGCCTTCGCCGACGGCTTCTCGCTCATGACCATCGGCCGCGCCGACGGTCAGCACGTCATCAACATCGGCGCGGTCGACTTCCGCGACGCCGTCGTCATCCGCACGCCCTCGGGCGGTTCGATCACCGTCAACGGTGAAATCTTCGGCGCGGACGACGCCTCCATCACCCTCACCAGCGGCGGCACGATCACCCTCGGCAACGACATCATCACCGAGGGCAACGAGATCTCCGTCAGCGGCCCGATGGTGCTCTCCGCCTCCGTGCTGCTGGACACCACCGACGGCGGCAACTTCGCGGGCGCCGACCTGACGCTCGACGGCGACATCCAGGGCACGACCGCGGGCGCTCAGGCGCTCACGCTTGCCTCCGGCAATGGCGACATCTCGCTGGGCGGGAACATCGGCACCACCACGCGCCTTGGATTCCTGACGGTTGACGGCGACGTGCAGTACGCCCCGGCGACCGTCATCCGTTCCGCCGGCGCGACCTTCAACGGCTCCATCACCGGCAACGACGACATCACCATCGACGCCGGTGCGTTCGCCCTCACCCTCAACGATGACCTGAACGCAGGCGCGGGCGACGTCACCCTCTCCGGCTCGACGATCACTCAGAACGGTGCGGTGACGGGCGCGAGCTATGCCGTCCAGGCGCAGAGCGACCTCCACGTCTCCGGCGACATCACGGCGACCGGCGCGGGCGGCGTCCTGCTCAACGCGGGCGTCTCGGGCGCGGGCGACCTCACCTTCGGTGCGGGCGTTGAGATCCACGCCAACGCCATGACGCTCTCGGCGGGCAACGGCACCGGCGCCTCCATTGTGGACGTGATCACCAACAGCCCGGTCTTCCGCGGCGCGGCGGGCGGGACGACTTCGCCGACCTTCTTCCAGTTCCGCCAGGACGTGGACATCGACTCGTCCGTGCTGCCCTCGGTCGCCACGCAGTTCGGCAACGGCATCGCGGGGATGGACTACCGCATCAACGCCCGCAACGGCGCGATCACGATCGACACCGCCGCGAGCGTGGCCGACAGCGCCCTGCGGCTCACCGCCTCGGACTGGATCGTCATCAGCGACGACCTGCAGCTGGCGTCCCTCCGCGCCACAACGGCGATCGCCTACAACGGCTCCGTCACCACCAGCGGCGGGGACATCCGTCACGACGCCGCGGTGCAGACCCTCGGCAACGCCCTGCTGGACGCCAACGGCGGCCTGATCTCCTTCTTCAGCACGCTCGCCGTGGACGGCCCCTCGCTCACCCTCATCGCGGGCGACATCGACTTCGCGGGCACAGTCACGCCGGGCGCCGCGGCCACGCTCTCCATCCAGCCCTCCGACCCCACCAAGGACATCTACCTCGGCGGCACGGGCTCGGAAGGCTCGGGCGACATGCACCTCACCGCGGCTGAAATCGCCCGTCTGGGCGACGGCTTCGCCGACATCAACATCGGCCGCAGCGACAGCAGCGGGACCATCTACGTCCGCTCCGCCGTCTCCTTCCAGGACCCCGTCACGCTGGTTGCTTCCGAGCCCGGCGCGGCGATCCGCGTCGAGGCCCTGCTCGAGGGCACCGACGACGCCTCCATCACGCTCGACGGCTCCGGCGCCACCACGTACCTGCTGGCCGATATCCGCACCGCGGGCCAGGCCATCACCATCAACGACAACGTGATCGTCGGGGCGGACGTCACGCTCGACGCCACGAACAGCGGCGCGGTCTCCTCCGGCGCTGACATCACCATCAACGGCGACATCAACGCCGACTCCGAGGCGCAGGACCGCCAGCTCGCCCTCAACGCGGGCGATGCGGGCTTCATCTTCATCCAGAACGTCGGCCTCGACGAGCGCCTCGGCTCCTTCTCCGCGCTCGCGGACCGCACGTTCGTGCAGAGCGTCCAGACGCTCCACGAGCAGACCTTCACCGGCGATGTCTCGCTCGAGGGCGACCTCAACTCCAGCGTCTCCGGCGACATCGCCATCAACGGCGACCTCTTCCTCGTCTCCGACGTGTCCATCGACACCGCGGGCGGGGCGGGCGACAACATTCACGTGACCGGCGTGATCGACAGCGACGGAACGGCCCGGAACCTCACGATGAACGCCGGCGCGGGCAGAGTCATCGTGGAGGGGGACATCGGGCAGGTTCTCGAGATCAACAACCTGAACGTGACGGGCGCAAACAACTCGTTCGCGTCGGTCGCCACCACCGGCGTCCAGAGCTACACCGGCGACACCTCGGTCGGCGGCGTCCTCAGCGGAACGGCGATCACCTTCAACAACCTGCTCACGCTCACCGAGTCCACCACGCTGGCCGGCAGCGTCTCCGTGAACCTGAACGAGGTCCTCTCCCAAAATGGCGAGGCCAACGACCTGACCATCGAGTCGCCCGTCACCGTGTTCGGCGGCAACATCGGCAACACCACGGGCGGCGCACTGGGTGAGATCACGACCGACGCGGGCGGCACGCTCACGGTCAACGCGTCGCAGGTCCGCTCGATGGGCTCGCAGACCTACGGCGACGCCGTGCTCCTGGGCAGCAACGTCACGTTCATCAGCAACGGCGACGTGATCTTCGGGTCCACGGTGGATTCGGCGAGCGGCAACCGCAACCTGACGGTGAACACCGCCGCGGGCAAGTCCACGATCTTCGCCGCGGGCGTCGGCCAGACCACGGCCCTGGGCTCGCTGACGACCAACGCGGGCGGCATCGCGTTCTTCGTGGGCAACGTCCGCACCACCGGCGCTCAGAACATCAACGACGCGGTGATCCTCAACAACAACGTCACCTTCCAGGGCGCGTCGCTCTCCTTCGGCTCCACGATCGATTCGGACGCCACCGCCCGGGCGCTCACCTTCATCGCCACCGGCGGGCAGGTGACCGTCGCCGACGCGATCGGCAAGGCCAGCCCGCTGGCGAGCCTCACCTCCACCAGCAGCACGGTCTCGCTCCGCGACGTGGTCACGACCACGGGCCAGAGCATCACCGGCGCGCTGACGCTCAACGGCGACCTGATCTCCACCACCGCCGGGACCATCGACATCACCGGCACGCTCACCCTCGACGGCGATTCGTCCATCATCACCGCGGGCGGGTCGAACAACCACGTCACCGTCACCGGCGCGGTGGACGCGACCTCCGGCGGCCTCACCGTCAACGCCGGCGCGGGCAACGTCAACTTCATCAGCGACGTCGGCCAGAACAACCGACTCGCCTACTTCATCATCAACGCCACCAACATCTCCGCGCACAAGGTGGCCACCACCGGCGACCAGACCTACAACGGCATCCTGGCCACCGACGGCCAGATGAACGCCTCCGTGGACGGCGACATCACCTTCGGCGGGAACATCATCCTCAGCGGCGACGTGATCGTCTCCACCGCCTCGGGCGACATCATCTACAACGGCACCGTGAACGGCGCCCACAACCTCATCTCCGCGGCGACCGGCGGGGCGTCCATCTTCAACGGCGAGGTCGGCGGTCTCACCCGCCTCGCGGGCTTCACCTCCAACGGCCAGACCCGGCTCAACGCTTCCATCGGCACCACCGGCGATCAGGTCTACAACGCCGGCGTCGTGCTCGGTGAAGACGTCACGATCGAGGCCAAGAACATCACCTTCAACGGCACGATCAACAGCGACGATCCGAGCACGCCCCGCGCCCTCACGGTCAACAGCAGCGGCTCCGGCGAGACCCGCTTCTTCGGCACCGTGGGCGGCACAGCCCCGCTGGCCAGCATCACCACCAACACCGACGGCGTCACCAAGATCGGCGCCTCGATGGCCACCACCTCCGGCATGACCTTCGGCGACCCTGTCCGCCTCACCGCCGACGCCACGCTCAACGGCGGCACGGGCAGCCTCTTCTTCCGCAACGCCATCGACGCCGACGCCACCGCCACCGACCCGGTGCTCATCCTGCTCAGCGACGCCGCGGCGGACGGCGACAACACCCCCTTCATGTTCAACGCGAGCATCGGCGCGACCCGTCAGCTCGGCGGCCTGACGCTGGGCGCGGACCGCTCTGCCCCCCGCGGCGCGACCGCCGTCTTCAGCGACGGCTTCCAGGCCGACGGGACCATCCTCGCCTCCAGCTTCCACAGCGGCGACACCTTCACCATCCGAACCGGCGACGGCGGCTTCACGATGGGCCGCGGCCAGAAGCTCACCGCCTTCGGCTCGCTCAACATCACCACGACCGGCACGGCCACGCTCGGCGACCTCACGGCTCTCACGAACATCCGCGTCGTCGCCGACGCCATCCGCATCCAGCTCCGCCCCGGCGCTCCGGTGCTCGACAACGTGTTCGAGACGCCGACGGACGTGCTCCACAACGACGCGGGCGTGGACTTCATCGCCGCGGGCACGATCGACTTCAGCGTCGTGCCGACCACGATCGGCTCCGGCGCTCAACCGACGTTCTCGACCGACACCGGCCGCGCTGACCCGCAGCTCATCAACTTCGGCCACCGCCAGTTCACCGACGGCGTGCGGATCGGTCTTTTCCAGGATCCGCGAGCCGGGCGCGAGGGCCAGCTGATGAAGCTCGACCTCAAGGGCGAGGGCCCCTCGATCACCAACACCGCGACCACGCTCGCCGGGGCCATCCCGCGCGACAGCGAGACCCGCCAGGTCGCCACGCCGGTCACCGTCGGCAAGGCCCTCCGCGACCCGCTCCAGGAGATGGGCGTGGCCACCAAGGACCTCTCGGTGGACGACCTCGTGGAGTTCATGGTGGGCCGCTCGATGTACCGCGACCTGCCGCTCAAGGCGCGTCCGACCATCGCCGGCGGCGACTACCAGGTCACGGTCAACCGCCTCTCCATGAGCACGGTGGAAGCCGCGGTGGACGCCTACCGCCGCCTGGTGTTCGTCGAAGCGGTGGACGAGAACGGCCGCCCGCAGCTCGACGCCGAGGGTCGGGTGGTGCTCGTGAACCGCACCGAGACCATCCGCGACACCCTGGCCGAGGCGTGGGACAACTACAGCATGCAGACCGAAGAGGCCGACGGGGCGGGTTTCCGTGCCTACCTCGAGGAGCGGTCCACCAGCGGCACGCAGGCCGAGCGCGAGTCCCTGGAGTTCCTGCGGGCCGTCCACGAGGTGCTCCTGCGGCTGGATGCCCTGGGCCTCTCGCCCTTCGAAACCTCCATCCCGAAGCGCAAGCTTCTGAACGAAATCCGGCCCCCGGCCATGACCGAGGAGCAACTGCACGTGGCCGTCGGCGGCGTCCAGCTTTCCCGCCGCTAAGCTGATGTCCTTCCGGTGCAGGGGGCGAGGGCCCCCTGCCCGGTTTTCAACACTCGTCCCCTGGGGGAGTATCGGTGGCTGTAGTCAACGTTGAAAGCCTGCTCAAGCCTCTCTCCGAAGAGAACCCGACCGGCGAGAACCTGCGCTGGGACCGCCGATACCTCGAGATCGAGCGTCTCGCCGAGGGCAAGGAGGAGACACAGTTCTCCGCCGCGGAAGAGCCCGATTGGCGCGAAGTCCGCGACGGGTGCGTCGAGCTCTTCGCCCGCGGCAAGCACCTCCGCGTCGCGGTGCTGCTCACCCTCGCCGCGGTCCGGCTGGAGGGTTATCCGGGCCTTCGTGACGGCCTGAAGCTCATCCACGGCCTGCTGACCGAGTACTGGGATCAGGTCTACCCGCAGCTCGACGTCGAGGACAACAACGACCCCACCGAGCGCGTCAACTCCCTTTCCGCCCTCGTCACCCCCCCGGCGACCTACGGCGACAAGATCAAGTTCCTCGACCGCGTGATGGAAGCGCCCATCTGCGAGTCGCGGCAGCTCGGCCGCTTCTCCATGCGGGACGTCGCCATCGCCGGCGGCACCCTCCAGGTCCCGGAAGACCCTGACAGACCCAAACCGACGCTCCAGATCATCGACGCGGCGTTCGAGGAGACCGATCCGCAGGTGCTCGAGGAGATCGCCACGGCGATCGAGGAAGCCTCGGGGTACCTGGACGGGATCGAGGCGATCTTCGACGAGAAGTGCGGTCCGGGTATCGGACCCAGCCCCCAGATCTTCAAGACCATGCTCCGGGACGCGGGCATTCAGGTCCGGCGGCACATGGCCGGGTGCGAAGCCCTGGCGGAGGAAGAGGGGGGGGCCGAAGAAGCCGATGAAGGGGGCGGCGGCGGCGGGGGGGGGAAGGGACGCGCGCTGTCCGGGGAAGTCAACTCCCCGCAAGATGCGCTCTTGGCAATGGAGAAGATTTCCCGATATTATGCCGCACACGAGCCATCCAGTCCGGTGGCGCTGATCATCGCCGCCGCGCAGCAGATGGTCGGGAAGAGTTTCCTGGAGATTTCAAAGGTCCTGACGCCCGATTACGTGTCGATGCTTGTTAACATCAGCACCCCGCCGGACGAGTCGAACGACTGAGTCGTGCGACCGGCGCGGATCGAGCGGGTAGTTTGAAGGGAGTAAGGGATGGCAAAGGCCAGCAGCCAAAAGTTCATCGCACGGAACCGGGCGCCTCGGGTGCAGATCGAGTATGACCTGGAGCTGTACGGCGCCGAGAAGAAGGTGAACCTGCCCTTCGTCATGGGCGTGATGGCCGACCTTTCGGGCAAGCCCTCCGAGCCGCTGCCTCCCGTGGCCGATCGCAAGTTCCTTGAGATCGATGTCGATAACTTTGACGAGCGGCTGAAGAGCATGAAGCCGCGCGTCGCGTTCCAGGTTCCGAACACCCTGACCGGCGAGGGCAACCTCTCCGTGGACATCACCTTCGAGAGCATGGCGGACTTCTCCCCCGGGGCGATCGCGAAGAAGATCGAGCCCCTGGCCAAGCTGCTGGAAGCCCGCACGCAGCTCGCCAACCTGCTGACCTACATGGACGGCAAGGGCGGTGCCGAGCAGCTTCTGAACAAGGTGCTCTCCGATCAGGAACTGCTCAAGAGCCTCGCCTCCGCCCCCAAGCCGAGCTGATCCGCCGGTAACGCCCCGTGGGGGGACGCCGGCCCCCCGTCCGAGTCGCCTGTTTCCGCCGCACACGCGGGAGGTAGTTCACGATGTCCGAAGCGCAATCTCAATCCGCGGTCGCCGGCCTTCAACTGGAAGGCAACGACCTCGAGGCCCTGCTCAAGAAAGAGTTCAAGCCCAAGACCAGCAACGCCAAGGAGGCCATCGAGGCCGCGGTGAAGACCCTCGCCGCCCAGGCCCTGGAGGGCGTCGCGCTCATCTCCGATGATGCGGTCAAGACCATCGAGGCCATCATCGCGGGGATCGACCAGAAGCTCAGCCAGCAGATCAACCTGATCCTCCACCACGAGGACTTCCAGGCGCTCGAGGGCACCTGGCGCGGCCTGTCCTACCTGGTCAACAACACCGAGACCGACGAGACGCTCAAGATCCGCGTCCTGAACATCTCCAAGAAGGATCTGGGCAAGACGATCGCCAAGTTCAAGGGCACCGCCTGGGACCAGAGCCCGCTCTTCAAGAAGATCTACGAAGAAGAGTTCGGCATGCCCGGCGGCCAGCCCTTCGGCGCCATCATCGGCGATTACTACTTCGACCACACGCCGCCGGACGTCGAGATCCTCAGCGGCATGGCGCAGATCGCCGCGGCTGCCCACGCCCCCTTCATCACCGCTCCCAAGCCCAGCCTCTTCAACATGGAGTCGTGGCAGGAGCTGGCCAACCCCCGCGACCTCACCAAGATCTTCCAGTCCGCCGAGTACGCCCCGTGGCGCAGCCTCCGCGAGAGCGAGGACTCCCGCTACATCGGCCTGGCGATGCCGCGCGTGCTCTCCCGTCTGCCCTACGGCGCCAACACCTCGCCGGTCGAGGAGTTCGCCTTCGAGGAGGACACCGGCTCGGCGGATCACAACAAGTACACCTGGATGAACTCCGCCTACGCGATGGGCACCAACATCACCCGCGCCTTCAAGCTCTACGGGTGGTGCAGCCGCATCCGCGGCGTGGAGTCCGGCGGTATGGTCGAGGGCCTGCCCGTCCACACCTTCCCCACCGACGACGGCGGCGTGGACATGAAGTGCCCCACCGAGATCGCCATCACCGACCGTCGCGAGGCGGAGCTGGCCAAGAACGGCTTCATGCCGCTCAGCCACTGGAAGAACACCGACTACTCCGTGTTCGTCGGCGCTCAGAGCCTTCACAAGCCCGCCGAATACGACGATCCGGACGCGACCGCCAACGCCAATCTCGGCGCGCGGCTGCCGTATCTCTTCGCGACCTGCCGCTTCGCGCACTACCTCAAGTGCATGGTGCGCGACAAGATCGGCTCCTTCAAGGAGCGCGATTCGCTGGAGAACTGGCTCAACGACTGGATCAAGCAGTACGTGGACGGCGATCCCGCGAACTCCTCCGAGGAGACCAAGGCCCGCCGTCCGCTCGCCGCGGCGGAGGTCATCGTCGAGGAAATTCCCGGGAACCCGGGCTACTACTCTTCGAAGTTTTTCCTGCGTCCGCACTACCAGCTCGAGGGCCTCACCGTGTCCCTCCGGCTGGTCTCCAAGCTGCCGTCGGCGAAGTCCGGCGGCTGATGAGGTTCGAACTGTCCGAGGGTCCGGCGATGGGCTTGCCCCTCTGGAAAGAATGGGACAGGGTTCCCGCGTTAGTAGGAAGGAGTGTTGGCTATGCCTTTTGATGGATTCCTCAAGATTTCCGGTATCCAGGGCGAGTCGAAGGACGAGAAGCACCGTAATGAAATCGACGTGCAGTCCTTCAGCTATGGCGTGACGCAGTCCACCTCCGTCTCCACCGGTGGTGGTCTGACGGCGGGTAAGTCTTCGCTCGGCGCCTTCAGCTTCATTCAGCAGTACCACAAGGGCTCGATCCCGCTGTTCGTCGCCGCGGCCACCGGTAAGCACATCGACGAGGTGGTCTTCACCGCCCGCAAGTCCGCCGGCGAGCAGCAGCTCGAGTACCTGGTCGTCACCTTCAAGCACTGCCTCGTCACCAGCGTTCAGGTGAGCGGCGGCACCGAGAACGAGATCCCGACGGAGACCGTCGAGATCCAGTACTCCGAGGTCCGGTTCAAGTACAAGGAGCAGAACGACAAGGGCGGCGTGCTCTCCGAGGTCGAGGGCGGCTACGACCAGAAGCTCAACAAGAAGCTCTGATCGAATCCCTTTTCGTTGGTGTTTGAATCAATACCCCCGCGGCGGTCTTCCGCCGCGGGGGTTCATTGACCAATGGACGGCCTTGGCCGCGTGGGAAACGACCCATGCCCGACAATTTTGACGGATTCCTCTGGATTGATGGCGTCAAAAGCGAATCCAAGGACCCCGACCATAAGCACTGGATCGATGTCGAAGGCTTCACCTACGGCTGCGAGGTGAACGACTTCGCTATCGGCGAGGGCGGCAAGCTCGTTGCCGACGATCCCTCCGTCAAGCCCTTCACCTTCACCCAGGGTATCCACAAGGGCTCGCCCACGCTCTTCCAGTACTGCGTCACGGGGAGGCCGATCCCCACGGCTGAGTTCCACGCCCGCACCGCGGGCGGCGAAAAGCCGCACATCTACTTCAGGGCCTACTTCACCGACTGCCTGATCACCAACGTCTCCGTCACCACGATGGACGACAACCCTTACCCCGTCGAAACGATCACGCTGGCCTACCGCAAGGTCCGGATGGTCTACCACGAGCAGAACACGGTCACCGGAGGCGCGTTCGGCGGCGAGGTTGAGACGGAGTACGACCAGGCGGCCCACGCCTGATCGCGGAGGGATCCCTGGCGTGATGACAGGCTTCCTCAAGGTGGAGGGCATCGAGGGCGAGAGCAAAGACGCAACGCACCGCCGCTGGATCGATGTCTCCAACGTGAGCTGGGGGATGTCCCAGGAAGCCGTTCCCGCGGTCGATGGGGGTCTGGCGCCGGGCGCCGCGGAAGTTCAGGCGCTTTCCTTCACCCATCGTTACGACCGGGCTTCGGTTCGACTCTTCGAGGCCTGCGCGACCGGCCGGATGATCGGCTCCATGATCTTCGAAGCCGTCGTGCCGTTCAGGGAGGACGAGCTTTACGTGTACCTCCGGGCCGAGTTCCAGGATTGTCTGGTGACCAGCGTCCAGACCTCCAGCGTCGGCGAGCACGTCATGGAGACGGTGGAGGTCGTCTTCCGCTCCGTCCAAGTCGAATCCTTTGATAAGCCCCTGTAGCCTGGGGCGGTTGTGCGCTCCCGTGAATCGGGTATCGTGGGGCGCGTAAAAAACAGGACCCTTGACCAAGCCCGGGCTCTGGCCGGCGTGGGGCGCGTAACAAATGACACCGGAAGAACTTCTGCGTCAGGGAAAGCTCGACGAGTGCCTCAAGGCCGTGGAGGCCAAGGTCCGTTCCGATCCGGCGGACGCCAAGCTCCGCGTGCTGCTCTTCCAGGTCCTCGCCGTGATGGGCCAGTGGGACCGCGCCCAGACGCAGCTCCAGACCGCCGCGCAGCTGGACGCGGGCAACAACCTCATGGCGCAGGTCTGCAAGCAGGCGATCCTGTGCGAGCACCTGCGCGCGGAGGTGTGGGCCGGCAAGCGCACGCCCTTGGTGCTCGGCGAGCCCGAGGATTGGGTGAGCTGGATCATCCAGGCCGCGGCGATGACCGCCGCGGGTCAGCACGCCGCCGCGGAGGAGCTTCGCGCCCGCGCCTTCGACGCCGCCCCCGCTGTGGCCGGGAAGATCGTGGTGGGGGATGAGGAGTCCGAGCCGATCTCCTTTGAGTGGATCGCCGACGCCGACGAGCGCCTGGGCCCGATGCTCGAGGCGATGGTGGACGGCAAGTACTACTGGATCCCGTGGCAGCGCATCGCGCTGGTCAAGATCGACCGGCCCACCGATCTGCGCGACGTGGTCTGGCTCCCCGCCGAGTTCATCTGGACCGCGGGGGGGCGCTCCGTGGGCCTGATCCCCGTCCGTTACCCCGGCTCCGAGGATCCGCGCCACGAGGGCTTGGTGCGCCTCGCGCGCAAGACCGACTTCCTGGAAGACAACGGTTTCCAATACCCCATCGGTCAGCGCCTGCTCGCGACCGACGGGGGCGAGTACCCGATCATGGAGGTGCGATCCGTGCGCCTGGGCGATGCGCCGCTGAACCCGATCGCCGCGCAGCCCGGCAGCACCGCATCGCTCGCCATCGACAGTTCGCTGAAGCCGGAGGGAGGCAATGGCTGAACTGACGACCACAGACAAACTCCAGCCATCATTGCTCGACCGTCTGCGGGACGACGAGCCCAAGCAGACGCAGGAGAGCCGCGACCGGCGCGTGATGTCCATGCGGCAGCTCCGCGAGGCCGTGCTGCGCGACCTCTCGTGGCTGCTCAACGCGGGCTGCCACCCGCTGGACGATGAGATCTATGAGTTCCCGCTGGTGGCGAAGAGCACCGTGAACTTCGGCATGCCCGACCTGACGGGCCGCACGGCGTCCAACATCAGCCCCACCCGCCTGGAGCAGATGGTTCTGGAGGCCGTCGCCGCGTTCGAGCCGCGGATCACGCGCAAGACGCTCAGCGTCCGCGCGGTCTCGTTCGGAAGCCGACGCGACATCCGCGGCAACACCGTGGGCTTCGAAATTTCCGGCGAACTCTGCCCGCTCCCCATGCCCGAGCCCCTGCTGCTGCGCACGCAGCTGGACCTGGAGACCGGGCGCTGCGAAGTGAAGTCGGGCACCGCCCGTTGACGGAGAGACCATGGACCGGCGACTCCTCCGCTATTACGACCGCGAGCTTCGGCACCTCCAGTCCACCGCCAGGGAGTTTGCACGCGAGTTCCCCAAGATCGCGGGTCGTCTGGCTCTTGAGGACTTCCCCTGCGTCGATCCCTACGTCGAACGACTGCTCGAGGGCTTCGCCTTCCTCACCGCCCGCGTGCAGCTCAAGCTGGACGCCGAGTTCCCGCGCTTCACCCAGAACCTCCTCGAAACCGTCTACCCCACCTACCTCGCCCCGACGCCCAGCATGTGCGTCGTCCAGTTCAACCAGGATCCCGGCGAGGCGGGGTTGGCCGACGGCTACCACATCCCCCGCGGCACGGTCCTGCGCAGCCCCGCCACGCGCGACCTGGGCTCATGCGAGTTCCGCACCGCCCACGACCTCTACCTGTGGTCGATGAAGGTGGAGGACGCTCAGTACTACACCCGCAACGTCGGGCTGCTCGATCTTGCCCGGCCCTGGGGCGGGCAGGCGGCGCTCGGCCAGCTTCAGATCGGGCGCGGGCCTATCCGCGCCGCCGTCCGCATCCGCTTCCGGACCACCGGCGCGGTTCCCTTCAGCAAGGTCAAGCTCGACGATCTGCGCCTGTTCCTCCGCGGCGGGGACTCCACCCCCGGCCGCCTTTACGAGCAGCTCTTCGCCCACGCCCGCTCCATCATCGTCCGACCCGCCATGCCCGGCAACGCCGTGGGGCCTTGGCAGGAGACGTTCGCGCCGGACATCATCCATCGCGCGGGCTACCGCGCCACCGAAGCGCTGCTGCCGTATGACGCCCGCGGGTTCCAGGGCTACCGACTGCTGCACGAGTACTTCGCGTTCCCGCAGCGGTTCATGTTCGTGGACTTCAAGGGCATCGGCGCGGCGATGCGCCGCTGCGAGGGCATGGCCCTCGACGTCATCATCACCTTCACGCAGGAAATGCCCGAGCTGGAAGGGGCGGTGGACGCGAACTCCTTCGCGCTGCACTGCACCCCCGCCGTGAACCTCTTCCCCAAGCGAGCCGACCGCATCTTCGTGAGCGACCGCGCCAGCGAGTTCCACGTCATCCCCGACCGGACCCGCCCGCTGGACTACGAGGTGTACAAGGTCACGCGCCTGGTGGGCTACGGCGCGGGCACCAACGAAGAGACGGTGTTCCGTCCCTTCTATTCCGCGTCCGACAGCGACTCCAGCGCCCCGGCCTACTACGCCACGCACCGCGTTCCGCGCGTGCTCTCCGAGCGTGAGCGCCGCCAGGGCTCCCGCTCCAGCTACGCTGGCAGCGAGGTGTACGTGGCGCTGGTGGACGCCGCGAACGCCCCGTACAGCACCGACCTCAAGCAGCTCTCGGTCGAGACGCTCTGCACCAACCGCGACCTGCCCCTGCAGATGCCGGTGGGCAAGAGCAAGACCGACTTCACGATGGAGATCGGCGCGCCCGTGGAGTCCGTCCGCGTCGTCGCCGGCCCCACGCCCCCGCGTCCCAGCCACGTCGAGGGCGAGACGAGCTGGCGGCTCATCAGCCACCTCAAGCTCAACTACTTGTCGCTGATGGACGAGGACCTCGACGGCGACGGGAATATCACCCTCGAGGAGCGCCAGGGCGCCGCCGCGCTCCGCGACCTGCTCCGGCTCTACGGCAACACCGCCGACGCCGCGACGCGCAAGCAGATCGAGGGGCTCAAGTCCATCTCCACGCACCCCATCACCCGGCGCGTGCCCACCCCCGGCGTCGTCGCCTTCGCCCGCGGTCTGGAGGTCAACATCACCTTCGAGGAAGCCCTCTTCGAAGGCACCGGAGTCTTCGTGCTCGGCTCCGTGCTCGAGCAGTTCTTCGCCCGTTACGTGTCCATGAACTCGTTCACTGAAACTGTCATCAGTACGGTCGAACGAGGGGAGATCATGCGTTGGAGTCCAAAGGTCGGACAACGCCCGGTCCTCTGACCCCCGGCGCACGCCCGCCGGCGCAAGACCTCGACCCGCTCGAGGCGGTGATGTCCAGCGCGCACAACGGGCAGGGCTCCGTGGCCGAAACGCCGCCCGAGCGCACCGAGGGCCAGGCCAGGGTCCGCAAGATCAGCCAGCGCAAGGCCGACCCCAAGGACCTTGAGGAGTTTTTGAGCGAGCTCGCGTACGAGACCTGGAACTACGACTTCTTCCAGGCGGTACGCCGCCTCGACGCCCTCCACCCGCACCTGCAGGGCATCGGCCGCTCGGATCGCGTCGAGGACGACCCCATCCGCTTCTGCCAGCAGCCATCGCTGGCCTTCCCCCAGAACACCCTCAACCGCTACGACCCGCCCGCCAGCAACAGGCCGGGGCGGCTCTTCGTCGCCTTCATGGGCATGCTCGGCCCCCACGGCCCGCTGCCCCTGCACCTCACCGAGTACGCCCACGAGCGCGAGCTGCACGTCAAGGACTTCACCTTCTCGCGCTTCCTCGACGTCTTCAACCACAGGCTCATCAGCCTGTTCTATCGCGCCTGGGCCGTCAACCAGATGCCCGCGAGCTACGACCGCTCGATGGCCGCGGCGGGCTACGACCCCAACACGATCACCGACGAGCTGCGGGAACGCGCCCTCCTCGAAGACGAGGACCCCTACGCGATCTACATCGGCTCGCTCATCGGCCTGGGGATGGACTCCCTCCGCCTGCGCGACCGGGTGCCCGACACGGCGAAGCTGCACTACGCCGGACGTCTGAGCGCCGGGGCCCCCGGCCCCGAGGGCCTGCGCGCGATCCTGCAGGACTACTTCGGCGTCCCGGTCATGATCGAGGAGTTCGCCGGCCACTGGCTGGACCTGCCTCCCTCGGCGTACTGCGTGCTCGGGGGCGACCCCGTGGACAAGACGCCCTCCTCCCTGGGCGGGCCGCTCGGCGGGGCCGTCGTGGGCAAGAGGGTGTGGGATTGCCAGGGCAAGTTCCGCATCCGCCTGGGGCCCATGAGCTACGAGGATTACCAGCGCTTCCTTCCCGTCACCCGGACCGCCAGGCGGCTGGAAGCCTGGATTCGCAACTACGTGGGCGACGAGTTCGCCTGGGAGGCGCAGGTCATCCTCAGGCGGGACGAGGTTCCCCCCGTGCGTCTGGGAGGCGGCGCGGCCCTGGGGTGGACGACGTGGAGCTACAGCGGTTCTGCCGAAGAGGACCGCGCCGACCTGACCATCAGGAGCCGGAACTAAACTAGGTGACGTCAAAAACCCGCGTTCCGCGGGGACTGGGGAGTGCGTGATGGGCGAAGGTATTTCACGTTCGTCGCTGTTCGGCAAGCTCAACAGCATCGGCTACAAGGCCCTTGAGGGGGCGACCGTCTTCTGCAAGCTGCGGGGCAACCCCTACGTCGAGCTTGTCCACTGGCTCCACCAGATCATGCAGGCTCAGGACAGCGACCTGCACCGCATCATCAAGGCCTGCGGCATCGACGCCGCCCAGCTCGTCGCCGACACCCAGAACGCCCTCGAGAAGCTCCCCAGGGGCGCGAACTCCATCTCCGACATCTCCGCCTCCCTCTGCGACGCTGTGGAGCGTGCGTGGGTCTACGCCAGCCTGAAGTGGGGCGAGACCAGCATCCGCACGGGGCACGTCATCTACGCCCTCATCAACGAGACGAACCTCAAGCCCCACCTCCACCGCATCAGCCACCAGTACACCAAGATCATGCCCGAGCAGCTGGGCAGCCAGTTCCTCAAGATCACAGACGGCAGCCCCGAGGCGGTGCTCGCCGCGGCGGATCAGCGCGGCATCAGCGGCGCGCCCGGCGAGGCCAGCGGCGCCATGGCGCCCGCGCAGCTCGGCAAGCAGGAGGCGCTGAACAAGTACTGCAAGGACCTCACCGAGGCCGCCCGGAGCGGCAAGATGGATCCCATCGTCGGACGCGACGAGGAAATCCGTCAGTGCATCGACGTCCTCATGCGCCGCCGTCAGAACAACCCCATCCTCACCGGTGAGGCGGGCGTGGGCAAGACCGCCGTGGTCGAGGGCTTCGCCCAGCGCATCGTGAAGGGCGACGTGCCGCCCCAGCTCAAGGACGTCCGCGTGCTGGAACTGGACCTGGGCCTGCTCCAGGCCGGCGCGAGCATGAAGGGCGAGTTCGAGAACCGCCTGCGCCAGGTGATCGACGAGGTTCAGGCCAGCCCCCGTCCCATCATCCTCTTCATCGACGAGGCCCACACCCTCATGGGCGCGGGCGGCGCGGCGGGCACCAACGACGCCGCGCAGCTCCTCAAGCCCGCCCTCGCCCGCGGCACGCTCCGCACCATCGCCGCCACCACCCAGAGCGAGTACAAGCAGCACTTCGAGAAAGACCCGGCGATGACCCGCCGCTTCCAGGTCATCAAGGTGGACGAGCCGGACGAGAAGAAGTGTCTCCTCATGATCCGCGGCCTGGCCTCCGTCATGGAGAAGCACTTCAAGGTGCAGGTGCTCGACGAGGCGCTCGAGGCCGCCGTCAAGCTCAGCAAGCGGTACATCCAGGGCCGCCAGCTCCCTGACAAGGCCGTCAGCCTCATCGACACCGCCTGCGCCCGCGTCGCCGTGAGCCTGCACGCGGTGCCCGCCGAGATCGACGACACGCGCAAGCGCATCGACGGCCTCAAGACCGAGCTGGACATCATCGACCGCGAAATTTCCACAGGCAGCGACCACACCCGCCGCCGCGCAGACATCGTCTCCGAGCTTCAGGCCGCCGAGGCGCGCCTCAAGGAGCTTGAGGATCACTACGCGAAGGAAAAGGCGCTGGTCGAGAAGATTCTCGAGCTTCGCGCCAAGCTCCGCGCCGGCTCCGACCAGCCCATCGACTCCGACGCCTCGGCGAACGGACACGCGAGCGGGCAGGCCGCTCCCGCGCCGGAATCCCGGAACGGCACGGCCAAGCTCTCCGAGGAGGAGCGCCTCAAGTACGTGGAGGAGCTGCGGACGCTCCAGAAGCAGCTCACCGAGATGCAGGGCGAGAACCCGCTGATTCTCCCCAGCGTCGATGCGCAGGCTGTCTCGGCGGTGGTGTCGGACTGGACCGGCATCCCGCTGGGCCGCATGGTGAAGAACGAGATCGAGGGCGTGCTGAAGCTCGCCGACACGCTCGAGAAGCGCGTCATCGGCCAGCGCCACGCGCTGGAGGCCATCGCGCAGCGCATCCAGCTCTCCCGCGCGAAGCTCGACAACCCCGGCCGGCCCGTCGGCGTGTTCCTGCTCGTCGGCCCCTCCGGCGTGGGCAAGACGGAGACGGCAATTGCTCTGGCCGAGGCGCTCTACGGCGGCACGCAGGGCCTCATCACCATCAACATGAGCGAGTACCAGGAGGCCCACAAGGTCAGCCTCCTGATGGGCTCTCCCCCCGGCTATGTCGGCTACGGCAAGGGCGGCGTGATGACCGAGGCCGTCCGCCGCCGTCCCTACAGCGTGCTGCTGCTCGACGAGGTTGAGAAGGCCCACCCCGACGTCCACGAGATCTTCTTCCAGGTCTTCGACAAGGGCATGATGAAGGACAGCGAGGGTGTGGACATCAACTTCAAGGACACCATCATCCTGCTGACCAGCAACGTCGGCACGGATCTGGTGATGAACATGTGCAAGGACCCGGCCCTGCGGCCCGACCCCGAGGGGCTGGTCAAGGCGATCCGCGAGCCGCTGCTCAAGGTCTTCCCGCCCGCGCTGCTGGGCCGCCTCAACATCGTGCCCTACTACCCCATCAGCGACGAGATGATGCGGAGCATCATCAAGCTCCAGCTCTCCCGCGTCGCGCAGCGCGTGCAGGAGGGCCACAAGGTGCCCTTCAGCTACGACCCCGCCGTGGAGGACACGATCGTCAGCCGCGTGACGGAGCTGGACAGCGGCGCCCGCGCGATCGACGCCATCATCACCCGTCAGGTGCTGCCCGCCGTGGGCCGCGAGCTGCTGGAGCGGCTCATGTCCGAGCAGCCCGTCAACCGGGTGCACATCGGCGTCAAGGACAGCGAGTTCGTCTACAGCTTTGAGTAGAGGAGGAGGGGAGGGTGGCAACCCAGCGCATACCCGGAGTTCTCGGCATCCTCGACGACGGCTTCCCGTCGTCGCTGGGGCCGTGGCCCTCCGGCTCCGCGGCTCCGCCCCTGCCCAACGGCCCCGCCGCGAGCGCCCTGCACCCCGTCTGCACGGCGGGGCTCGAGACCCCCGCGCACGCGGGGCTGGTCGGCGTGGAGTACGACGCCAACGGCTCGGCCGTGGCGACCCCGGAAGAGTTCGAGGGGTACACCATCCCCGACCGCTACCGCCCCTTCGAGATTCAGGGGGAGGTCGTCATGATCCGCTGCAACCCGCGCTGGCTCACGATGGCCAGGGTGATCGCCGAGGTGGGCGACCCCGAAGGCAGCCAGACCGCGGAGTTCCTTCACATGATGCGCCACAGGCCGCAAGACTCGCGATCCGCCATCGCCGGCGTCCTCATTCCCTACTTCCGCTCATGGAAGAAGGATGACGTCGCCGACGCGCTCGAGCAGCTCGTCCGCCAGAAGAACCGCAGTCAGAGAATCGTCGCGTAGCAGAGAAAGCAGGTTCCGCCATGCCCAGCTGGACTCAAGCATCCCGCAAAATCGCCATCGCCACCCCCCTGGGCGACGACGTGCTCATCCTCCAGAGCTTCAAGCTGGTGGAGGAGATCAGCCGCCCATTCGTGGTCGAGGCCAAGCTCTACAGCGAGGAAGTCGATCTCGAGTTCGAAGCCATCGTCGGCGAGAACGTCACCATCCGCATGGAGACGGATCAGGGCGACACGCGCTTCATCAACGGCTACGTATCCCGCTTCGCGCAGGGCAGCGGCGATTCCGCGAACATCTACTACGCCACCATCGTCCCCTGGCTCTGGTTCCTGACCCGCTCCGCCGACTGCCGCATCTTCCAGAACAAGTCGATCCCCGAAATCATCAAGGAGGTCTTCGCCGACTTCGGCTGCAGCGAGATGGTCGAAGACGCCCTCACCGGCGACTACCAGAAGCTTGAGTACGTCGTCCAGTACCGGGAGACCGCCTTCAACTTCGTCTCCCGCCTCATGGAGCACGAGGGCATTTACTACTTCTTCCAGCACGAGGACGGCAAGCACAAGCTCGTCCTCGCCGACTCCCCCAGCGCCCACACCGAGGTCGAGAACTACGAGACGGTGCCTTGTCAAGCCGGCGACCACATGGACCTGCAGGGCATCACCGAGTGGTCGCTGGAGAAGCGGGTCATGCCCGGCCGCCACGCCCTCCTCGACTTTGACTTCAAGGTTCCCGGCAAGGACCTCAACGCGGAGAAGGAGCTGAAGGCCAAGCACGCCTTCGCCGACATGGAAGTCTTCGACTATCCCGGCGACTACATCGAGAAGGTGCAGGGCGACGCCCGTGCCGCCGTGCGCATCGAAGAGCTGGCGATGCACCACTGCATCGGCCGGGCCAAGTCCGACGCCCGCGGCCTGACCGTCGGCTGCAAGTTCACCCTCTCCAACCCGCCCCGGCCGGATCATGAGGGCGATTACGTCATCACCTCCATGGTCTGCGAGGTCACCGAGGACTCCTTCGGCCAGCGCACCAACATTCCCACCGAGCTGTTCAAGAGCCGGTTCACCTGCATCCCGGCCGACGTGCAGATCCGTCCCCGCCGCATCACGCCGAAGCCCATCATCAACGGGCCGCAGACCGCGATCGTCACCGCGCCCGACGGCGAGGAGATCATGACCGACGAGTTCGGTCGCGTGAAGGTGAAGTTCCACTGGGACCGCTTCAGCGCCTCCGACGACACCAGCTCATGCTGGATTCGCGTCGCGCAGCTCTGGGCCGGGAAGAAGTGGGGGGCCATGTTCATCCCCCGCAAGGATCAGGAGGTCATCGTCGAGTTCCTCGAGGGCGACCCGGACCGGCCCATCATCACGGGGCGCGTCTACAACGGCGAGTGCATGCCGCCCTACCCCCTGCCCGAGAGCAAGACCATCTCCACCATCAAGAGCAACACCAGCAAGGGCGGCGAGGGCTTCAACGAGCTGCGCTTCGAGGACAAGCAGGGCAGCGAGCAGATCTACATCCATGCCCAGAAGGACATGGAGATCGAGGTCAAGAACGACCGCAAGGTCAAGATCGGCAACGATCACCACGAGATCATCGTCAACGACAGCCACACCGAGATTCAGCACAACCGCTCGATCAAAGTCGACAACGACCACATGGAGGAGATCGGCAACGATCGCAACCTCAAGGTCAACGGCAAGGAGGCGGTGAAGATCATCGGCAGCCAGTCGGTGCAGGTGGACGGCGACGTGCACCAGGAGATCGGCGGCGATCATAACGTGCAGTGCGCGAAACAGATCTCCATCAAGGCCGACACGCTCGTGATCGAGTGCAACTCAAACATCACGCTGAAGGTCGGAAACTCCTACATCGCCATCGACAGCAGCGGCATCAACATCAGCACCGGCGACTTCACGGTTGAGACCTCCAAAGCGACCAAGATCAAGGCGAGCATGGATTGCAAGATCGAGGCCGCCTCGGCCTTCGAGGCCAAGGGCGGCACGGTCAAGGTCGAGTCCGACGGCCCCGCAGACTTCAAGGGTTCGGTCGCCACGTTCGAGGGCTCGGGCACCTGCCTCGTCAAGGGCGGTTCGGTCATGATCGGGTAACAGGAGGGAGAAGCCATGGCAAGCCCGAAGTCTGTCAAGGAACCCTCCATCGTCGCGCCGGCGGAGCCCGTCGCGCCCGAGGAGCCGGTGGTCGCCGATCCCGGCGAAGCCGCGAAGATCCAGATGGCCAAGGCCGAGCGCCAGGCCGCGTCCCTCACAGAGCAGAAGGTCAAGCCCTTCAAGCCCCGCGAGCAGCCCGAGTCCGGCGAAGAGGTCAAGACGACCTGGATCGAGATCGAGCTTGTGGACATGGACGACAAGCCCATCCCCGGCGAGCCATACCGCATCACCATGCCCGACGGCAGCGTCCACACCGGAACGCTCGACGACAAGGGCTTCGCCCGTGTCGAAGGCCTCGAGCCCGGAAGCGTGAAGGTCACCTTCCCCAAGCTCGACAAAGACGCCTGGGAGCCCGCCTGAGCCATGCCTACGCACCGCGTCAGCCAGGGCGAGTGCGCGTTAAGCATCGCCGACCAATACGGGTTCTTCTGGAAGACCGTCTGGGATCGTCCGGAGAACGAGCAGCTCCGCCGCCTCCGCGGCGATCCCAACGTCCTGCAGGAAGGCGACGAAATCTTCATTCCCGAAAAGGAGATCAAGGAAGTCTCCTGCGCCACCGAGCAGAAGCACCGCTTCCGCCGCAAGGGCGTCCCCGGCAAGCTTCGCCTCCGCGTGCTCGTGGACGACGAGGCCCAGGCCAACACCGACTACGTCCTCATCATCGACGGCCGCTCGCGCAACGGCAAAACCGACTCCGACGGCTTCCTTGAGGAGTCCATCCCCGCGGGGGCCGTCGAGGGCGAGCTGCGCATCAAGACCAAGGGCGTCGAGCGCCGCTTCTACCTCGCCCTGGGCGCTCTCAACCCCATCGACACCGACATCGGCGTCCGCCAGCGCCTGCAGCAGCTCGGCTACAACGTCGATGCCGACTTCGAAGGCGCGGTGAAGCGCTTCCAGACCCTCCATGATCTTGAAGTGAGCGGCCGGGTGGACGACGCCTTCCGCCAGAAGCTCAAGGAGGTCTTCGGCCAATGATCTTCGAGCACATCGCCAGGCTCTTCCACGGAGCCAGCGCGCACAACACCCTCAACATCCGCACGATGGAGCTTTACTTTCAGAAGTCTCCGGGCGTGCCCGAGGGTGATTCCCGCGGCATCAGCGGCCTGGAATACCGCGTCCTTACCGACGGCCGTGAGACCCAGTCCGGCACCACCGAGGAAGACGGCCTCATCGCCGTCCAGTGCCGCCCCAACACCGAGACCGTTCTGGAGCTGCTCGTCTCCGGTTCTCCCGTCGCTCAGTACCGCCTTACCTTCCGCGACGAGCCTTTCGAGCCCGCCGGCGAGCTCATCGGCGTGCAGCGCCGCCTGCGCACGCTCGGCTATCAGCTCGGCACCAGCGGGCCCACCCGCGACGGCGTGGACGGCACGATGGGCCGCCGCACCGACAAGGCCATCCAGGACTTCCAGATCGACGCCGGGCTCTCGTTTGATTCCGTGGTGGGCGATCAGACCCGGAGGGCCCTGAACGACGCCGTGGGAGGGAGTGCGCAGTCATGATCGACGTTGTCGCCACCGACGAATGGCGGATCGTTGTCCCCCTCAGGTTTCGCCGCTGGAACCACGGCCAGCTTCCGCACATCGACTCTCCGGAAATCGACGACCGCGGCTACAAGATGGGCACGCGCCCGTCCTCCTGGGGATCCACCGACGTCCGCGGCCCGACCTTCGGCGTGGTCAAGGGTGATTCCGTCCGCGTCGCCGTCGTCGCCGAGGACATCGACGAAAGCGCCCCGCTCTACGCCAGCAGCTCCAGCCCCTCCATTCTCAAGGTGAACGCGACCAACGGCGGCCCGCTCCCGTCCAGCGGTGAGCTTTGGGTCACCGGCATGGCGCAGGGCACCGCCGCGCTGCGCATCCACCTCGGCTCGGCGAGCGGGCCGATCCTCGCCGAGGCCGACGTCCGCGTGCACCGGCTGCTGCGCGTCACCCTCACGCCCCACATCGTGCGGATCGACTCGACCACCACGACGGGTGTGAACCCGGCCATGCCCATCGACGACATGGTGCGCCGCCTGCGGGCGATCTGGCGGCCCTGCGGCATCGACTTCCGCATCGCGCCCACGGTCGCCGACAGCGTCCGCCTGCCCAGCAACCGCGTGAACTTCATGGACATCAACACAGGCACGTGGCTCCAGGAGGTCCGCACCCTGCTGGGCCTCCAGCGCACGCGCCTGAGCCTGCCCGCGGGCACGCGCGACGAGTCCATCAACTGGTACATCATCCAGGAGTTTGCTCCCAACGCCAACGGCAACACGGTCGTGGGACTGGGCATCTCGCGTCAGACCGCCGACCAGTGGGGCGTTGACGACACCGGCATCATCGTCGCCGCCCAGGCGCACGGCTCGCCGCGAGATCCCGAGTTCACAGCCCGCACGCTCGCCCACGAGGTCGGCCACTTCTTCCGGCTCGCGCATGTGCAGCGACGCAACGCCGACAACCCTGTCAAGGACACCTACGGCCGCCGTCAGCTCATGTACCCGCTGTCCAATATCACCGGCGGCACCAACGGCATCGCCGTTCCCCGCTTCAACGACGTGGGCTACGGCGACACCGTCCGCGGCTGCCTGCTCACCATGAAGAACCACGCGCGCCACAGCAGCGACGGCGAGTGCGCCACCGCACGCAACGCCATCCACTCCAACAACTGGTTCTGAATGCTTCTCGCCGCCCTCTTCATCCCCCTTGTCGCACTTGCTCAGCCTCAGTCCGCACCGCCTCCCCACAGGAATACACCCGCCCAGAGGGCTACGCCCATGACCCCAGAAACTCTCACGGCACAGGTCCAAAGCGGAGCCTCCGACGCCATCGCCACCGCGTCCAAGATGGGCGCGTCCGCCGTGCCCACCCTCAAGAAGCTGCTCGAGGACCCCGACCCCGACGTGCGCCTCATGACCATCCGCTGCTTCGATGCCGTCGGCGGCGACGACGCCATCGAGGCGGGCGTGCGCTCCCTGCTCGACGAAGACTCGCAGGTCGCCTCCCGCGCCGCGGTCCTGCTCCACAACCACCCGCCCCGCGGCCAGGGCGCCAAGCTCTTCGCGGCGTTCAACCACTCGACCGAGGTCGCCGTGCGCGTGGAAATCCCCAAGATCGCCGGCCGCATCGGCGATGAAAACGACATCCGCCTCTGGACCACCGCGCTGCCGCTGGTGAAGGAGCCCGAAGTCCGCGACGGCGTCCAGATCGGCCTCGCGAAGATGGGGCACGAGCCCTCGCGCGACTGGTTCAAGCTGCAGCTCGCCGCGGCGGACGGCCCGCCCGCGCTGCCTTGGCTCGAAGCCGCGGAGTACATGGCCGATCCGTGGGTCGTCCCCACGCTGGCGAAGCTCCTGGACAAGCGCTCGGAGGTCTACACCGCGGCGGCGGACTTTGAGCCGGTGCAGGTGCGCGTCTGTGATATTGCCGCGTACGTCATCTTCACCATCACCAAGCACAAGGTTGAGTTCCGCGTCTCCAAGCGCCGTTACCTGGAGACGGAGATCGACGAGGCCCGCAAAGCCGCGGCGCAGCCGCCCGCGGCACCCTGAGCCATGCCCGACACCAACGCTTCATCCAACCCCCGCGCCCCCGTCGGCGAGGGCAACTACGTTGTCGCCCACGGCGATTGCATGGCCAGCATCGCCGAGGCCCACGGCCACTTCTGGGAAAAGCTCTGGAACCTTCCCGAGAACCGCACGCTCAAGAACACACGCAAGGACCCCAACGTCCTGCTCCCCGGCGACAAGGTCACGATCCCCGATATCGTGATCAAGGAAGTCTCCTGCGCCACCGAGCAGAAGCACCGCTTCCGCCGCAAGGGCGTGCCCTCGAAGCTCCGCCTGACGATCCTGGAGTTCAACGAGCCGCTCAAGAACCAGCCCTTCCGCCTCATCCTCGAGAACGGCAGCACGAAGAAGGGCCACACCGACAGCGAAGGCAAGCTGGAGGTTGCCATCCCGCCCCGGGCACGACGCGCCAAGCTCATCGTCGGCCCCGCGGACCGCGAGCGCCACTACGACCTTGATCTGGGCGGCCTCGATCCGGTGACCACCATCCGCGGCCAGAAGCAGCGGCTCAACGCCCTCGGCTTCGCCGCGGGCAGCGAGGATGACTATTCCAGCGAGGAGTTCATCGAAGCTGTGCGCAAGTTCCTCGCCGAAGCGGAGCTTGAAGTGAAGGACGAGCTCGACGACGCCGCCCAGGACAAGCTCGAAGACTGGTACCGCAAGTCGAACGTGGGGGAGCGCCGTGGGTGACGTTGCGGTCGGTAAAGGTGACGCGGGCGGTTCGAACACGCTGAACACGCGCCTGCAGCTTCCATGCGTGGACGGGCACTGCCACCTCTTCGGCTCAAGCCTCACCACCGCGGACCGCTTCCATGAGTGGTCGCAGGACGGGCAGGTGGTGATCGTGCTCGAAGGGACGAACGGTGCGACGAGCCAGACCTTCCCCCCCAGCACGCGCGTGAAGACCTGGAAGTTCGTCACGAACCGCGCCTACGGGGGCTGGGTTCCCAACTATCACACGCTCAAGGCCCGGTCCGTGGCGCAGTGCTCGCAGAAGACCTGGCCGCCGGCGATCGGCAAGGACAACGCCATCGATCTCGGCGTCGGACAGGGCGTGATACTCGACATCGGCCTTGCCCGCTCCGACACGAAGCTGGCCCGCCTGAGCAGTTTCGCATCGAAGTACAAGGGCCTGGCCCACGCGGCGGGCATCGACGGCGACAACGCCGACGTCTGCCTGCGGGACGTCTGGCGGCAGGACGCCCGCGCATGCGTCTCGCTGCTGCTGGACCTGGGCTATACGCCGCTGCCGCTGCCGAATGTCAACGCCGTGCTCTGGGCCGCGGGTCTCACGCCGCGGTGCATGCCCGACCCCGACGGGTTTTATCCGCCGGGCAAGAACTACTTCTGGGGCAAGCGCGAGGGTCTTCAGTACACCGTCGAAGCGCTGGCCGAGGTCGCCGCGCGCTTCCCCGGCGAGGTCTGGGCCTTCGTTCCCTTCGATCCGCGCCGGGCCGTCTGCCCGCCCAAGGGTGAATCTCGTACGCCGCTTCAGGTCGTGCAGTACGCGCTGGAGCACCTGGGCTTCGCGGGCGTCAAGCTCTACACCCGCTGCGGCTGGATGCCCATGGGCAACAGGCTCCTGTACCCCGACAAGGGCGACCAGCTCGACGCCAAGCTCCACGAGCTGTACCGCTACCTCTGCGACAAGGACGTGCCCGTCCTCAACCACACCAGCCCCACGGGCTTCCCGCCCGCCTTCGCGTTCGAGCTTCCGCTCATCTACCACCAGGGCCACCCCGATATCCCGAGCATGCCCGCCCGTCTTCGCCCCGGCGAGTACACGGGGAGCATGCAGGCCGAATACTTCGCCGAGACCGCGGCGTGGCTCGCCTGCATCGCCGCCGCGAACTACTGCCATTACATTCAGAACACCGTATCTCCCTACGCCTGGGAGCCGGTCCTGAAGGACTACCCCAAGCTCCGCCTCTGCTTTGCGCACAGCGGCGGGCGCGTCAGCGCCGTTGCCAAGTTCGTCGAGAGCAAGTTCGACCCTGCTCTCTGGGACGAGCTGCAGGCAGAGTGGGGACGCAAGGCCTACGCCTGGGACAACGTCGAGAAGGACTGGACCCGCGAAACTGGCGGCCCCATCTACGACCTCTACACCAACCCCTGCGTCGCCTCGGGCAAGTGGTTCAAGGACGAGCTCTTCCGCCGCTGCTGCCACTCCTTCGCCGACGACCTGCTCCAGGGCAAGCTGGATGTCATGAAGCCCGATTGGAGCTACTGGAACAGGTCGACCAGAAGCTACGAGATGCTGTTCGCGGGCGTCGAGCGCCACTCCATCCTCGGCTACAGCTTCACCAGCGCCAACGAGCTCGTCTCCGTCGGCAAGTTCGAGATGCGCGTCAAGGTGCTTGAGCACATCAACGCCCTGCTCAAGAACGAATGGGCCCCGTGGCTCAACCAGTGGGCCGCGCGCTACCCCCTCGACTGGTACTCCAAGATCATCGAGCTCTACAAGAACCCCAAGTACCCCAACCTCTACAGCGACATCGCCTACTACTCCGGCGAAGAGGAGAAGTGGTTCACGCGCCTGCTCAAGCCCTTCGTGGAGCACGCCCGCAAGGACCCCAAGGTCGCAGAGCGCACCATCTTCGGCACCGACTGGTGGATGACCGAGATGGACGGCATCAGCCCGCGGACTTTCTGGCGGTGGGTGGAGAAGGTCCTCGACGACAAGGAGCCGATGTGGACCACCTGGACGACCTACGCCCCGCTCAACTACCTGAACCTTGAGCCGCGCATGCCCACGATGGAGTCGTGGTTCAAGAAGTGCAACCCCTCCGCGCAGCTTCCCGTCTGGTGGAGCAGCGTGAAGAAGTACTACGAGCAGAAGCGGGCGAAGTCGCAGAACTGACCCGCGCGGCTTGTCCGCGCTCTCGCGTCAGTACGCCTTCACGATCTCCGCGCCGGGATAGAAGGCTTCCATCATCGAGCGCCAGTCCATCCCCTGGTCGGCCATGCCCTTGGCGCACCACTGGCACATGCCCACGCCGTGGCCCCAGCCGCGCCCGATGAACCGCACCTGGTCCGCCCACACCTCCGCCTCGAAGTCGCCGCTGTGAACGCGGTTTTCCTTCGTGATCGGCGGCAGGCCGTTCACCGGGTGGTTCAGCCCGTTGCGGAGCTCCTCGGCCTTGAGCACGAAGGTCCGGCCGCGGTCGTCCGTCAGCTTGTAGCGGTTCGGCCGCTCCGCCGCGTTGCGCTCCAGCACTTCGATCGCGCGGACGCGCGTGATGCCCGCCACCGGGTGCTCGTTGGCCTTGCCCCACGCCCGCAGCCGCTGGTTCACGTCGTCCAGCCGGCGCGTCACTTCCCACCGGTAGAGGCTGGAGCGCTGGCAGTACGCCTGCCGCGGCTGGCCCTGCAGCGGGCGCGCCTTGTTGAAGGAGTACTCGACGGGCCACACGTCCGCCGCGGAGGCCGGACGCCCGCCGCACTGGCTGCTGTAGTACGCCCGCAGCACCTTGCCCTCGTAGGTCAGGATCATCCCGCGCGTGGCCTGCACGGCATCCACCGCCACCCGCGCGGTGTAGGAGCCGTACACCTGGTCCGCGGTGGTCGCTTCCACGTCGAAGGGACGCCGCTCGGCGCGGGCGCGCCCGCGCTCGTGCAGCGCGTACGTGCGCGCCGCCACTGCCTGCGCTTCATTCGTCTGACGCGGCCAGTTGGGCAGCAGCTCGTGCGTCACCACCCCCGGCAGGTACGCCTCGATGGGCATGGTCACGATCACGTCGAACCGCGAGGGGTTCTCGTTCCACAGCGGGCGGAAGGTGACGAAGCCGGGGAACTTCGCCCCGTCCACCACCAGCGGCTGCGCCACCGGCGTCAGCGGGTCCGCCTCCGTCGTCATCACTTCAAGCTCGCTCCCGAAGGGCCACACCTCCCGCTCCCCGGAGCCGTCCAGCACCACCAGCCCGGCGCTCCCGCTCGTCACCGTCAGCGGCGTCCGCAACACCACCGTCTTGCCCGCCGTTCCAACCTGGCGCGCCACCACACGCTCCGGGCCCGACACCCGCTTCTTCGACGCCCCGCGCTCGACGCGAACGCGCATCTCCGGCTCCTGCCGGAAGGTCACCGGCGTGGGCGCGGCTTCCTTGCGCACTTCAGGGCCCGCGACCGGCGCGGTCATCTGGCACCCCGGCGTGCCCGCCAGCACGCCCGCAAGCACCATCGCCGGCGCCATCCACGCCCAGGGACGGATCACCGAACTCACGCGCTGCACCAGGCCTGTTTCGTTCATCACGGCTCTCGAACTTTCCCAGTATGCTCACCCTTCGGAAAGGGATTGCCCATGATTCGTCGTCTCTCCGCCGTTGTCTTCATCGCGGCACTGCTCCTTGCTCTGATCGGCTGCCAGAGCCGTCCATCTCTACCGGAGACAACTTCCGACCCTTACCGCGGCCCGACGCTCACGCTCGACGCCTCCAAGCCCGAGTACGACGTCGTCGTCCAGGCTCCCACGCCGGGATGGGTCGTCTCCCTCGACCGCGTCGCCGAGCAGTACCGCCACCACGCCGTCTTCATCTCGCTCCGCCGCCCGAACCCCGGATTCCTCTACCCGCAGGTCGTCGTCGAGCAGCGCGTCGCCACCACCGTACCAACAACCGGCGCGATCAGGGTCTACGCCCGCATCCTCGACCCAGACGACCGCAGCTCCTCCCGACCCTACAGCACCGCCGCCCGCAACGACACCCTCGACGCCCGTTGATCATTCCCCTGGGCTGGGTGCTGCCGGTGGGGTTCTGTAAGATATCGGCGTGGACCCCCGCACCTTCGACCTGCTGCGTCTGACGCTGACGCCCGGCCTGGGGCCCATCCTCATCGCGCGCCTGCTCGACCGCTTCGGCAGCCCCTCCGAAGTTTTGCGCACAAGCCCCGCCGACCTCGAATCCATCAAGGGTATAGGCCGCGGCAGCGCCGCCAAGATCGCCCAGGGCCTGCGCGCTTCCGAAGCCCTTGCCGCCGAGGAAGCTGAGCACGCCGCGAAGCTCGGCGTCGAGATCCTCACCATCGATCAGCCCGGCTATCCATCGCTCCTCGCCGAAATCCCTGACGCGCCCCCGATCCTTTATGTTAAAGGCTCGCTCCAACCCGCCGGCCCCGACCAGTACAGCGTCGGGATCGTGGGCTCACGCCAGTGCTCCGCCTACGGCCTGGAGCAGGCTTCGCGATTCGGCGGCGTCCTCGCCCGTGCGGGCCTGACCATCATCTCCGGCGGCGCCCGCGGCATCGACACCGCCGCGCACCGCGGCGCGCTCCAGAGCGGCGGCCGCACCATCGCCGTCCTCGGCTGCGGCCTCGCCCATTGCTACCCACCGGAGAACGAGCTGCTCTTTCAGCAGATTGCCGCGAACGGAGCGGTCATCTCCGAGCTTCCCCTCAACACCGCCCCCTCGCCGGACAACTTCCCCGCGCGCAACCGCATCATCTCCGGCCTCAGCCTGGGCGTTCTGGTCATCGAGGCCGGCCACCGCTCCGGGGCGCTCATCACCGCACGCCTCGCCGCGGAGGAGCACGGGCGTGAGGTCATGGCCCTGCCCGGGCGCGTCGATTCGCCTTACAGCCGCGGCACGCTGGAGCTGATCAAGATGGGCGGGGCGGCTCTCGTCACCGACCCCGGCGATGTCATCCACGCCCTGGAGTCGCAGGCCCGTCACCAGCACGCCGGCACCCACGCCGCGCGCTACACCCCGCCCTCCGACGATGGGCTGTTTGAAAACCCCGACGTCCCCGCGCCTGAACTACCCCCGCCCCCGCCTCCGCTCCCGGAGCATCACCAACTCATCCTGAACGCCCTCGTCGAACCTAAGACCGTGGAAGAGCTGTGCTTAGAAACGGGTCTCGACCCCGCCCGGCTGAGGATGGAAATCACCCTTCTGGAAGTGCAGAAGCGCATCGCCCGGGCGGGCACACGCCTGAAGAGGGTTCGATAAACCACCCCTGAGAAGGGCGTGAAGGCACTTCCTGCGATTTTGAGGGAACCGAAGGGTCTCCCCACAAGAATCCCAACATAGCCCTTGCAGTGAGGGGCTTGGTATGCTACTGTTACCCGAACAAACCGATCAGAATTCTGATCGGGTCGTCGCCGGAGGCACGATAACAGTGGAGTCAGGTCAGCCCGTGGCGTTCGGGCCCCGCCTGAAGGTTTCTCAGGAAACCAACCATGACGATGCTCTCTGCCATCCTGCGACTTGGTCCCGGCGGCGACTACGTGAGCGAGTTTGCCCCCCTGTCGGCGAACTCCTCCAAGCTGGTCCGGTCCATCGCCCGGGTGTTCACCCCTTCAGCTTCCGTCCCCGCGCCGGCGGACGCGCGCATGCAGCTCGCCCAGCAGGTGGGGCTGCTCGCGGTGCTCGAACGCCGGTTGTCGAATCAGCGCGCGGCTCTCGCATCGGCGCTCGCACGTCCGCGCCGCTTCCTTTGGAATACCCCCGCTTCGGCGGGCGCAACCTTCGATGCCGGACCCGGGACCGGTCCGGTCACACCGCAGACATGGACGTCGCTTCTCGAAAGGCCTTGCCATGAACCTGACACCCAAGCAGCTCCGCATTCTTCAACTGATTCGCGATTGGCGCGTGCGCAAGGGGTATTCCCCGACCATGCAAGAACTCGCGGACGAGATCGGGGTCAGCAAGGTAACCGTGTTCGAGCACGTCGAGGCGCTCATCAAGAAGCAGGCGCTGGTGCGGGAGCCCAACAAGGCTCGCTCTTTGTCCATTGCTGAGGGCATCGCCGTCCCGGACGAGGCCCGCCCGCTCCGCTTCCCGCTTGTCGGCAAGATCGCCGCGGGCAACCCCATCGAGCGCGTTGCCAACGAGGACGAGATCGACCTCGCCGAGGTCCTCTGCCCGCCCAACCGCGGCACCAACTCCACCTTCGCCCTCAAGGTCGAGGGGGACTCCATGCGGGACGAGGGCATCCTCGACGGTGACTTCGTCCTCATCGAGCGCACCCAGGTCGCCAACAACGGCGACAAGGTGGTGGCGCTCCTGCCCGACGGCTCCACGACCCTCAAGACCTTCTATAAGGAAGAGGATCACATCCGCCTGCAGCCCGCCAACCCTCAGTTCGAGCCCATCCGGGTCAAGTTCTGCCAGGTGCAGGGCATCGTGAAGGGCGTCGTCCGCCGCTACGGCCGCTGACGAGTAAACAGACTCAAGTCTTTGAAGGGGGCGGGCTTGAAGGCCCGCCCTTTCTCTTTTTGAAAGCCCTGTTTCCGGGAAGGAAGGCTTTCGGCACGCCATCCAATATCCTCCACCGTGCTTCCGACCGCCGAGCTGGACTTCGATCTCCCGTCCGATCTCATCGCGGCGACGCCCGCCGAGCCGCGGGACGCCGCGCGCCTGCTTGTGGTCAGCCGCACCGATCCTTCTCTCCTTGAGCACTGCATCGTCCGCGACCTGCCCCGGTTTCTCCGTCGTGGCGACCTGCTCGTCCTCAACACCTCCCGCGTCATCCCCGCCCGGTTCGAGGGCCGTCGCAAGGAAACCCACGGCAGACTTCCCGGTCTGTACCTCGGCCCCGCGCCAGCAGCTTCTGATTCCCGCCGCTGGCTGATCTATCTCAAGGGCGGCCATCTCCGCCCCGGTGTGCGGGTGGTGGTGGGGGATATTGAGTTGGAGTTGCTGGAGCGGTCGGCAGATGAGCCGGGGGCGTGGGTCGCGGCGGTCCACGGCCCGAGCGCCGACGAGCCCGACGCCGCGGTTCTGGCCCGCGTCGGCATGACCCCGCTGCCGCCCTACATCCTCTCCGCGCGCAAGGCGAAAGGGCTGGATATCCAGGACGCCTACGACCGCGAGCGATACCAGACGACCTTCGCACACCCGGACGTCACGGTCGGTGGCGGTCCCGGTTCCGTAGCCGCTCCCACCGCTGGCCTGCACTTCACCCCGGAGCTGCTCGAACAGCTCCTTGCCCAGGGCGTGGAGCGGGCAACGGTCACGCTTCACGTGGGCTCTGGCACCTTCAAGCCCATCGAGACGGAGTTCGTCCAGCAGCACAACATCCACGCGGAGCGCTGCGCCATGCCTCCGACAACCGCCGAGGCGATCGTCCGCACCCGGGCCTCCGGCGGGCGCACCATCGCCGTGGGAACGACCGCCGCCCGCGTGGTGGAGAGCTACGCCGCGTTCGCGGCGGCGAACCAGCCTCTCCCGGCGTCGCTGGACACCCGCATTTTCATCACCCCCGGCTATGAGTGGAAGTGGGTGGACGGGATGCTGACCAACTTCCACCTGCCGCGTTCAACGCTGCTGGCGATGGTGGGGTCGCTGTTTGAGTCCTCTGGCGGGCTCGACCGGCTGAAGGCGATTTATGCGGAGGCGATCCGCGAGCGCTACCGCTTCTTCAGCTACGGAGACGCCATGCTGATCCTGCCCTGACCCGGCCGGGGTGGGGCCAGCAACCCGATTGATCCCTCGCGTACGCTTGTGCCGATCTTTGGGGCACGGAGGGCCGTCCGGGTCATGATGCTGGAGGAGCTGATCGCGGGGCTGGACGTGCGCGTGGTCGCGGGCAAGCCCGCGGGCGTGCGCGTCTGCGACCTCACCGAGGACAGCCGCACCGTAGTGCCCGGCTCGCTGTTCATCGCCCGCTCGGGCGCGAACGCCGACGGCAAGGCCTTTGTCGAATCCGCCCTGCGGGCCGGGGCCGTCGCCGTCCTGACCGACGATCCGGCATTCACCTGCCCTCCGGGCTTTTCCGCCCCCGTCATAGCCGCGACGGACATCCTCCGCGTGTGCGGGCAGATCGCCGAGCGTTTCTACAACAACCCCGCGTCAAAGCTGAAGCTCATCGGCGTCACCGGCACCAACGGAAAGACGACCACCGCCTATCTCGCCTGGCAGATGCTCAACACCGCGGGCGAGCGGTGCGGGCTCATTGGCACCGTGCTGGTGGACGACGGCGCGGAGGTCGCCCCCGCCTCGATGACCACGCCCCCGGCCATCGAGATCAGCCGCACCCTGAACATGATGGTTGAAGCAGGCTGCACCGCCGCGGCGCTGGAGGTTTCCAGCCACGCACTGGACCAGAAGCGGGCGGACGCGCTTCCCTTCGCCGCGGCGATCTTCACGAACCTCTCCGGCGACCACCTCGATTACCACGCGACGATGGAGCAGTATGCCGCCGCCAAGGCGCGGCTGTTCTCGTTGCTCGCGCCGGGCGGCGTGGCCATCGTCAACGCGCAGGATGCCTCATGGCAGCGCATCGCCGCGGATTGCAGGGGCCCGCTGCTCCGCTGCGCCGTAGGCGTGGAGACCGAGCCCTCCAACGCGGATTGCACCGCGGTCATTCTGGAAGAGTCGATCCACGGCATGCTGCTCCGTCTGAACGGCCCCTGGGGCTCGGTGCAGGCGAGCGTGCCGCTGATCGGCCGGTACAACGCGATGAACGTGCTGCAGGCCGCGGCGGCGTGCCATGCGGTGGGGTTGTCCGAGACGGACCTTGCCCGCTGCCTGCATCGAGTGAGCGCCCCGCCGGGGCGTCTGGAGCGCGTGAGCGAGCCGGAAGACGGCATCAGCGTCTTCGTGGATTACGCGCACAGCGACGACTCTTTGCGCAATGTTCTGACCGCGGTGGGCTCGGTGATGGACGGCCGTCGGCACGCGTGTGTGCATGTGCATGACGCCGCGGGAGCGCCGGTGGACGTGCCGCCCGGCCCGCGCCTGTGGGTGGTGTTCGGCTGCGGCGGCGAGCGCGACCGCACGAAGCGGCCGCGCATGGGCCTAGTCGCGGCGACGCTGGCCGACCGCGTCATCATCACCAACGACAACCCACGCCGGGAAAAGCCGGGCGATATCGTGGACGAGGTGCTCGCGGGCATTCCATCCGAGCTGCGCCCCAAGGTCACGGTGCAGATCGACCGCGCGCGGGCCATCCGTGCCGCGATTGAGGGCGCCGCGCCGGGCGATGTCATCGTGATCGCCGGCAAGGGGCACGAGACGGAGCAGATTCTGCCCGACGGCGCCGGCGGCACCATCCGCACGCACTTCGACGATCGGGAAGTGGCGCGGGCCATCCTCGCCGAACGCCGCCCCGCGCCGCGCGCCGAAGCAGCGCAGGCCAAGGCGAGGCGCGTCCCCGGCGCACGGTCCCCTCGCCCGACACGCCCCCACAAGCACGGACGTTGAGACATGAGCTTCTGGACGGTGGACAACATCAAGACCGTGCTCGGTGGAAGCTGGCTCGCCCGCACCGCCGACGCACCCATCGACGGGATCTCCACCGATTCCCGTTCGCTGCGGCCCGGCCAGGCCTTCCTTGCCCTCCGCGGCGAGAACACCGACGGCCACCGCTACGTCGCGCAGGCGGCCGCCGCGGGCGCGGCGCTCATCATCGTGGATGATCCGACCTCCATCGCGGGCGTGGAGCGTCTGCCTTCGGTGCTCCATGTTCCGGAGACCGGCGCGGCGCTGCTCAAGCTCGCCGCGGCGTATCGCCGCACGCTGGAGCGCACGCGCGTCATCGCGGTGGGGGGGTCGAACGGCAAGACCACCACGGTGAGGCTGATTCACCAGGTGCTCGGGACGCGCCTCCGCGGCACGGCCTCGATCAAGAGCTTCAACAACGCCGTGGGCGTGCCGCTCACGATCCTCAGCGCGAAGCGCACGGATCAATACCTCGTGTGCGAGGTGGGCACCAACGCGCCGGGCGAAATCGCCCCGCTCACCGCGTGCATCGAGCCGGATATCGCCGTGCTCACCAGCATCGGGCGCGAACACCTGGAGGGGCTGGGCTCGCTCCGCGGCGTGGTGCAGGAGGAAGCGAGCCTGCTCGCGGGCCTGCGGCCGGGCGGCGTTGCTGTGCTCAACGCCGACGCGGAGGGACTGCTCGAAACCGCGGCGCCGCTGGTCAGCGCGTTGGGCGGGCGGGGCGGCGAGGCCCGCAGCATCATCACGTTCGGATGGCACGAGCGGGCGGACCTGCGCCTCACGCGCTGCGAGGAGCGCTTCGAGGGGCTGCGCTTCTGCTTCAACGAGCGCGACTGCTACGACCTGCCGCTGCTGGGGGCGCACAATGCCTGCAACGCCGCCGCGGCGATCGCCGTCGCCCGTCGCCTGGGGCTGGACAACGACGCCATCCGCGAGGGGCTTTCAAAGGCCGTGGGCGCGGACATGCGGCTGGAGCGCTGCGTCGTCGGCAGTGTTTCGGTCATCAACGACGCGTACAACGCCAACCCAGAGTCGGTGCTGGCCGCGTTGCGCACTTTCTCGCAGGTCGCCTCCTGCGGGGACTTCCGCCGGAAGGTGCTGATCCTCGGCGACATGCTGGAACTGGGCGACCACGGGCCCGACCTGCACCGCGAGATCGGCGACGCCGCCGCGGCGGTGGGGGCGGACCTGGTGATCCTCGTGGGGCGGCTGTCGCTGTTCACGGGCGAACGGCTTGCGAAGGCGCAGCCGGGGGTAAGGCTCGCGACGTTCACGGATCTGGAGGAGGGGCGCGACGCCAACGCCGCGGAGCTGCTGCGGCCGGGGGATCTCGTGCTGCTCAAGGGGTCGCGGGGGATGCGGCTGGAAAGGATTTTGAAGACACTCCAGGCCGGCGCGGCGACGCGGATCGAACCCACGACGAACACCAACAGCCACGACGGACTGTGGCTCGCCATCGAGGGCCGCGCGTAGGACGCGCTCGCACATGCTGCTCAAGCTCGCCAGTTACTTTGACTTTCTCAGCGTGATGTACCAGCTCCAGTTCCGCGCGCTGGCCGCGGCGGGGCTGTCCTTCCTCATCGTCATCGTGCTGGGCCAGCCCGTCATCCGCTGGCTCGTTCAGCAGAAGATCGGCGACAGCGGGGCCACCGACGCCGAGGCCCTCCGCCACCACAACCAGAGCAAGGCCAACACGCCCACGATGGGCGGCATTCTCATCGTCGGCTCCATCCTCGCGAGCGTCTTTCTGCTCGGCGACCTGAGCGTGTCGTACATGAAGTACGGCATCGTCGTGGTCGTGTGGCTTGCGGTGCTGGGCGGGATGGACGACTGGCTGAAGCTCACCGCCAAGAGCCGCGGGACGGGCAGCCGCCAGGGGCTTTACGCCTGGGAAAAGCTGATCTTCCAGCTGGGCCTGGGGGTGCTCATCAGCTGGTTTGTCTACGGGCAGGGCGTGGTGCAGGGCAGCGAGGGGGCGGAGGACCTGCGTCACGTGCTCAATATTCCGTTCCAGCGCACCTTCGAGCCCGTGACGAAGGAGCACAACCCGGCGCTGATCTTCCTCTCCATGCCGATGTTCATCATCCTCGGCACGCTGATGATCGCGGGCATGAGCAACGCGGTGAACATCACCGACGGCATGGACGGCCTTGCCGCGGGGATCAGCGCGGCGGTGATGTTCGGGCTTTTCGTGCTGGCGATGATCGCGGGCGACCTGGGCTTTGCGCAGTACCTGCTGGTGCCCTACATCGCCAACGCGGGGGAGCTGTCGGTGCTCTGCGGCGCGACGGCGGGGGCGTGCCTGGGGTTCCTGTGGTGGAACTGCTCGCCAGCGCGCGTGTTCATGGGGGACACCGGCGCGCTCTCGCTGGGCGGCATCATCGGCTACGTCGCGGTCGTGACGCGTCAGGAGTTCCTCATCCTGCTCATGAGCGGCGTGTTCCTTGCCGAGATCGGCTCGGTGGTGCTGCAGGTGGGGTACTTCAAGGCCACGGGCGGCAAGCGCATCTTCAAGGTCGCGCCCTATCACCACCACCTGCATCTGTGCGGGTGGCCGGAGCAGCAGGTCGTCGCCCGGCTGTGGATCGTCTCGGTGATTCTGGTCGTGCTCGCCCTGGCGCTCATCAAGGTGCGCTAGGCGTCAGCACGAGGCCCCGCCGCACCACGACGCGATCCTGAATGGGCCCGCTGGGGCCGGGGTCGATGGTGATGCGCAGGCGTGCCGCGCCGTTCAACGGGGTGTTGACGTGCGCCACGGGGCGGCCCTGGTTCAGAGGCTCGCGCGCCAGCGGTGCCGTGTTGCCGCTGGGGCCGACGGACTCGATCACCGCTTCGCAGTCGCCCCACAGACGTGCCGAGGGGGGAAGCTCGAGCGTGGCGCTGAAGCGGGTGGCGTTCGGGGGCAGCGTCCATTCCACGCGCATCGGGCCGGGCAGTTCGATGTCCGCCGCGCCCAGGGGCGTCAGGCCCGGCGTCACCACCGGCGGGCTCGTCCACCGGCGGGCGGATGTGTCGCGCAGCGGCCCGGCGGTCATGGGAAGCTCCGCCAGCGGACGCAGCACGCCCGCGTCAAAGCACACGCCCAGAACCTCCTCCGCGCTCGCGGTCGCCGTGGGCTGGCTGCTGGCGCCGGGGATGCGCCCCGCGATGGTGTATGTGCCGCCGGGCGTGAGCGTGATCTGCGAGACCGCCGCGGCGGTGTCCGCCGTCCACACCCACGCGCCCGGCGCGGGCCGCACGGGGTTCGCCAGGCGCACGCCGTCGACGCGCGCCAGCGGGATGTTCGTGAGCTTGTCCCCCTGCTCCAGCTTGACCTCGGAGCCGAGGGAGGCGACGAAACCCTCGAGCCGGTCGCCGTTGGCGAGCAATACCGCGTCCTGTGTCGGGCTGATGCCGCGCATCGCCGCGTCGAAGCGGTCGGGCTGGATCACCACCGCGGCGACGACATCGAGCGGGACTTCCATCGGGCCCCACAGCGTGCTGCGCCACGAGATCGAGTCGCCGTTCGCGCCCGCCGTGAGCGTGCCGGGGAGCACCTGGCCGTCCGTCAGCTCCAGCCGTCCCTTCGGCGCGGGGGGCGGGGGCGGGGTGGGTTCCTGGATCGGCAGGCGGCCCCGCCGCGGCTGCTGGAGCGGCAGTTCCGGTGGCGTGGGCACGTGCGGCGGGTCGAGCCGGCTCAGCGGGGGCAGCAGCGCCAGCACCTGCGTCCGCGGCAGCACGAGCGTCCGCCCGGTTGCATCGATCACGCGCACGCTCTCGCCGTCGATGGCCGAGAGCTTCACGTTCTGCTGGATCAGCTCGCGATCGATCAGCACGCGCTCCGCGGGCTCGGGCGGCGCCGTGGGCTCGGTGGGCTGATTCGCCAGCACGGCGGTCAGCAGCGGGATGGCGAGCAGAGGGTTCACTTCTGGAAGATAGGGAGGTAGCGCTTGGGCATCTGCAGGATGATGAGGGCCATCGCGGTGCCGTACTCGGGCCCCACGCTGGTGTCGGGCCAGTGGCCCGAGGGCTGCTGGCTGCGGAGCAGTTCGGAGCGGATCGCGGGCCACCAGCGGGCCCAGGAGTCGCCGCCGGCGAGGAACATCGCCTGCACGGCGTAATACTGGCCGTAGAAGTAGTGGATGGCGTTGTTGTCCGCCGCGACGCCGGGCAGCGCGTTGTTCATCAGGTAGCGCAGGCCGCGGTCGATGCTGCGGTCCTCGTAGATGCCGGCGTAGAAGAGGCTGGCAACGCCCGCTGCGGAACGCGGCCAGGCGCTGGGGCCGGCCATCATCTGGTAGCGGAAGCCCCCGTCGGGGTTCTGACAGCCGCGGACGTACTCCACGGCTTTGTCGATGGTGGCCTTGGGGATGTCGAGCCCGGCGTTGCGCGCGGAGCGCAGGGCCATGATCTGCGTGATGGTAACGGAGATGTCTGCGTCGAAGGGCACGGGGTTGTAGCGCCAGCCGCCCTCGTCGTTCTGCG
Organism: uncultured Phycisphaerales bacterium; assembly: GCA_937974035.1. Taxonomy (GTDB): domain Bacteria; phylum Planctomycetota; class Phycisphaerae; order Phycisphaerales; family UBA1924; genus JAEYTB01. Next base: position 72,584 of record CALJIV010000049.1, read on the forward strand.
TGGACTCGATGAGGCGGACGGACTTGACCAGCGCCTTATGGACGCGCTCGGCCAGGGCGGTGTCGCCGCCCCCCTGCGTCATGCCGTAGACCTCGCCGAGAAAGAGCGTCGCGAAGCCGTGGCCGTACATCGGGCTGTTGGCCTGGTCGGAGGCGATGAGCCCCGATTCGGCGCAGTTGTCGAGGATGTAGTTCAGGCCCCGCAGCACGTTCTCGCCGTAGGCCCCGCGTCCGGGCGTGTTGCCGTCGGCCATGAAGGCCAGGCACGCGAGGGCCGTCACCGCCACGCCGCGGCCGAACTGCGGCTCTCCGAAGGAGCCGTCGGGGTTCTGGCGGCGGGCGAGGTACGACAACCCGCGGGTCACGGCACGGTCCAGCTCGGGGGTGATCTCGTCATCGACAGGGTTGTTCGCGGCGGAGCGCGAAGAGCCGGGCTGCGCCGCGCTCGCTACGGTGGTCGTACGCACAAGCGTGTGAGGAATCTGGGCCTGGGCGTGAGCCTGATAGAACCCGTAGCCGACGGGGCCGATGCCCGCGGCGGCGGTGGAGGCGAGGGCGAGCGTCGCGCCCAGGAGCGGGATGGTGCGTTGATGGGTCATGGCTGGCGGGGAAGCTCGCCGGGCTTGGGCTCCTCGGCGAGACGCTTGTAGTACTTCTCGGTCAGCTGCTTGTACATGGAGCTGTACTGCTCGCTGCGGCCCTGGGAGAGAGCGTCGCGGATGTGCGCGGGCAGGTTGCCCCACGCGGCGGTGCCGCCGGGTGAGGCGTTGCGCGCGCCCTGCGTCATCGCGGGGCCGGGGCCATCGTTTTGGCTCTGGTTGCTGCGCTGCGCGGCCTGCTGGCTGGACTGCTGCGCCTGGTTCTGAGGCTGCTGCTGTTGCTGCTGGCTGGTCCTGCTGCGCTGCTTGCTGCGGCTCTGCCGCTTCTTGGCCTCGTCGATCAGCGTGTCGAGCTTGCGGATCACGTCCTCCTGCATGCGCTGGGTGTCGATGCCCGTATCGCGGGCGTCGGTGAGGCGCAGGGCGGTCTGATCCATCAACGTCACGGCCTGATTGAAGAGGTCGTTGACCTCGCCGGGCGAGAGCTGGCGTTCAAGCTCAGCGCGGGTGGGGTCCGTCGGACGCGGGGGCTCCGGCGCGTCGGGCTTCGCGGGCTCTCCGGGAGCCTTGGGAGGCTGGGGCAGGCCGAGCAGCTCGTCCAGCGTGGGTTCCGGCTGCGCGGGCTTGGCGGGCGCGGGCTGCGGCTTCTCGGCGGGTTGCGCCGGCGAGCCGGGCTGAGCGAGAGCGGCGAGCAGCGCCAGGAGGTGCATGGTCATTGCGGCGGCTCCGGTGCGGGTGTGGGGGCGGGAACCCGCGGCTGTTCCTCCTGCATGCGTTCCAGCAGCGCCTTGGCCTGGTCCGCCAATTCACGCTGCAGGCGCATTACGGTTTCGGCCAGTGCCGCGTCGGAGGATTCATCCGCGGCGCGCGTCAGTTCCGCGGCTTCCACCTGCATGAAGCGGAGCAGCTTCAGCTCGGCGATGGGCGGGATCAGGGGCTGTTCGCCGCTGCCTCCGCCGCCTCCGCCCGCGTCTCCGCCTCCGCTTTCCTCTTCGCGGAAGTCGTCCTTCTTGCGCTGCATCTCTTCCACGGCGGCGACCAGCCCCTGGAGAATGCGGATGACCGATCCCTGGTCGCGCCCCACCGATTGGGGTGCGGAACCTTCGGAAAGCGTCTTGGCGATCTGTGCCGTGGTCGCGTCGAGACGCGCGTGGGCATAGTCGAACATGCGCGCCTCGTCCATCTCCTGCGTCGAGGAACGCAGGGCGGCGAGGGACTGGCGGATGGCTTCCTGCCGCTCGGCGAGCAGGCGAGCGGTCTGTCGCTCGCGCCGGTCGAGCGTCTTGCCCAGCAGCGGCGCGGTCTCGGCACGCAGGGCGACCTCAAGCTCCAGCGCTTCCATGTAGGCCCGGCGCAGCTCCTCGCGCCGACGGTCGGCCTCGCGCTCTTCGGCCTCGTCCTCCAGCTTCTGCGCTTCGTTGCGGGCGTCTTTCAGGCGGGCGAGGCTGATGCGCTCGTTGGCGTCCGCCTCGGGGTAGTCCGAAGCGCGGAGGGCGACGATCGCCGCGGCCTGCGCGCTGGAGGCGGAGTCGATGTACTCGACCACCTGCGCCGCCTCGCGCATCGCCTGCACCGTGGCGAGCACGCCGAGCGTGTTCTGGTTCAGGAAGATCATGCCCACGTCCAGCGTCTTGTCCGGCGCGCCGCTGTTCATCGCCGCGCCGAGGCGGGAGAGCTCGCTTTCCTGCTGCTGGATGAGCTTGTCGAGCGATTCGATGAGGTCCGCGAGCACGCGGCGCAGGGCTTCGTCACGCTGCTGCTCGGCTCGCTCGAGGGCTTCGAGCATGGTCTGCAGGGCCCGCTCCGCGGCACGCTGCTGCTCCTGGGCCGCGTCGGTGCGGTTCTCGCGGATCTGCTCCGCGGCGTCCTGCTGCTTCTGGTCCACGCGCTGCTCGCGGGCGCGGTCCGCGGCGTTCTGCATCGCCTGCGCCTGGGCCGCGTCCACCTGCCGCATCTGCTCGGCCCTCTGCTGGAGCTGGTCCACCAGCGCGCCCGCACGCTGGGCGAGCTCTTCCTGACGCTGCGCGAGGCGAGTCAGCTCTTCGCGTTGCTCGGGCGTGAGCGACTGGGCGTCCTGCCCCTTCATCGACGGGTCCGCCCCAGCCGTCTGCGCCGTCAGGGTCTTTTGCTCGGCCAGCAGCTTCTCGATGCCGCGCTTGACCGCCCAGGTGTCCTGGCCGCGGTCGAGCATGTTCGCGAGCTGGGAGAGGTCCTCCTGCACGCCCTGCTGCGCGGCTTCCAGCGTCCGCTGGTCCTGCTCCCTGCTCTCCGAGGGGCTCATCCCCGCGAGCCGGTCCAGCGCGCCCGCGGCGATGTCGGACTTCTCCGTGGCGCTCTGAACAAACTCCGCAGCGTCGCGCAGCAGGGCTTGAACGGACTTGTCGTCCAGACGATTGCGCTCGGCGCGATTCGCCAGACGCTCGATCGCGTCCGCCAGCGGGCCGAGGCGGTCGGTGATCGCCGCCTGACGCTGCGCCTGCTCGCCGGCCTTCTGAGAGTCCTTGCCGGCTTCCGCGCGCAGCTGACCGAGCCGGTCCTGATCCGCCTCAAGACGCTTCGCGGCCTCGCGCACACCCGCAAGCTCGCTGCGGAACTGCTCGATCAGGTCGCTCTCGCTGATGATCCGCAGACGCCGCTTGCCGGATATGGAGGGCCCGCGGGACGGGTCCGCCGCGGCGAAGATGTCCACCGCCTGCGTCGTGAGCCACACTTCATCGCCCGGGATCGCGCCCAGCGTCGTGATATCAACAGTTCCGGGAGCACGCAGCACCAGAGCCGTGCCGTTCTCCGAGCCCATCGTGCTCAGCCGCACCGGCTCGGCCAGCGGCTCAGGGGGAGCACCGGCGGAACCGGCGGGGGGCCGGGCGACCTGCCAGTGCAGCGACACCGAAGCGAGGCCCACGTCGTCGCGTCCTTCGCCCGCGGCTTCGATGATCGCCGTGGGAAGAACCGCCTCGTCCTGCGAGGGCTCGACCACCGCCGCGGCGGGAGGGCGGTCCTCGATCACGTCGAAGCGGTACACCGCGTCTTCAGATGCGGAGATGCCGTAGGAGTCCTTGAGGATCACGGGCAGGCGCAGGTTGTTCCGCGCGGTGAAGGAGACCCTCCAGCGCGTGGGCTCAAGCTCCACGCTGCGCTCGGCGACTTCCTCCAGCCCCGGCAGCGCGGCACGCAGCCAATCCGAGCCCGGCTCCTGGGGCGGGACGGGCAGCGGCTTGTTGAGCGTGAGGTCGAGCGTGACGCGCGATCCGGCGAGGATGGGGCCGATGTGCGCGCGTTCGTCGCGGCCCGCGCCGACTTCCACCGTGCCGCGGAAGAAGGTGTTGGGGCCATCGGCGTGCGCGGCAAGGGCCGCGGCGGCGTAGTCGGGCGGCGTGACCTCCACGCTGCCCGCGATGACGGCGGGGGGCTCGACGAGCGTGACGGACGCCCACTCGGTCCGGTCGTCGCTGGTTTCGAAGAAGTACTCCAGCTTCACGGTGGGCGGAGGCGTGCCGGGCGCGTGGGCCGGGACCATCGAGGCGGTGTCCAGCAGACGCTCGTACAGCTCGCCGTGGACCGGCGGCGCGCCGCCGACGGGCTCGAAGGAGACAGTCTTGTTCTGGCTCGTGAGCAGGGCGTGCTGGGTGATGCCCGCGCGGCCGTTGGTCACGACGCGGTAGGTCACAGCGACATTGGCGTGGCCCTTCTGATTGCGCGAGAGAATCGCCCGCAGCGGGAGGGCGGTGCCCGCGGGATGCGCGGCGATCGGGTTGGCGTCGATGACGCCGGTGCGCTTGGGCCACGCGGCGCTGGACCAGGGAGTCAGCACGCGGGCGGTGCCGATGCGGGCCAGTTCGGGCACGGTGAGCACGAGGGCGGCGGTGGGCACGGCCACCGTGACCAGTGCCGCGAGAGCCTGCCCCAGCCGGCGCCTGGTGAGCAGGGCGGATGTGGAGATGGTGAAGCGCCGCCGCGCTTCCTCTGCGCTCATCAGGCGCAGCTCGGCTCCCAGCACGGACTCGGGCTCGCCCTGCGTGAGCTCAAGCGCCGAGGCCAGCACGCCCGTCAGGCCCGCCTTGCGGCCTTCCTCCGATTGCTCGACGCGCAAGGCGACCTGCGTGAGCGAGGGGCGGAAGGTCAGGGCCGGGACGATGTACTTGCGGATCAGGTACGCGAGCACGCCCACCGAGCCGGCCCACAGCACCAGCCGCACGGCCACAGGCATGCGCAGGAAGTAGTCGATCATCGCCGCGAGGATCACGTAGGCGACGAACGCGGCCATCAGCAGGCCGACCCGCTGGGTGATGAGCTGAGCCCGTGCCGTGGCCCGGAGCCGGGTCAGGACGGCCACCATCCCCGACGGCGCGTTGGGGCGGGTTGGCTGGGGGGCTGTCATGTCACCATCCTTGATTCCGGGCACACACCCATTCCTTCTTTATCGACCAGACTACCGGGTGAAGGCTCCCTCCATCGGGGTTCCCTGGGTCACGGCCCCTTCAGCCAGCAGATTCCCGGACCCGGGAGGCCGGGCGGCAGGGCCCTGTCAGTACATACGCCCGGCCGGGGAGGGCAGGTGCGGATGGTGTGACGCGGGCGTGACAAGTTGGACAATCTGGCCCCCGATTCTGACGGCCGCCGCTCCGGCGTCATGAGAGCTTGATCAGACGCCTGCCCACCCACTCGAAGATGAGCAACAGGATCAGGACCGTCCACACGATGGGCTTGTCCCACAGGGTTTCGACGTCGGGGGTGCCCAATAGATGCAGTTCTCTGTTGGGGAGGAGGTCGGGAAGCTCGGAAAGCCGGGCGGGGCTGAGCACCATGCCCCCCGTGGCCTGCGAGAGCTGGGCCAGATTGGCGTGGTCCGCCTGCGGGATGCGCAGTTCATCGTCGGGCAGGACGACTTCGAGCCGGGCGGAGAGGTCCAGCCCGGTCAGAAGCTGGTCCGTGGGCTGGACGAGGTACACGCCCGGCTCGGTGGGAACCCAGGTGGAGGTGAACAGGTCGGAGGGGCCGCCGCCGTCGTCGGACCGGGCCTGAGGCTTGAGCAGGAGTTCGGCGGTTCCCTGCGTGCGACCGGGCGAGCCGGCTTGGGCCTGTGGCACAAGCCGCACCTTGATCGCCTCGGGCCGCTTATCCACGAGCGTCTGATCCAGCAGGCGGACGCTGACCTGCACCTGCTGGTTGACCTGAGCGCGCTCGGGGGAGGCCTCGACCAGCGCGGGCCTGCCGGTGCGGCCCAGGCTTTCACGCGCGAGCAGCCGGACGATGGGAATCCAGAAGCGCTCCGTCAGGACTTCGCCCCGGGCGTAGCGGTATCGCCAGGTTTCATCGGTGGCGATGTACACCACGCGACCCGCTCCGTAGCGCATCGTCATGGCGAGGGGTGTGGGGGCGGCGCTGGAGCCGCCGGCGTTCGTGACGGGCGAGGCCAGAGCCAGCACTTCGGTGGTGGGCTTGAGGGAGGCGGGGTCGATGCGCTGCGCCCAACGGAAGGTGTTCCAGCCCGCGTCGGAGGAGGAGAGAACCTCGGGCCAGGGCTCGCGGGGAGACTCGCCGAGCTGCAGCACGCCGTAGCGCGAAGCCGCGGGGCCGGGCCGGAGCACGACGGGATCAAGCCACGTCTGCGGGCCGGAGCCGCGGTCGCTCTCGGAGACGGAGAAGGGGATGAGGTCGGCCAGAGGCGTGCCGCGCCACGCGCCGGGCGTTGCCGCGGAGCCGCCGATCCAGATGAGGCCCGCGCCTCGCTCGCTCACGAGCGTGCGGATCTGCTCCAGCTGCTCGTCGCTGAAGAGGCTGGGGCGCAGGTCGCCCATGATGATGACATCGAACTGATTCCACCCCTCCTGCGTGCGGGGCAGGGCCTCGAGGACGTCGGTGCCTTCCTGGATGTACTTGCGGTCCGCCGCGAGCAGCATCGTGGAGGAGCGGATGGAGGATTCGCGCACCAGCAGGTTCTTGAGGTAGCGGTACTCCCAGCGGGGATAACCATCGAAGTAGACGACGCGGATGGGGCGATCCACCAGCTCGACGCGCACCGGAAGGCGGTTGTTCTCCTGCGTGAGGTCCGGCGTGTCGAGCACCAGCCGCACCGACCATGATGCTTCGCCGGGATCTTCCGGGCGTGCCGTGAGCGTGACGCGCTGCGTGCCGCGGAAGGAGCGCTCCAGCGGCAGCTCATCGAGCACGCGTTCGGTCGCGTTGTCCACGAGCTGCACGCGCCCGTTCACGGGTTGGTCGGGGTTTCCGCCCAGGCGTTCGACATCGACGCTGACGGGCACGTAGTCGCCCACGAACGCGGCCTGGGGAGCGTCCAGGCGCGCCAGCGCCATGTCGGTCAGCGGGTCGGCGCTGCCCAGGGGGACGGTGAACACCGGAATCTGACGTGCTTCGAGCTGCTTCAGCGCGGCGCGGCCCACCGAGTCGCTCGAGCGGCCGTCGGAGAGCACCACCACGCCCGCCACGGGCCTTGCCGCGACGCGCCGCAGCATCTGCTCCAGCGCCTGGCCGAGCATGGTGCGACGGCCGGCGGGCTCGCCGAGCTCGATGCCGGTGATGGAGCCGTCCTGCTCGGCGATGGGGCGAAGGTCGAAGGCGCCGGAGTCAAAGCCCAGGAAAAGCACGTTGCGCTCCTGGGCGAGCTTGGAGAAGGTGGGCCAGCCCTCGCGCATCGCCGCGGCAAGCTGCTGCTCGCGCGTGGCACGGTCGGGCCCGTCGGCGACGGTGAGCGAGGCGGAGCGGTCGGCCATCACGATGACCCAGTCCTGCTCCACCTGGTCGTTCTGCTTGACCAGTTCAGGCCCCGCCACCAGCACGGCGATCAGCAGCAGCAGAATCGTGCGCACGCACGCGAGCGCGGCGCGAACGACCTTCTTGCCGATCAGGTTCCAGTAGCTCCACCCCGCCAGCAGCAGGCAGAACAGCGCGATGAACGCCCACGCCCACAGCGGCAGCGGGTGCGCCCAGCGCAGGTCCACCCCTTCCGCCCCGGCGGAGACGTTCCGCAGTTGGAAGAGCCGGTCGATGAGGCTGGTCATGCCGCCGCCTCCTCCGCGGCCGCGGCAGATTCACGCGCCCGCAGCAGACCGCTCTCGGCGCGGGCGTGGCTGAACCACCTCGCGATGAACGTCTCAACCACCGCGAGCATCAGTGCCGCGATCAGCAGCGGGAAGCTGATGGGCGGGAGCTTGCTGTCGCGCGAAAGCGCGGCGGTGGCCGAGCCCGCTTCGCCGCCGGGGGACAGCGCGTCGGAGCCGGGCTCGAGCCACGTCAGGTCGTTGGCGACGGGCGTAAGCCAGCGGGCGAGCTCCTCGCGCGTGCGCGTGTCGGTGAGCGTGCCCGAGGCATCGGCGTTGAAGGCGAGCACTCCCGCCGTGACGCCGCTGCTCGCGCGTGCGACGTAGAGCCCCTGCGTGCGCACGGGCTGCGATGGACGTCCGGCCATGTCCACGCCGACGGGCGTGGCGGATGCGCCGGAGGCATCGGGGAGCAGCGCGAGCTCCGCCGCGCCGGGCATGAGCATCGGGGCGCTGCCCGCGACGGCCGTGCGAGGGCCCGCGGAGCGCCCCACGCCCTGCCGCACCAGTTCCTGAATGAGCGGGACCATCAGCGGCTTGGTGGGCAGGTCGGTCCACTTGAGGTCCGGCGCGGCGGTGAAGAAGAGCACCATGCCGCGGGAGGCGCGGCTGGACTTCTCCGACGCTCCCGGCTGAGCCATGACCAGCAGCGGCGAGCCGTCGGCGAGCGTGAGCAGCGGCTCGAAGCTGCCCGGAGGCCCTTCGATGGGCAGTGCCCGCGTGACGTGGATGTGCTTGATGAGTTCGGGCAGCTCCGCGGCGAGCTGTTCCAGCAGGTCCGGCCCGGAGGGCGTGGGGCGATCGGGCAGGAGCAGCGCACCGGGGTTGTACACCCGCGCCTCGCGTGCGATGGTCCACTCCAGACCCAGGCCCTCGGTCATGGCGTCGGTCCAGGTGTGCGTCTGCTCCGACGGGGGCGGGTAGATGACGATGAGCGCTCCCAGGTCCGCCGCGGCACGCACCAGCCGCCAGCCCGCGGCGTCCACCTTGTCCGGACGCGGGATGAGGATGGCGTCGTAATCGCCGAGCATTCCCGCGGGGCTGCGGCTGCCGGGCAAGGGGGCGAGCGCGCGGGCGGGGTCGAGGGCGGAGACGCGGATTTCGCCCGACTGACGGCGGCGCATCGGGTCCGCTTCGGGGGCCAGCGCCAGCGCGAGCCAGTCGCCGGGGGTGAAGGCTTCGATCGAGTTCCTGCCGCCCACCGCGCCCTGCACCAGCAGCGCCACCTCGAGCCGCTCGCGGGTGTCGATGGGGCGGCGGTAGATGTTGTCCGCGGCGATCGCGTCCTCATCGATGGTCGCAACCAGCGCCACCGGAGCGCGCAGCGCCTGCACCGGCACTTCGACGGTCAGGTACGCCGTAGCGGTGTCCTGACCGGGGCTCCACGTCACGGCGGTCTGCGCCCGCGGGCCGCGGCTGGTGGGCGGGCCCGAAGCCGAGACCGCGACTCCTTCGATGGTGATGGTGGTGACCGCTGAAGCGCTCACGCCGGGTCCGCTGCGGCGAAGATGCACACGCACCGGCGTGCTCGCGGTGGAGGATGCGCCCGCGTCGGGCGCGATGATGACCGATCGCGCGGGCTCCACGCTTGTGATGGCGACGTTGTCTAACGGCGAAGCGGCCGGCGACTGCGCCAGCAGGTGCGTCTCGCCTTCGCTCTGAGCCAGGCCGGGCAAGGTCGATTCGAGTTCCGCCGAGCCCGCGCGCAAGTCGCTGAGCAGGCCCACCCACAGCGATTCCCCGCGCTTGAGCGGCACGCGCCGGAGTTCATCGCGAATCTTCAGCAGAGCGCCGGGGATATCAGTGCGGCTGTCGAGGGGTTTCAGGGCGCGCACCAGCTCGCCCGCCGCGGAGAGGTCGGAGGTGGGGGGAACGACGACCGGGTCCGCGGGCGCGGCAAGCGAAAGGATCGCGACGCGGTCGCCCTGCGATTGGTCAAGCTGGGAGAGCAGGTCGAGCGCCGCGGCTTTGCTGCGGTCCAGCGCCGTTTCCGTCTGGCCGGGCACGACGGCCCCGGCGGCCACGCCGTTGTCGATGAGAAGGTAGAGCGTCCGCGGCCCCTGCGCCAGCGCGCCGATGGCCCCCAGCACCGGCTTGCCCAAGGCCATCGCCAGCAGCGCGACCAGCAGGCAGCGCGTCGCCAGCAGCAGGACCTGCTCCAGGTTCATCCGGCGGCGCTGGCGGCGGTACGCCTCCATGAGGAACCGCATCGCGCCCCACGGCACGGGGCGACGTCGCCTCCGCATGAGGATGTGGATGATGATCGGGATGGCGATGCACGCCAGGCCGACCGCCGCGATGGTGGGGTTCAGGAAGGTCATGGGGGAGAAGCGCCCCGGCGCTCACGCATACTTGCTCCGCTTGATCATCGCATTGCGTCGGGCCACGAAGCTGGCCAGGGGCGGGCCGAGCCAATCGTGGGTGTTCAGCTTCTGATAGTCGAACCCCATGCCGCGGACCAGCCGCTGCACCGCCTCGTTGTGCTCGCGGAAGACTTCGAGGTAGGCCTTGCGCAGGGCCCGGGGATCGACGCGGAGGGTGGGCTCGCCTTCCAGGCCCTCGAAGGGGACGGCGTCGGTGAAGCCGAACTCCTCCTCGGCGCGGTCGAGCACCTGGAAGACGATCAGGTCGTGCCCGGCGTGCTTGAGCTGCGCGAAGGCGTCGCGGATGTCCTGCACGTCCACGAAGAGGTCGCTGATGAGCGCGATCACGCAGCGGTTGGTGAGCTTGCCGAGAACCTGATCCACCACGCGCCGGAAGTCCGTGCCGCGGGAGCGGTTCTCCTTGGTCACCGGGTGCATGGAGAGGGCGCCGACGATCTGTCGCCAGGTTCCCTGGCTGCTGGAGCGGCGCACCGTGGCGCGAACCTCGTCGGCGAATACCACGAGACCCACGCGGTCGCCCTGGCGGAGGGTGATGTAGGACAGAGCAGCGGCCAACGCGGTGGCGTGGTCGAACTTGGTCCAGTTGATGCGTCCGTCCAGGCTCTTCTTGATGCCGACGCCCGAGGCCTCCTCGAAGCTGCGGCTGCCATAGTTCATCGAGCCCGAGGAATCCACGAGGATGACAAGATCGAGGTTGGTTTCCTGCTGGTGCTGCTTGAGGTGCAGTTTGTCGGTGCGCCCGTAGACCTTCCAGTCCAGGTGCCGCAGGTCGTCGCCGGGGACGTAGGGGCGGTGCTGGGCGAACTCGACCGAGAGTCCCTGGAAGGGGGAGCGGTGCACGCCGCTGCTGAAGCCCTCCACGATCATCTTGGCCCGCAGCTCGAAGCTCGCGAGCCGCGCGAGCGTCTGCGGGTGCAGGTAGAGCGACGCGTCACCCTCCGGCGGAGTAACCCGTGCCGTGGGGTTGGCGGGGGAAGTGGTGGGGGGATCGGCCATCGCGGTAGAGCATGGTAATAGGGATTCGGGCCGGACAATGTTCGGTCAGATGGATATAAGGCGGTTGCCCCAGGGCGGGTTGGGCGGACCCCGGAACCCTTCCCCTGCGAATGGCATTCGGCAGACGTTCGCGAGTTTGGTACTCTGAACGCCCCACACCGTGGTCCACACGGGCACGTCCGGCGGCTGCCCGGGTGGCACTACACTCTGGACCCGTCTCGGCGGGCAGGATCCCGTGGGCTCTCTAGGAAGTTTCGACGAGTCATGCACATGCAACACCTGACGATGGCAGTGGGGACCACCCCAACCCTGGCGCTTGAGGGGTTCGTCCTCATGTCGCTGTGGAAGCCCTTCTTGATCCTGCTCCCCTTTGTGCCCTGGGCGCACGTGGTGTCGCGGATCCTCGACAAGCAGGCGGCACGCTTCTACCTGAACCGTGACGCCTGGAACATGGTCCACCTGGTCACCGGCCTGGTGGCCCTGATGGCCGTCCTGATGCCCTACACCAAGTCCGAGGCCTCGTTCTGGATCGGCTGGGGCATCATGGTCGTCCTCCTGGTGGCCGACGTCGTAGTCTTCGCGGTCGTCACCAACAAGGACGAGCGTGTGCCGGCGGAGCACCGCCTGAAGCTGGACTTCTCCAGCCTGCGGGCCCAGCGTGAGGCCAAGCAGGCCGCCAAGCTCCAAGGCAAGGTCGAGCTGGTCCTCAAGGGCCCGGACAAGGTCGTCGTCGCCGCCCCCAACGTGGACACCCCGGAGTTCAACCTCCGCATCGCGGCAGAGGCCATCTACATCAAGGGCGCTGCCGCCCGCGCCACGCAGATCGACATCGGCCCCTCCGGAAAGGAGGGCGTCTACGCCCTGTCGAACCTCGTGGACGGCGTGCGCACTGCCCCCGAGGCCATGCCCGCCGCGGAAGGCGTCAAGATCATCGACTTCTGGAAGTCCATCGCCAAGATGGACGTGGCGGACCGCCGCAAGAAGCAGGTCGCGGACATCACCGTGGAGAAGGGCGACAGCCGCAAGAAGGTGCGCCTGACCACCATCGGCGGCCAGGGCGGCCCGCGCCTGACCATGCTCATCGAGCCAGAGGCGCAGGTCCGCCGCAAGCCCGAGGAACTGGGCCTGCTCGAGCCCCAGATGGCCGAGCTCAAGAAGATCATCGACGACACCCGCGGCGTGGTGCTGATGGGCGCTCCGCTGGACGGCGGACGCACCACCACGCTGTACACCGTCGTCAAGATGCACGACGCCTACACCAAGAACGTCCAGACGATCGAGATCGACATCCAGGACGCTCTGGAAGGCGTGCGGCAGAACCGGTTCGACCCGCAGGCGGACGGGGCGGAGTTCTCCACCCTCACCCGCTCGATCATGCGTCGCGACCCCGACGTGGTGGGCGTGGCCGAGCTGCCCGACGCGGCGACCGCCAAGGAAATCGCCCGCGTCGATCACGAGCGCACCCGCACCTACGTCTCGCTTAAGGCGGACAACGCCCTGCAGGCCCTTCAGACGTGGCTGAAGGCGGTGGGGGATCCGGAAGCCGCGAGCAAGAGCGTGCGGGGCGTCGTGTGCCAGAAGCTGCTCCGCAAGCTGTGCATGAACTGCCGCGTGGCCTACCAGCCCTCGCCGGAGATGGTGAAGAAGCTGGGCCTGCCCCCGGACAAGATCAAGCAGCTCTTCAAGAAGGGCGGGCAGGTGCTCATCAAGAACAAGCCGGAGATCTGCCCGGTGTGCGGGGGGGGCGGCTACCTCGGTCAGGACGGCGTGTTCGAGGTCTTCCCCATCGGGGAGGCGGAGCAGGCGCTGCTCAAGGCCGGCGACTGGAACGGGCTTCGGGTCCAGTTCCGCAAGCACGGCTTCCCGACGATCCAGCAGGCCGCGCTGCGCAAGGCCATCGACGGCATCACAAGCGTCGAGGAGGTGCTCCGCATCACCGGCGAGGGTCAGGCTGCCGCCGCCCAGCAGCGTCCCGCGGGGGCGCCTCCGGCGCCCCCCGCACCCGCCGGAAAGGCCTGACCGTACCACGACCCAAGACCCGCTGAACTCCTGTCGGAATCGGAGATCCGTTCATGCTCTTCAATGCCCTGGTCCTGCTCTTGCTGGTATTCGTCGCGTACATGTGGGTGCTGCGCGGCTTCTTCTCCGCGCTCATCCACCTCGTGTGCACGGTGATCGCCGGCGCCGTCGCCTTCGGCGTGTGGGAGCCGCTTTCCTACTGGATCCTGGAGAGCGCCCCGACCTCGGGCGTGGGCTCGCATCTCACGGGGATGGCCTGGGGCATCGGACTGATTGTTCCCTTCGGCCTCACGCTCGCGATCCTGCGACTGGTGGTGGACAAGATGCTCCCCGCCAACGTCGTGATCAGCCAGCAGCTCAACTACGTGGGCGGCGGGTTGTGCGGGATCCTGGCGGGCGTGCTCACCGCGGGCATCGTCGCCACGGGCCTGAGCTTCTTCCGCATCCCGGAGTTCAGCCCCTCGCTCCGTTATGCGAACCAGGGCAACCTCGAGCGGGCCGGCGCCCTGTGGGTGCCTGTGGACAAGCTCACGGGCCGGTTCTACGGCATGCTCTCGGAGACCTCGTTCCGCACCTCCGAGCCGCTGGCGCGCTGGCACCCCTTCGTGCACGAGGAAGGCGGTTCGCTGCAGCTCTCGGCCTTCGAGGGCAAGAACCGCAACACCACCCGCCCGAGCGACTTTGACGTCGTGGCCCGCTTCCAGGTGGGCGAGCCCGGCAAGGCCAACTTCGCCAGCCTCCTCACCGACCAGTGGCACCCCGGTGTGACGCAGAAGGTGCGGGACCTCGACGGCAACGACTTCCCCGCCAACACCCACATCGAGATGTTCGTGGTGAACTTCAAGGCCGGGGCGAAGGAGAAGGAGGGCAAGGTCTCCGTCGGCTCCGCGCAGGTTCGCCTGCTGCTGGAGAATCAGGAAGGCGAGCGGATGGTCGTCCACCCGATCACCGTCGCCTCGCAGGCCAGCTCCGAGCGCGTCGCTTACGGGCGGTGGTGGTACGACGCGGACCAGACCTTCATCGGCTCCGTCGGCGGCGCGGCGGACGCCGTGTTCGCCTTCGAGTTCCCCTGCCCCCCCGGCTACGAGCCCATCGCCCTGTACGTGAAGGGCGCGCGTCACAACGTGAGCGAGGGCAGCACCGCCAAGCCTAAGGCCGTGTTCCGCTCCGCAGCGGAGCGCGACGGGCTGATCGTCACCGCCTTCGCGGCGGTGGGTGGCGGCGGTGCCCGCGTCGATGACCTGGACATGACCTCCGCGTCCAAGGCGGAGTTCCCGAGGGGCGAGGGGGTGCAAGGCAGGCCACCGGTGGACATGCTCGTCCAGGACACCCTCCGGACCATCATCCAGAAGGGCACCCACGACACGCTTGAGCTCGATGAGGAGAACAACCGGAACATCATCATCAACGGGCGCGTGGTGCTGGACCCGAAGACCGTGGCCAACACCCGCGGCCTGGAACGGAGCCTCATCATCAATCGTCTGCTGGTCGCTTCAGACCAGAACATCGTGCAGCTGGACGCCCACGACGGCACGCAGTGGAGCGTCCTCGACCGCGTCTTCACCAACCAGGAGGAGGACGCCCCCCCGACGCTCTACGACGCCGACAACATCCCCTACGTCCCCGTCGGGTACGTCTACCAGGATGAGACCAAGTTCGAGCTGCGGTACACCCCCGGCCAGCCCATCACCAAAATGAGCGACCTGCCCCGCATGAGCCTCAGCCGCAACCAGAAGCTCACGCTCATCTACCGTGTGAGCAAGGGCGTCCGGCTCGCGGCGTACGGGTGCGGCAAGAAGATCACCAGGACGATCGAGCCGCCCTTCCTGCTGGACGCGAACCAGGGCGGCGGCCGGTAGGAGTTGACGGATCACGCTCCGCCCCCCGGCCGGCGCGGGGGGCGGGGGAACCTTGCCCGGCTTCCGCCCGGATAGTGCTACCACTGCGGCGGCAGGCTGGGATCGCCCCGCGGGCGACTGCATGCCGGTTCGTGCTCGGTTTGGCCCGGAACCCCCTCGCGGGGAGACGGGCGGGAGGTTATCTTGTCTACGCAAGCGACGACGGAGAACGGGCAGACTTCGCACGATGGGAGCAGAGGCGTGAGCGTCAATAGTGAACCGGTGACGTCCGCGGCCCACACGGGCCACATCGTGATGTCGCGCAAGCAGAAGAACGACCCCCACGCCACACGCTGGGGCAAGTTCCTCCAGGCCGCGATCAAGTTCGAGGCCAGCGACCTCATCATCAAGAGCGACCAGCAGCCCAAGGTCCGCCTCCGCGGAGCCCTCAAGCCGCTGGAGACCAGCCCCGTCACCGAGGAGGAGTTCTGGCAGATCGCCGACGCCATCCTCACCCCCGAACAGCAGGAGGACCTGCACAAGTTCGGCTCGGTGGACTTCGCCTACGACTACGACGCCAACAACCGCTTCCGCGTCAACCTCTTCCAGGCCCGCGGCAAGCTCTCCGTCGCGGCCCGTCTCATCACCAGCAAGATCCGCAAGTTCGAGGAGCTCTACCTGCCCCCCGTCATGGCCGACATCGCCATGCAGCCCAACGGCATCGTGCTCCTCAGCGGTGTGACCGGCTCGGGCAAGTCCACCACCATCGCGGCGATGCTCGACTACGTGAACGAGCGCAAGCCCGTGCACATCGTGACCATCGAGGACCCGATCGAGTACATCTTCGTGGACAAGAAGGCCACGATCAATCAGCGCGAGATCGGCATCGACTGCCTGGACTTCAAGATCGCCCTCCGCGCCCTGGTGCGTGAGAACCCGGACATCGTGCTCGTGGGCGAGATGCGCGACAACGAGACCTTCCATGCCGCGCTCCACGCCGCGGAGACGGGCCACCTGGTGTACGGGACGATCCACGCCTCCAGCGCGACGCAGACCTTCAGCCGTATCTACGGCCTGTTCGAGCAGGAGGAAGTGGAGCAGGTGCGCAAGATTCTGGGCTACCAGATGCGCGCCTTCGTGTACCAGAAGCTGCTGCCCACGCTGCACCCCAACATCGCGCGCATCCCCTGCATCGAGATCCTCATCAACAACGCCGTGGTGCGCAAGCACATCCTGGAGAGCCGCGAGGGCGAGCTGCGCGAGTACCTCAAGAGCATCGAGGCCCGCCAGTCCGGCATGCAGGACTTCAACTGGCACCTGGTGAAGCTGGTGGAGGACGAGTACGTCGCCCTCAAGGTCGCCGAAGAGGCCTCGCCGAACATCGACGAGTTCCGCATGATGCTCAAGAAGCTCGGCGGCATCTGAAAAATCTGAAAACGGAAAGCTGCAAGCTGAAACTCAGAAGGCCCGGATCAGCCCGATCCGGGTCTTTTCTTTTGTCCCCAAGCTCCTTCGTGCCTCCGTGTCTTGGTGGTTAGCATTTACCCATGTCCGCCCGCGAGCAGATCCTCGAGACGCTGCACCGGCTCCTCCCCGAGCTGCGCGAGAAGATGGGCGTGAAGGAGCTGTATGTGTTCGGCTCGGTCGCCCGGGGCGAGGACACCGCCGCGAGCGACGTCAACGTGCTGGTGGAGGTGGAGGAGGGGGCGACGCTGTTCACCCTGGCCCGGATCAAGCGCCGCCTGGAGGGCGAGCTGCGGCGGCAGGTGGACCTGGGGACCACGGAAGGGCTCTCGCGTGCCGCCCGCGAACGCATCATAAAGGAGCGGGTGCGTGTGGCCTGACCGACGACGCGGCTTTTCCCGCCGCCGGCACGAGCGCGAGCAGCTGCGCCGCCACTGGGCCGACCGCGTCCGCGACATCGTGATCGCCAGCCGCGAGTGCATCGCCTTCACCGCGGGCATGACGCTGGAGCAGTACGGCGCGGACCTGCGGACGCACAAGGCCGTGCTGATGAACCTGGTCATCATCGGCGAGGCGGCGAAGTACACCCCCGCGCGGATCACCCGCAAGCACCCGTCCATCGCGTGGGACGACCTGCGCGAGCTGCGCAACTTTGTGGTGCACGTCTACTTCCGCGTCGAGCCGCGGCTGGTGTGGGAGACCGTGCACCGCGAGCTCCCCGCCATCGTCCGCAAGCTCGAACAGCTGCTGAGGGAGACCGGGCAGGCGAAGTAGCAAGCTGGGGGCTTTGTCACAGCCCCGGAGCGGGTGCACGACGCCCTGCGGGTCGAGGCCCGCACGCCTCCCGCCGCCCTGAGCACGCACGCGCGGCAGAAACCGGGACTTTAGAGACTGGCCTCAGCCCTGACTTCCAAACGCCCGATATCTTCATTCCTATGTCACTCTCCACCACCTGCCCCAACATCCGGCGGATCGGCGTGCTCACGGGCGGGGGCGACTGCCCCGGGCTCAACGCCGTCATCCGCGCCGTCGCCAAGGACGCCCTCAACTGCGGCGTCGAGGTGATGGGCATTGAGGACGGGTTTCTCGGGCTGATCGAGAACCGTGTCCGTCCCATCACCGACACCGACCTTTCCGGCATCCTGAACCAGGGCGGCACCATCCTGGGCAGCAACAACAAGAGCAACCCCGAGCGGCACGCCGTGGGCAAAAACCCCGACGGCACGATCCGCTACGAGAACGTGATGGACCGATGCCTGGCGACGCTCGAGGAGCACCGCATTCAGGCGATGGTGGTGATCGGCGGCGACGGCACCATGACCGGGGCCGCCAAGTTCTGCAAGCTGGGCGTGCCGGTGGTGGGGGTGCCCAAGACGATCGACAACGACATCGAGGGCACGGAGATCACCTTCGGCTTTCAGTCCGCCGTGGCGACCGCCACCCTGGCGCTGGACCAGGTGCGCACCACCGCCGACAGCCACCACCGCGCGATGGTCGTCGAGGTGATGGGCCGCAACGCGGGGTGGATCGCCCTGCACGCGGGGGTCGCCTCCGGCTCAGACGTCATCCTCATCCCCGAGATTCCCTTCACGCTCGAGGCGGTCTTTGAGAAGGTCAAGCAGCGCCGCTCGATGGGCAAGCGCTCCAGCCTTCTCTGTGTCTCCGAAGGTGCGCGGCTGGTGGGCGGCAAGCAGATCGTCGCCCGCGTCGTCGAGACCAGCCCCGACCCCGTCCGTCTGGGCGGCATCGGCAAGTTCCTCTCCGACAAGATCGAGGACGAGACGGGCGTCGAGAGCCGCTACGTCGTGCTCGGCCACACACAGCGCGGCGGGACGCCCGTCGCCGCGGACCGTGTTCTGAGCACCCTCCTGGGCAGCCACGCGATGACCCTGCTCCGCGAGGGCAAGGCCGGGCGCATGGTCGCGATTCAGCGCGGCCAGCTCACCGACATCGACATGGAAGAGCCCGCGGGCAAGCAGCGGCTCATCAGGCCCGAGACCGACCAGCTCGTCGCCGCGGCTCGCTCCGTGGGCGCGAGCTTCGGCGACTGAGCCGGGTTTCGGACGTATCCGTCCGGGGCGGTCCGCGCGGTGTAAACTCACGGACCCCGGGCGGGTAGCTCAACGGCCAGAGCATTCGCCTTACACGCGAAGGGTTCGGGGTTCGAATCCCCGCCCGCCCATTGAGCCCCCGTGACCGATCCTTCCCACGTCGCAACCGGATTCCCCCGCCTCCCCATCCTGGAGCGCCGCGCCGAGATCGAGGCGGCTTTGCGCGCTCATCAGGTCGTGGTGGTGTGCGGCGAAACAGGCTCGGGCAAGACTACCCAGCTCCCGCAGATCTGCCTGGCCCTGGGGCTGGCGAACGGCGGCGTGATCGGACACACCCAGCCCCGGCGTCTCGCGGCACGCGCCGTCGCCGCCCGCATCGCGCAGGAACGCGGCGAAAGCCTCGGCGGAACGGTCGGCGTCAAGGTCCGCTTCAGCGACCAGACCAGCGCCCGAACCCGCATCAAGGTGATGACCGACGGCATGCTCCTCGCCGAGCTTGCCGCGGATAGAGACCTGAAGGCCTACTCCGCGCTCATCATCGACGAAGCCCACGAGCGCTCGCTGAACATCGACTTTCTGCTGGGGTATCTCAAGACGCTGCTCCCCCGCAGGCCGGACCTCAAGCTGATCATCACATCCGCGACGATCGATCCCGGGCGCTTCAGCGCGTTCTTCGGCGGCGCGCCGGTGATCGAGGTCTCGGGGCGGATGTACCCGGTGGAAGTGCGCTACCGCCCCACCGATGACGAAAACCCGGAGCGACTGAACTTCGAGGCCGTCGCGGAGAGCGTCGAAGACCTGTGCGCTACCCCCGGCGGCGGAGATGTGCTGGTCTTTCTGCCCGGTGAGCGCGAAATCCGGCTCGCGGGCGACGCCATCGTGCGCCGCTCGCTGGATGCCGACGTGCTGCCGCTGTATTCGCGCCTGACGGATCAGCAGCAGGACCAGGTCTTTCGGACTTCGCGAGCAGGCCGGCGGCGCGTGATCCTTGCGACCAACGTCGCGGAAACGTCGCTCACGGTGCCGGGCATCCGGTTCGTGGTGGATACGGGGGTGGCCCGCATCAAGCGCTACGACCCAGCGCGCAAAATCGAGCGCTTGCCGGTGGAGCCCATTTCCCAGGCCTCCGCACGCCAACGTGCGGGGCGGTGCGGCCGCGTCGCCGCGGGCGTCTGCGTGCGGCTGTACAGCGAGGAAAGCTGGCGGAAGCGGCCTGCCTTTACCGACCCGGAAATCCTCCGCTCCAGCCTCGCCAACGCCATCCTTCAGATGCGCAGCCTGGGCCTCGGCGCGGTCGATGACTTCCCCTTCCTCGACCGGCCCGATCCCGCGGCGATCCGCGACGGCTACGAGACGCTCTTCGAACTCGGCGCGATCGACGCCCCGAGTCACGAAGGAACGCTGACGCCGCTCGGGCGGCGGCTCGCGCGCGTGCCTTTGGATGTGCGCATCGCGCGGATGCTGCTCGGCGCGGCGGCGGAGGGCGTGCTTGAGCCGGTCCTCATTCTCGCTGCGGTGCTCTCGATCCAGGATCCGCGCGAGCGGCCCCTGTCGCGTCAGGAAGAGGCCGACCGCGCCCAGGCCGTGTTCCGAGATGAGCGCAGCGACTTCCTCACACTGCTGAAGCTCTGGGATCAGTACCGCCACGCGGCGGAGAACATGGGCGGCGGCGCGCTCGGTGGCTGGTGCCGCGAGCACTTCCTTTCCGCGCCGCGCATGCGCGAGTGGGGAGAACTGGCCGCCCAGCTTCGTGCCGTGGCGGAAGACTTGGAGTTGCGCGATGCCCCCGCCCAGGCCCGGCCGCTGGAGGACCGCATCCACCGCGCCCTGCTCACCGGCCTCATCAGCAACGTCGCCTGCCGCGAGGGGGACGGTTCCTTCGACTACCGGGGCGTCCGCGGCAACGTGGTGCAGGTCTTCCCCGGCTCGGTGCTCTTCCGCAAGGGGCCGAAGTGGATCATGGCGGCGGAGGTGGTGCAGACGACCCGCCTGTATGCGCGCACCGTCGCCCGCATCGAGCCGGAGTGGATCGAAGAACTCGCCGGGCACATGTTCCGCCGGCAGGTCACTGACCCGCACCTGGACCCAGCCACGGGCGAGCCCAGCACGTGGGAGCGGGTGACCATGAGCGGGATCGTCGTCGTGCCGCGTCGGCGCGCCCCGCTCGCGCCGCTGGACCCCGCCGCGGCACGCAAGCTCTTCATCCGCGAAGCGCTGGCGGAGTGCAAGTGGCAGACCGATGCGCCCTTCATGGCGCATAACCGTGCCGTGCTCGATGAAGCGAGGCAGTTGGGCGCGAAGCAGCGCCGGCGCGGTGTGTTGGCACAGCCCGAGGACATCGCTGCGTGGTTCGAGGCCCGCGTCCCTGCTTCGGTCGTGGATCCGGCTTCGTTCGAGCGATGGCGTGCGGAGTGGAAGGGCGATGGTCCGCTGCTGCTCGCGCTGGGCGATGTTCTGCGGTCCGACGTGCAGGCAGCGGGCTTCCCGGATGAGCTTGTGCTCGGCGACCGCCGCGTGCCGCTGACGTACGTCTTTGCCCAGGGCAAGCCCGACGACGGCATCACGGCGAACCTCACGCTGCTGGATTTACCGCAGCTCACGCCCGAGCGTGCCGCGTGGCTCGTGCCGGGGATGCTTCCGCAAGTGGTGCTGGGGCTGCTCAAGCTGCTGCCCAGGAGCCGGCGAGCGGAGCTGGAGGGCAAAGCGTCGCTGGAAGAGGCGGCCGAGGCGTGCGCGGGCGTGCTTGAGTTCGGCAAGGGCAGGCTCGAAGAAGCGCTGAGCGAGGCCCTGGGCGTCCTGTACGGCGTGACGGTCGCGCCAGAGGCGTGGGCGATCCAGGGGCTTCCCGCGCATCTTCGCCTCCGCGTGCGCATCACCGACGAGCAGGGCAAGGAAGTTGCCGAAGGCCGAGACATCGCCGAGCTGCTCAAGCGGCTGGAGGGGCGCGTCCGCAAGGCCCAAGCCGCGGCGGCCAAGGCCTCCACCGAACGCCACGGCATCACCTCCTGGGACTTCGGCGACCTGCCCGCGCCGGAGGAGGGTGATTCCGTCCCCGCGCTGGTCGACCGCGGCGAGTCCGTCTCGCTCTCGCGCGTCGCGGGCGCTCGCGCCGCCGCGGCACACACGCAGCTTGCGTTGCGGAGGCTCTTCGCCCTCGCCGTGCGCGATGAGGCGGTGTACTACGTCGAGGCCCTGCCGCACTGGGAGGAAATGAAGCGCTGGTACGCGCAGCTGGGCTCTCCGTCGGAGCTGCTCGAGCAGGTGATCGCGATTGCCGCGGGGCGTGTGTTCATGGAGGGCCAGGCGCCCGTGACGACGCGCGACCAGTTCGAGGAGCGGCTGCTGGAAGGCTCCGGCCGCCTTGCCGTCGTCGTGAGAGAAGTGGGGGAGTCCATCGGCAGGACTCTCGAAGCACGGTTCCTCGTGGCGAAGAGGCTCGCGGGCGGCACGCCGCGGATCTGGGCCGAAAGCGTCGCCGATATCCGCGAGCACGCGGCGTACCTGCTCGCCCGCGGCTTCCTGCACACCCTGTGGTGGGATCGGCTCCGCCATTACCCGCGCTACGTCGGCACCCTCCGGGAGCGGCTGCTGGCGATGCGAGAAGAAGGCCGCGACGCCAACCTCGCGCCCCTCAAGACTCTTCTGCCTTACTGGAAGCGCTATACCGGCTGGGTCGCCGCGGCGATGAACGCCGGGCGCGACGCCCCCGAAGAACCGCGCTCCGGCAAAGGCAAGCCCGCGCTGCCTCAGGCCCGACGCGCGGCTCCCACGATCAACACCGACGCGGGGGAGTGGGCCATGCGCCCCGGCTCGCTGCCCGCGCCCGTCGAGCAGTACCGCTGGGCGCTGGAGGAATACCGCGTCGCGCTCTTTGCGCCGAACCTCAGCGCCGGGCCCGCCATCACGCCGGCCGATCTCGATAGGCTGTGGGCCGCCGTCACCCCGCCACGATGAACGCCCTCGATCTTCTCTATATCCCGCTCGCGATCATCACCGCCCCCGTGTGGGCGGGGAAGAAGCGCCACGGCTGGCGCGAGCGCTTCGGGCACACCCCCGCGCTTCCCGCACCGACGCGCCCGCGCGTCCTGCTGCACGCGGTCTCGGTGGGGGAGGTCAACGCGCTTCGCCCTCTGGTCCCGCTGCTGACGCCGCACGTCGAGGTCGTCATCTCCGCCACCACCGACACGGGCCTGACGCGGGCGCGCGAGCTCTTCGACCAGACCTGCACCGTGGTGCGCTACCCGCTCGACTTTTCCTGGGCCGTGCGCCGCTTTCTCAATGCCATCCGCCCCGACGCCGTGGCGCTGGTTGAGCTCGAAGTGTGGCCGAACTTCGTGCGCGAATGTGCGCGCCGCTCCATCCCCGTCGGCATCATCAACGGCCGACTCAGTGAGCGGTCATTCCGGGGCTATCGGCGTCTCCGCGGCTTCTTCGGCGGCCTGCTCCGCAGGCTCGCTTTCGCCGCCGTCCAGGACGAGGCCTACGCCGAGCGCTTCCGCGCCCTCGGGATGCCCGAGGATCGGTGCCTCATCACCGGCTCCATGAAGTGGGATTCGGCGTACGTCGCGGGCGAGGGGGTGCCGCTTGTTCCCGGCGCGGTTGAACTGGCGACAGAGCTGGGCATCGACCGCGCCCGCCCGCTGATCGTCGCCGGCAGCACCGGCCCCGGAGAGGAAGAGCTGCTCCACAACGCCACCCCGCCCGAGGTGCAGCTTCTCTGCGCGCCGCGCAAGCCGGAGCGCTTCGACGAAGCCGCCGCGGCACTCCCCGGCTGCGTCCGGCGCACCCAGCGGCCCGCGGGCAGCCCCGCGGGTCGTCCCGCCGACCGCTTCCTGCTCGACACCATCGGCGAACTGCGCAAGGCGTACAGCCTCGCGGACGTGGTGGTGGTGGGGCGGAGCTTCGGGGACTTGTTCGGGTCAGACCCGATCGAGCCCATCGGCCTGGGCAAGGCGACGGTCATCGGCCCCGCCGTGGACGACTTCGCGACGGTGGTGGAAGTGTTTGAGCGCGGCGGGGGGATCGTGCGGGTCACCCGCGAAAGCCTGCCCGGTGTTCTCCGGGATCTGCTGGCCGATCCAGCCCGGCGGCGGGAGCTGGGCGAACGGGGGCGGGCGTGCATCCGGGGACAGCAGGGGGCCAGCCGCCGTCATGCGGATCTCATCCTGGGGCTGGTTGCTCGCCCGGACGGAACGCAACTCGCGCAAGAACAAAGGGATACGACGAGTTTTGCCCCCCGGTAGAAGGGTTCTGGCCGGGCCGAGCCAAAGATCCGTCCGACGGCGACTTGTGCGGCGGCCCATTTTTGTGGATGATCTGCAACAGGACGTCCGGGAGTCCGTAGGGCTTAGAGCCGGCGGGCTTAGCGATTCGGTCGGGGCACGCACCCTGACTTGGCACGCGCCCGGGCAGCTTGCCCATGACTATGCCGTAGTACCGCGCTGCGCGCGGGTGGGAGTGGAGTCGCGTATGTCGAACAGACTGGGTTGCAAGGTGTCGTCGTCCCTCCGCAAGCTGTTCCGCCGAGGGAGCGGCGAGCACCAGCTTGAGCAGCTCGAGCACCGCACCATGTTGTCCGCCTCGCTCGGCGAGACGGCGCTGCTCAACTGGGGCGGCAACCAGATCACCATGGTTCCCGGCTCGTACGTCCTGACCTTCGATCAGGCCTACGGCAACGAGCGTGCGGAGCTGCTCGCCCGCGAGGTCGCCACCCGCCTGGGCATCCAGGCCTCCGACTTCAAGGCCATCGGGCGCGGGCGCTACGCCACCTTTGAGACTCCCTCCATCATTTCCAAGGAGCAGGCCGAGATTCTGAGCACCGCCATGGGCGAGCTGCTCGCCCTTGAGCCCAACGCCGTCTACGAGCCCGCGCGCGTTCCCAACGATCCGCGCTTCGGCGATCAGTGGTGGCTCCACAACACCGGCCAGTTCATCGGCGGCGTGGGCACCATCGGCGCGGACATCGGCGCCGTCGCCGCGTGGGACACCACCATCGGCAATCGCGACATCATCGTCGCGGTCATCGACACGGGCATCGACCTCAACCACCCGGACCTCATCCCCAACCTCTGGACCAACCCCGGCGAGATTCCCGGCAACGGCATCGACGACGACGGCAACGGCTTCATCGACGACGTTCACGGCTACGACTTCGGCGAGGGTGACGGCTCCCCAGACGACGTCGCGGGCCACGGCACCGCCGTCGCGGGCGTCATCGGAGCCGCGGGCAACAACGGCGTGGGTGTCACGGGCGTCAACTGGTCCGTGCAGATCATGAGCCTGAAGATCGCCAACCGCAACGGGCAGCTCACCCTTGCCGCGATCATCGGCGCGCACGACTACGCCACCATGATGCGCGAGCGTGCCGCGAACGGCATCAATATCGGCGGCGACCTGGTCGTCAGCAACAACAGCTACGGCGGCTTCAACCAGGCCTTCTACGCCGACGCGCCCACCGGCTTCGTCGCCGAGCGTGACGCCATCGAGCGGTTCATCAACTCCGGCGCGACCTTCGTCGCCGCCGCGGGCAACGACAGCTTCAACAACGACGACGAGACCTACACCTTCTTCCCGGCGTCGTACAACATCCCCGGCCTGATCACCGTCGCCGCGACGGACAATAACGACGGCCTGGCGGGCTTCTCCAACTACGGGCAGCGGACCGTGCACCTCGCCGCGCCCGGCGTGAACGTCCTCACGACCGCCCTCGACGGCGGCTACACCTACATCAACGGCACCAGCTTCGCTTCTCCCGCCGTCGCCGGCGCGGTGGCTCTGCTCAAGGCCCACAAGCCCGGCGCTTCGGCGGTGGAGATCCGCGAGGCCCTCATCAACAGCTCCGACGTGCTCCCGAGCCTGCAGGGTCGCGTGGAGTCCGGCGGCCGCGTCAATATCGCCCGCGCGCTGGAGTACATCAATATCGCCGGCCCCATGGTGCGCGCCGTCAGCCCCGGCCCCATCACCGGTCAGCTCAGCAGCTTTACCGGCACGCCGGTCAACACCATCACGGTGACCTTCAGCAGGGACATCTCGCTCGCTTCGGTCTCCGCCCTCGCCGCGACGCTCGTGCGCGACGGCGCCGACGGCGTGCTGGGCACCGGCGATGACCTCGCCGTGCCGATCAGCTCCGCCACCCTTTCCTCGGACCTGCGCACCGTCACCTTCACGCTCAACCTCACCGGCTTCGCCCAGCAGCGGCTGCCCATCGACAACTACCGCCTCACGATCCTGGGCTCCGGCCCCAACGCCCTCAAAGACGTCAACGGCAACTACGTCTACGGCACCACCGACGACGGCGAAGACTACACCTACGACTTCCGTGTCGCCCCCGCCACCGGCGACACCGAGCCCAACGACACCATCGCCACCGCGACCCCCGTCACCTTCGATTCCAGCGGTCAGGCCAACTTCAACGGCGTCACCATCGGCAACGGCCTTCAGGCCAACCTCGACGTTGACCTCTACCGCCTGGACCTGCCCCGCGGCGGCCTGATCACCGCGGAGATCTTCGCCAAGCGGCTCCCCGCTCCCTCCACCCTCGACTCCTACATCCGCCTCTTCGACGCCAACGGTGTGGAGTTGGCCGCCAACGACCAGACCTTCGGCCAGGACTCCTTCATCGACTTCTTCGTCTTCACCGGCGGCACCTACTACATCGGCGTCTCCGGCTTCGGCAACGACGACTACGACCCGTTCGTCGCCGGCAGCGGCTCGTCCCAGTCCACCGGCGTGTACAACCTGCGGCTGAGCGTCGCGCTCCAGACCGACGACACCATCACTTACAACTCCACCGACCCGCAGCTCCCGCGCCGCATTCCCTTCGAGGAAGGCCAGACGCAGGGCACCACCTCGTCCTTCATCGACGTCACCGACACGCGTCAGATCATCGACGTCAACGTCAAGCTCGACATCACGCACACCTTCACCCAGGACCTTGAGATCAGCCTCATCGGTCCGGACAACACCACGGTCATCCTGGTCAACCGCCGCGGCGGCGACGGCGACAACTTCACCGACACGATCCTCGACGACGAGGCGCCCGCCAACAAGCTCATCAGCACCGCCTCGGCCCCCTTCACCGGCGTCTTCCGCCCCGACGAGTCGCTGGGCGCCTTTGACGGCAAGTCCGCGACCGGCCGCTGGACGCTCGTGGTGCGCGACCGCGCCAACCTCAACAGCGGCTTCCTGATCTCCTGGTCGCTCACCTTCACCTTCAAGAACAACATCTTCGGGCCCTTTGAGTCCAACGACACGCTCGCCACGGCCAAGCCGCTCAACGAGATCAACGGCACCGGCGTGGCCTCCCGCTCCGCGTTCATCGGCGACGGCGGCTTCGGCAACTTCGACCGCGACATCTACAGCTTCACCGCCGCCGCGGGCAGCTCGCTCAGCGCGGTGGTCACCTCCACCGGCTCGCTGAACACGGCGGTGCGGCTGTTCGATTCCACCGGCGCACAGATCCTCTTCAGCAGCCCCTCCGACAGCCTCAACGCCGTTATCGAGAACTACGTCTTCGCCACCGGCGGCACGTACTACATCGCCATCTCCGAAGCCGCGAACATCGCCTACGACCCCACGGTGGTCGCCAGCGGCTCCATCGCCCAGAGCACCGGCAACTACGTGCTGACGCTGACGCTCTCCGCGGGCGTCTCGGACCCCGGCTCGGTGCTCATCGGCGACCGGGTCTCCGCGGGCATCAACCCCGGCGGCACCTTCGGCCAGAGCAACGTGGGGATGCGCTTCAACGGCATCGAGTTCCTCCGCGAGGGCGATTCCTTCATCGGCCTGGTCTCCAGCGGCTACAGCTTCGCCAACTCCGCGAACCACGGGAACGAGCTTCCCTTCAGCCTCACCAACACCGGCGATCACGCCAACAACCGCATGACCACGAAGGCCAACTTCCGCGGCCTGGACGTGGACCGCGTGATCTCCTACGGCGTGGGCGACTCGTTCATGGCCATCGACGTCTACTTCACCAACGTCACCGGCTCGACGTTCGACGACGTCGCCTGGATGGAAGGCTTCAACCCGCAGCAGGGCTTGGGTCTTTCCGAGAACAACCCGGCCACCGTCAACGATGTCTCCGCCTCCGGCAAGGTCGCCTACGCCCGCTATACCAACAACCAGTTTGAGAACGGCCTGACCGTCGCTCTCGCGGCGCCCGCCACGGACACCCGCGCACGGGCCACCGTCATCGCCGGCGACGCGGTCATCCGCGATCCCTCGGTGCTGCTCGCCCAGGCCATCAACGATCCCAACGGCACGAGCAGCGACAGCGCCCTGGTGCTCACCTTCGACCTGGGCGACATCGCCCCCGGCCAGACCGTGGCCATCCGTTACTTCGTCTTCTTCGGCCAGAGCACCGACGCCGTGGACGCGCAGATCGCCCTGCTGGACAGCGGCGACGGCACCGGCCACCTCACCGTCGATCCGGCCAACCCCGCGAGCGAGACGCTCGACAGCGGCACCTCCACTCCCGAGACGGTGCCCACGCTGCCCTACCGCCTCTACTACCCCGAGGGCTTCTTCGGCGACAACATCTACACCTTCGTCCCGATCAGCAACCTCAGCGATCAGACGGCCACGGTGTACGTGATCGCCCGCTACGAGACCGGCGTGCGCGACCAGCTCGTGGGTCAGCTCACGATCGGCCCCAACGCCCGCAGCGGTCTGACCATCACCACGCCCGAGCTCTTCCGCTCCGGCGACGCGCTGGCTGGCCGCGAGAACGCGCCCTTCGCCCTCGAAATCCGCTCCGACCGCCCGGTGTCGGCCACCTTCAGCCACTACGACCTGGGCATCCTCGCCGGCCACCAGGCCGCCATCGGCGAGAGCTTCACCTCCGAGACCCGCACCGACTGGAGCTTCCCCAGCGTCTCCAAGAACATGGGCGGCGCGGTGGACTTCATCGTCTTCTACAACCCCACCGACACCTTCACCAAGGTCAGCGGCCGCTTCTACCCCGCCTCCGGCGGCGCGCCCTTCCAGACCGCCTTCAATCTCGACGCCCTTCGCCGCGGCGGCTGGGCGATCAACGACATGACGATTGTCGCGAGCTACACCTTCACGCAGGCCTTCACCCTGCAGTCGGACTATCTCGTCAACTACAGCCGCCCCGAGCTGGGCTTCACCATCATCAACGGCGTGCAGATCGCCGAGGGCACGGTGATCCCGGCGGGCACGGTCATCCAGTCCGGCTCGGTCCTCGCCAACGGCAACGCCATCCCCGCGGGCGAGTACGGCGTCACGCTCAGCTCCGACACGCCCATCGTCGCCTCGCTCTCGCACTACGACTACACGGAGCTCAACGCCGCGGGCAGCATCGGCAACAGCGGCAACGGCGCTCCCGCCGGCGTCATCCCGGAGGGTCAGTTCGGTCTGAACACCGGCACCGAGACCGTCGCCGTCCTCAACCCCACCAACACCGAGACCACCACGCTCATCACCTTCATCTTCGCCAACGGCAGCTCGGTCAGCCGCAGCATCACCGTCCCGGCCAACTCTCAGCGCATGATGAATGTCGCCAAGATCCCCAACTTCCCGACCAACCAGGCCTACGGCCTCACCTACGAGACCACCAACGGCAACCCGGTCAGCGTCAGCCTGCTGACCCGCGGCTTCGGCGACGCCCAGGCCTCCGCCACAACCGCCACGGCGAGCACCGTGTGGGGCTTCGCCGAGGGCTTCCGCCCCGGCGACGGCGACGGTCACCCCGGCGTCACCGACCTGCTCCGCCTCTACAACCCCTCGGACTTCGACATCACCATCGAGATCACCATCGGCTACGACGGCATCCCCGGCACCGAGACCTTCCGTCGTACGCTGCCCGCGCGGCGTGTCACCGAGTTCAACATGGATCAGTTCATCACCGGCACGCGCCGCCTGACGCCGCAGTGGTTCGGCACCCGCATTAAGGCCCCCACGCCGATCGTGGCCTACATGAGCCACTACGACAGGGCATTCGCCGGTCTGGTGCCCGACGACACTCCCGGCGCCGCCTTCGGCACGCTCGGAACGCCCCTGGGCCGCACCGGCAGCATCTGAAACCCTTCAAGCCACGCTTCTTCTTCAGGGCCGCTCCGCAGGGAGCGGCCCTTTTTGTTCCCGCGTTGCACGCTCACCGCGGCCTCCTCCTACCATTGCGGTCCTGCTCAGAGGGCGTAGCTCAGTTGGTAGAGCAGCGGCCTTTTAAGCCGTCGGTCCAGGGTTCGAGTCCCTGCGCCCTCATTGCGGTGCCGCCCTTGCCCCCGCCGCGGGCCACGGAAGGTGAAGAGCTTTGACGAACGTGTTGCACGCGAACTGGTCCGAGGGGCGGCTGCACCTCTGGGCCGAAGACCCAGCCCGGCTGAACGCTCCGCCTGTCCCGCCCACCGACGCGGGCAAGCCCGTCCACTCCTTCGCCTCCGAGCCGCGGAGCTTCGCCGATCTGCTGGGCGATGTTCCCGCCGAGCCCGCTTCCATCCGTCTGCGCCTGCCCGCCTCCGGAAATGCCCCCCTTCCCAGCTCGACCCTGGCCCGCCTGCTGGGGCGGACCGTCGATGAGCCCGACCGCCGTGGCTCCGTGGACATCGTGACCTTTGAAGTGCCCACGCTGGCCGTGCCGCCCGCGCACGTCGCACAGGTGCTGCTGAGCCTCAGCGAGATGCTCCACGAGCAGGCCGCGCTCGCCTCCAACGGCGAGGCCCGCTTCCACCCCGGCGCGGGGCTGGACTACTTCGCCCAGGCCGTGCGCCTCAGCAAGCACCTGCTCAGCCAGCAGCGATTCGTCCCCGCGCTCGTGCAGACCGCCACGGGCGAGCTGGACGCCCAGTGGCAGGCGTGGGTCAGCGACGAGGCCGCCGCCGGGCGCGTGCATCAACTCGTCTCCGCGATGCCTCCCGCGGCTCGCGCCGTCGCCGACCGCTTCCGGCACGAGCCCTGGCCCATCACCGAGGACTTTCTCCTCGCCGTCACAGACGCCGAGTGCCGGCGCCCGCTCATCGCCGAGAACTTCGCAGAGTCCGTCGAGGACAAGCCGCTCACCGATCCCCACGTCGTCTGGCTCCGTGGCTTGCTCTCCGACTCGCCCCAGCTCTCCGCCCCCGCGCCGATGAAGGCGGAGTTGAGCAAGCGCATCCGCGCCTGGCTCGGCGTGCTTGAAGAGCGTGGCGCGAGCTCCGCGTGGCGGCTCATGCTCCGCCTCTCCGAGCCCATCCTGCTCGCCGCGGATCAGAACCCCGACCCCGAAGATCCCGCCTGGACGCTCTCCTTCCACCTGCAGAGCGTGGAGCAGCCCTCGATCGTGCTCGACGCCTCCGACGTCTGGCTGCTCAGCGGCGACAGCGTCACCGTCATGGGGCGTCGTCTGGAACAGCCCCAGGAGCTTCTGCTGGGCGAGCTCGGCCGCGCATCGCGCTTCTATCCGCGCCTGGAAGAAGCCTTGGAAAGCTCCGAGCCCGAATCACTCGGCCTCACGACGCGCAAGGCGTACGAGTTTCTGCGCGAGGTCCGTCCTGTTCTGCTTGAGCAGGGCTTCAGCGTCGAGGCCCCGGCGTGGTGGGATTCGCCCGCCGCGCGGCTCGGCGCGAAGCTGCGGCTGGAAAGCGATGAGAACCTCGATCCCTTCTCCAGCGGCGGCACCGGCCTGACCAACGCGGCACGCGCACAGCTCGGTCTCGCCTCGCTCATCAACTACAAGTGGGAGATCGCCGTCGGCGACACCACCCTCAGCCTTCACGAGTTCGAGCAGCTCGCCAGCAAGCGAACGCCGCTTGTGCGCATCAACGGCCGCTGGGTGGAGATTCGACCCGAGGACGTTCACGCCGCGATTCGCTTCATCCGCGAGAACCCCGGCGGCAAGATCCGCCTCGCGGAAGCGATGCGCATGGCCTACGCCAGCGACCTCAAGACCACCGGCATACCCGTCGTCGGTCTCGAGGCCACCGGCTGGCTCCAGGCCTTCCTCAACAGCGAGGCTTCTTCACGTCAGCTCGAGCAGCTTCCCCCGCCCCAGTCCTTCCACGGCACGCTCCGCCCCTATCAGGCTCGCGGCGTCTCGTGGATGGCTTTCCAGGAATCACTCGGTTTCGGCGTCTGCCTCGCCGACGACATGGGCCTGGGCAAGACCGTCCAGCTTCTCGCGCTCATGGCCCACGAGCGCGAGATCGCCCAGGAGCAGGCGAAGCTCGCGATGCAGCCTTCCGGCGACGCGGCGCCGGCGCCCGATGCCGCCTCGACGCCGCCCGCGAAGGAGTCCGCCGCCGCGACCTCGGACGTCCGCGTGACCGGTGAGCCGCTGGTTCTGCCGACCCTGCTGCTGGTGCCGATGTCCGTGGTCGGCAACTGGATTCACGAGACGCGCCGCTTCTGCCCCGAGCTGCGCGTGCTGGTGCACCATGGCGTGGGCCGCGCTCAGGGCGCGGAGTTCCTGAACCGCGCTGCCTCGAGCGACCTGGTGATCACCACCTACGCCCTCGCCCACCGCGACCGCGACCTGCTCAGCCAGGTGAAGTGGGGGCGCATCGTGCTCGACGAGGCGCAGTACATCAAGAACCCCGCCGCGAAGCAGAGCCAGGCCGTCCGCAGCTTTGAGGCTCAGAAGCGCGTCGCCCTCACCGGCACGCCCGTCGAGAACCGCCTCACCGAGCTGTGGTCCATCATGGACTTCCTCAACCCCGGCTATCTCGGCAGCGCCGGCAGCTTCCGCACGCGCTTCGCCGTTCCCATCGAGCGCTACCGCGACAAGGCCCGCGCCGAGCAGCTCCGCGGCCTGGTGCGCCCGTTCGTGCTCCGCCGCCTCAAGAGCGATCCCCTCGTCGTCGCCGACCTGCCCGAAAAGGTCGAGACGCGCGAGTTCAGCTATCTCACCAGCGAGCAGGCCTCGATGTATGAGTCCTGCGTCAAGCGCATGCTCAGCGAGGTGGACGAGGCCGAGGGCATGCAGCGCCGCGGGCTCGTGCTCGCCGCCCTCGTCAAGCTCAAGCAGATCTGCGACCACCCCTCGCTCATCCTCAAGGACTTCGGCGACAACCCCAACGTCCCCGCGGACCCCGCCCGCAGCGGCAAGTGCATCCGCACGCTGGAAATGATCGAGGAGCTGCTCGCCGAGGGCGATCAGGCCCTCATCTTCACGCAGTTCCGCGAGATGGGCCACCTGCTCGAGTCCATGATCCGCCACCGCATCGGGCGCGACGTGCTCTTCATCCACGGCGGCACAACCCAGCCCCAGCGTCAGGCCATGATCGACCGCTTCCAGAAGGCCGACGGCTCCGCCCCGGTCCTCATCCTCAGCCTTCGCGCCGGCGGCGTCGGCCTCAACCTCACCGCCGCCACGCACGTCTTCCACTTCGACCGCTGGTGGAACCCCGCGGTGGAGAACCAGGCCACCGATCGCGCCTACCGCATCGGCCAGACCCGCACCGTTCAGGTCCACAAGTTCGTCGTCCGCGGCACGCTCGAAGAGCGCATCGATCACATGATCGAGAGCAAGATGGAGCTCGCCGAGAACATCATCGGCGCCGGCGAGGCGTGGCTCAGCGAGCTGAACACCGAGCAGCTCCGCGACATCCTCACCCTCCGCAACGACGCGGTCGATGACGAGCCGTGAGACTTCACTCGCTCCAGAACAACGGGCGTACGGCGGAGAGCAGCGTTCTCCATTTGCCCCGCTTCACTGGACTCTCCTCCCGCCTCGGCCAACCCTACAGACTGGCCCTCACGCGGCCGGACTCACACCGGAAGGACTCGTGAACGACCCGACTCCCAGCACTCCTTCGGCGACCGGCGGCCGTCCCGGCACGCCCCCGCGACCCGCGCCGGCCATGCAGCCGCCCCTCCGGCCCGCTCCACGCCCTCTGCCCAGCAAGCCCCGCAAAGTCCGCGGCGGGCTCAAAGTCCCCGCCGGAGACATCGCCCCACCCGCCAGCCCGACCGCCTGGACCGCGCACCGCTGGCTCCGCGTGCTCGAACAGGCTGTGGTCGGTCAGCCCCTCATCGAGGGTCTCGAGTACGCGCGCCAAGGGCAGACCAAGCGCATGACCATCGGCCCCGGCAGCATCGTCGCCTCCGTTCAGGGCCGCTCCGATCGTCCGTACAACACCTCCATCACCCTCGCCACCTTCACTCCCGAGCAGTGGGACAAGGTCGTGGAGGCGATGTCCGAGGGCGCGATTTACGCCGCGAAGCTCCTCGCGGGCGAGCTGCCCGCCAACATCGAGGACATCTTCGTGCCCCTGGGCCTCAAGCTCTTCCCGACGTCGCCCGCGGAGCTGACCGTTTCCTGCGACTGTCGCGCGGCGATGGCCGCGCACGCCGAGGCCACAGCCGCGGCCGCCCGCGCCATCGCCATCCGCACCGGCCAGCCCGTCAAGCAGGTCCAGCCACCGCCCCCTCCGCCCGAGGACGACAACCCCTGGTGCAAGCACGCCTGCTGCGTCGC
Source organism: uncultured Phycisphaerales bacterium (assembly GCA_937974035.1). GTDB lineage: Bacteria > Planctomycetota > Phycisphaerae > Phycisphaerales > UBA1924 > JAEYTB01. Next base: position 106,407 of record CALJIV010000049.1, read on the forward strand.
CTACCTCCTGGCGCACAAGCTCGCCACGGAGCCCTTCCTGATGTTCGCGCTCCGCGGCGTGGAGGGGAAAGACCTGCTCGAACGCCTCCGCCAGCGCCGCACCCTCTCGGGCATGGCGGGCGTTGCGACTCCGGTCTATCCCCAGCGCGTGCCGGGCGTCTCCGACGCCACCTTCCCCTCTCTCGAGGAGGTCGTGGACCGCTTCTGGGATGCCGGCCCCGGCCTGCACGAGATCGACCTGCCCCTCACGCCCCCGCCCGTCACGCATCCCCTCCTCCGACGGCTGGGGCCATCTCCCTTTACCAACGCCCAGTTCCCCCTGGTGGGCCTGCTGGCCAGCTGCTACGAGACCATCAGCGAGGCCGCCCGCAAGACCGAAGAGCCCGCCCCACCCCCGGAGGAGCCCGACTCCGACCCGGTTTGACTCACCCCCCGGCTCCACTACACTTCCTGAAGTACACAGGAGCCGGCCGCGACGGAGGGTCCGAGACCTGAGGCGCGGCCATGGGCGATCCCATCGCGGCTGATGGACCGTCCAGCTCCGGCCCCGTGCCCGGCCCGGAAGCCGTGCCACGAGGCCCGTTGCCGCGGCCCCGCCTCCTCCCTTCTAGGGATGGATCAGCGGACCGCGTGGTCCCTGGTCCCGCCGTCGGAATCACTTCCGATGGCCTGTAGGAGGCTTGCCCAGACCTTTCACTGGTCGATGGTGTAACGGTAGCACAGCAGATTTTGGTTCTGTTTGTCCAGGTTCGAATCCTGGTCGACCAGCTTCCCATGGCGACGCCCTGGGTCGCTCCGCCGCACCGCGGCGGGCCATCTGCTGAGCACCCTTCCCCGCCACAGCACAGGTTCTGATCACCGCCACGTCGCCGTGGCGGGCTCACCCATGAAGCCAACCGCCGTCATCCTCGCAGCCGGCAAGGGCACCCGAATGAAGTCGGACCTGCCCAAGGTCGTCTTCCCTGTCGGGGGGCGTCCGATGGTGTGCGCCGTCGTGGACGCATGCCTGGAGGCCGGGTGCGGACGCATCATCGCCGTCGTCGGCCACAAGCAGGAGCTGGTCCGCGACGCCCTCAAGGACTACCCGCAGGTCGAGTTCGCCGTGCAGGACCAGCAGCTCGGCACCGGCCACGCCGTGCAGTGCGCCATGCCGCTGCTGGCGCGCGAGAGCGAGAAGCCGGGGAGCGAGACGCTGGTTCTCTGCGGCGACGGCCCCTTGATCCGTCCGCAGACCATCCGCGCCGTGCTGGAGCGCCACCGCGCCGCCGCCGCCGCCGCGACGCTCGCCACCAGCGTGATCGACGACCCGACGGGCTACGGACGGATCGTCCGCGACGCCTCCGGCCGCTTCGTCGCGATCGTGGAGCAGAAGAACGCCACGCCCGAGCAGCTCGCCATCCGCGAGGTTAACCCGAGCTACTACTGCTTCGACGCCTTCCACCTTGCCCGTGCGCTCAAGAGCGTGACGCGCAACGAGGTCACGGGCGAGTACTACGTCACCGATGTTCCCGCTCTGCTTCTTCAGGCCGGCGAGCGCGTCGAGGTGATCGACGCCGTGCCGCCGGAGGACGTGCTTTCCATCAACACGCCCGAGGACCTGGCGAAGGTTGATGCCATCTACCGCAGCCGTTCAGGAGGGACCCGCTGATGCCCGCCCGCTCCAGCGTTGTCGATGACGGCAATCTCATCGTCTTCGGCGGCCGATCCGCCACCGAGCTCACCAAGCGCATCTGCACCGTGCTCGACATGCAGCCCGGCGCCGCGCGCGTCACCGAGTTCCCCGACGGCGAGATCTTCGTCAAGCTCGACGAGGACGTCCGCGGCAAGGACTGCTACGTCGTCGTCAGCACCTGCGAGCCCGTCAACAACAACCTGATGGAGCTCCTGATCTTCATCGACACGATGCGCCGCGCCAGCGCCGGACGCATCACGGTGGTGATGCCGTACATGGGCTACGCCCGCCAGGACCGCAAGGACGAAGGCCGCGTTCCCATCACCGCCAAGCTCGTCGCCAACCTCATCACCGCCGCGGGCGCGCACCGCGTCCTGGCGCTCGACCTCCACGCGGCTCAGATTCAGGGCTTCTTCGACCTTCCGGTGGACCACCTCTCCGCGACGCCGGAGTTCATCAAGTACTTCCGCTCCTGCCGCGAGCAGCTCGGCGAGCTGTGCCTCGTCAGCCCCGACGTGGGCAACGTGAAGGTCGCGGAGGGCATGGCCAACCGGCTGGGCGGCGACCTGGCGATCATCAACAAGCGCCGCCTGAGCGGCAGCAAGGTCGAAACGGGCAACCTGATCGGCGACGTGAAGGGCAAGACGGTGCTGATGTTTGACGACATGATCAGCACCGCGGGCACCGTCTGCGAGGCCGCGCGTCTGGTCATGGACAAGGGCGCGAAGGACGTGATCGCCGCCGCGACGCACCCCGTGCTCGTCGGCCCCGCGGTGGAGCGGCTGCTGGCCAGCCCCATCAGCAAGATCGTCGTCTGCAACACCATCCCCTTCGCGGAGCGCACCGCTCCGCTCAAGGACAAGCTCGTGGAGCTGTGCGTGGGCTCCCTGCTCGGGCAGGCGATCCTCCGCATCCACACGAATCAATCAGTCAGCGCGTTGTTCAAGGACACCGCCGGTCCCAAGAGGTAAGTCAACAAGGACCTGTACAGGGTTAGAAAGGAAAGTGTCATGCACGAGAAGGCCCCAGTTCTGACCGCCAAGAAGCGCGAGCGTCTCGGCTCCCGCTACTGCCAGCGCATCCGCAAGCAGGGCGGCCTGCCCGCCATCGTCTACGGGCACGGCGAGCAGCCCATCCCCGTGTACCTCAACTTCCGCGAGGCCGTCCGCTACATCAACGCGGGCGAGAAGGTCTTCCGCATGGAGCTGCAGGACGGCCAGGAGAGCTTCAAGGACCAGGTCGTCCTCCTCAAGGACCTTCAGTTCGACTACCTGGGCACCAACATCGTCCACGCCGACTTCGCCCGCGTGGACCTGAACGAGCGCGTCCACACCCGTGTGCCGATCCACCTCATCGGCGACGCCAAGGGCCTCAAGCAGGCCGGCGCGATCCTCATGCACCCGACTTCCGAGCTTGAGATCGAGTGCCGCGTCGTCGAGCTCCCCGACTACATCGAGGTGAACATCACCGACCTCGACGTCGGCCACAGCCTCACCGCCGGGGACGTCAAGCTTCCCTCCGCGGACATGAAGCTCATCACCGACCGTCACGCGATCGTTGCGCAGATCGTGGTGCAGGCCGCGGTCGCCGTGGGCGAGGCCGCCGCCGCCGGCGCGGCTCCGGGCGAGCCCGAGGTCCTCACCGCCAAGAAGACCGATGAGGCCGACAAGGCCAAGGCCGGCGGCGACAAGAAGGACGCCAAGCCCGCCGGCGGCGACAAGAAGAAGTAAGCCAGGAGACCGAAGCCGGAGTCATGAAGCTGATCGTCGGACTGGGCAATCCCGGATCGCAATACGCCAAGACCCGTCACAACGCCGGGTTCATGGTGGCGGAGCGCCTCTGCGCGAAGCACGCTCCGAGCGAGCCGGTCAAGGCCCGTTTCCAGGCGGCCACCACCGAGTTCTCCCTCGGCGGCGAAAAGGTCCTGGTCATGCGTCCGACGACCTACATGAACCGCTCCGGCCAGTCGGTCGCCGAGGCCGTGCGCTTCTTCAAGGCCGACCCGACGCGCGATCTGCTCGTGATCGTTGACGACCTCTACCTGCCCACCGGCGCGCTGCGCCTCAAGCCCGGCGGGGGCGCCGGCGGGCACAACGGGCTCACGAACATCGAGCAGCTTCTGGGCACGGACGCCTATCCGCGGCTGCGGATCGGCTGCGGCCTCCAGCCTTCCGGCGGCAAGCCTCCCTTCATGGACCAGGCCGACTTCGTGCTCGGCCGCTTCACCCAGGAAGAGGAGCCTCTGCTGGAAGGAGCGCTCTCCAAGGCCGAGCAGGCCGCGGAGATCTTCGTCTCACGCGGGCTGGACCACGCGATGAACTTCGCCAACGCCGGCCCGCAACGGGAGAAACCGCCTCCCAGGGCGCGTCCCGCGCCCGAGGGCGGCACCGACACCACCTAGCGGGGCCGCGCGTCGCATCCCGCCGTTCCGATCAACCACTCATTCAGAAGAACCAATACTCAAGGAAAAATCATGTCCGAGAAGCGTTATTACAACTACGAGGCCATGTTCCTCATCGGCCAGTCCGTCGCCGCCGACCTCGCCGGCGTCATCCAGCACATCAACGAGATCCTCGCCCGCGGCAACGCCGAGGTCATCGCCATGCGCAAGTGGGATGAGCGCCGCCTCGCCTACGAGATCCGCGGCCAGAAGCGCGGCCTCTACATCCTCGTCTACTTCCGCGCCCCCGGCTCCGACGTCGCCCACATCGAGCGCGACTGCAACCTCTCGGAGAAGATCCTCCGCACCCTCATCCTTCGCGCCGATCATCTCACGATGGAGGAGATGACCGCCGCCGACGGCCGCAAGGAGCTGGAGGCCGAGGCGCGTCTGCGTGCCGAGCGTCCCGCCACGCCCGCCCCGGCCCCGGCCGCCGTGGGCGCCGAGGCCGCTCCCGAGGGCGAAGGGTCCGAGCAGCAGGGCGGCGGCGAAGAGGCCTGATCCCGTCCCGTTCCAAAACCGCTCCCGAACGGCCCCTCCTTCCCGGAGGGGCCGTTTTATGTTGCGGAGGACCGAAGAAACCCGTGACACGAGGGGTGGGCGGCGGTAGCTTGATACCTTGCGCTGCCGTGGCGGCTGCGCCGAGCAGAAAGGTGTGTATCCCATGATGCAGCGAGTGGTTCTTTCCGCGTCCGTGCTCTGCTTCCTGGCCGGCAGCGCCGGCGCCCAGGTCACTGTTCTCGCCCAGGAACGCAAACTCGAGGGCGTCTCCATCTCGACCTATCAGGACGGCTCGACGTTCACCGACGGTCCCTACGTGATCGCGCCGCCGAGCGATTACTACTACTACTGGGCCGACCAGCTTCAGCTCTCCGGCAATATGACCGCCAACGCCATGCAGCAGGGCGGCTTCGACGGCGTTGGCACTTTCCAGCTCGACCTGTGGAGCATGAGCATCAGCGGTGGGGGAGATGTCAACACCTCCGGCACCGCCACCCTCGTGAACAAGTTCTCCTACCTCTTCGAGGTCACCGAGCCCTGCTCGTACACGCTCGACACCTTCTTCGGCGGCAGCCTGCCCATCGTCACGTCCTTTGAGTTCCGGACTGGGAGCACCGTGCTGCTCGCGGACGACAACACCGACAACCAGGTCGTCGAGTTCCACGCCTCCGGCATTCTGCAGCCGGGCACCTACTCCTTCACCGTGGACGGCAGCGGCACCATCAGCTACACCGGCCCCGGCGGCAACGGGGGCGGCGCGGGCGGGCAGCAGCCACTCTTCCGGCTCGCCATCACCCCGCTCCCGCCCTGCGGCAGCGCCGACTTCGACGGCGACGGTGACGTGGGCACCGACGCCGATATCGAGGCCTTCTTCGCGTGCCTGGCCGGTATCTGCTGCCCCACCTGCTACCCCGGCGGGGCGGACTTCGACGGCGACGGGGACGTAGGCACCGATGCCGACATCGAAAGCTTCTTCCGGGTGCTCGCGGGCGGAGCCTGCTGATTCCGCAAAGGACTGTCTTGGAAGGGCTTGTGCTGGACGCGCAGGGGCGTGCACGCTCCCTCGACAGTTCGGGCGGTGTTCGCTAGGCTTTCCTACACTTTCACCATTCACCCAAGGACAACGCCATGGCCTCTTCGCTCAACAAAGTCTTGCTCATGGGCAACATCACCCGCGACATCGAGCTGCGGCACACGCCCGGCAACCAGGCTGTGGCCACGGTGGGCATGGCGATGAACCGCCGCTGGCGGACCCCCGAGGGTGAGCAGCGCGAGGACGTGACCTTCGTCGATTGCGAGGCGTGGGGCAAGACGGCGGAGATGATCCACCAGTACTTCGCCAAGGGCCGGCCCATCATGATCGAGGGCCGCCTCAAGCTCGACACCTGGCAGGACAAGGAGAGCGGCCAGAACCGCTCCAAGCTCAAGGTCGTCATCGAGAACTTCTACTTTGTGGACAGCAAGGGCGGCGGTGGGGGCGAAGGCGGCGACCGCTCCGGTGGCTGGGCCCCGCGCCAGGCCCCCGCCCCGCAGCGTCAGCCCGCCGCGGCTCCCGCTCGCCCCGTCCCCGAGCCCATGGGCGAGGACGACATCCCCTTCTGACCGCTTACCGGCGGCCACGCGACGTCGTCCGGCCCCCCCCGGCCCTCTCCGGCTCCGCGGCACCGTCCGCGCTGCCTACACTCTCCGCCCACCGTTGGGGCGGCCGTGGGCCTGTTGCCCGCCCGCCGCTCCTAACTTCAACCCCTGCAAGGGGAAAGGACAGCCATGCCCAAGACCGTCAAGCTGCTGCTCACCGAGAACGTCGAAGCCCTCGGCATCGTCGGGGACGTCGTCACCGTACGCACCGGCTACGCCCGCAACTATCTGCTGCCGCGCAATCTCGCGACCACCCCCAGCGAGGAGCTGATCAAGCAGCTCGCGAGCAAGCGCGCCGAGGCGGAGAAGATGGTCGCCGCTCAGCGCAAGGCCCGCGAGGAGCTCAGCCAGAAGCTCCAGGGTCTCGAGGTCACGCTCATCCGTTCCTGCAACGACATGGGCATCCTCTACGGCGCGATCACCCAGCAGGACGTCGCCGCGGCCCTCAACGAGATGGGCCACGCCGTCAAGCCCCGCGACGTCCGCATCGCCCAGACCATCAAGCGCATCGACACCTACGACATCCACGTCAAGCTCGACAGCGACCTCGACTCCGTCATCAAGCTCCACGTCAAGCCCGACCGCGAGCTTGAGCTTGAGAAGGAGTCCGCCGAGCCCGCCGGGGCCGCCGGTCACGAGACCGAGGCTCAGGCCGCGCTTAAGCGTCAGGAGGCTGCCGAGGAAGCCGCCAAGGCCGCACGCGGCACCTGGGCCGCGGGCGTGGCGACCGCCGCCGCCTCCGCCGCCGCCGCGGAGGCAAAGGGCGAGAAGAAGTCCAAGAAGAAGTGACCCGTTTCGCTGCCGCTTACCCCAGCCCCCGGGCCTTCTCCCGGGGGTTGTTTTTTGGCCCTCGGCGACCTTGCCGGCTTGACGAACCGACCCGGTGCGGGGCCTATACTGTGGTCCTCCCTCCGCGGGAGGTGCTGAGCGGGCTCGTAGCTCAGTTGGCTAGAGCGCACCCCTGATAAGGGTGAGGTCGTTGGTTCGACTCCAATCGGGCCCATTTGATGAGCAAGGCCGGGCACTTCGCCCGGCCTTGTCGCTTTTGAGGCTGCACGCGCCCACGGTTCCGACCCCCGCCCTTCCAACCCGGCACTTGCTCTGGTAGATTGATCGCCTTCATCCAACCGGAGGAAGGCCGTGCGCACACGATCTACCTTCGCGTTTCTGCTGTCTCTCGCGTTCACTTCTCCCGCGGCCATCGCCCAGTGCGACGGCGTCTGGGTTCAAGCCGCCAACTTGCCCGCCCCGCGAAGGCTCGCCGCGGCGGCGTATGACAGCGCCCGCGGCAGGCTCGTCGTCTTCGGCGGTGTGCTCCTCAACGGCTCGCTTTCCAACTCCACGCTCGAGTTCGACGGCACGCAGTGGCACGTCATGTCGCCCACGGGGCAGATTCCCAGCGCCCGCGCCGGGCACGCGATGGCCTACGACGAAGCCCGCGGCGTCGTGGTGCTCGTCGGCGGCAATACCGCCACGGGGCCTGTGGGCGGCGCGTTCGAATACAACGGCGTCTCCTGGACCTTCTCGCAGGCGCCGGGCGCTCCCAGCGCCCGCCAGAACGCCGCGATGGCCTACGACCCCGTCCGCCAGCGCATCGTCCTGCACGGCGGGCAAGCATCCTCGTTCGTGAGCTCGCAAACGTTCGAGTATGACGGCACGGCGTGGGTGCAGCGCACGACCTCCGGCCCCGCGCGCCACAAGCACGCGATGACCTACGACCCGGCATCGGGAGGCGTCGTGCTCTTCGGCGGTCAGGCCGAGAGCGGGCCTCTGCCGACCGGATTATGGCTGTGGAACGGAAACACATGGGAGCAGCGCTCCGGCGGAACGCAGCCGCCCGCCCGCACGCACGCTGGCCTGACGCACGCTTCGCAGCGCACAGTGCTTTTCGGCGGTGCAACGTCGACCGGGCTCATCGGCGGGTGGTGGGGGCTTGATCCCACAGGCTGGACGCTGCACGACCCTCCCGGTCCGGTGCCACGCACTGAACACATCTTCGCCTATCACGCGGGCATCGATCGCATCGTCCTTGCCGGCGGCCAGACCGCCACCGGCGTGGTCAGCGACACCTGGCTGCTCCAGGTTCCCAAGGGACCGACCTTCACTGCGCCGCCCCAGCCGCAGACGGTTCCGCCCGGTCAGACGGCTGTCTTCACCGCCGCGGCTTCTGGCTCGCCCACGTCCTGGCGCTGGCGGCGCAACGGCGTCCTGCTCGAAGACGATCAGCGCTTCCAGGGCTGCTACTCGTCCACACTCATCATCAGCGGCGTGCTCGAATCCGACGCCGGCGTGTACGACGTCATCGCCGCGAACCCCTGCGGCAGCTCCATCAGCCCCGCGGCGACGCTCACCATCGGCCCGGCGTGCGGCACCGCAGACTTCGACGGTGATGGTGACGTGGGCACCGACGCCGACATCGAGGCCTTCTTCGCGTGCCTCTCCGGCAACTGCTGCGATGCCTGCTTCCCGCTCGGGGCCGACTTCGACGCGGATGGAGACACAGGCACCGATGCGGACATCGAAGCCTTCTTCCGCGTGCTGGCGGGGGGAGCGTGCTAGCGGTGCGTTAATGCCTGCCCGTTGAGCCGAAGCCGCCCGTGCCCCGGGCGGTTTCGTCCAGCGCTTCGACCTCGGTGATCCGCGCCTGCACCACAGGCGCGATCACCATCTGCGCGATTCTCATCCCGTGCGTCACGGTGAAGGGCTCGCGCCCGAGGTTGATCAGAGGAACGATGACTTCGCCGCGATAGTCGCTGTCGATCGTTCCCGGCGAGTTGACGGGAGTGATGCCGTGGGTGGACGAGAGCCCCGAGCGGGCGCGGATCTGCGCTTCGTACCCCACCGGCAGCGCCATCGCGAAGCCCAGGGGCACCTTCACGATCTGCCCCGGCTCGATGACCAGGGCCTCGGTCCCTTCCGGCAGGCACGCGGAAAGGTCCATGCCCGCGGCGCCGGGGGTCTTGTACTCCGGCAGCGCCGCGCGCGGGTTCAGCCGCTTCATCTGCACGGCGACCGCCGGGGCGCTGGTGATGGGTTTGAGTTCGAGAAGCTCGGCGTGGGGAAGTGAAGCGCTCATGGGCGGAGGGCTCGTTCAGGAGGGCGGACGACAACCTCCGGGGCGGCGGGCTTTTCCAGGTCGCTGATCAGCCGCTCGTACGCCTCGACCGTCCGCCTCGCCTCGGCGATGGCGTTTTCGAGGCTGCTCGAGCCGGTCACCCGCTTGTAGAGGTCGCCCTTGGGCGATGGAGCCAGAGACTCGGCCTGCTCCTTGGCCTCCTGCAAGGCCCGCAGCAGAGCCGCCGCCTTGTTCCGGGCGGCGATGGTCTCGTTCAGGAGGCGTTCACGCTCGCTCATGGGCATCGGAAGTATATGGATCGGCGATCCCGCGGCCTTGCGCGCTTCCGCAGCCTCATCCGGCTCGGCGAGCGTTCCGACTACGCCGCCAGCGTCCGGGAATCCGCGGCCGGGGCCATCTCCGGCACATGCCGCCGGATCGCCCGCAGCACAGCCTCGCGGTCAGCGTCGTCGCTCAAGTCCGAGAACTCCGCCACCATGCCCGCCACGTCCGCACCGCACGCCGCGGAGCCGGCGAGGGCCATGATGCCCGGGAAGGGGGTGGGAAGCAGGGATTCCGCGGCGTAGGCCAGCTCCTCGTGGAGCTTCTCACCCGGCCGCGCGCCGGTGTAGACGATGGCGATCTTGCTTTGGCCGCCTCCCGGCTCACCGGGCAGGTGGCACTCAAAGCCGTGCAGCCGGATGAATCGCTGCGCCAGGTCCGCGATCTTCAGCGGCGCGCCCATGTCCAGCACGAAGATGGACGGATCATCGCCGCCCCGCGGGCCGATCGCCGCGGCCTGGATGACCAGCGACGCCGCCTCGTTGATGGTCATGAAGTAGCGCGTCATGCGCGGATCGGTGACGGTGATCGGCCCGCCCTCGGAGAGCTGGTGCGCCCAGATGGGGAGCACGCTGCACGCCGACCCCAGCACATTGCCGAAGCGCACCATGCTGAAGGAAGTCTCGCCGCGCCCGGCGAGCGACTGCACGTACATCTCCGCCATGCGCTTGGTCGCACCCATCACGCTGGTGGGGTTCACGGCCTTGTCGGTGGAGATCATGACGAAGCGCTCCGCGCCGCACGCCAGCGCCGCGTCCGCGATGGCCTTCGTGCCCATCAGGTTGTTGCGCACCGCGTGCCAGGGGTGCTCCTCCATCAGCGGCACGTGCTTGTGTGCCGCGGCGTGGAAGATCGCGTGCGGGCGCAGAGCCGCGAGGTGTCGCTGCGTCTGCGCCGCGTCCACCACGTCGTGCAGCAGGGCACGGCGCTGCACGCCGGGGAACCGCCGCGCAATCTGCCGGTCGATCTCGAAGAGCGCGTTCTCCGAACGCTCCATCATGATGAGCATCTCGGGCTGGAAGGTGCAGGCGATGCGGCAGAGCTCACTGCCGATCGATCCGCCCGCGCCGGTCACCAGCACCCGCTTGCCCGCCAGCACGCGCTCCACCGCGCGCCGGTCGATGCCGTAGGGCGTGCGGCCGATCAGCTCCACGAGGTCGATCTCGCCCGGCAGCGCCCGCGCCGGGGTCGATCCGCTCAGGACATCCGCCAGCGTCGGGACGAAGCGCTCCACGATGCCGCATGCGCGCAGCACCGACCGCACCTTCAGGATCGTCGGGCCGTCCTCCGCGGGCAGGCTCACGATCGCCGCGGTGAAGGGGTCGATCGCGTGGAGCGTGGGCAGGGAATCCAGCGAGCCCAGGCTGTGGGGGGACTCCTCGGAAAAGTCCGGGTGATCGACGAAGAGGTAGCCGACGGGCGAGAGCCCGTGCGCGACGACCTGCTCCCACAACTGGGGCAGGGTCGTGGCGGTGCCGATCAGGATGGGCCGCCGCCACAAAGGCTGGCTGGTAAACGCACTGGGCGCAGGGGTCAGCGTCAGGTCCAACGGAGCCTCCTTCATTCGGCTTATCGGCAACTCCCCTGCCTTGGGCCGAGCATTCGCCCGCGGGACCATCCATCTGGTATGTTCCGGCCCATGATCTGCCGGATCACAGGGCTCTTGGAGGGGGTGGAGGGGCTGGCCCTTCGCATCGCCCCCGCGGGCTCGCCCTTTGCCTACGAGGTGCTCGCGCCCGCCTTTCTCGCGGCTCGGATGAGTGCGCAAGTGGGCCAAAACGTTGTGCTTACGACCATCCAGTACCTCGAGGGCGTCAACCAGGGCACGAGCTTTATCCCGCGCCTGATCGGCTTCCAGACCCCCTCCGAGCGCGAGTTCTTCGAGCTGTTCACAACCGTCAAGGGCATCGGAACCCGCAAAGCCTTGAGGGCGATGGCTTTGGATCCCGCGGCGATCGCCCGCGCCATCGTCGCCCGCGACGCCAAGGCCCTTACCCAGCTCCCCGAGGTCGGCAAGCGTCTGGCCGAGACAATCATCGCCGAGCTCCACGGCAAGGTGGACGCCTTCCTCACCAGCGCCGAGCTTCAGGACCTCAACGCCGCGGCGGAGGGCAAGCCCATCCCCGGACAGGCGGATCCCGTCATCGAGGAAGCCGTGGCCGCCCTCATGGCCCTGGGCGAAACGCGGGCGGAGGCGGAGCAGATGGTCTCCCGGGCCACGGCGAAGGCCCGGCGCGAAGGCCGCGAGCTGACCTCCGCTTCCGGTGTCATCGAGGCCGTCTTCAGCGGCCGTGCCCTCTAGTTATGCTGCTGCCCGCATGCGTTACGCGATGATCATGGCAGGGGGAGCGGGGACGCGGCTGTGGCCCATGAGCCGCAAGAACAGCCCCAAGCAGCTCATCCAGTTCATCCGGCGCGAGGGAGACCCGCGCCCTCATTCTCTCCTGGAACTGGCCGATGCCCGCCTGAACGGCCTGATCGACCCCGCCCATCGCTACATCTGCACCGCGGAGGCGTACCGCGCGGCCATCCGCGAGCAGCTCACCGGCTACGCCGATGCGCAGATTCTGGGAGAGCCAGCGCCGCGTGATACCGTGAACGCCGTGGGCTTCGCCGCCGCGGTGCTCGCCAAGGAAGACCCTGACGCCGTGTTCGCTGTGCTCACAGCCGATCACGTGATCGACCCCGATGACGTGTTCCGGGAGCGGATGGACCTTGGCTTCCGCCTGGTGGAGAACGACCCGCGCCGGTTCGTCACCTTCTCCATCAAGCCCACGTACCCGGCTACGGGTTTCGGCTACGTCGAGCGCGGCACGCCCGTGCGCGACAAGAAGCACGGCAAGTCTCCGGCGATCGACGGCAGCCGCGAGCACGCTTACCAGGTCGCCCGCTTCGTCGAAAAGCCGGACCTGGCCCGGGCTCAGGTCTACGTGCAATCGGGGGACTTCGGCTGGAACAGCGGCATGTTCGTGTGGAAGGCCTCGACCTTCCTGGAAGCGCTCGAGAAGTTCAAGCCCGAGAGCCACGCGGGGCTGATGAAGATCCAGGCGGCGTGGGGCACGCGGAAGGCCAAGACCGTGCTCGCGGAGGTCTATCCCACGCTGCCGAAGATCAGCGTGGACTACGCCGTGATGGAGCCCGCGGCGCAGGAGTTTCAGAAGGCGCACACCAAGGGACAGGAGGCCCGCTTCAGCATCTGCACGGTGCAGATGGACCTTCGCTGGTTGGACGTGGGGAGCTGGCCCAGCTTCGCCCAGACCGTCCCCGCCGACAAAGCGGGCAACCGCTCCACGGGCGAGGGCAGCGCGGTGGTCGTCAACGGCCGCAACAACCTGGTCGTCACGTCCGCCGGCCACACCGTTGCTGTGCTCGGGTGCGAGGACATGATCGTGGTCCACACGCCCGACGCGACGCTGGTGATGCCCAAGTCCCGCGCCGAGGAGCTGAAGGCCCTGCACGAGCACCTGGACGAGAAGCTGCGGTGACGGTTCTCGGGCGTGGAGTTTGCCGCGATGGGAATGATCCTGGCCGGATTGGGTTGTTCCTGCGCGGAACCGGGGGCAGACTCATAGTGCGTTGGGCGTACTGCCGTGAGCCTGGCCCATGTTCAGAGTCATCGTAAGACGCGGAGTTGTGATCGCCGGGATCGGCGCGGTGCTGCTGCCCGCCGTCGGGTGCGGCCATTCTGTCTCCGTGCCGCGTCGTGACGGTGGGTACATCGTCGGGACGCAGGGGGCCGGGTCGGAGGTGGTGTTCCACGGCGTGCAGGTGCTGGGTGCCGAGATGGTCGCGGGGGATGAGCAGGCGCGGCGTGATGAGGCGCTTGCCTCCCGCGCGGACCGCTCGGTGTTCGAGGCGCTGGCGTGGCCGCAAGCGCCCATGCCCTCGCTGGATCGTGCACGGCGGCTGTACGTGCCCGAGCGGGCCAACGCGCACCTGTACTTCGGCGCCCGCACCCACGAGAGCCACAGGTACCGCTTCCGCAGCAACCTGCACCGCTAAATGAGCAACGCCCGGGCGGCCACGTGGCCAACCCGGGCGTGGAACTCGTTCCCCTCGGCGTCGCGCCCACCGCCGGGTCCTTGGCGGTCCCTGCCGCTCCTCGCGGAGCCCTGCAGGCCGAGGGGCAATGGCGGGTTTGAGAAGCCCGCTATGTCTCCATCCTCCGGGCCGCATCGTTGTTGCCCTGCCCGTCAGGTACTCAAACTGTCCAATTCGTTTTCTTCGCGTGCCACCGGCGTGAAGTTTTTTGCGCTGCGCCAGGCCGCACAAAGCGAACAGGGCCCCGGCGTGTGCCGGGGCCCCTGGAGGTGGAGGTGTGGCGAGTCCTTAGTCGAAGACTGCCGTCACCGAGGGGGGCTCGATGGTGCGGAGCACGATGTTCGTGTCGATGCGGCAGTTGGACTCGGTCCGGTGCCGCTCCGCGAAGAAGAACTTGAGGGTGTACGTCTGGCCGTCCACCAGCCAGTTGAGGCGGTCGAGGTTGATCGACTGGTTCATCGCCTCGTGCACGCCGCCCAGGTCGATGACCAGCTTGTTGTCGATGAAGACGAACACGTCGTCGTCACCCGTGAAGCTGAAGACCTGGTTGGTGCCCTTCTCGTACTTGAACGTCGTCTGCAGCTCGAAGGTGAAGTGGTAGTTGTGCGAGCTGTTGGCGGAGTTGCCCATCATGTCGCCGTCGATGGGGAAGAACCCGCCCTTGTTCTTGTACAGGGGGTCCGTGCGGTCGTTGAAGGTGTAGGTGTTGGTGCCCGGCTGCCGCACCAGCGTGATCTTCTGCGGCTTGGACATGTTCACGCCGGGGATGTCCCGGAACCACTTGGAGAAGTTCGCCGCGTTGGTCGTCGAGCCGTCCTTCCCCGTCGAGAAGGAGCCGTTCACGTCCCCCGGCATCGAGTTGATGTAGCTCTTGGGGGAGATGCGGTTGCGGCCCTGGGCGTCGCGCCACTGGGTCGCCACCTTCAGCCCCGTCGAGCGGAACACCGGCTTGCCGTCCGCGTCGAGCGTGTCCTGGCACTCCTGCATGTAGTGCCCGAAGCCGTCGTCCGGCTGCCGCTCAAAGTCCGGGTGCCCGCCGCTCACGCTCCGCTCGCGGAAGTCGCGGATCACGCCCGTCAGCGTGATGCTCGAGGGCAGGTGCGAATACGGGTCGCTTGGTCCGACGCCGATGGCCAGCGGCATCGTCATCGCAATAGCGGCACTCATCAACAGGGCGGGGTTTTTCACGCGGCTGGCAAAACTCATGGTGTTCCTCCTCGGTCGCACACGCTTGACAACCGAACTCTCCAAAATCTCCGCCGCGATGCCCACCCCGCCTGGGAATATGCGCAAAGCTCGTGTGAACCTGTTCGGTCTGTGAGGGCCGCGCCCCGCCGCGGGCCAAAACAACCCGCCTGAAGGCTGGACGCCCGCGCCTGAGCGTCGTGGTGATCGGACGTGGCAGGGGTGGGAGGGGCCGGCGAGGCGCCCGCCAATCCATATAGAGAGCCGCTGAGAGAGCCCCGCGGGCCGGGGCTGTGCGTGCCGCCGGGGGACGGATCCCGGATCGTGGGGTTACTCCGGGGAGGTCCCCGGAATTGTGCATGAGCGCGCGGTTGCTGTCTTCCAGCCGGAAAGGCCAACCGTCCGATGTATTGTCCGACCCGCTGGGGGCCCGCGCCGCGCCGGTGCGCGCCGTGGGAGATCAGGCCCGGCGTTGTCGGCGTGAAGGGACTCCATGGATACGTTCGTCATCGAGGGTGGCCGGAGGCTGTTCGGCCGGGTTCGGATCAATGGCTCCAAGAACGCCGCGCTCCCCATGCTTGCCGCGGCTTTGCTGACGGATAAGCCCGTCACCCTCCGGGACGTCCCCAACCTTGCGGACGTCCGCAACATGCTCCGGCTCCTGGGGGAGCTGGGCTGCTCCAGCGGCGAGGGCATCCTCAACGGGGCCGTCACCCTCACGACCACCGACGAGTCCCTCTCCCACGCCCGCTACGACATCGTGCGCACGATGCGGGCCAGCATCTGCACCCTCGGCCCCATGCTCGCCAAGCGCGGCTACGCCCGCGTCTCCATGCCCGGCGGCTGCGCCATCGGCGACCGGCCCGTGGACCTGCACCTCCGAGGTCTTCAGGCCCTCGGCGCTCAGATCACCATCAACGCCGGCGACATCATCGCCAAGGCCCCCCAGGGGGGGCTCACGGGGGCCACCGTCTTCCTCGGCGGCACCTTCGGGTCCACGGTCCTGGGGACCGCCAACGTGATGTCCGCCGCCACCCTCGCCCGCGGCACGACCATCATCGAGTCCGCCGCGTGTGAACCCGAGATCGTTGATCTGGCCAACCTGCTCAACGCCATGGGGGCCCGCATCACCGGGGCGGGCTCGCCCCGCATCACCATCCACGGCGTAGAGGAACTGCACGGCGCGGACTACACCATCATCCCTGACCGCATCGAGGCCGGCACTTTCATGATGGCCGCGGCCATCACCAACGGCGACCTCACTCTGGACAACTGCCCCCTGGACGCCCTGCTGAGCGTGACGTACACCCTTGCTTCGGCGGGCGTTCATGTGCAGCCCCTTTCGAGCCTGCCGACGACTCCCGCGGTCCTGAACGGCGGTCAGATCCGCACCCCTGCCCTCACCATCACCAGCGGCAGCTCCGACCCCACCCGCACCTCTGACAACGACCCGATGCGGCGCACGGTCCGCGTCACCTGCGACCGTGTCCTGCGCCCGGTGGAGGTCACCACCCAGCCGCACCCGGGCTTCCCGACGGATCTGCAGGCCCAGCTCGCGGCGCTGCTCACGCTCGCCGACGGCAACTCGGTCATCACCGAGCGCATCTTCCCCGACCGCTTCCTGCACGTCGCGGAGCTGCTGCGCATGGGGGCCAAGATCATCCGCCAGGGGTCCACGATCGTGATCTCTGGTGTGCGCAAGCTCGTGGGCGCTCCCGTGATGGCGAGCGACCTGCGCGCCAGCGCCGGCCTCGTGCTCGCGGGCATGGCCGCGGAGGGCACCACGATCGTCAACCGCGTCTATCACCTTGACCGCGGCTATGAGCGCATGGAGGACCGCCTCCGCTCACTGGGTGCGTGCATCGAGCGCGTGGACGAGAAGGAGTTGGCCGGGGCCGAGAGCGCGGCCGCCTAAGCCCGCCAGAGCATCCGCCGCACCAGCGGGCTGAGCACCACTTCGCCCGCGTGGACGCGGATGAGGTTGTCCAGCAGCACGCCGATTTCGTCGTCCTTGTGCAGGTAGCCGAACGCCCCGGCGTCCACCGCCGCGTCCGCGTACTCCTCGCGGATGTGCCCGCTGAACATCACCACCTTCGACTTCGGGCACACGGCGGAAATCGCGCGCACCAGCCCGAAGGTCTCCACGCCGGGCATGTCCACGTCCATCAGCACCACGCTCGGCGCGTGCGTCCGCACCTGCTCGATCACCGATTCGGCCGACTCCAGCCATCCCACCCAGCGGAAGCGCGGATCTCGCCCGAGGACGCGGGACAACGCCTCGGCCAGGATCGCGTTGTCGTCCACCAGCAGGACCGAGATGGGCTCTGGCGCGGCATCGGGGTGCTTGGTGGTCATGTCACTGCCTCCGCTGTCGTTGAATCGGCGTTGAGGGAGAGGGCTTCGGCGAGCGCCCGGCGCAGGACGCTCGTCCCCGCCTTCTTGCCCACATAGCACACGCGCGGGTCGGAGATGCCGGGCTGACGGCCGGGAGGAGCGCGATCCTCAAGCACCACCGCGCGCCTGAAGCCGTCCTGGGCCAGGTACGCGGCGAGCCGTTCCGGCACCGCCGCCGCGCCGCCCACCACCCACAGCTGGCTGTCGGGCACGCCCTCGTCAGCGTCGAACCGCTCGCACGTCGCACGCGCGGTCTGCAGCAGCAGGCACACGTAGCTGACGGTGCGTGAATCTTCGAGGCTCACCGCGGCGTGGGGCGAGTCGCCCTGCGCGCGCGAAGCGGGGGGGGACGCCTCCGCCTCCCGCGGGCGCAGCAGCATGATGAAGTGCGCCCCTTTGCCCGGCGCGGTCTGCACTTTCACCGACCCGCCCGCGCCCTCAACCCACGCACGGACCAGCGCCAGCCCCATGCCCGTCGAGACCGCGCGCGTCTTGGTGCTGAAGTAGGGCTCGAAGCACCGGGCCGCGACCTCGGGCGGCATACCAGGGCCGTCGTCCTCCACCTTCAGTTCGACGAAGCCTCGGGTTCCCTTTTCGTCCGGAGCGGGGCGCGCGGAGATGCGGATGCAGCCCTTGTCGTGCCCGCGGTTCTGGGCCGTCGCGAGCGCCTCGCCCGCGTTTTGAACGAGGTTGAACACCGCCTGCGTCAGTCGCGACGCCGCGATCGCCACCACCGGCAAACCTTCCGCGAAGTGGCCCTCCAGCCGCACGCCGCGGGGCAGGGCCGAGCGGAACACGCCTTCTACATCGCGCCACCAGCCGCGCAGGTTCGTGACCGAGTCGCGCTCGGCGGAGCGGTCCGGGTCCAGCGCCAGCAGCCGCAGCCCCGAGGCAAGCCGCTGCAAGTAGCTTACGGCCTCTCCGATCGCGGCTACGTCGCCCGCAGCGTTGGGCGGCAGCCCGCCCTCCACCAGGCTGTGCAGGCGTGCGCGGATGGGCAGCAGCAGGTTGCTCATATCATGGCCCAGCCCCGCGGCGAGCGTGCCCACCGTCGCCAGCCGTTCTGCCTGGCGCAGGCGCTCGTGGGAGCGTTCAAGCGCACCCGTTCGCTGCTGCACCAGCTCTTCGAGCCGTTCGCGGTGGGCGCGCAGCTCGGCCTCGGCGCGGGAGCGCCGCACGAACGCGCCGATCTCGCGACCGATCGCCGCCATCATCGCCTCGAGCGTTTCGTCGGGCGGCACCGAGCCGCGCTCGTAGAGCGTGATGACCGCCTCGCACCGGTCGCCGTCCATCACCGGAAAGGCCAGCGCGCTGTGCAGCCCGGCCTGCACGGCCACGTCCATCCAGTCCAGCCCTTCCTCGGCGGCGAGGTGCGCCAGCCGCAGCGGGCGGCTCGTCGCCCACACGCGCCCGGCCAGCCCGCGCCCCATCAGCAGCGTGCGCCCCAGCGCCCGCTCTGCGAACCCTGCCAGGGTGTCGGATTCGCCCTCCGACACGTACACGCCCGCGCAGCGCAGCACCCCGGATTCCTCATTGATCGTCCACAGCTTGCACACCGACACGCCCAGCGTTTCGCACATCGCGGCGAGCAGCTCATCCGAGGCCTGCTCGAGGCTTTCCGCCTTGGACAGGATCTTGGTCACAGCGTGCTCCGCCGCGACGCGCCGCGCGGCACGGGCGCGGGCCGTCAGATCGCGGAACACCACGACTTCGCCCGTCACGGTGCCGTGCTCGTCGCGCACCGGCGTGCGCACAAACTCGACGGGGAACGTCGTGCCGTCCTTGCGGCGGAAGTGGTGGGGGGAGCGGGCTTCCTCCCCCGGCGCCTCTACCTCCCCGGACTCTCCGCTCTGCGGCAGCAGGCCGCCGAGCGGCGCGCCGACCAGTTCCTCGGGCGCATAGCCCAGCAGGGACGCCGCGACGGGGTTGACGAAGGTCGCGATGCCTTGGTTGTCGATTCCGAAGATGCCCTCGCCGACGGATTCCAGCAGCAGTCGTACGCGCTGCTCGCTGTCGCGCAGCGCGTGATTGGCGATGGTGAGGTCCTCGGTCCGTTCGTACACGCGCGCTTCGAGAGCCTCGTTCGCGAGGCGCAGCTCTTCCTGCGCCTTCTCACGCTTGTCGATCTCCTCCTGGAGCGCGCGGTTGACCTCCGTCAGCGCCTGGTTCTTCCGGTACAGGTCGATGAACACCGCGATCTTCGACCGCATGATCTCCGGGTTGATCGACTTGCTGAGGTAGTCCACGGCCCCCGCGCCGTAGCCGCGGAGCACGTCCTGCTCCTCCAGCAGATGGGCGGTGAGGAAGAGGATGGGGATGTTCTCGGTGCGGCGGCGCTTCTTGATGATCTGCGCGAGCTCGAGGCCGCTGATGCCGGGCATCTTGATGTCCAGCACGATCGCGGCGAAGTCGCGGTTCAGCAGCTCGAGCAGCGCCTGCTCCGCGGACTGTGCCCGGACCAGCTCGTAATCGGGCGAAGCAAGGATCGACTCGAGCACGTCGAGGTTGCGTGGCTGGTCATCGACCAGGAGGATGGACACCGGCTGGGGCATTGAACAAACTTACTTAACGGTACAGCCAGACTCGAAGAAGCGAAAGGAGTTGGTCGGTGTTCACCGGCTTGGCGATGTAGTCGCTGGCCCCTGCCTGCAGGCACTTCTCCCGGTCGCCCTTCATGGCCTTGGCCGTGAGGGCGAGAATGGGCAGTGTGCGGAACTCGGGCATGCGACGGATTTCACGCATCGTCTCATAGCCGTCCATGTCCGGCATCATGATGTCCATGAGTACCACGCTGAGGTCCGGCGTCTTTCGGATCAGCTCTACGGCCTGCCGGCCGTTGGTGGCGCTGAGCACCTCCATGTCGTAGTTCTCAAGCACGGTTGTAAGAGCGAAGATGTTGCGGGCGTCGTCGTCCACCACCAGCACCTTGCGTCCGCGCAGCACCTCGCTGGAGCCGTGCAGCCGCTCCAGCATCGCGCGCTTGCTTTCGGGCAGGTCCGACACCACGCGGTGAAGGAACAGCGCCGTCTCGTCGAACAGCCGCTCGGGGCTTTGCACGTCCTTCAGGACGATGCTCTTGGCCACCGTTCGCAGTCGGGCTTCTTCCTCCCCGGTCAGCTCCTTCCCCGTGAACACGACCACCGGAACGTCGCGCAGCGCGGGCTCGGCCTGCACGCGCTCCAGCAGCTCGAACCCGCTCATGTCCGGCAGGCGCAGGTCCACCACGCAGCAGTCGAACAACCCGTCCAGCAGCGCGTCGAGGGCTTCCTTTCCCGTCGCCACCGCGGTGATCTCGATGTCGTCGTGGGCCAGCAGCTCCACGATGCTCTGCCGCTCCACGTCGTTGTCCTCTACCACCAGCAGACGCTTGGTGTGCGGCTCGACGTAGGTCTTGAGCCGGTCGAAGGCGCGCTCCAGGTCCTCGGTCGTCGCGGGCTTCACCAGGTACGACAGCGCGCCGTGCGAGAGCCCGTGCCGCCGCTCTTCCTCCACCGAGAGCATCTGCACGGGGATGTGGCGCGTCGCCGGGTCGAGCTTCAGGTTGTTCAGCACCGTCCACCCCAGCATGTCGGGCAGGAACACGTCCAGCGTGATGGCGGTGGGGCGGTAGTTGCGCGCCAGCGAGAGCGCCGTCTGGCCGCGGGTCGCCACGAGCGCCTTGAATCCCTTGTCCCGCGCCAGTCCCATCAGCACCCGCGCGTAGTGGGGGTCGTCGTCCACGATGAGCAGCACGTTGTCCCCGTCCTGGATGGAATCCCGGTCGTCGGGGATCGGCTCTTCCGCCATCGTGATCGTCGGCATCGGCTGGTCCGGGGAC
Organism: uncultured Phycisphaerales bacterium; assembly: GCA_937974035.1. Classification (GTDB taxonomy): domain Bacteria; phylum Planctomycetota; class Phycisphaerae; order Phycisphaerales; family UBA1924; genus JAEYTB01. Next base: position 127,492 of record CALJIV010000049.1, read on the forward strand.
TTGAACAGCCCTCCGGCGATGTCCTCCGCCGCCGCGGCGGGTCTGACCGGACCCGAGTAGCTCGCCGGCAGGTACAGCGTGAAGGTGCTCCCCTGCCCCGGCCGGCTCGTCAGCTTGATCTCGCCGCCCAGCAGTGACGCCAGCTCGCGGCTGATCGCCAGCCCCAGCCCCGTTCCCCCGTACTTGCGGCTCGTGCCCGCGTCCGCCTGCTGGAACGCCTCGAAGATCAGCTTCTGCTTCTCCGGCGCGATCCCGATCCCCGTGTCCGACACCGCGAACGCCACCACCCCCTGCGCGAAGCCCAGCACGGGATGGTCCGGCGACCAGCCCTCGCTTACGGGCTTCACCGACATCACAACTTCGCCCTGCGCCGTGAACTTGAAGGCGTTGGACAGCAGGTTCTTCAGAATTTGCTGCAGGCGCTTGGGGTCGGTCGTGAAGTGGCGGGGCAGGGCCGGGTCGAACTCCAGCCGGAAGTCCAGCCCCTTCTGCTCGGCGATGTGGTGGAACGTGCGCTGCACGTTGTCCTTCAGCACCGGGAAGGGCAGCTCCTCCGCCTCCACCGTGACCGTCCCGGACTCGATCTTCGACAGGTCCAGGATGTCGTTGATCAGCGTCAGCAGGTCCGTCCCCGCGGAGTGGATGTTCTTCGCGAACTCCACCTGCTTCGGGTTGAGGTTGCCCGCGGCGTTCTCCGCGAGCTGCTGCCCCAGGATCAGGATCGAGTTCAGCGGTGTCCGCAGCTCGTGCGACATGTTCGCCAGGAACTCGGACTTGTACTTGGAGGTCAGCGCCAGTTCCGCGGCTTTCTCCTCCAGCGCCCGGCGCGCCTGCTCCACTTCCTTGTTCTTCCGCTCGACCTCCACGTTCTGCTCGGCGAGCTGCTTGGCCTTGCTCGCCAGCTCCTGGTTCGTCTGCTGAAGCTCCGCCTGGCGCGTCTGAAGCTCGATGGTGAGCTGCTGGCTCTGCTCCAGCAGGTTCTCCGTCCGCATCGTCGCCTCGATTGTGTTCAGCACCACGCCGATCGACTGCGTGAGCTGCTCTAGGAACGTCAGGTGCGTCTGCGTGAAGGGGCGCAGCGACGCCAGCTCAATCACCGCCTTTGTCTCGCCCTCGAACAGCACCGGCAGCACCACTATGTTCGCCGGGATCGCCTCCCCCAGGCTCGATTGAATCACCGTGTAATCACGCGGCACTTCCGTCAGCAGGATCCGCTGCTTCTCCTGCGCGCACTGACCCACCAGCCCCTGCCCGATCTCGATCCGCAACGGCTGGGCCAGCTTGTGCGCATAGCCCGCCAGCAGGCGCAGCCACGGGCGGCCGTCGCCCTCCTCCTCGCCCGGCTCCATCTGGTACACCGTGCCCTGCTGGGCGTTCACCAGCGGCGTCAGCTCGCTTAGCAGGATCTGCCCAACGGTCACGAGGTCGCGCTGCCCCTGCAGCATGCGCGTGAACTTCGCCAGGTTTGTCTTGAGCCAGTCCTGCTCCTGGTTGCGCTCCGTCGTGGCGCGCAGGTTGTCGATCATCGTATTGATGTTGTCCTTCAGCTCCGCCACTTCGCCCTTGGCGTCCACCTGGATCGACCGCGTCAGATCGCCCTTCGTCACCGCGGTGGCAACTTCCGCGATGGCCCGCACCTGGTTGGTCAGGTTCGCGGCGAGCAGGTTGACGTTGCTGGTCAGGTCCTTCCACGTGCCCGCGGCGCCCGGCACGTTCGCCTGGCCGCCCAGCCGCCCTTCCACACCCACGTCGCGGGCCACATTCGTCACCTGCTCGGCGAACGTCGCCAGCGTGTCCGTCATGTTGTTGATCGTCTCCGCCAGCGCGGCGACCTCGCCCTTGGCCTCCACCGTGAGCTTCTCGCGCAGGTTGCCGTCTGCGACCGCCGTCACGACCTTCACGATGCCGCGGACCTGGTCCGTCAGGTTCGCCGCCATGACGTTCACAGAGTCCGTCAGATCCTTCCACGTTCCGGCGACGCCGGGCACCTGCGCCTGACCGCCCAGCTTGCCCTCGGTGCCCACCTCGCGGGCCACGCGCGTCACCTCTGCCGCGAAGGAGCGGAGCTGGTCCACCATCGTGTTGATGGTGTTCTTGAGTTCAAGAATCTCGCCCTTGACGTCCACCGTGATCTTGCGGGAAAGGTCGCCGCGGGCGACGGCGGTCGTCACCTCGGCGATGTTGCGCACCTGGCCTGTAAGGTTGGAGGCCATGGCGTTCACCGAATCCGTGAGGTCCTTCCACGTGCCCGCGACGCCCGCCACCAGCGCCTGGCCGCCCAGCTTGCCCTCTGTGCCCACTTCGCGGGCGACGCGTGTCACTTCGGAGGCGAACGACCGCAACTGGTCCACCATCGTGTTGATGGCTTCCTTGAGCTGGAGGATCTCGCCGCGGACGTCCACGGTGATCTTCTTGGAGAGGTCGCCGTTCGCCACCGCGATCGTCACCTCGGCGATGTTTCGCACCTGGCCGGTGAGGTTGCTGGCCATGGAGTTCACGTTGTCCGTGAGGTCTTTCCACGTTCCGGCGACGCCTGGCACCACGGCCTGACCGCCCAGCTTGCCCTCGGTGCCCACCTCACGCGCCACACGAGATACCTCGCTCGCGAAGGCGTTGAGCTGGTCCACCATCGTGTTGATGGTGTTCTTGAGTTCCAGGATCTCACCCTTCACGTCCACCGTGATCTTGCGGGATAGATCGCCGCTGGCGACGGCGGTCGTCACCTCGGCGATGTTGCGCACCTGGCCTGTAAGGTTGGAGGCCATGGCGTTCACCGAATCCGTGAGGTCCTTCCACGTGCCCGCGACGCCCGCCACCAGCGCCTGGCCGCCCAGCTTGCCCTCTGTGCCCACTTCGCGGGCGACGCGTGTCACTTCGGAGGCGAACGACCGCAACTGGTCCACCATCGTGTTGATGGCTTCCTTGAGCTGGAGGATCTCGCCGCGGACGTCCACGGTGATCTTCTTGGAGAGGTCGCCGTTCGCCACCGCGATCGTCACCTCGGCGATGTTTCGCACCTGGCCGGTGAGGTTGCTGGCCATGGAGTTCACGTTGTCCGTGAGGTCTTTCCACGTTCCGGCGACGCCTGGCACCACGGCCTGACCGCCCAGCTTGCCCTCGGTGCCCACCTCACGCGCCACACGAGATACCTCGCTCGCGAAGGCGTTGAGCTGGTCCACCATCGTGTTGATGGTGTTCTTGAGTTCCAGGATCTCACCCTTCACGTCCACCGTGATCTTGCGGGAAAGGTCCCCCTTCGCCACGGCGAGCGTTACGTCCGCGATATTGCGCACCTGCGCGGTGAGGTTGCTCGCCATCGAGTTGACGTTGTCGGTGAGGTCCTTCCACGTTCCGGCGACGCCGGGCACCTGCGCCTGTCCGCCCAGCTTGCCTTCCGTGCCCACCTC
>CALJIV010000050.1 GCA_937974035.1 uncultured Phycisphaerales bacterium
GGCCGCGGCGGCCCTCCGACGGGCGGAGCAGGCGGGGCTTTCGCCCGACCTGCTCGCGGCGTTTGAGAGCGAGTTTGCGTCCGGGCGGCGCGTAAACCCCTGACCGGCCACTTGTCCCGGCTTGGGTGAGGGCTACCATCCCTCCCCTTCTGGAAGCCCCTGCGCTGACGCGGAGCGGGTGAACATCCAGGACCGGTTGAACTACCGGACTCTGCCCGCACCCCGGCCGGGGCGGGCACGCCAAAGGACGCGGGCAAGTGCCCAAGCCTTGGTAAAGGAGCCGGTGGGAGGTTTGCGAGAATGGCCAAGAAAGAAGTCACCAACGTATTCAAGATCATGGCCACGGGTGGCGCTGCCACCCCGGCTCCTCCGTTGGGCCCGGTGCTGGGCTCCAAGGGTGTGAACCCCGGCCAGTTCATTCAGAAGTTCAACGCCGCGACCCAGCACGTGAAGGGCAAGGTCGTGGGCTGCATCGTGACGGTCTACTCCGACCGCACGTTCGACTTCGAGATCAAGAGCTCTCCGGCCAGCGTCCTCATCCTCGAGGCGGTGGGCAAGGAGAAGGGCTCGGGCGCTCCCAACAAGGAGAAGATCGGAAAGATCACCCGGGCTCAGGTCGAGAAGATCGCTCAAGAGAAGATGTCCGACCTCAACGCTCAGAGCCTTGAGGCGGCTATGCGTGTGATCGAGGGCACCGCCCGTTCGATGGGTGTTACGGTCGAAGGTTGACCGGGATCAGAAAGGAGAACCAGAAGATGCCGGTCAGAATCAGCAAGCGTCGCAAGGCCAACATGGCCATCGTCCCCAAGGAGCCCGTCCTGCCCGCCGAGGCGGTGGCGACTCTGAAGAAGTTCAAGGGGCCGAAGTTCGACCAGACGGTCAACATCGTGATGCACCTCAACCTGGACACCACGCAGAGCGAGCAGAACCTGCGTGGCGCCATCAGCCTTCCCAAGGGCATCGGCAAGTCCAAGCGCGTCGTGGCCTTCTGCACGTCGGACGTGGTGCCCCAGGCCCTCGCCGCGGGCGCGGTCAAGGCCGGCGGCGAGGAGCTCGTCGCCGAGATCGAGAAAGGTTGGATGGACTTCGACGTGGCGGTCGCCTCGCCCGACATGATGCGCGTCGTGTCGAAGCTCGGTAAGGTCCTGGGCCCCAAGGGCTTGATGCCCAGCCCCAAGGCCGGCACGGTGACCACCCAGGTTCCCGAGGCCGTCAAGGAATACGCCGCGGGCAAGGTTGAGTACCGCGCCGACAAGTCGGGCAACATCCACGCCGTGATCGGCAAGATGAGCTTCCCCGACGAGAACCTCGTCGCCAACCTCGAGTATTTCATCCGCGCCATCGAGCGGGCCCGCCCCTCGACCGTGAAGGGTCAGTACATCAAGAAGATCACCGTCAGCGGGGCGATGACCCCCGGCGTGCAGGTCAAGCACGTCGCCGCCGCGGTGGAGGAGTAAGCCATGTCGAAGACCGTCAAGCAGATCATCATGCGGGACTACAAGAACCGCATCGCCGGCGGCGGCGAGGACTTCGGCAACGCGCTGCTCATCAGCATCCGCGGGCTCAAGGCCATCGAGACCACCCGTCTTCGCGGCGACCTCAGCAAGAAGAAGATCAAGATCACCGTCCTGCGCAACTCCCTCGCCCGCAAGGCGTTCGAGGGGACCAGCCTCGCGCAGCTCAACGAGCTGCTCACCGGGGCCAACGCCCTGGCTCACGGCGGCGAGTCCGTCGTCGAGGTCGCCCGCGAGATGGTCGAGGCCATGAACAAGCTCCCCGGCCTCGAACTGAAGGGCGCAGTGCTGGACGGCACCCTCTTCAAGGGCAAGGAGGGCGTGACCGAGCTGTCCAAGTTCCCCACCAAGGACGAGGCCATCGGTCAGGTCGTCACCCTCATCGTCAGCCCCGCCCGCAAGCTGGTCGCCCAGGTCAAGGGCCCCGGCTCCACGATCGCGGGGATCATCAAGGCCATCGAAACCAAGCTGGAGAAGGGCGAGACCATCGCCAAGGCCGGCTGAGAACGAAACATCTGCGCCGACTGGCCCCACGGGGTTAAAGGCCGGGTGTTCCGGCCCCTCTCGGCGAGTGTCCGGGTGAAGGCAAACAGCCGAAACCCAAGTATTTACGGAAAGCAGGAACCATGTCTGACACCACCTTCAGCGACACCATCAAGGCTCTCGGCGACCAGCTCGCGGCTCTGTCCCTCAAGGACGCCGTGGAGCTCGGCAAGTACATGAAGGAGACCTACGGCATCGAGGCCGCGGCTGGCGGTGGCGTCGTCATGGCGGCCCCCGCGGCCGGCGGCGGTGGCGGCGGCGCGGCGAAGGCCGAGGAGAAGAGCAGCTTCGACGTCGTCCTCAAGGCCGCTGGCGACAAGAAGATCCAGGTCATCAAGGTCGTCCGCGAGGCGACCGGCCTGGGCCTGGCCGAGGCGAAGGCCTTCGTGGACGCCCCCGGCAAGCCGGTCAAGACCGGCCTCTCCAAGGAGGAGGCGGAGAAGCTCGCCGCCACCCTCAAGGAGAACGGCGCGACCGTCGAGATCGTCTAAGCCCATTCCGGGCAGATGGATCCGGTTCAGCCGGAGCCTCCGCCCGCTTCAGACGTTCACCGGAAAGACCCGCCCCACGGCGGGTCTTTTCCTTTTTGATACGTCAGGTGGATGGGGGAGCCCCCGGGGTTGGTCACCCACGGAGAGGAAATGAGAAAAAAGGTGGCCCGAATTTTGCACGGGCCGGGTTTGTCGTTCCCCCGCCCCGCGGGGTATACTCATCGGTTCGTCTGGGCGCGAAGGCGGTACGCCGTTGAACGACAACCACATTCAGATTTGAGACGACCCGTTTGACTTGCCGGCTGCTGTAGGACAAACGAGGTCTTGTTCTCCATCGTGAGGGCACCCGATGGCAGTGATGTCTACGTCGAATAGCAAGATCCGTGACTTCTCGAAGCGCGGGGACGCCATCCCGGTCGGCAACCTGACGCAGGTGCAGACCGATGCCTACGAGCGCTTCCTCCAGCTCACCAAGGCGCCGGATGAGCGTGATCCCAACATCGGCCTGGAGGCCCTTCTGCGTGAAGTCTTCCCGATCGAAAGCTACGACGGGACGATGAAGCTGGAGTACATCAACTACACGCTGGAAGAGCCCCGGTACACCGCGGACGAGTGCCGCGAGCTGCGCCTGACCTACGGGCGGCCCTTCCGCATCGGCGTGCGGCTGAAGCGCGAGGGCCGTCCGGAGCTGCCCGAGGAGCAGATCTACCTGGGCGAGTTCCCGATCATGATGGGCGGCGGCGAGTTCATCGTGAACGGCGCCGAGCGCGTCATCGTCAGCCAGCTCCACCGCTCCCCCGGCGTGGACTTCTCGATCGTCTCCGCCGAGGCCGACCGCCCCCTCCACTCCGCCCGCATCATCCCCGAGCGCGGCAGCTGGATCGAGCTGGAGGTGACGAAGAAGGACGTGCTGGCGATGCGGATCGACCAGTCCACGAAGCTGGCCGCCACCACGTTCCTGCGCTGTCTGGACGAGTCGGTCGCCGAGACGGACGCGATCCTGAGCCTGTTCTACGAGATCAGCGAGGTCAAGGCCGAGAACGTCAAGCCCGAGCACTGGGCCGCGGAGTCGATCATCGACACGGAGACCGGCGAGGAGCTGGTGCACGTGGGCCGCCAGATCGGCGAGGCCGCCGCGGCGATCATGTCCAGCAACCTGAAGAAGGTGAAGGTCATCGAGAACCCCAGCGACGTGCTGATCCTCAACACGATCGCGGAGGAGAAGCTCGAGCAGTTCGAGACGGGCGAGACGACCTACGAGAAGGCGCTGCTGAAGATCTACTCCAAGCTGCGTCCGGGCAACCCGCCGCAGGTGGAGAAGGCGCGTCAGCTCTTCTTCGAGAAGTTCTTCGACGAGAACCGCTATCGCCTTGGCCGCGTGGGCCGCTTCCGCATCAACCGCAAGTTCGACCTGACCACGCCCGAGGACATGATGTTCATCCGCAGCGAGGACTTCCTGCGGGTGATCCAGTACCTGCTGGACCTGCGCAGCGGCCGTCAGGACCCCAAGACCGGGCGTCCCGTCGCGGTGGTGGACGACATCGACCACCTGGGCAACCGCCGTCTGCGCACGCTGGACGAGCTTGCGGTGGAGGAGCTGCGCAAGGGCTTCCTCAAGCTGCGCCGCACGGTGCAGGAGCGCATGAGCGTCAAGGACCCGGAGGAGCTGACGAAGATCGCGGACCTGGTGAACACCAAGTCCATCAGCAGCGCGATCGACTTCTTCTTCGGCCGCAGCGAGCTCTCGCAGGTGGTGGACCAGACCAACCCGCTCTCGAGCCTGGTGCACGAGCGGCGTCTGTCGGCGCTGGGCCCTGGCGGCCTGAACCGCAAGCGCGCGGGCTTCGAGGTGCGCGACGTGCACATCTCGCACTACGGGCGCATCTGCCCCATCGAGACGCCCGAAGGCACCAACATCGGTCTGATCGCCAGCCTCGGCATCTACTCGTCGATCGATGAGTACGGCTTCCTCCGCACCCCCTACCGCGTCGTCAAGGACGGCAAGGTCACCGACAAGATCGTGCACCTCCGCGCCGACGAGGAGATGAAGGCGATCCTCGCCCCCTCCGACGCGCTGGAGGAGGGCGGCCGCCTGAAGAAGGGCGCGATCCTCGCCCGCGTGAACGGCGAGCTGGCGGAGGTTGATTCCAACGAGGTGAACTACCTCGACATCAGCCCCAAGCAGATCGTGGGCATCTCCGCGTCTCTCATCCCCTTCCTCGAGCACGACGACGCCAACCGCGCCCTGATGGGCTCGAACATGCAGCGGCAGGCCGTGCCGCTCATCAAGGTCGAGCCGCCGTGCGTCGCCACGGGCATCGAGCGGGCGGTGGGCCACAACAGCGGCATGGTGGTGAAGGCCCGCAACGCGGGCACGGTCACCTACGTCGACTCCGAGCGGATCATCATCGACAACGCGGACGAGTACGTGCTCCGCAAGTTCGTGGGCCTGAACGAGCGCACCTGCCTCAACCAGCGCCCGGTGGTCAAGCTCGGCCAGAAGGTGGAGAAGGGCCAGGTCATCGCCGACGGCGCGAGCACCCGCTTCGGCGAGCTGGCCATCGGCAAGAACGTGCTGGTCGCGTTCAACACCTTCGACGGGTACAACTTCGAGGACGCCATCGTCATCAACGAGCGCCTCGTGAAGGACGACGTCTTCACGAGCATCCACATCGACTCGTTCGACGTGGAGATCCGCGAGACCAAGCTGGGACGCGAGGAGTTCACCCGCGACATTCCCAACGTCTCGGAGAAGATGCTCCGCAACCTCGACGAGAACGGCATCATCCGCATCGGCGCCCGCGTGGGCCCGGGCGACATCCTCGTGGGCAAGGTCAGCCCCAAGAGCAAGACCGAGCTCACCCCCGAGGAGAAGCTGCTGCACGCCATCTTCGGCCGCGCCGGCGAGGACGTGAAGAACGACTCGCTCGAGGTGCCCGCGGGCGTTGAGGGCGTGGTGATCGGCGCGAAGAAGTTCAGCCGCCGGCTCCACATGAACGAGGAGCAGAAGAAGCAGCTGAAGAAGGAGATCGCCGCGTACGAGGCGGAGATGGACGCCAAGGCCATCGCGCTCTTCAAGCAGATGACCAACGCGATCAACGAGGTGCTCGGCACCCCGATGATCGACCCCAACACCCGCCAGAAGGTCGGCGCGTCGGACATCCCCGAGGTCATCCTCGAGCAGATCCGCACCTTCGACATCAAGTGGGCGAAGGGCGGCAAGGACACCCGCGGCGAGGCCGAGAAGCTCTACCGCCAGTTCTGGCCGCGCATCACCGCCATCGGCGCCGAGAAGAACCGCAAGGTCTCTCACATGAAGCGCGGCGACGAGCTGCCCACCGGCGTGCTCGAGATGGTGAAGGTCTACCTCGCCACCAAGCGCGCCCTGTCGGTGGGCGACAAGATGGCGGGCCGCCACGGCAACAAGGGCGTCATCGCCCGCATCGTTCCCGAGGAGGACATGCCGTTCATGGAGGACGGCACGCCCGTGGACGTGCTGCTCAACCCGCTGGGCGTGCCCAGCCGCATGAACGTGGGCCAGATCCTCGAGACGCACCTGGGCTGGGCCGCGAAGGTCCTGGGCTTCCAGGCGATCACCCCCGTCTTCGACGGCGCGACCGAGGAGCAGGTGCACGAGGCGGTGGCCGAGGCGAACCGTCACGTGGAGGAGAAGCTCGCGCACTACGAGAAGACCGGCACCTGGCCGCACCCGCGCGAGCTGCTGGCCCGCATGCCCAAGGGCGGCAAGATCCAGCTCTACGACGGCCGCACGGGCGAGCCCTTCAACCAGAAGACGACCGTGGGCTACATGTACATCCTGAAGCTCCACCACCTGGTGGACGACAAGATCCACGCCCGCGCCACCGGCCCCTACTCCCTCATCACGCAGCAGCCCCTGGGCGGCAAGGCCCGCACCGGCGGCCAGCGCTTCGGCGAAATGGAAGT
>CALJIV010000051.1 GCA_937974035.1 uncultured Phycisphaerales bacterium
CCTCGTCGAACCTGCGACAGCCTTTGTCGAACCTGCGACGATCCTCGTCTGTTTTTACGCGGACCTTCGCGGCTCGCCCGCCGCCGCCCTCGAAGGGGCCCACCACCCCAGAAAACGGCCCTTGTTCCATGATGCGCGGCCCCCGCGCGGCGGTCCCCGAACGACCTCCGAATGCGCCCCCGCCGTCGCATCGGTGCCCCCCCCCGCCCCCACTCTTTCATTGGAGCTTCAAGGTTTGAGCTTGGAGCGTTCCCCTGGTACGCTGATGCCGTCATCGGTGCCCCCTCGGGGGCGAAAAGGGAAGTGTGGTGAGAATCCACCGCGGACGCGCCGCCGTGAGCGGGTGCTGAGGCGGGTCTCTTGGGACGCTGACAGCGTCCCGGCCACTGGGCCATGACGCCCGGGAAGGCCGAGGCCCGCGGAGCCCGTGAGCCGGAAGACCTGCCGACGACTGGTTGCTGGTTGGCCCTCGCGGGCCGCGCTCCCGGTTGCGTCCGTGCTCGGGAGCGCGTGCCAAGGGACCCGGCGTTGGCGCTCGCGCTGCCCCGGCGCGTCCTTCCAACTCCACTCCCCCGCGAAGGCCGGAAACGTCTGGCCCGGGGCCGTCCTGCGCGAAACAGGATGCACGCCGCGCGTCCGCGGCATGGAGTGCGTGTGAACAAGTTCCTTGTGGTCCCGTGCGTGGTGATCTCGGCGGGAGGGATGGCCTCGTCGGCGTTGGCCTCCGACCCCTGGGCGGACGCGGTGGTGCATTACGACCCCGGCAGCGCGGCGGGTGATTACACCACCGCCCCGTCGAGCACGCTCGGCGCGCCGGAGCGCTTCACCGGCGAGATCGGGGGGTTCCCCGCCGCGGTCAATCCCTTCAACCCCCCGTGGGGGTGGGATGAGCTTCTGGCCATCGGCGCCGGCGGCTCGCTCACCCTGCGCTTCGACGAGCCCATCGTGGACGACCCCATGAACCCCTACGGGCTGGACCTCATCCTCTTCAGCAACACCGGCTACGCCAGCGACCTGGGGTACGGCGTCACCAGCGGCTCGACGCTCGGCGGCGGAGGCGTCGCGCTCATCGAGGTGAGCCAGAACGGAGAGGCGTGGACCCCCCTCGCCACGGTGCTGACCGCTCAGATCTTCCCCACGCTGGGGTATCAGGACATCGACGATCCCTTTTCTCCCCCCGCGGGCTCGGTGCCGACGGACTTCACCCTCCCCCTGGACCCCGCCTTCGACCCTTCGGGGCTGAGCCTGGAGCAGATCATCGCGGCCTACGCGGGCTCGGGGGGAGGCCTGGGCCTGGACCTCTCGACGACCGGCCTGGGGTGGGCGACGTACGTGCGGATCAGCGCCCTTTCGGGGACGGTGACGATCGACGCGGTCTCGGACGTGCGGGCCGTGCCCGCGCCGGGGGCGGCGGCCGCGGTAGGCGCGGGGGCGCTGCTCGCGGCGCGGCGGAGACGTCGCCCTTCCTGATTCCCTCCCGTTCGATTCTCCCCGCCTGATTCCCCCCGCTCGAGGAGAGCCATTCAAAGGAGAGCCGCCGGGGGCGCGGAAGCGTGCCCCCGGCGGATTGCGTGAGACGCCTTCCGTTCATCCTGCTGCTGACGTGTGCGCCCGCGGCGGCGCAGCTCGACCCGCCGGGAAGCTGGGCGGGGCTCGCGGGGGGACCCTCCCGCCCCGGAAGCGTGCGCGCGCCGCTGCCTTCGACAGACGAGCCCGCGTGGTCGCGCTCCACGGACGCCGACGGGAACCCCATCACGTTCGTCTGGCAGGCCCCCACCGCCGTGTCGGAGTCGCTGGTCTTCGCCGCGGGAAGGGTGGGCACGCAGTCGCGGCTGATGGCCTTTGCCCGCGACACGGGCGAGCCCGTGTGGTGGGCCCCCGTGGCGACGCCCGTGCTGGACTCGATCTCCGGCCCGGCGCTGGACGCGCGCGAAGGAACGGTGATCTTCGCCTCGCAGCGCTTCGTCACCGCCTTCGATCAGCGCAGCGGCGCGGTCCGCTGGCAGGCGGAGCTTGCGCGCGTGGTGGTGAGCGCCTCTCCGCTGGTGGTGAGCGAGCCGGGCCGGCCCGGTCGCGTTTTCATCACCGACTTCGACGGCTTCGGCCTTGCCGCGAGCGTGTACTGCCTCGACGGCGCCACCGGCGAAGTGCTCTGGGCCGCGCCGATCGGCGGAAGCTCGGGCAACACCCCCGCCTACCTGGAGCTGGCCCGCGGCGGGCTCGGGCTCGTCTACGTCGCCACCAGCAGCGGGCAGGTGCTCGCCTTCGACGCCTTCGCCCTGACCGCCCCTCCCCCCGCCTTCACCTTCAACAACGTGATTCCCGAAGGCTTCTTCGGCGGCCTGACCGTCGTGCCCCCGGCGATGAACGGGGAGCCCCCCGCGCTGCTCGCGGCCTCCTACGCCTTCAGCGGGGGGATGGACGCGGCGAACCTCGTCAAGCTCGACGGCGCGACCGGGGCGCTGCTCTGGTCCGTCCCCTGCAACCGCACGCAGTCCATCCCCGTCGCGCTGCCGGGCGGGCGCGTCGCGCTGAGCACGGGAATCCTCGGCTTCGGCACCGTGCCCAGCGTGCAGGTCTTCATGGATCAGGGCGCCGCCGCGACGCTCGCGTGGGACTCGGCGCTGGGGACGTGGACGGACCTCAACGGCAACGGCCTGCTCGACGCGGGCGAGTTCCTCGAGGTGGGCGGGTGGACGCAGCAGCCCCTCGTCAGCACCTTCGCGGGCCGCACGACCTTGACCGTGGGGCTCATCCCCCCCTCGGCGACCTTCTCCACCCCCGGCAACGATTTGTACACGCTCGACCTGGACGGCGGGCACGTGATCGCCCACGCGACGGGCGTCGGCGGCAGCCCCGGCGCCGCCTCGACGGGGCTGGCGAGCATCGGCGCGCAGGGCCTGGTCTGGTTCGGGCCCACGCCCGCGACGCTCGACCGCGACGGCGACGGGCTCGTCACCATCGACGACCTGTACGCGGAGGCGGACGGGGCGCTGCTCACGAGCCTGCGCGCGCCGGAGGCGGCGGCCATGATCGGAGGGCGGCCGTGAGGCGCGCGTTCACGCTCATCGAGCTGCTGGTGACCATCGCGATCATCGCGCTGCTCGCCGGAATCATGCTCCCGGCGCTGAGCGGAGCGCGCAACGCGGGAAGAAGCGCCGCGTGCCTCTCTCAACTCCGCCAGCTCGGCGCGGGGTGGACGCTCTACGCGGGGGATTACAGAGACCGCGCCATGCCCCTGGCCTACTGGTCCTTCGAGGACATCGGCACGGGAGAGGCGGTGTACTGGTGGGGCACCCACGGCACCGCGACCACGCCCGTGGACCATTCGCGCGGCTTTCTCTCGCCGTACCTGGACGCCTCGCTGGGGCCGGTGTCGGTGTACAACTGCCCCGCGCAGGCGTGGGGCACCTACAGGCCCCAGGGGCCCGGCGGCTCGCCCACGAGCACCTACGGGTACAACGGCTATTACCTCTCTCCCTCGAAGACGCCGGGGTGGGCCTTCACGATCGGCCACCGCCCGTGGCGGCGGCTGGGGGACATCCGCGAGCCTTCGGCGCTCTTCGTCTTCGCCGACGCGATGCTCGCGGGCTCCCCGCCGCGGAACACGGCGCTGCTGGACCCGCCGCGGCTCTGGTCGGGCTCCTCGTGGGAGGAAAACTTCGCGCCCACGACCAGTTTCCGGCACGCCTGCGCCGCGCAGGCGGTGAACGCCGACGGCAGCGCGCGGGGGTGGCGCGCGGAGGGAGAACTGGACCGCGGCGTGGGCTCGGTGGGAGACAACGCGCCGCACTACGTGCCCGACGCCGCGGAGTGGCGCTAGCCGACGTAGCGCCCGTGCATGTCCTTCAGGGCGACCATGCCGGAGCTGAACTCGTAATCGCCGGTGTTGAAGTGGATGGTCTCGACGCCCATGTCGAAGATCTGGGCGCAGTACTCCACGGCGTCGGCGACGTCCATGTTGAGGATGTCGCGCTCGGGCCCGCCCCGCCTGCCCGCCAGGTGGCGCGCGAAGGCCTGCGCCCGCTCCTCGCTCGTGAAGGCCAGCAGCGTGGGCCGGCCCCCCGCGCGCACGACCATCGGCTCGACGTCCTCTCCCTCGCCCTGGGCGAGGAAGTACCAGGCGGGAAGGTTGAGCACCGCCTTCCAGAGGTTCTGGTGGCCGGTCTTGTTGTGCGCGTTGCGCGACTCCTGCGCCAACGCGTCGATCTCGCTGTCCGTCATGGCTGATCCTCCGCGAGCGCCTTTTCGATCACCTCGGCCATCTCGCGCTCATGGCCGGGGCGATGGCCGACGGCGGTCCAGAGGATGCGCCCGTCCTTGCCGATGATGAAGAAGTGCGGGATGCCGGAGACGCCGTACTTCTGGGCGAGCACCTCTCCCCCCAGAAGCAGGCCGTAGGTGAACTTCTGCTGCTGCATGAAGGCCACCGGGTCGCCGTGGTCGTTGAAGGAGATCCCGATGACCTCGACCGGCCGACCCTTGAACTTCTCGTGCAGGCGCTGGATGCCGGGCATGGCGTCGCGGCAGGGCGGGCACCAGGTGGCCCAGAAGTCGAGCACGACGACCTTGCCGCGGTAGTCGGAGAGCTTGTGCTCCTTGCCCTTCGCGTCGTTGAGGAAGAACTCGGGGGCCATGTCCCCCGCGGCAAGCCCCCTGGAGCGGCGCTGGGGGCGCTCCATCTCCCCCGCCATGCGCGCGCGGCGCTGGCCGGCGTCGGGGTTGCGGACGGCGAAGCCGCTGGGGACGGGGAGGCTGTAAGGAGCCCCGATGGACTCGCCGTTGATCTTCAGGTCGGCGAGCGTGAGGACGCGCGACTGCGCCCCGTTGATGCCCACATGCCGCTCGATGCGGCGCGGCAGTTTGTCGGAGCGGGCGATCCAGACCGTGTAGCCGTGGTCGGCGTCGGGCGCCGCGTCGTTCTTGCCCGCGCTGGGGACGCGCACCTTTTCGCACGCCTGACCGTCGATGGTCTCTTCGCCGAGGTGAAACGCAGCCCCGATCGGCAGCGGAAGAGGCGAATCATCGATCAGCTCCCACACGATCGGGTGCTTTGCCGACTGCGTCCCGAAGAAGACCATGAGGTCGGTCAGGTCGCGAGGCGTCTTCTGGAACATCACCTTGTCCGCCTCGCGGAGCGAGTACGCCTCGGCCCCGTCGTAGGAGACTTCAAACGCCTGCGCCCCCGCGGCCCCCTTGGCGTACACCTTCCACCCGCCGGCGTCGGCCTTCGCCATCGAGACGCGGGCGGTGATCTTGGGAATCTCCAGCCCGCCGCTCCCCTCCACCGTGGCCTCGTAGCTCAGCGCATCCACCCGGCTCAGCGCCTCGCGGCATTCATCCATCAGCTGGATGGGGTCCGGCTGATTCGCCGCCTTGCCCGCGGCGGGCGGGGTGGGCTGCGCCATGACGGACGGCACGGTCAGGAAGCACGCGAGCAGAACGAGGTGTCTGAGCATGGGTCGCCTCCTTGGGGGAAAGAGTAGCAGAAGGCGCGTCACAGGCTTGTCACAGGCGAACGCTTGATACCCCTAGGGGGTATCCGTACAATCGGACGGAGTGCGGGCACAAGGAGCACGCTCATGGATACCAGGACGCTCGACCCGGTGCGCACGATCACGATCGAGGGGATGAGCTGCAATCACTGCGTCTCGCGGGTGAACCGCGCGCTCGCGGCGGTGGACGGGATCAAGGTTGTGGACGTGGCCCTGGGCCGCGCAACGGTGCTCGTTTCCTCCGAAGAGGCGGTGCAGCGCGCCGTCGCGGCGCTGGCGGACCTGGGATACACGGCCCGCCCGGAAGGGAGCGGGATCGGATGAAAGGCGCGACGGCCAAGGAAGCCGCGTGCCGCGCGGGGGAGGGGCGTCGCGCCCACAACGTGGACGCGGAGCTGAAGGCGGCAAACCTCGTGCGCCTCCGCCGCGCGGAGGGGCAGGTACGCGGCATCGCGCGCATGATCGAGCAGGACCGCTACTGCGCGGACGTGATCACGCAAATCGCGGCGGTGCAGGAATCGCTGCGGGCCGTTGCGAGAAACCTGCTGAAGAACCACCTGCGGCATTGCGCGCGGGCGGCGCTGACCTCCGGGGACGAGGCCATGGAAGCGGCGATGATCGATGAACTGATGGACCTGATGTCGAGAATGGCGAGGTAAGTCATGGAGCACGCCGCGTCTCACACCCGGCACGGGAGCCGGGAGGTCGAAGAGCGGCGGGTGGACCTGCCCGTCATGGGGATGAGCTGCGCGGCGTGCGCCAACGCCGTCGAGCGGGCGCTGTCGAAAACGCAGGGCGTGGCCTCGGCGCAGGTCAACTTCGCGACCAAGACGGCGACGGTGCGCTTCGACCCCGGCGTGACGAACCCCGGTGCTCTCGTGGAGGCCATCCGCGGCGCGGGCTACGACGCGCAGGCTCCCGCGGAGCACCCGGACCACCACGGCGATCACACCGAGCACCTGCACGTCAACACCGAAGAGCAGCGGCGATTGGCGTGGAAGGTCGGCATCGGCGCGGCGCTCACCCTTCCGGTGATGGTGCTGGCGATGGCCCACGGCGTCGAGGCCTTCAACCAGAAGTGGGCGCAGTGGGTGCAGCTCGCGCTGACCACCCCGGTGGTGTTCTGGTGCGGACGGCAGTTCTTCGTCAGCGCGTGGAAGGGGCTCAGGCACCGGCGCGCGAACATGGACACGCTCGTGGCCGTGGGGACAGGCGCGGCTTATGTCTATTCGTTCGCGGCGACGCTGTGGCCGGGGTTCTTTCTCGCCGGCTCGCACGAGAGGCACGCGCTCGCGCCGGTGTACTACGAAGCCGCGGCGGCGATCATCGTGCTCATCCTGCTCGGCAAGCTGCTGGAGGCGCGAGCGACGGGCCGCACCGGCGCGGCGATCCGCCGCCTGCTGAGCCTTCAGGCAAAGACGGCGCGTGTGGTGCGCGGCGGTGTTGAAGTGGACGTGCCCATCGACCAGGTCACGGTCGGCGACCTGGTCGTCGTGCGTCCGGGCGAGAAGGTGCCCGTGGACGGGCGCGTGGAAGAGGGCGAAACCGCCGTCGATGAATCCATGCTCACCGGCGAGAGCGTGCCGGTGGAGAAGCGGCCGGGGGATGAGGTCTTCGGCGCGACCATCAACGGCACGGGCGCGATGCGCGTGCGTGCCACGCGTGTCGGCGGAGAGACGGCGCTGCAAAGGATCGTTCAACTGGTGCAGGAAGCGCAGGGCAGCAAGGCCCCGATCGCCCGCCTCGCGGACCGCATCAGCGGAATCTTCACCCCCACCGTGCTCGCGATTGCATTGATCACCTTCATCGTGTGGTGGTTCGTAGGGCCCGCGGAGACGCGCCTCAACATGGCACTGGTGGCGTCGGTGTCGGTGCTCATCATCGCCTGCCCTTGTGCGCTGGGCCTTGCCACCCCCACCGCCATCATGGTGGGCGCCGGGCGCGGGGCCGAAGAAGGCGTGCTCATCCGCTCCGGCGAAGCGCTGGAGACGGCCCACGCTCTGGACGCCGTGATCCTCGACAAGACCGGCACCATCACCCGAGGCAAGCCCTCGCTCACGGATATGCGCGCCGTCGGCCGCATCCCCGAAGAGGAACTGCTGCGCCTGGCCGCGGGCGCGGAGCGACTCAGCGAACACGCGCTGGCAAGTGCGATCGTCGGCGGCGCAATGGCGCGAGGCGTGCGTCCCGCGGACGCCACAAGCTTCCGCGCCGAGGTCGGACGCGGCGTGCGGGCGACGGTCGAGGGGCGCACCGTCATCGTCGGCAAGCGGCGACTTCTGGAAGAAAGCGGCGTCGATGCCGCGGCGTTGGACGGCCCCGCAACGGAGCTGGCCGAAGCGGGCCGAACGCCCGTGTTTGTCGCGGTGGACGGCTGCGCGGCGGGGGTGCTCGGCGTCGCGGACACCGTAAAGCCCGGCGCCCGCGAGGCCATCGGGCGATTGCGAGCGATGGGCCTTCGCGCGGTGATGATCACGGGCGACAACGCGCGGACCGCCGCGGCGGTGGCGCGCGAAGTCGGCATCGCGTCCGAGGATGTCTTCGCGGAAGTGCTCCCGAGCGAGAAGGCCGAGCACGTCCGGCGGCTGCAAGCCCAGGGGCTGAAGGTCGCGATGGTGGGTGACGGGATCAACGACGCCCCGGCGCTGGCGCAGGCGGATGTCGGAATTGCGATGGGCACGGGAACGGACGTGGCGATCGAAGCCGCGGACATCACGCTGCCGGGCGGCGACCTGGGGCGCGTGCCCACGGCGATCGAGCTCTCGCGCGCAACGATGCGGACGATCCGCCAGAACCTCTTCTGGGCGTTCGTCTACAACGTGATCGGAATCCCCATCGCGGCGGGCGTGCTCTACCCGGCGACGGGCTGGCTGCTCAGCCCCATCTTCGCGAGCGCGGCGATGGCGTTCTCGAGCGTGTCGGTCGTGCTGAACAGCCTGCGTCTGCGGGGGAAGGAGCGACAGTCTGCCGCGGGCGGCGCTTTGGCTTGAAATGACTTGGCCTGAAATGACAACGCCCCGCGATTGCTCGCGGGGCGTCGGAAGTGACCCCAAGGGGATTCGAACCCCTGTTTTCAGGATGAGAACCTGACGTCCTGGACCGGGCTAGACGATGGGGCCAGCTTGCACGAATCAGGTCGTGGTCCAGTGGCGGAACGATAGGTCGGGGTGGGCGGGCTGACAACCCTTTTCAGGCCCGAGCGCCCGCGGTGGCGAGCAACTGCCGACGGAGCTGGGACATCGCGTACACGCACGCTTCCTCGGCGGTCTGCCCCACCACCGCTCCGGCCAGCACCGCCGCGGCGTCGTGCCATTCGGCGCGGTAGCAGTCAAAGAGCTGGATATGGCGGATAGTCAGCTCGCAGCCCTGCTCCGTAAAGGCGCGGCGCACCGCCTGCTCGTCTGGGTAGTGACGGCCGTCGGGGCTTCGCTTGCAGGAAGCGGGGTCTTGGGGCGTCCAGCCGGTGGCGTACAGGGCGTCGATCGCGAAGTTCAGGCCCATAAAGGACTCCCCTTGCAATAGCCCAGCGCCCGGTAGCGTAGCACGCGGGAACAGGGGAGTTCCAGCCTGTTCTCGGACCCCGCCCCTATCTCTGAACCTGGTCCACGCCGATCAGCACCACCACGTCGTACAGGGCGTGCGTCGCCACGGCGATCCCGAACCCCCGCATGATGTACAGCACCGCGAAGTACACCCCCGCCCCCGCCAGGAACAGGAACTTGATCGTGTCGTGCCGGGCCACGTCGTGGTACAGGGCGAATGCCAGCGCAGACACCACCGCCGCCACCACGAACCCCACCCCCTCCGAGAGCTTCATGAGG
Source organism: uncultured Phycisphaerales bacterium (assembly GCA_937974035.1). Classification (GTDB taxonomy): domain Bacteria; phylum Planctomycetota; class Phycisphaerae; order Phycisphaerales; family UBA1924; genus JAEYTB01. The sequence goes on from CALJIV010000051.1 coordinate 9,317, forward strand.
TCCACCAGCACCAGGTGGACCAGAGTGATGAGGATGAGGCGGAACAGCAGCTCCTCGTAAATCCCCGCCCCCACCGAGAGGGTGAGCTTGGCCTGCCATGTGTGCTCGGCGAGGGGCGCGGGGGACATGCCCGCCATGCGTGAGCCCATCAGGTGGCTGAAGACCAGCACCGGCAGCATCCACACGCACGACTCGAGCGTCATGCCCAGCAGCACGTAGGGCCGCAGCTTCCACGAGTCTCGCTCCAGCGCGTGCCACACCAGCAGTACCACCGCCAGCAGTATCGGGGGCAGGTGCAGCGAAGCCGCGCCGAAGAGATCGAAGAAGCCGCCCAGGATGCTCCTCGCCCCGATCGTCTCCATCACGCCCTGGCCGGGGTTGGAGAGGTACCAGATCGAGCCCACCTCATACAGCACCATCAGGGGCAGCAGAAACACCAGCACGTGCAGCGGGCGCGTGGAGAGCCGGCCGTAAGTCTCACGGCGTTTTTCTGGCTTGCGGTGTTCAGGAGTGCGGATCGGCGCGGCCATCGGCCTGCAATGTAGCCGAACAAAAAGAAAGACGCCCGTGCCGAGGGGCACGGGCGTGGGTCATGAAGCGTGCGTGGAGAGGGGTTAGGCCTTCGCGGCGGTCTTCTTCGCCTTGAGGCGCGCCGAGAGACGGCTCTTGCGGCGGGCCGCCTGGTTCTTGTGGATGACGCCCTTCTGGGCGGTGCGGTCGATGATCCGCACGACCTTGCGGAAGGACTCGGTGGCCTCGTCGGGCGTCCCGTGGAGGATCTTCTCGTGGAACTCCTTCATCGCCTCGCGCATCGTGCGCAGACGCCAGCGGTTCCGGGCGCGGGCGGTGATGTTCTGACGGACGCGCTTCTTGGCAGTACGGGAGTGGGCCATCGACCTTCCTTCCAGTGCGGAACAGCCGGGCACAGGCCCGGCGGGGAGGGAATCTTGGCAGGCTGACAGCCGAAATCAAGCGAAGAGGGGTCCGAAACGGGGCGGCCCTTTCCCCTGACGCACCCCCGGCCTACACTCCTCCCCGTCCCCGAAAGGGACCCGTGCGGGCGTAGCTCAATTGGATAGAGCACCTGACTACGGATCAGGAGGTTAGGGGTTCGACTCCCTTCGCCCGTGTTCAGCCCGTCGCCATTCGCGGCGGGCTGCTTTGTTTTTTGCCCTCCGAAGGGAGCCAGACGCCATGAAGCTGCTGCTGATCGGGGCGGGAGGGGCGGTCGGGTCGATGCTGCGGTACCTCCTCGGGCAGTGGATCGGGTCCGGGAGCTTCCCCGCGGCGACGCTGGCCATCAACGTGACCGGCTGCCTGGCGATCGGGCTGGTCGCCGGCCTGTGCCGGCCCGGCGGGGCGTGGACGCTGCGGGAGGAATACCAGCTCGCCCTCGTGGTCGGACTCCTCGGCGGCTACACCACCTTCTCCACCTTCGGGCGCGAAACGCTGGGGCTCATCGAGGCGGGCCGATGGGGCGCTGCCGCGGCATACGTGGGTCTGAGCAACATGCTCGGGATCGGCGCGGCGTGGGCCGGGCAATGGCTGGGACGGGGCGCGACGGCGTAAGCCTCCCCGCTCGCGCGGAGGCAGCAGGACCAACATACAGTGCGGCCTCACTGAAAGGGCCGCCCCACCATGCTCCTGCGCACGCACAACTGTGGTCAACTCCGCGAAGAACACGCCGGTCAGACGGTGATCCTCAACGGCTGGGTCCACGCCTACCGGGACCACGGCAACCTGGTGTTCATCGACCTGCGCGATCGCTTCGGCATCACGCAGGTGGTCTTCGAGAAGGAGTCCATGCCCGCGGAGCTGGTGGAGCAGGGCAGCAAGCTCCGCAACGAGGACGTGGTGGCGGTCAAGGGCACCGTCCGCAAGCGGGCGGGCACGCCCAACCCCAAGATCGCGACGGGCGCCATCGAGGTGGTCGTCAGCGGGCTGGAGGTGCTCAACAAGACCGACAACCCGCCCTTCCTGCCCGATGAGGGAGCGGGCCAGAAGCTCGCCAACGAGGAGCTGCGGCTGACGTACCGGTACATCGACCTGCGCCGCCCCCGGATGCAGCAGGTGCTCGCGACGCGCCACAAGCTCTATCAGGTGACGCGCCGGTACTTCGACGAGAACGGGTTTCTCGAGATCGAGACGCCGATTCTGTACAAGAGCACGCCGGAGGGCGCGCGCGAGTTCATCGTGCCCAGCCGTCACGTGCCGGGCTCCTTCTACGCCCTGCCCCAGTCCCCCCAGCTCTTCAAGCAGATTCTGATGGTCAGCGGCTGCGACCGCTACATGCAGATCTGCCGCTGCTTCCGCGACGAGGACCCCCGCGCCGACCGCCAGGCCGAGTTCACGCAGATCGACCTTGAGATGTCCTTTGTCCGGCGCGATCAGGTCATGGAGATGATGGAAGGGTTCGTCCGCCGCCTGTGGAAGGAGATGGCGGGCGTGGACGTGCCCCCCATGCAGCGGATGACCTACCGCGAGGCGATGGAGCGCTTCGGCATCGACCGCCCCGACACGCGCTACGGGCTGGAGATCCGCGACATCTCGCACATCGCCGCGAAGGCGGACTTCGCCGTGTTCCGGGACGCGCTCGCCAAGGGCGCGGACGCCCCGAAGTACTCCTCCCGGCGCGGCGTGGTGAAGGCGATCGTCGTGCCCGGCGGCGCGGACAAGCTCACCCGCAAGATGACCGACGGCTACACCGAGTTCGTGAAGGGATTCGGCGCGGGCGGCGTCGCCGTCGTCAAGCTCAACGCCCAGGGCGTCTTCGAGACCGGCATCGCCAAGTTCGTCGAGCCGCTCAAGGCCGAGCTCATCGCCGAGCTGGGCATCAAGCCCGGCGACACGGTGCTCTTCGTCGCCGACACCTACAGCGTCGCCACCAAGGCCCTGGGCGAGCTCCGCCAGAAGGTCGCCCGCGACATGGGCCTGGTCCCCAAGCCCGGCGCCGAGGGCGGGCCGTGGAACTTCCTCTGGGTGATCGACTTCCCGATGTTCGAGCGCGACAAGGAGACGGGCCGCTGGGTCGCGATGCACCACCCCTTCACCAGCCCGCGGGACGATCAGCTCGAAGCCTTCGTCAACGCCGACGTGAACGACGAGGACACCATCGCGAACATCGTCTCCGCGGGGTACGACATCGTGCTCAACGGGCAGGAGATCGCGGGCGGCTCGATCCGCATCCACAGCCAGGAAGTCCAGTCCAAGGTCTTCCAGCTTTTGGGCCTCACCCCCGAGCAGGCGAAGGAGAAGTTCAGCTTCCTGCTCGAAGCGCTCCGCTACGGGGCTCCCCCCCACGGCGGGATCGCCTTCGGCCTCGACCGCCTCGTCATGAACTTCGTCGGCACGGACAACATCCGGGATGTGATCGCCTTCCCCAAGACGCAGACGGGCGCGGACCTCATGACGAAGGCCCCCAGCCCCGTGCCCGAGGAGCAGCTCCGCGAGGTTCACGTCGCCAGCATTGCGAAGAAGGACTGACGCCGGCCCTGCCGGTGCCGTCGCACAGAGGCCGAAGGTTCAGCCCGCTTCGTCGGTCCACCCCTTCCCCGCGGAGGGACTGGGCACGATGATGACCTTGCCGCTGTGCTCGTCGTGCTGGCCGACGACGTGATCGGCGATGAAGGACGCGGCCTCGGCGGGCGGAATGGTGCGGTCCTTGGGGAGCAGTTCCTCGGAGACGATGCCGCGGAGCATCGCGGTTTCGACCGATCCCAGCGCAAGGGCGAAGCAGCGGACGCCCAGGTCCCGCCCCTCGTTGCCGCATGAGCGGATCATGACGTTCACCGCGCCCTTCGCCGCGGCGTAGGCGAACAAGCCAGGGAAGGGGTCCACCGTCGCCATGCTGCTGATGTTGATGATGCAGGGGCGGTTTCGGCCGGGGAGCACCTCGTCCTCGCCGAACTGACGCTCAAAGACCTTCCACACCGCGACGATGAGGTACGCAGGCCCCAGCGCATTGACGGCGAAGACCTCCTGAATGAGCTTGGGCGTGTGCTGCGCCAGCGGCAGGCAGGGGGCGTAGCCGGCGTTGTTGATGAGGGCGTCGACGCGGGAGTACTCCTGCACCGTGCGGTCCACGAGCCGTTGGCAGGCGTCGGGGTCGCTCACGTCCGTGGGCACCACCAGCGACGGCCCCACGAGCATGTTCTGCGTCTCAAGCAGGGCCTCTTCGCGTCGGCCGGCCAGCACCACTCTGTAGTTGCGGTGCGAAAGCTCGATCGCAAGCTCGCGCCCGATGCCCGAACCGGCGCCCGTGATGATCGCGACTGGCAGCATCGTTCCCTCCAGGCCCCCCGGAACGCTGAACATACACTGGGACGATGCCTCTGTCGCGTATCGCCATCTTTCTGGCGCTGGCCCTGATCCTGGGAGTCCCCTTCCTGCTGCGCCCGCAGCAGCCCGCCGGAGGAGCCGCCGAGGCCACGCTGGTGGTCATGACCCCCCACGTCCCCCAGATCCGGGCGGAGTTCGCCGCGGCCTTCGACCGCTGGCACCGGCGCGTCCACGGCTCGGGGGTGGCGATCGACTGGCGCGTGCCGGGCGGAACCAGCGACATCATGGCCCAGCTTCAGGCGGTGTACTCCTCGGAAGGGAGGCGCATCCTCGCGGAACTGGCCCAGCGCGACCCGGAGCGCCTTTCCGACCCGGACCTCACCCTCGACGGCTTCATCGAGCCGCGGTCGATGACCATCGACCTGTTCTTCGGCGGCGGCAGCTACGACCACGGACGGGTCAAGAACCCGCGCACCGCGGCGGTGTGGGTCAACGCCTTCCCCAAAGGCGGCGTGCAGGAAGTCGAGCTGGGGCCGCTGGCCGAAAAGCCGGAGCAGTTCATCAAGCAGGTAACGGATCCTCGCACGCGCGAGGTCACGCTTCCCGCCTCGGTGCGTGGGAAGCGGCTGACGCTCCGCATCCCTCTGGGCGCGCTGCCCGACGGCCGGGGCGTGCTGGAGGGCTTCGCCGCGTCGCCGACGGTGCGTGCGCGCGTGGACCTCTCTCAGGTACAGCGCGAGGTCGGGCTGTCGATGTCCGAGCCCGCGGGGTTCAGCCAGTCCCAGCTTGATGAGTGGTACGGCGAGAACGCAGTGGGTGCGCAGCTCCTGTACGACCCCAAGCAGCACTGGCTGGGCCTGGCTCTCTCGGGGTTCGGGATCGTCTACAACCGGGAGGTGCTGGCGCAGCTCGGCGTGCCCGAGCCCACCCGCTTCGACGACCTCGCCGACCCGCGCCTGCGCGGGCTGGTGATCCTTGCCGACCCCCGTCAGTCGGGCTCGGTGGCGACGACCCTCGACTCCATCCTGAGCAACTACGGGTGGGACCGCGGCTGGGGGCTGATCCGCGAAATTTGCGCCAATGCCCGCACCTTCACCAACTCCGCCCCCAAGCCGCCCATCGACGTGAGCATGGGTGAAGCCGCGATGGGATTGGCGATCGACTTCTACGGCCGCGGCCAGGCCCAGGCGGTGCTCGCCCCCGGCCAGGACCCCTCGAAGGGACGGGTTGGGTACGTGGACCCGGCGGGGGCAACGTACATCGACGCGGACCCCATCTCGATCCTGCGGGGCTGCCCGCACCCGGAGCTGGCCCGCCGGTTCGTGGAGTTCTGCCTGACGGAAGAAGCCCAGGCGCTGTGGCAGTTCCCGGCGCTGCACAACAAGGCCGAGCTTCAGCCCGGCGCGAAGTACGAGCACCAGGTCAACGGAAAGCCTGTCGTGGCGGTCATCCCGACGGACTACCCCACCACCGCCGACGGCCGCCTGATGGGGCCGCGGCAGTACGAGCTGCGCCGGATGCCGGTGCGCCGAGTCATGTACGAGAAGTACCGGCACCACTTCATCGATCAGGCCGATCCCTTCGAAATCGCCAGCAAGGTCATGCCCGCGGGCTGGCGCGACGGTCTGGGCATCATGATGGGAGCCTTCGCGATCGATAACTCCCACGTCCAGCGCGAGGCGTGGGCGGCGCTGATCCGCGCCAGGTCGGACGCGGCCTTCCCGCCCGACCGGCTGGCGGAGATGGAACGCCTCTTCTACGCCTTCCCCACCACCACCCTGCCCGACGGCCGGACGCTGGAGTTCACCCCCGAGACGCTGCCCGCCATCGCCGCGGAGTGGAAGAAGGACGCGACCTTTCGATCACGGTGCGAGATTGCCTACACCCGCTTCTTCCGCGAGAACTACCAGCGGGTGATCGCGCTGGGCAGCGGGGGCTGAAGACAGACGCTCTATTCGCGAGAAAATCTGGCCGATAATGGGCCATGGCCAGCACAGCCCGTCCACGTATGACCGGCGCATCCGAAACTCCGCCCATCCTGGCCTCCATCGTCGCCACCATCGGCCCGGCCAGCGAGAGCCCCGAGGTGGTCCGGCGGCTGATCGAGGCCGGCGTTGCCGTCTTCCGCTTCAACTTCTCCCACGGCTCGTTCGAGGACCATGCCCGGCGGCTCAACGTCGTGCGCACAGTCGCGGCGGAGCTCTCCTGTGCCGTGGCCTGCCTGGGCGATCTGCAGGGGCCCAAGATCCGCGTTGGACGCGTGCCCGAGGGACTGGGCGTGCCCAGCCCCAGCGGCGGCGGGATGGTGGAAGTCCACCCCGGCCAGGACGTGGTGTTCTCCGCGAACACGACGGATGCGCACCTGCGCACGGGGCCGGGGGGCGCACCGGAAGTCGTCCTGCCGGTGACATACCCGCTGCTGGTGCAGGAAGTCGAGCCCGGCCACAAGGTGTTGGTGAACGACGGCGCGATCCGGATGCTCGCGGTGGAGCGCGGCGGGGGTGAGCTGCGCTGCCGCGTGACGGTGGGCGGCTGGATCAGCAGCGGCAAGGGGATCAACCTCCCGCAGAGCGCCATCAGCGCCCCGGCGATCACGGACCGCGACTGGGAGTGCGTGGCCTGGGCGGTGGAGCACGACCTCGACTTCCTCGCACTCTCCTTTGTGCGCACGGCGGAGGAAGTGCTGGAGCTGAAGGAGCGGATTTGCCAGATGCCCCCGCCCGGAGCGCCGCCGGGCGCGTCGGGCGGCGCGTGGATCCCCGTCGTCGCCAAGATCGAGAAGCCGCAGGCGGTGGAGAACATCGAGCGGATCGTGGACGTCTCGGACGCGATCATGGTGGCCCGCGGCGACCTGGGCGTGGAGATGGACATCGCCAAGGTGCCCGTGGTGCAGAAGAAGATCATCGAGACGTGCCAGGCGTACGGAAAGCCGTGCATCGTGGCGACGCAGATGCTCGAGACGATGATCGAGAACGCCGCGCCCACCCGTGCCGAGGCCAGCGACGTCGCCAACGCCGTCTTCGACGGCGCCGACGCGCTGATGCTCAGCGCCGAGACCGCCACCGGCAAGCACCCGGGGCTCGTGGTCGAAACGATGGCCCGCATCATCGCCAGCGCCGAGGATGAGCTGCGCGAACGCCCCTTGCCCGATTCCCCGCCCACGAAGCTCACACCCACGCACCGGGGCACCGCGGCCCTTGCGCACGGGGCCTGGTGCATCGCCCGCGACCTGGACGCGAAGGTCGTCGCCTGCTGGAGCCAGAATGGCGGCACGGCGCGATACCTCAGCCAGAACCGCTTCAACGTGCCCATCCTCGCCTACAGCAGCGACCCGCAGGCCACCCGACGCATGGCCCTGCTCCGCGGCGTGACCCCCGTCTGCATCCAGCCGCCGGGCAGCGGCACGATCTCGGAATGGAACGCGAGCGTGGACGAGTACGTGCGCGCCCACGCCCTGGCGGGCGTGGGGGACGCGATGGTGCTCCTTGCGGGCCGCCCCCTGGGCAGGGCCAAGGCGACCAACACAATCGCCATCCACCGCGTCGGCGAGGCCAAAACCACCTAAACGCCCTTGTTACCAATGTTTCAAAGGCGTGGCGGTTTCTGCTACAATGCATCTTGCCGGATTCGGGAAGTCCGGCCACTGAAAGGGTTTTATCATCACCTCCCCATCTGCCTCGCTAATGCCTGTCTTGAGTCGGACCGGCTTGGGCGTAAAGGTGTGCGGCCTCGGCCACTACCTCCCCACCGATCTCATCACCAACGAAGACCTCTCCAAGCTGGTGGATACCAGCGACGAGTGGATTTTTCCGCGCACAGGCATCCGCACCCGCCACATCGCGGGTGAGCACGAGGCCACCAGCGACCTGGCGACGCACGCGGCGGCCAGCGCCCTCGAGAGCGCGGGCATCGCTCCCGGCGAGATCGACCTGATCATCATCGCCACCGCCACGCCCGACTCCCCTGTCCCCCCCACCGCCGTGCTGGTGCAGCGGAATCTGGAAATGTTCAACGCCGCGGCGATGGACCTCTCGGCCGCGTGCGCCGGGTTCGTCTTCGCCGCACACACCGGCGCGGCAATGATCCGCTCGGGCCTGCATCAGCGCGTGCTCGTGGTGGGCGCGGAAACCCTCACCCGCATGACCAACTACCAGGACCGCCAGAGCTGCATCCTCTTCGGGGACGCTGCGGGCGCGATCGTGCTCGCCCCGGCGGATGAAGCAGGCGGGCTGGAGCTGAGGTACTCGCACGTCGGCGCCGACGGGCGGCACGCGGACATGATCCGGGTCATCGCGGGCGGCAGCCGCAAGCCCGCGAGCGCCGAGACCGTCGCCGCTCAGGAACACTTCCTCACGCTCAAGGGCTCCGAAGTCTTCCGCTGCGCGGTGGAGACGATGACCGAGCAGGGCCGGCGCGCCCTGGACGAACTGGGCCTGTCGATCCGCGACCTGCGGTGGGTGATCCCCCACCAGGCCAACGACCGCATCATGCAGGCCGTGGGCTCTGCCCTGGGCGCGGATGCACGTCAGCTCGTCTCGGACATCGCCACGGTCGGAAACACTTCCGCGGCGTCGCTTGCGCTGGCGCTGTCGCGCCTGCGCGAGCGGGGCGAAACGCTCCAACCCGGTGAGCGCGTGATGCTGCTCACCTTCGGCGCGGGCTCGACGTGGGGCTGTCAGGTGTACGAGCAAACGTAAACGTGAATATCGCTGTTGCCAGGAAGCAACGCGTATGTTGGAGCGTGTACCTGAACAGCACCCGCAACGTACCGAACCACGTGGACAAGACAGACCTCGTTCGCCGACCACCTCCAGGAACTGGGAACCACGCGCCTGTTCGTGGACTGGCTCGCCGGGAACAACGGCGACCGACTGATCCGCATGGGTCTGGACCGGCTGCTGCGGTCACACAGCGCAGCGGTCGGGCCCGGGCTCCACTGTGACGCTGTGGGCGATCTGAGCGGAACAAACCATCAGCGCCGCGGCCCGGTGCCGCTGCCGGGGTTCACGATGTCGATGCGGTCCTTCACCATGTCCCAGCGCAGCTCGCGCGCCGTCCGAGGCGTGACCGCGCCTGGATCAAAGACCTCAACGTAGTTGCCGGGGCTGGCCCTCGCCGTCAGCACGCGGTTGATGGCGTCATAGCTGGCGCGGTCGGCGATCAGCTCGCGTCCATTCGCACGTATCCACACGCCGCCCTCGGCCTCCGCCGAAACAAGCTCGCCGCTGAACGAGCGTGCGTCGCTCTCGCCCGGCTGCTCGCGGACGACGGCGGTGAGCTTCTCGCAATCAAGCTCGCTCACGACGTTGTCACCCGCCCGCTGGTGCGTGAGCTTGACGCCCTCCAGCAGCGTGACCAATCCCTTCGCGCGGTCGAGACGCATCGAGCCGTTCCAGGTGAACATCGACGTGCCGCGGCCGCCGCCGAAGGGCTCGTCGGGGCGGACCTGCTCCGCCGCGCGCCGGTCGAGCACGAGGAAGCGGCCCGCGCCGGGCGTCTCCAGCGTGCCCGCGCGATCGTCGGCGCTGATGCGGGCTGATTCGAGGTACATGAGCTGCTCAAGCTCGGAGGGCTGATCCGCCGCGGGGCGCGTGAAGCGGCGCGTCTCGATGGTCGCGGGGGCGTTGTCCCCGGTCAGCTCGGCGCGGAGCAGCTCTCGATCCGCGTCGTTCGCCCCGGCGGGCGTCAGCCACAGCGCCACGCGCTGCGCCTTCAACGTGTCTCGCTGCGTGATGGCCCCGCCCTCGGCGGTGGTCATCACCGCCTCGGCGTCGCCGACGCACTCCACCGTTCCGGCGAGGTCGTCGAAGTTCATCGAATCGGTCCAGGTTGCCACGACCGCCGTGATCGGCGCTTCGCCTCGGGCCTGGGAGTTGTGGGTGAACTTGCCGGGCCCGGCCACCGCGAGCTGACGCTCCGCATCGCGGAAGGTCATATCACGGCCTTCGATCGTCGCCCCCTCGCGCTGGACGCGGACCGACCCGTGGGGGCCCTCGAGCCTCGCCACACGCGCGATGGGATCGGCCCACAGCTTCGGCGCGCTGGCGCGAGTGCCGTCCCTGTCGATGAACACGGCCTCCTTCGCGTCGATGCGCGTCGCGGTGAGTTCCTGCTTTTCGCCCGTGCGAGCGATCGCCGCTTCGAGCTCGGTGCTTTCGAGGACCGAGCCCTCCCGCTCGGCCCGGACCCCGCCGCGGGCGGTGACCAGCCGCGGATCGGCGTTCCGCGGGTCGTCGGGAGCGGCGGTGAAGGTGACGTCCAGCATGTCGGAGGCGAGCTCGCCGCCTCGCCCGTCCTCGGCGCGGGCCTTGCCGATCAGGTTGAGCGTTTGCAGACGCGACGTAACGGCGTCCACGGGCACAAGCGTGGCGTGCAGCGCCCCGCCGGAGAGCGTGGCGTCGCCGTCGGTCGCCTTCACCGAGCCATCGGCGATGACCTTCGTCACCACCTGCGTGACTTCCTTGCGCTCGTCGAGCTTGAAGTGGAACTCGGCCTGGTTGTTCCACGAGAGCGAGCGAGGCTTGCTGCCCGTGCCGTGAAGCTCGCCCGCGCCGGGAACGCGCGCGATGCCCGTCACGAGGCTCAGCTCGAAGCTCGAGCCCACGGCAAGGCCGGAGGCCTCGGATTCAAGCCTCGCCCCGCTTCGCCCCGCCAGCACGACTTCGCGCCTGGTGGCTCCATACTCCAGCATGGAACCCGTGCCACGGGTGCCCGCGGCTTCATCGGCGATGGTCACGCCGTGGTCGGACTGCGAGGTGAACCGCGCGAGCACGTCGTTATACACCAGCTCCGAAGCGCTCTCGACGGGCATCACCTTCAGCGGCCCCGTCCACGTGATCTCCACCGGCTCGTCGGAGTCCACCGCGATGGGCGCGGGCTGAGGAACAGCGGGAGCGGGTTCCGCGGCGATGGTGGTTGTCGCCCTGGGCTTGGATGGGGAAGAACTGGACGGCGACGAAGGCGGCGTCGGTGACGGCTGCACCTTCGCGACCGTCCGCGGCACGTTGGAGGTCATGATCGCCCCCGGCCGCAGTTTGTTGTTCACCAGCCGCACCCACAGCTCCATCGTCTCCGCGGCGATGGTCCGGCTGCCCTGCGTCACCTTCACGCTGCTGCCGGGCCCATCCGCCACCAGGTGGTACAGGTCTTCGACCGGCGCAGCAGCGGGCGCCGTGGTCGGCGTGCGTGCGGGCGCGGTGCGGCTGGAAGAAGAACCGGAAGAAGCAGAGCCACCGGCGCGCTGGGCGGGTCGTTCCGACTTCTCCGGAGGCTTCACGCCTGAAAGCAGCTCATCGCGTTCCGCGGCGTCGGGACGAATCACCAGCTTCTCCGGCCGTGCGACGCTCAGCAGCTCCAGCCGCTGACGGACATCGTTGAACAGCACGAGCACGCCCGAACCGACGAAGTCCGCCGCGGGATGGTTGATCTCGACACGCTCCGGTGCTTCCACGGAACCCAACTCGGCGTCGAACCTCACGCTGGCGGTGCGTGCGACGAGCAGGGGTTCATCGACCTCGGGATCGGGCCGTGCGCCGTCGGCGCGAGGCCGGAAGACCCGGGCGATAACGTTGCCCTCCATGATGCCGTCCTGCGGACGCCCCGGGGCGCTGCCCGCGCCCTGATCCGGCAGGTAGGCCGTGCCCTTGTCGGCGCGAGCATGAACAGTGCGACCGTCCTTGAGGAAAAACCAGATGACCGGCTGATCCAGCGCCACGCGGTAGGCCTGGCCCTGGATGGGAGTGGAGCGTGCCGCGGAAAGCTCCGCGCGAACGACCGACGGATCGTCCTTATCCACAACCTGAAGGTGGAAGCCCGCGCCTCCTCCGAAGCGGCTCGGGGGATTGGGCAGGCCGTCCTTGGCGGGCACGAGCGCGGGATCGGGCTCGACCGAGGGAGGCGGGGACGCGGGGCGCCCCCCACGCGGATGACGCACGACAAAGAACGTCACCACGCCCGCGAACACGAGAAGAATCCCCACGGAAAGCAGGAGTCCCGCGGTTCGGGCGCTGGCGCGGCGAAGTAAAGGCATGGCGGATGGTAGAAAGCTCAAGGCTGGAAGCTCAAAGCTTCGAGCCTTACTTCACCAGCCTCATCGCGATGAGGTCCTGCACGTCGAGAAGCCCTACGGGCCGCGACTGCTCATCCACGACGGGAATCTCGTCGGCCCGGTGCTCGCGGATCATCTTCACCGCGTCGCTGACGAGGGCGCTGCTGGGCAGCGTGCGCGGGCTGCGGGTCATCACCTCCGCAATCGGTCGGGCGAGCTCCGCCGCGTCGCGCAGGATCAGCCGCCGCAGGTCGCCGTCGGTGAAAATCCCCGACAGTCGCCCGTCGCTGTCCACCAGCATCAGCGCGCCGGGACGCCGCCCCATTTCGTCGGCCTTCGCCAGCGCCTGCGCGACGGTGCAGCTGTCGGGCACCAGCGGCAGGTTCTTGCCCACCACAAACCGCATCACGTCCGTCACCGGACGCAGCAGCCCGCCCAGCGCCCCACCAGGGTGCCGACGTTTGAAGTCCTGATGCGTGAAGTTCCGCCGGCGTGCCGCGGCGAGGGCCAGCGCGTCCCCCAGCGCCATCGTCGCCGTCGTCGAGGAGGTGGGCGCGACAAAGTCCGGCCCGCCCGCCTCGGTCTCGATCCCCAGCCGCAGGGCGACGGTCGCCAGCCGCTCCAGGCTGCTGGGGGCTCCATCGCTCCCCGCGGTGATGGAGATGATCGGCAGGCCGTCCTGCCGCAGCACCGCGGCGAGGTTCACCACCTCGTCCGTCTCGCCGCTGGCGGAAATGCAGATGACGGTGTCCGTGGTGCGGAAGCGGCCCAGATCGCCGTGGGCGGCCTCGGAGGGGTGAACGCTGTGGGAAGGAATCCCCAGGCTGGCCATGGAAGCGGAGATCTTGGCCCCCACCAACCCCGACTTGCCCAAGCCCGTCACCAGCACCGTGCCGCCGGAATCGGCGCAGGTGCAGATAAGGTCCACGGCACGGACGAAGGCCTCATCGACCCGTGCCGCGAGGGCGGCCAGGGCGCGGGCCTCCTCCTCCAGCACCCTCGCCATGAAGGAAGCGTCTGGGTGGACGCCCTCGGCCGCGGCCTTCCCCTCAACCCGGGTTCGCATCGTCATGCCCGAAGCGTAAACTGCCCAAACCCCGCGGAACAGCACCAGGCGACGTTCACGCCCGCCCCTGAGACCCCAGAACGGCATTCCCCATGCTCACCGACGACTACCGCGTACGCCTGGAGACTTTCGAGGGCCCCCTCGACCTGCTGCTCTTCCTCATCCGGAAGAACGAGGTGGACATCCATGACATCCCCATCGCGGTGATCACGGAGCAGTACCTCGGCTTCCTTCGGCAACTGGGATCCTCCACGCGCATCGACATCGACGTGGCGGGCGAGTTCCTCGTCATGGCCGCGACGCTGATGGAGCTGAAGAGCCGCATGCTCATGCCCCGCCCGCCCGCCACCCGCGGCGAAGAGGGGGCATGCCCCGAGAAACCCGCCGAGGACCCCCGCGCGGAGCTGGTGCGTCAGCTTCTGGAGTACAAGAAGTACCGCGACGCCGCGGACCACCTGGAATGGCGCGCGGAGGACCAGCGGCGGCGCTTCCCCGTGCATCCGGCGGGGATCGACAGCGAGGCCCTGCGCGCGGCGATTCAGAACGCCTCGCAGGACACGGAGCTTGAGGACATCGACCTGCTCGACCTCGTGGAGGCCTTCCAACGGATCGCCGAGAGCGTGAACTTCGATCGCCTCGGCGATCACCAGGTCAAGTACGACGACACGCCGATCGAGATTCACGCCGCGGACATCATGTCCCGCCTGACCTCCGAGCCGGAGGCCAGGCAGGAGATGGAGCTGGCGACGCTCTTCAAGGGCCGCACACGGAGCGAGATGGTGGGGCTGTTCCTCGCCCTGCTGGAACTGGTGCGCAACCGCAAGGTCGCGGTGCGGCAGGACCGGATCGAGGGGAGCATCTACATCCGTGCGAGGGAAGACGCCGAGGAAGAGGCGACGGAAACGGCCGAGACGCAAGCTACGGACGCGGAAGCAGCGCAAGCCGATCCCGCGACAAGCTAAATAGCGGCCCCCCACTCCCCTTTTCGTATACTCACGACATGCACCACGCACGCCCCGGACGCCTCGGCGCAGGAGTCGGCCTGCTTCTCATGCTGATCGTGCTTCTGATCGGCATGGTGATGTACTTCGGCAACTTCGGCGGCAAGAGCTACATGCAGACCGTGTCCGACTCCCGCAAGCAGGCAAGGCAGCAGGTGCAGGACATCAACACCCAGCAGCTCAACGCCTGCATCGTCGCCTTCAAGCTCCAGAACAACCGCCTTCCCAAGACCGCGGAAGAGTTGGACGCCGGCCCCGCCCTGCTCGACCCATGGAAGAAGCCCATGACCTTCTCTTATGAGAACGAGGGCTCGCGCGAGGGCACGACCGTCGTCTGGCGCAGCGCCGGCCCCGACGGCATCATGGACACCGAGGACGACATCGTGAAGCGGGAGAAGCTGGCGCTCTGATGCTCGGCTTTTCTACCCGAGGCCACAACCGCGGTATCTGAACATTCGATTCCCGCCACGGGCTTTCTCATTCCGTTTTCATACGCGCTCGCATGCTTCGGTAAGGAGCGTCCCCATGCCCATCTGCGAGCGCTGCGGCAACGACTACGACAAAGCCTTCCACGTCGAGATGGGAGGCAAGTCGCACACCTTCGACTCCTTTGAGTGCGCCATCGCCGCGCTCGCCCCCGTCTGCCGCCACTGTGGAGTCCGCATCGTCGGCCACGGCGTCGAGGCGGGCGACGCCATGTTCTGCTGCAAGCACTGCGCTTCCGCCGAGGGTGTGGGCGGCATCCGCGACCGCGTCTGACTCCGCGGCATTCGCCGCGTCCGTGTGGAGAGAGCCCTGCCCCTTCCTTCCGAGGAGGCCCACATGGCCACGACGCACTCCGACAGGCCGCTGGACCCGGGATCGACCGTCGGCCCACTGGTCCATTTCAGCAACAACAGAACCCGCTTCGCCGACCAACGGGAGGATGTCCGCGGCAGGCGGGTCATCGACGCCCACGGGCATGCCGTGGGAACCATTGCGCAGCTGATCCTCGACAACGAACACAACCACGTCCGGTTCATCGAGGTTTGGACCCGCACCGGGTTCCTCGGGCTGCAGCGGCGGCTCTCACCCATTCCGGTGGATGCCATCGTCCGCGTCGAAGCGGATGCGGTGTACCTGGAGCGCACGCGCCAGGACATCGAGAGCGCCCCCCGCGTGGAGCAGGATGCCGCGAGGCTCAGCATGGAAACCCTCGCCGCGCTGCTCCGCCACTACGGCTACACCCCCTTCTGGAAGTCCTCGTATGTCGCGCCGCTCTTCCACGCCCACCACCACACGCCGATGCACCTCAATCACCACCGGCACTAACCCAAACATATATCAAACACAAGATGGCGGGTCAGGTCATGGGTTTTTAGGAACAGAATCCGACCTGCATGCGGATCTTCCCTTGTGCAGACTCGGCCGAGTTCGATATGATCTATCACCCTCATTCGAGGGCGGACCCGGAAGAGACTTCTTGAAAGGGGTGCTGCATGAGGCGTCGCGCCTTCACGCTGATTGAGCTGCTTGTTGTCATCGCGATCATCGCGCTGCTGATCGGCATTCTCTTGCCGGCTCTCGGCAAGGCCCGCAAGGCGGGGCGCCAGGCCATTTCGCTCTCGAACGTCAAGTCTATCGGGACCGCCGGCGCTGCCTACCAGCAGGAGCAAAAGGGCTTCCTCCCCATCACGCTGACCTATCGGCGTGGAATCGCGCAGACCCCCACCAGCGGCGCGCTCGAAGGCTGGTGCACCTGGAGCGCCTGGGGTAAGTACAACCACGGCTCCTGGGCAGGGCGGGTGTTTGACGTGGAGGCTACCGACCGCCCCCTCAACCCCTACCTGACCTCGACCCCCATCCCCGGCGTGAATCCCCCCACGGCGATGGGCAACACGGAAGAACGGGTGAACTTCCAGTTGCCCGTGGTCCGCGATCCCAGCGACATGATTGGTCACCAGCAGAACTGGCCCAACAACAACGCCAGTCCGGCTGTGAGCTGCTACGACGATGTCGGCACCAGCTACCAGTGGCAGTCGAAGTGGTGGGACCAGGTCGACATGACCTCGTCGCTGTCTTTCGAAAAGAAGTTTGAGCTCGGCGCCCGTCGGTTCAAAACCGCTGATTCCTTCCAGCCCTCTCGCATGGTGTGGCTGTACGACGAGTGGGCCGACATTGTCATGAACCTGAGAGCCACCGACCTGCCCGTTCGCAACGGATACGGAGACTTCAACAAGTCCGTCATGGGCTTCATGGATGGGCATGCTGCTTACCTCACCGCGATCCAGGGCGGGGAGGAGATGGCGGGCAGCGTTCCGTGGGACCAGATCCCCGCCTACAGCAACCAGTTCTACACCGTGATCTTCACGGACCTCCGCAACTGATCGGACCTACCCATGTCCAAGGCTGACAAGATCAAGCTCGCGGTGGCTGGAGTCGTCCTGCTCTCCGCTGTCGTACTGATCTACTTCAACGTCCGTACTCCCACGCCGACCAATCCCGTCACCACCACGTCTGCCAGCTCAAGTTCGGATCAGCCCTCTCAGCCGAGCACGCCTTCTCGTCCGCGAGGGCCTGCACGAGGACGGTACCAAGGCAAGTAGCGTTGTGTGGCCAGTCCAACGACGCGCGTTGCCCCCCTCTCCATCGGAACACGAAAACCTCTATACGGCTTCGAATCCGGACGGAAGGCGAACAACCCCGATTGCGGCAGAGTGGTGAACCTTTATTCTCGCGCACAACCAGCCGAGTTCAGGTATGATCCTAACACCTCATTCGAGGGCAGGATCCGGCAAGGGAACTTCTGGAAAGGGGTGCTGCATGAGGCGTCGCGCCTTCACGCTGATTGAGCTGCTCGTCGTCATCGCGATCATCGCGCTGTTGATCAGCATCCTTTTGCCGTCCCTCGGCAAGGCGCGCATCAGCAGCCAGCGCACTGTCAGCCTCTCCAACCTTCACCAGAACTCCGCCTTCATGCACATGTACTCCACCGAGAAGAAGGAGGAGTTCATCAATCCCTTCCTGCCCTACAACGATCAGCGCACGCCCGCCGGCGATGAGCGATGCATCGTCTGGGAACCCGTCGAGTACTCCCAGTCCATCGGCCACCCCATCTACAACTACCGCTGGGACTACGGCACCGGTCTTCAGAGCAACCAGGGCACCGAGACCTTCGGCTATCACTGGCTCTCCCACATGCTGTTCGGCGACGACGTTCGCCAGTCGCGCATGAAGTCCGGCTTCGCTCCCGCAGACGTCGGCCTGCAGCGCATGCTCCGCGAGACCACCAGCGGCAACGCCCAGACCGACTTCACCTGGATCTTCCCCGTCTCCTACTGGTATCCGCCGGTCTTCTGGCAGACACCGCAGCAGTTCAGCAACCCCACCCCCACCCGCATCATCGCGCCCACCAGCGCTACCGGCCAGCCCGCGGGCGTCAACTCCTACAACATCCGCCGCAACAAGGTCTCCGACGTCTGGGCCCCGATGGCCAAGGTTCTGCTCTTCGAACGTGCCGACTTCTACTCCAAGACCCGCGGCGGGCAGACCCCGTCGTGGAACGACCCCGTCGCCAAGCCTCAGGTCGCTTGTGTGGACGGCAGCGGCAAGACCGTCTCGATGGCCAACATCTACGCCGCAACGTCTACCAATCCCGGCATGACCAATCTCTCTCCCGGCGCCAACCTCTATCAGCCCGCCGGTCTTTGGAACCCGCCCGACAGCGAGTTGCGGTACTTCTTCGAGTTCGACGGCGTGCCGCGCACGAGCGAGTTTGAGTTCGACAACAACCCCGGCAAGCCCGCCTACTTCTGGGCCACCCGCGGCGGGATCCGGGGAGTGGACCTGCCATGAGTGCGAATCCCGAACAGCGGAAAAAACTGATCCTGCTCGGTGTGTGCGGCGTTCTCTTTATCGTCGCGGGCGTGATCTACTTCACCATGAGCGGAAGTGGCGAGCCGCCGCCCCCGGAGCCGGCCCTGATCCAGGCTGAAACCGTGCAACAGTCGGTGCGGGAGGCGTCCCAGTCCGGCGGCTCTGCCGCCGAGGAAATCCCTCGCAACTCCCCGCGCCGTGCCGTCACCGGAGACGGGAACTAATCGACTTCACCACGCGATCGTTCGCCCATCACGCTCTATGAACGCGCCAGTGCGTTCGGGCGTGAGGCTTTCGATCGTTTTGAGCATCGCCGAGACGCTTTCTGAAACGGTGAGCGGTGCTTCGTTTCCGCCCATGTCGGTCCGCACCCAGCCGGGGTGAACCGCAACGCAGGTGAAGCCCTCGGGCCGCAGCTCGTTGGCCATGCACACCGTGAGCATGTTCAGCGCGGACTTGCTGGAGCGATAGGCGTAGCTCTTGGCGTTCGGCTTGGACGCCGCGTCGCTCAGGCTGCCCATCATCGAGCTGATGTTCACCACCACGCGCCGCCGTCCGGCCCGCAGGCTGGGCAAGAGCGCCCGCGTCACCATCATCGGACCGACGACGTTGATGCGGTACACCCGCTCCAGCTCCCCGGCGGTCAACTCCTCCAACGACTTGACCGGGCTGTTCACGCCCGCGTTGTTGATCAGCACGTCCACCGGCCTGCCGGCCACGGCCTTCGCCATCGCCTCGATGCTCGCGCCGTCGGAGACATCCAACTCCAGGGCCGTCACCCCCACCGGCAGTCGCGAAGTATCCCGCGCCGCCGCGAGGACCGTTTCCCCCCGCTCCAGAAGCTGACGCACGAACTCCTGCCCAATGCCGCGCCCGGCCCCGGTGATGAGGTAAGTCGTCATGCCCTTGATTATGAGCCGTCCGCGGGGGCGTGTGGAGCCATTTCCGCCCCGCCCCCCCTCCATTGGCCTTTTCCACCCCGCCGGCGCACAATGGGGCGTGTCCAGCGAAGCCGAACCCTTTGACCTGGTACCGGGCACCGACGTGCCCACGCCGCGCCTGACCGGGGGCGTGGTCCATCGGCCCGATGCCGACACACTGATCGACGCCCTGCTCGCCGACCTGGCGATCCACGCCCGCAACTGCATCCGCGCCTTCGGCGACTTCCAGTTCGCCCTTTCCGCCACAGCGCAGATCGAGCCCTGCCTGCGCCGGCTGATGTACGACCTCAACCACCGCGACTTCCCCTGGAACCACACCCGCGTGTGGATGGTGGATGAGATCACCGCCCCGGAGGAAGACTCCCGCTGGGCGACCGTCTCCGGGCTGGTGCTGGAGCAGTCGGGCATCCCGCCCGAGCAGATCCACCGCCTTTCCATCACCGCCCCTCCGAGCGAGGGCGTCGCGGCGTATGAAAGCACGCTGCGCGAAACCCTCGGCTGGCGCGAGAAAGGGCACGATCGCCTCGACTACGTGCTGCTCTCGCTCTCTCCCTCGGGCGGCGTCGCCGGGTTCGACCGGCTCCAGCATCCCCCCATCCAGGACGACTCCCGCCTGGTGCAGGAGGTCGAGGGCTCCGAGGACGCCCCCGCGGTCTCGATGACGCTCCAGTTCATCAACGCGGCTCGCATGGTCGCGGTGATGGCCTCCGGCGCGGAGTGTCGCGACGCCGTCGCGAGGATCGCCCAGGCGGTGCGCACGCGCCGCCGCGACCACACCATGCCCGTGCTCTACCTGGACCCGATGGCCGGAGAGCTTCGCTTCTACGTGGACAATGCCGCCTGCCCCGGCCGCTGAACCCCAATGGCAAACCTCTCCGTCGAGCCCAACCCCACCGTCACTTACAAGGTCCGCTACGAGGACGAGCACGTCCTTGTCGTCAACAAGCCCGCGCGCACCGTCACCGCCCCCGGCCTGGGCCACGAGAAGGACTCGCTGCTCAACGGCCTCTTCGCCACGTACGGCCCTCGCCTGCAAAAGCTCGGCAAGTCGCGCGACTTCGGCCTCCTCCACCGCCTCGACAAGGACACCAGCGGCCTGCTGATGCTCGCGCTCACCCCCGCGGCGTACGACGCCCTCCGCGAGGTCTTCGAGCAGCGCGAGGTCGCCAAGTACTACTGGGCCGTCACCAAGAACCGCCCCCACGGCGATACCGGCGTCATCCGCAAGCCGCTGCTGGAATACGAAGGCCGCGTCAAGGGCGACACGCGCCCCAAGAAACTGGCTCGCATCAGCGGCGCGGGCAAGCCCGCCGTCACCGCGTGGCGCGTGGTGCAGGCCAACGACAAGGCCACGCTCCTGGAGTGCCGCGCCGTCACCGGCCGCCTCCACCAGCTCCGCGTTCACCTGGAATCCATCAACTGCCCGATCCTGGGAGATGAGTTCTACGGACCGGTGAGCCTGCGGCACGTCTCGCCGCGCCTCGCCCTCCACGCCCACCGCATCACCTTCCCCCACCCCATCACCGGCGAGCGCACCGACGTGCGCGCCCCCTGGCCGCAGGACCTCAAGGGCCTGCTCAAGATCATGGGCCTCAAACGCCCCGACCTGGAAACCACCGAGCCGGGCTAAACCGCCGCCATCAGCTCCGCGGCGACCGTGTCCCCCACCATGAACCCCGCGTCGGTGAGCACCCAGCGCCCGCCCCGTTCCACCAGCAACCCGCGCTCGATATTCCGCTCCGCCGCGCGTCGGACCCGCGGCTCATCCACCACTTCCACCCCCTCCGCGATCCGCAGCCCCGTCATCAGTCGCTCGCGCAGGTTGCGACGCTCCTCCGCAGGTTCCATGTCCACGACCGGCGCCAGCCCCCCATCCGAAAAGTTCAGCCAGTCGTCCAGGCGCGGCGTGTTCTTCCACCGCCACCCTGCCATGTGCGCCGATGCGGAAGGCCCCGCCGCGAGCCAGTCTTCCTGACGCCAGTAGGCGAGGTTGTGCCGACACTCCGCCCCCGGCCTGGCGAAGTTCGAGACCTCGTACCGCTCCATCCCCTCGCGGCGGAGCGTGTCGAGCGTCAGACAGAACATGTCCGCGTCAAGGTCTTCATCCACCTTGGCGAACTCGCCCCGGTTCAGCCTCGCCGTCATCGCTGTGCCCGGCTCGTAGGTCAGGCTGTAGCAGGAGAGGTGCGACGTGCCCAGAGAGAGCGCCGTGCGCAGGTCCTGCTCCCACTCCGCCAACGTCTGGCCGGGGATGCCCCAGATGAGGTCTAGGCTCTGGCGGACGATCCCCGCCGCGCGGGCCAGCTCCAGCGATCGGGCGACGTTGGCCGGGTCGTGCCACCGCTCCAGAGTTTTCAGGTGCGTTGGGTTAAAGCTCTGGGCCCCGATGGAAATGCGGTTGACGCCCCCCGCAGCGAGCACCGCCATCAACTCGGGCGTGGCGGTTTCGGGGTTGCACTCCACGGTGAACTCATGCCCCGGGGCGAACTCGTAAGCCCCCCGGAGGGCCTCCAGCACCCGTTCCCACAGGTCGGGCCGAAGGAGCGTCGGCGTCCCCCCCCCCACGAACACCGTGCGGAGCGGCCCGGCCCATGGGGCCAGCGCCCGCAGTTCCTCGCAAAGCCGGTCCGTATACGCCCCCTGACGGTCCTGTTTGTCCACAATGCTGTAGAAGTCGCAGTAATGGCACTTGTGGAAGCAAAAGGGCACATGGATGTACAGGGAGAAGGCCCGGCGGCCGGGGGGAAGGGCCGACAGCGCCCGGCGCGCGCTCTCCCTGGCCGCGCCGAACCTTTGGCCAAGCACAGGGATAGACATAGGAGGCGGCACGATCGGATGGTAGAATGCTCCGCCCGCGCCGCCGCGTGGGTTTGGGATTGGAGGGCGTCCGGATGAAAGCATCGCTGGTTCTCGTCCGCGAAGATGGACGCCAGAGCGAAATCCCCCTGAAGCGGCAGGCCATCATCGGTCGCCAGACCGACTGCACGCTCCGCATCCCGGACTCGGGGATTTCCCGGCACCACTGCGAGCTGATCGTCGGCGACGGCAAGGTCACCCTCCGCGACCTGGGCTCCTCCAACGGCACCTACGTCAACCGCGTGAAGGTCACCCAGGCCGAGCTCGCCCCCGGCGACCTGATCTCCCTCGGCAATCTCGTCTTCGTCGTGCGGATCGACGGCAACCCCGCCGTGATCGACGCCGAAGAGGCGTGGGACGAGGGTGCGGTCCCCCTGGGCGTCGCCGCCCCCCGCCCGACCCCCAAGCCTTCCCCCGCGGCGAGCAAGCCCGCCCCCAAGCCTTCCCTCCCCAGCTTCAGCGACGACCCCGACGACAGCTCCGTCGCCGACTTCGACTTCCTCGACGAAGACGACGACATCAAGAATCAGCCGAAGCTGTAATCAGGCGGGCATCCACGCCAGACGCCGCGGCGACCTACTCCGCAAACACGCTCTGGTCCTCGTCCAGGTTCCACTGGTTCCCGAACCATCCCGCCGCGCGCACGCCGTCCAGACCGTCCCGCAGCACGCGCGACGAGAACACCGTCCAGTCCGGGTATCCCACGCCGGAGGTGAAGTAACCCACCCGCTCCGCGGCGGTCCGTCCCGCCGGCCCCGTCGGCGCCACTGCGCCCACCAGCGTCGTGGATGAGCCGGGGTACCGATAGACGAACATCGCCACCAGGTCTTCACCAGCCATCTCACGCTCGCCCACGCGCACCAATCCCCGCCACGCCTGCACCGGCGCGTGCGAGAGCAGCGCCTTCCAGGCGTGGTTGGTGTCCGCGTTGCCGTACAGCACCACGTTGCGCCCGGCGAAGCGGGCGGGGTCGTACTCTGTGTCGGGCACGATCTCGAACGCGCCGTTGCCGCGATACCAGAAGGTTTCCGCGTCAAACCGCGCCTTGTTGAAGGCCCACGCCCGATCCGCGTCGTCGCCGCCCGTGCCGTAGACCAGCACCGCGCGCCGGTTGAAGACGTGCTTGAAAGGTCCGGTGCGCTCCGGCCCCTTCTGGTCGTCGGTGCGCACGGGCTCGAGCGTCCACCCCTGCCCGGTGCGGCGCAGCGCGACCCGACCGTCTCCCTCCGCGGTGATGTCGATGGTCTGCCCGTCGTGCGTGAAGTACACCGCGCCGGGGCCCTCCAGCATGGAGCGGTCCAGGTGCAGCAGTGCCACATTGGTCAGCTCCCGCGCGGTGAAGGTGCGCTTGGCGCGGTCCAGGTCGATCTTCACGACGGAATACTCGTTCTGCACCTGCTGCTGCCGCACACTTACCCACCGGCAGTCGCTCGACACACCGACGTTGGGCGTAATGAACTCCACGCTGTCCGAGTCCTGCCGCTGGCGCCGGGTGAAGAACTCGAAGATCGGCGGCCAGTCCACGCACTCGTTGCCCCACCAGTGCCCCGCCCCCGGCCGCTCGTAATACGCAAAGTCCGGGTGGAACTCCGACAGGTGCCGCCGCATCAGCCGCGCCTGGCCCACGGGCACGTTGTCGTCCGCGTCGCCGTGGAGGATGTACACGCCGTGATGGAGGTAGTTGCGCGACATCTTCAGCGTGTCGCTGGGCGTGACAGCGCGCCGGAAGACCTTCTCCATCGGCGCGGGGTTGTCGTACTCCTGCGCGCCGGTGTAGGACCAGAAGGACACCCACCCCGCGCTGGGAGCAATCGCCGCGAAGCGATCGGGGAACAGCACGCCGAAGTTCCACGTGCCGTGCCCGCCCATCGAGTGCCCGGTGAGGTACACCCGCGCCGGGTCGGGCTTCAGCCATTCGGTTGCGTGCGACAGAACCTCCAGCGCATCCAGCCGGCCCCAATCCTCCCAGTCAAACCCGAAGGGCCGCCGGTTCGTCGGGCAGACGATGTGCAGCTCCGGCTTCGCCCGGTACGCATCCGCCTGGCTGGTCGCCTCCACGCTCGCCCCGTGGAGCGAGAGCACCAGCCCCGCGGGCTTCCCCTCACCGAACGCCGGGTTCAGGGCATAATACTGCACCGAGCCGTCGATCCCGCTGATGAACGTCACCTTCCGCGTCTGCCGCGGGGTGCGCACCCGCAGCCGCACCTTCACTTCGTCGCGCACGTCCTGATCGCTCGCGGAGGTCAGAGTGAGCGTGTACTCCACGCTCTCGCCCGCCAAGCCCGCGGGGGGCGTGAACGAAACCGGAACTTTGCGCACAGTCAGCGGCGGCACGGCGGGCAGCTCCGTCCGCGACACCGCCCCCTCGCACGCCACGCTCACGTGCAGGCCCCGCTGCCACTGCTCCGTGGCGTTGACCACCACCAGCCCCCCCACCACCGGATCGCCCGAGCCCTGCACCAGGTCGGGCAGCGTCGCGTCCGCCGTGTCGAGGAACGCCCGCCCGCGGGCCTGCGTCAGCTTCAGCGAGAGCCTGCCGCGCCCGTTCTGCGCCAGGATCTCGTTCATCCCCTTTCGCACCTTCACCGGCAGCCGGACATACCCGTAGCCGTACGGATCGCCCGCCCGCGGCTCACCGTTGAACGACAGGGCCACGTGCCCCGCCGCCTCCAGCATCATCACGCTTTCCGTCTCGCTCTCGAAGGTCGCGTACGAGTACCCGCCCGAGAAAGAGCGTCCCTCGAACACCCCCTCCTTGCCGCTCGCCTCACGCCAGGCGTTCGCGCCGAGCGTTTCCCCCTCCAGCGGCGTGCGCCACTCCCCATTCGCGAGCGACCACTGCACGGGGTCCGCCCGGAAGGGCGCCCGCACCCCCGGCCCAGACGCGGGAAGCACAAGCACCCTGTCGATCACCACATCCCCCGGCGCAAAGGCCAGGAGGCACGAAAGCAGGCATGAGATCATGCACGCAACATACCGCGCAAAGGCTCAACGTTTCAGCCGACGGCGGCGCATGCACCACGATCCCAGACCGATGACTGCCAGCCCCGCGGGCGAAGGCGCGGCTTTCTTACGCCGCCTTGGCCCGCGTCGCGCCCGCGGCGTTGCGCGTAGGGGCGATCACCAGCGCCGTGATGTCGTCGGCCTGATGCAGTGATCCGGTCTGCTCGTCCAGCAGGTGCTCCAGTTCCCGCAGAGAACTGGAGATGTCCGCGTCCTTGCTCACCATCCGGGTCAGCTCGCGGAGATAAGACCGGCCCGCCCACGCGGACTCGGCCTCTTCGTCCCCCTCTCCGCGCTCGAACATCGCCTCGAAGCCGTCGGTGTAGAGCAGGAGTGTGTCGCCTTTCCTCAGCTCCACCTCCGCCTGGGTGAACTCCGCGCCGGGGAAGACGCCCAGCAGCGGCCCCTCGGTGCGCACCTCCATCGCGCCCGCCCGCGAGAGACGGATGGGCCAGGGGTGACCCGCGCCGGCGACCTTGACCTCCCCGCGGCGAGCGTCCACGACGCCGTACACCGCCGTGGCGAAGCGCCCCGACCCCAGGCAGCTCTGGCACAGCCGGTCGTTGAGCCGACGCAGCACCTCGGAGGGCTCCAGCACGTTCAGCACACCGCCAGGACCGATCTCGGTCGTCGTCAGGCTGCTCGTCAGCACCATCGTCAGCAGAGCCGCGGGCACGCCGTGCCCCACGGCGTCCGCCAGGAAGAACGCCGCCTTGCCGTCCCCCAGGGGCCGCACGTTGTAAATGTCGCCGCTCACGAAGTTCACCGGCCGGTACAGCACGCCGAACTCCAGCCCCTCCACCTGCGGGAGCGGGGCCGAGGTGAACTCTCGCTGCACCGCCGCGGCCAGGTGCAGCTCCTCGTGAATCCGATCCATCTCAAGCCGGATGCCGCCCTGGCAGCGCTGGGCAATGGCGGCTTCACGCGCCAACCCTTCGACGGTGCGCTGTCGCTCCGCGATGGCGTAGAGCATGGCCGCGATCGTGGCGGGGCAGGTCTCGTAGGACTCGAAGATCACGCCGTGGCGCTGGAAGGGCCGCCACTGCGCCGGGTCGGGCACGAGGCAGACGCCGGCGATGTTCACGTTGCCCAGGGCCTCGACAACGCAGTCGATGCCGCGGGGAGGTTCCTCACGTCCGAAAACCACGAATACCGCGTCAAACTTCTCCGGCGCGGACGACTCGCGGCTGCTGTCGAGCATGGCGACGAGCGCATCAATGCCGAGCGTGCGAAACTCCGGCTGCTCCCCGCCCGGCCAGGCAGCTTCCACCGGCGCAACCCAGCGGGCGCGGCTGCCCGCGATATTCCCGGACGTGGCGAAGCACAAGGTATGACGGGCCATGAAGTTGAGTCCGCACGCATCACGCCGCGGCGCGGGGACTCCAACCCCCCGGCGCGCCCGGCGCTCACGCCAGAGGATCGGCCGACTCGCCCCCCGTCTTCACTTCGCCATCTTCTTGAGCTTGGGGATATCGAGCTTGATCTTGTCGAACTTCTGAAGCTTGAGCGCGTCCAGCGTGTTGCCCTTCAGCTCGATGACGAACTGCGTGTCGTACCCGCTGGGGTACTTCGTCAGGCGCGCTTCATAATCGGAGTCGCTCTCGCCCGGCTTGCGCGGATCGGGCACCATCTTGTGCATGTTGATGATCCGCCCCGTCGCGTCCAGATAGATGATGTCGATCGGCACCGGGCAATCGCGCATCACAAAGGCCGTCGTCTGCGGACGCGGGAACACGAAGAGCATCCCCCCGTCCTCCGCGATCGTCTCCCGGAATGACAGCCCCTTGAAGCGCGTGTCCGGCGTCACGGCCAGCTCCAGCTTGAACGTGCGACCGCTGATCGTGACCTCTTCCGTCGGAAGCGTCGGGTTCATCCTCGGATTCGCGGCTGGGCTCGGCTTGGGCTGCGGCGCGGGCTGACCCGCGGGCGCCTGGTCGCAACCGCACATCGGCAGCGCGGCGACAATCGCCGCCACGCTCAGCGTCCCCGCCAGCAGCCTCAGCCCAACAGCCATGCGTCGTCCTCCGCTGTGAACGTCACCCCCCCGCGGGGCATCGTATGAAGGTTCAGACCTTCGCGGAACTCCGTGATGGACAGCTCCTCGCGCCGGGGCAGCAGGCCGCACCAGTAGGCGACAAGGCCGATGACCCGCTCAGGCCGCACGCCGCGGGAGCGGTACATGTCCAGGCGCGTGTCCCCGTGCCGCTTCGCGAGCCGCCGCCCGTCCTCGCCCCGCACCAAGGGCAGGTGGAGGTACGCTGGCTCCGGCCCCAGCCCAAGCGCGCGGTAAAGGAGAAGCTGGCGAGCAGCGCTCTCCAGCAGGTCATCACCCCGCACCACGCGCGTGACGCCCTGACGGGCGTCGTCCACCACCACCGCGAGCTGATAAGCGGGCTGGCCCGCACGCTGCGGATCTCGCCTCGTCCACACGATGAAGTCGCCG
Organism: uncultured Phycisphaerales bacterium; assembly: GCA_937974035.1. Lineage (GTDB taxonomy): Bacteria > Planctomycetota > Phycisphaerae > Phycisphaerales > UBA1924 > JAEYTB01. Next base: position 36,807 of record CALJIV010000051.1, read on the forward strand.
ATCGTGCGCGAGACGTCGAATCGCTGCGGACCGGCGAAGTCGTCCACGTAGGCCACCTCGCCGGGCTCCACCACGAGCCGCCAACTCGGGGCGTCGTCGGTGAATGCGCCGGGCCGAACCCCCGGCCTCAGCGACGCCGGGAACACCACCTCGTGTGAACCCTCCTGCGGGGCCGAGGCGGCTTCCTCGATCTCCTTCCGCGTCAGCGAGCAGGGATACACCAGCCCCAGCCCCGCGAGCCGCTCCATTGCCGCGTGATAAGGGGCGAGGTCCGCCGACTGCACCAGCGGCCCCACGTCCCAGTCCATCCCCAGCCAGCGCAGCAGGTCGATGGTCTGCTCGACAACACCGGGCTTGACCCGCGGCGTGTCCAGGTCTTCCACCCGCAGCACGACCCGCCACCCCTGCCGGCGCGCCAAAGCCCAGTTCACCAGAAATGTGCGCGCATTGCCGAGGTGCAACGCCCCCGTGGGCGAAGGCGCCAACCGCGTCACCTCGACCGGCTCACTCCCCTGCGGCACGCCTCCACAATACACCGCACGCCCGCCATACACTGCGCCAACAGGCCGCCGTCCCCGTGAAGCGCCCATCATTGAGCACAGCCCTACACTCGAAGAACCTGTCCTACGCACCCGCACCGAGAGAACTCAATGGAAAAACTCACCGAGGCCCAGATCACCGAGGCCCTCAAAGGCGTCCCCGAGTGGGCACTGGTCGGCGAGGCGATCCAGAGGACCTACCAGTTCCGTGACTTCCTCACCGCGATGCGGTTCGTGGACACCGTCGCGCAGGCCGCGGAGGCCGCCCAGCACCACCCCGACATCCTCATCCGCTACAACCGCGTGACGCTCACCCTCGCCACGCACGACGCGGGCGGCATCACCGAAAAGGACTTCGACCTGGCGCGCCAGGTTGACCAGGCCGCGACGACCTTCCCAGGCTGACGCTCAGCGCATCTTCCGTGGCTGGGGCCCCGCCCCCTGCTACGCTGCCCGCATGTTCGGCTCCCACCTCTCCATCGCCGGGACCATGGTGAACGCGCTGCTCCGGGCCGAGGCCCTGGGCCTGGACACCGTGCAGGTCTTCACCAAGAACCAGCGGCAATGGAAAGTCGGCCCGCTGGACCAGGGCATGCAGCGCGACTGGCTGGCCCACATGGACCGGCTAAAGTGGCGGGGCCGCGTCGTCAGCCACGCCTCCTACCTCATCAACCTCGCCAGCCCGGACGACGCGCTCTGGAACAAGTCCATCGACCTGATGGTGGTGGAGATCGAGCGCTGCGAGGCGCTGGCGATTCCCTTCCTCGTGCATCACCCCGGCGCGTACACCACCACGAGCGCCGAGGAGGGCATCCGCCGCATCGCCGCGGCGTACAAGGAACTCTTCCAGCGCACCAAGGGTTTCAAAACCATCTGCTGCCTCGAAGGCACCGCGGGCAGCGGCACGAATCTGGGCGGCAAGTTCGAGCACCTGGCCTCCCTGCGCCAACTCATCTCCGAAGCCACCGGCGAGCCGGAGCGCGTGGGCTTCTGCCTTGATACCTGCCACCTGCACGCCGCGGGATATGACATGAGCACCCGCGCTGCGGCGGAGGCGACGTTCAAACTCTTCGATCAGGTCTGCGGGTTGGGTTACCTCCACGTCCTGCACCTCAACGACAGCAAGGGGGCGCTGGGGAGCAAGCTCGACCGTCACATGCACATCGGCGAGGGTGCCGTGGGCGGGGGCGCATTGCGACCCACGCTGGAAACGCTCAGCGCCAGCGGCTTTGCCTACATCGTGAACGCCCCGGCCTTCCGAACGATCCCCAAGATCCTCGAAACGCCCAAAGAGGAGGACTGCCCTCCCGGCCCGCCCGAGCCAGGCTCTCCTAAACCACTGGACGTCATCAACTTGGAGCGTCTGCGGGCGATCATGGGGGCGGGCCCCTTCCCCCCGGAAAGCACCTCTCCGGCGGCCAAACCCGCCGCGGCAAAGAAGAAGGCGGAGCCCGCCGAACCCTCCTCGCCCCCCAAGCGTGTCCGCACCACCAAGCGTGCCGCCTCCCGCACCTCCGGGAAACCACCAATCTGACCCCCAACGATGCCGGCGGCCGATGTAAGGCCACGGGCTCGCTTCTTCCGGGCCACAATTGCGGTGCGCACCGGGCCGGACGTCGCCCGGCGGCGTACTGGGGACAGACGAGGGACTTTGATGACGAAGACGCAGCTCACCGCCTGTGTGATCACCCCCGTGCTCGCGGCGATGCTCGCGCTGCCGGGGTGCCAGTCGCTGGACGAGAAGTTCGCCCCCCGCCGGAGCTCCGCACCTTCCGCGGGCACCCGCAACGACGGGCGAGCGCCGATGATCGCCCCGCCAAGCGCCAGGGAGGAGGCCAACGCCGCGGTGCTGCGGGCGCAGTCGGCGGAAGCCGCGGGCGACTACGAGAAGGCCCTGGAGGAGTTCGAGCGGGCCATCGCGACCAACCCGCGCCTGACGGTGGCGTACCTGGGCGCGGGAGACATCTACCGCGAGCGAGGCGATTACAAGATGGCCGAGCAGCGGTACGCCGCAGCGGCGACCCTCGAACCCCGGAACTTCGACGCCCAGTACCTGCACGGCCTGACGCTCCAGCTCATGTCGCGGTTTGAGGAGGCGATCCGCGCGTACATCCGGGCGCTGACGATCCGCCCCGACGACTTCAACGCCAACCTGAACCTGGGGACGGCGTACCTGCAGCTCAACGAACCGCGCCAGGCGCTGGCCTACGCGGAGCGCGCGGTCAAGATCAACGGCCAGAGCGCCGCGGCACGCTCCAACCTCGGCGCGATCTACGCCAACCTCGGGCGGCACGAGGACGCGATCGTCGAGTTCCAGCAGGCGGCGGAGCTGACCGAGCTGACCGGCCCCCTGCTGCTGAACCTCGCCAACAGCCTCAACAAGGTCGGCCGTTACGAGGAGATGGTCAACACGCTCGAACAGCTCGCGCGCACGGAGCCCACCGCTGTGTGCTACGAGCGGCTGGGCGTGGGGTACTTCAACCTGCGGCGGTACGACGCGGCTCTGTCTTCATTCCGCAAGTCGCTGGAGATCGACCCGAACTACTACCCGGCGCTCAACGGCGTGGGCGTGTGCCTGCTGAATCAGTGGATGTTCAGCCAGCAGCAGGACCGTGCCGCGCACGAGGAAGGAATGCGGGCTCTGCGCCGTTCGCTGCAGATCGAGCGCAATCAGCCGGCGATTCTGGAGCTGGTGACCAGGTACAAGTAATCCCCGCTCCGCGCGGTCTTCTTCAGGCCCGCTTGCGCGCCTGCACGATGTCGTCGTTGGGACTGGAGCGAACGATGCGGACCTCAAAGCCTGCGGCTTCGAGGGTCTTGTACAGCGCCTGCACGTCGCCGCGGTCCTTGTGAGCTTCCATCGCGATCTGGCGCGTGATGGCGAGGATGCGCGAGCCGGGGCGGAGCAGGTCGAACTCGCTGCCCTCGATGTCGCACTTGAGCAGGTCGATGCGGTCGGTGATGCCCGCGCGCTCAACGAACTCGGCCTCGGTGAGGTGAGGGACTCCCCCGCCCGTGCCGGAGGTCTCGATTTCCTGCTGTGCCGCGGTCGTGCCGCCGACGAAGGCGTTGACGATGGTGCAGCGGGACTCCCAGCCGTTGACCCGGAGCTGATTCAGCAGACGGCCTTCCGCATACATGCGCTCGGGCTCGACGCTCACGACGCGCACGCCGGGGCCGGCCCCCAGCGCGAGCATGGAGAAGTTCCCCATGTTCGCCCCGAGGTCCACAACGACCCCCTCCCGCGGCAGGGTCAGAAACCCGCCCTCCAGGTACACATCCCGCACCCAGATTTCGCGGATGCCGCTGATGGCCTGCGGGCCGCTGATCTTGGCCTTCGCGCCGGAGCGGTGCGTGCAGACAAAGGGTCCTTCGCCCATCGCACGATCGGCGGGCTGGAGATTGCCCTCACGTCGGCACGCGCCGAAGTTGGTCAGAACCTTGAGCAGCCATCGGAAGGCGACAGAAGCACCGCATACACGGACGAGCCCCGCCGCGTCGGAAAGGATGAGGCCGACGTACTTGAGCATGGGGCGGAGTATACGGAAGGCAAAGGAAGCGGCCGGGGCGCAAAGGCGCTTGCCGGGAGTTCAAAGCACCCCCGGCAGCCATTACTCATCCCTTCGGGCTGATGGGAAGCCTCAGCCCCCTCGGCTCGCCATGTAGTTCGGGCTTTCCTTCGTGATCAGGATGTCGTGCGGGTGGTTCTCGATCACCGTCGCGCCGCTCACGCGGCAGAAGCGGGCCTCGGTGCGCAGCTCATCAATCGTGCGGCAGCCGCAGTAGCCCATGCTCGACTTGAGCCCGCCCACGAGCTGATAGACGAACTCCGCGAGCGTGCCGCGGTAGGCGACCAGGCCCTCAACGCCCTCGGGGACGAACTTCTGCTTCACATTGCCGGCGCTGTCGATCTTGTCCGCCTGGCGGTAGCGGTCGGCGGAGCCCGCGTTCATCGCGCCCTCGCTGCCCATGCCGCGGTAGCTCTTGTAGCGGCGGCCGTGGGTGATGACGACCTCGCCGGGGCTCTCATCCAGGCCCGCGAAGAGCGAGCCCATCATGACGACGCTCGCGCCCGCGGCGATGGCCTTGGGAATGTCGCCGCTGTGACGGATGCCGCCGTCGGCGATCACCGGAATATCAAGACCCGCCTTCGCGAGCGCGTCCGCCACCTGCATCACGGCGGTGATCTGAGGCACGCCCACGCCGGTGACGACCCGCGTGGTGCAGATCGAGCCGGGGCCGATGCCCACCTTCACCGCGTCCGCGCCCGCCTCCGCAAGATCGAGGGCCGCTTCGGCCGTGGCGATGTTGCCCGCGATGATCTGAACCCCCGAGTCCTTCACCGCCTGCATCTGCTTCAGCGTGCGCACCGTCCGCAGCACGTTCTCGCTGTGCCCGTGCGCCGTGTCCACGGTGATGACGTCAACCTCCGCGGCGATGAGGGCCTCCACGCGGTCGTACTGATCCACGCCCACCGCAGCGCCGCAGCGCAGCCTGCCGCGGGCGTCGGTGCACGCCTTGGGATAGCGGCTGAGGCGCTCGATGTCGCGCATCGTGATCAGCCCGGCGAGGCGGAACTGCTCGTCCACCAGAACGATCTTCTCGACCTTGTTCTTGTTGGCGATGACCTCGGCCTGCTCGAGCGTGGTGCCGGCGGGGGCCGTGATGACATCCTTGCTCATCACGTCCTGAACGCGCGTCTGGGTGTCGTCCACGAACTTGAGGTCGCGCCGCGTGATGATGCCCAGAACCTTGCCCTTGCCGCGGGGGTTTTCGGAGCCGTCCTCGGTGACGGGGAAGCCGCTGACGTTGTGCGTGCGCATCAGCTCCTTGGCTCGGGCGACGGTGTCGCCGGGGCCGAGGGTCAGCGGGTCGAGGATGATGCCGTTGGCGGAACGCTTGACCTTCGTGACCTCGCGCGCCTGGGCCTCAATGCTGAGGTTCTTGTGAATGATCCCCAGGCCCCCCTCCTGCGCCAGCGCGATGGCCAGAGCGGATTCCGTCACCGTGTCCATCGGGGCCGAGAGCAGCGGGATGTTGAGCCGGATCGTGCGCGTGAGCTGCGTGCTCGTGTCCGCGTCCGCGGGCATCACGCCCGAACGCCGCGGCAGGAGCAGCACGTCATCAAAGGTGATGCCGTCGAACAGGATCTTTGAGCTGGCCTGAAACTCCGCCACACCACGCGAACGAGTGCCGGTGGACGGCGCCTGAGAGTTCGTCATCGCAGAGGGGGTTCCCATTCCATAGCGTTGGGAGGTTTCAGCACGGGGTCAAGCCGGGAACTCGGCGGGGACCACACCGATTCATCCGGCTCGGATACGCTCGCACGCACCAGGAATGTCCCACCCCACCACTCCCAACCCCCCTACCACCCCGGCCGCCCCGGTCCTGCCCCCTCCCGCCCCCGCCGTGCTGGACGAGGACCAGCTTGTCCGCCTGGGGCGGAGCGAGTGGCTGCTGACCAACGGGCTGGGCGGGTTCGCGATGGGGACCGCCTCCGGCATCCCGGAGCGGCGGTACCACGCCTGGCTGGTCGCGGCCCTGACGCCACCCGTAGGCCGGGTGGTGGCCCTGCACTCCTGCGTGGAGTGGCTGGTGGTCGAGCGGGGCGAGGGAGAGCAGAAAACTCTCGACCGGCTGGAGCTTTCCTCCTTCCGCTTCGCGGGAGGGACGATTCACCCCTCCGGGTCGCAGCGCCTGGTTCGGTTTGAGACCGGGGCGGGGTGGTGCCGCTGGTGGTACAAGTTCGGCCCCATCACCGTCACGCGGGAGCTGACGATGATCCGGGGGGCCAACGCGGTCATGGCCCGGTATCGGGTCGCGGGCCTGACGGGCCCCGCGTGGCTGGAAGTCCGCCCCCTCGTGGGCCTGCGCGACTTCCACAACCTGCTGCGTGAGGGCGAGGTCTTCAGCGCATCGTGCAGCACCGGCGTGTGCGAGGTCGGCACGGAAACCGGGCGTCTGCGAATCTCTGTGCTCCGCGACGGCACAACCCCCGCGACCTTCACGATCGAGCCCCAGTGGTGGCATCGCTTCGAATACCCGCGCGAGCTGGAGCGCGGCCAGGACGGCATAGAAGATCTCTACAGCCCCGGCGTCTTCATTATCGAGTGCGACCACGCCCCCGGCAGTGCCCGCGAAATCCTGCTCACGGCAAGCACGCTGGAACGCGAAGCGGCCTTCCCCCACCGCTTCGACGAAGCCGCTGCACAGCATGAACGGGCGCTATCGCTCCCGGCGCACGCCCCGGCGCAAGCGCTGGCGGATACGCCCGAGCTTCCGGCGCTGCTCCACGCCGCGGATCAGTTCATCGTGCAGCGCACGCCCCTGACCCCCGGCACGCCGCCGCTGGCGACGGTCATCGCCGGATACCCCTGGTTCAGCGACTGGGGGCGGGACACCTTCATTTCCATGCGCGGCCTGCTGCTCTGCACGGGGCGGTACGCGGAGGCACTGGACGCGCTGCTCGCCTTCGCTGCGTTGCAGCGGCGGGGCCTGATCCCCAACTGCTTCGACAACAGCGGGCGTGCCGAGTACAACACCGTGGACGCCTCGTTGTGGTTCATCCACGCTGCGTGCGAATACCGGCGCGTGAGCGGCGATCACGAAGGGTTCCGGAGCATCCTGGGCGCGTGCTACGGGGTGATTGAGGCGTACCAGCAGGGCACGGACTTCGACATTCGAGTTGAGTCCGACGGGCTTGTAGCCGCGGGCGGCGTGGACACGCAGCTCACGTGGATGGACGCGCGTCGGGACGGAGTAGTCTTCACGCCCCGGCACGGCAAGCCGGTGGAAATCAACGCCCTGTGGTACTCCTGCCTGCTGGAGCTGGCAGACGCGGTGGAGCCGGACAACCCGCGCCGCGCGCGGGCCCTGCGGCAGCTCGCGGACCGCGCGGGGGCTTCCTTCGCCGCGGCGTTCTGGTGCAAGCAGGAAAACAGGCTCGCGGACGTGGTCACACCGACGCGCGAAGGCTGGAAACAGGACCTGCGCATTCGCCCCAACCAGCTCTTCGCGGTCTGTCAGCCCTACTCCCCGCTCACGAAGGAGCAGCAGCGGGCGGTGATCCAGTGCGTGCGCGAGCACCTGCTGACCCCGGTGGGCCTGCGGACGCTCTCCCCCGAGGACCAGGGCTACATCCCCCGCTTCGAAGGCTCGATGCGCACGCGCGACGCGGCGTACCACAACGGCACGGTGTGGCCCTGGCTGCTCGGCCCTTACGCCGAGGCCGTCATGCGGGCGGGCAACTTCTCCGAGGAATCACGGCGTGAGGCCCGCGAAGCGCTCACCCCGCTGCTGCGCGAGCTGATGGCCCGCACGACCCAACCGGGACCTATCCGGCAGCTTGCGGAGGTGTACGACGGGGAGGATGCACCCACGCCGCGGCGGCCGGAGGGGTGCATGGCGCAGGCGTGGTCGGTGGCCGAGCTTTTGCGCGTGCTCACGCTCGCTGGGGCGTAAGACTCAGCAGCAGGAAGAACCCTTTTTGCGGTTCCCCGCCTCCAGCAGACGGAAAGCGTCATCGGGGGACATGGTGCCCTCGGCGACATACGCCGCGATCTCGCGCCGTGACTCCTCCCGGTGGCGTGTCTGCACGGCGCGTGAGATGCCGTTGGTGATGATGCTGATGATCGCCACCAGCAGGCCGCCGCCGATCGCCACCAGAGGAACAGCCATCGAGATCAGGCGGCGCTCGCTTTCATCATCCAATCCGAGGGTTGCGAAGAACATGCTTTACTCCTTCGGCCCGGCCTTCATCAGCCGCTCGCCCTGATCCGGCGACATCGCGCCCTCCGCGATGAACGCGGCAATCTCGCGCCGGCTGCGCTCGCGAGCGACGGTCTTCAACACCGAAGCGATGGTCTTCAGCGACACGATCACGATTACGCCGGTAAAAACCAGCAGGGGGATCAGCGTGTCCTCCTCGAGCAGCCTGGCGATGAGCTTGTCGTCCATCTTGCACCCCCTGGCGCTTGCCTGCCCTCTATTGGGAAGCTTAGGGAGCCGGTTTCAAGGAGCCCGCCGCCCCACCCGGCCCGGTTATGGGTGCAACGCGGCCATGCCCTGGTGGAGGGCGTGCATCCACACCGAGTAAAAGTCAAAAACCGCCGTCTGGTCGCGTTGATACGTGACCCGGGAGCTGAAGACGGAGACCATGTCCCGGCTGAACTCGGCGGGAACGCGGAACCGCTCAAAGCCCACGTCGATCAGAGCCTGGGGGGCCTCGGTCGCCAGGCGCAGGGCGAGCCGGTCGGAGTTCTCGCGGTCGGTGTAGGAGCGGTCATTGCCCAGCACGTCGTAGGAAATGCGATCGGAGTTGAAGCGGAACCGCCGCCCGTCGTTCATGTAGACGTCGATGATGTACGTGAACTTGAGGGTGGTCGTGCGCTCCACCAGCGGGCCGTCGATGGCGCTCTTGATCAAGGCGTATTCGGGGGCCGCGATCTTCCACCCGAAGGCGACACTCGGCCTCGCGTCGTAGGTGTGCTTTGACTGATTGAGCGCGGCGCGGACGATGAGAAAGACGTCGGCCATGCGCAAGCCCTGGGGCTCGCCGCGCCAGGGCTCAACCATGTACATAGGCTCCGCCGCGCCCATCGCGGGCACGAGCCGCTTCACGAGCACGGGGGCGGGCTGAGCGCGCAGGCTCGAGTGCGTGACGGCAAAGGCCGTCACTTTGTGCGCACGGAAACGTGCGAGAACATTCGCTGCAAGGTCGGCCTCCACGCGGGCGTAGACCTGGGGCGGCTCCGGCACGGCACGCAGACTTGCGTCGTAGATGTCGATCCCCAGGGCATCCATCAGCGCCCGGACGCGGTGCTCCTTCGAAAATCCCTGGGGCCATTGCACAATCGAGATGTACGCTCTGTCCCGCACGACTTAGGTATTGTACATTGCCCCCGCTCAGGGGAGTTGCATAAATGGCCACCCGACCGCGCGACGGCCTGACCCGTGACGAACGCGCCCTTGTAGACGCCACGCTCTCGGCCTACGCCCGCGGCTGGTTCCCCATGCGAGACCCGGAGACGGGCGTGGTCCACTGGGTGCTGCCGCGCAAACGCGGCGTGATCCCGCTGGATGAACGCTTCCGCGTCAGCCGCTCGCTGCGGTCCATCGTGCGCTCCGGGCGATTCCGCATCACCAGCGACAAGGCCTTCGGGCGCGTCCTGCGCGAATGCGCCAAGCTGAACAAGCAGCGCACGGAGACGTGGATCAGCCCCGAGATCGTCAAGCTCTTCGACCTGCTCCACCGCGCCGGGCACGCCCACAGCATCGAGGCGTGGCTCGACGGCCCCAGAGGACCGGTGCTCGTCGGAGGGCTTTACGGGCTGGTGATCGGCTCGGCGTTCTGCGGCGAGTCGATGTTCTCGCGCCCGGAGCTGGGCGGCAGCAATGCGAGCAAGGTCTGCCTCGTCCACCTGGTGGAGCACCTGCGGCGGCAGGGCTTCACCATGCTGGATGCGCAGCTCACCAACCCCCACCTCGAGCAGTTCGGCTGCTTCGAGATCGACCAGTCGGACTACGCCGAGCAGCTCTACGCCGCGGCCGGCCAGGCGCGCGAATGGGGCGAGCTGAGCCCCCCCGAGACGGTCAGCTCGTCCGCTTCGCCGCCGCCGCGGCCTTGCAAATCTCCACAAAGTCCGCGGCATTGAGCGAAGCCCCGCCGACCAGACCGCCGTCCACGTCGGGCTGCGCGAAGATCTCCGGCGCGGTGTCGGGCTTGAGGGAGCCGCCATAGATGATCCGCATGCGCTCCGCGATGTCCGTGTTGTACATGCGGCGGATCATGGCGCGGATCGCTGCGTGGGCGTCCTGCGCGTCCTGAGGGGTCGCGGTCTTGCCCGTGCCGATCGCCCACACAGGCTCATACGCGATGATGAGCCGCTCGGCGTGCGAGGCGGGAATCTCAGCCAGCCCGGTGCGCACCTGACGGGCTGTCACGATGTCCTGATGACCGGCGATGCGCTCTTCCAGAGTCTCGCCCACGCAGAGGATGCCCGTGAGCCCGCCGTCGAGCACCGCCCGCAGCTTGCGGTTCACGACCTCGTCCTTCTCGCCCAGGATGTGCCGGCGCTCGGAGTGGCCGCAGAGCACCATCTGCGTGCCGCAGTCCTTGAGCATGTTGATGGAGACTTCGCCGGTGAAGGCCCCGTCGTTCTGGTGGTACATGTCCTGCGCGCCGAGCTTCACGGTGGAGCCGCGGTCGCGGAGGATGGCGCGGACGGTGAGCAGATAGGGGAAGGGCGGGAAGACGCCCACCTCAACGCCGTCCACGTTCATGAGACCGTCCGTCACGCCGCGGGTCAGGTCTGACCCGGTCGTGCGGTTGGTGTTCATCTTCCAGTTGCCGCCGACGAAGGGAGTGCGTTCGGGCATGGTGGATGAGGGTAGGGCCGTCTCACCCGAACATCTTCATCTGCTCGGGTTCGACAACCTCGTGGGTGATCGGGTGCGTCGGATCAAGCCTGTAATCGCCGCTGTAGCAGGCGGTGCAATAGCTCTCAGCGGGGCGGTTCATCACCGACAGCAACCCCTCCAGCGAGAGGTAGTGCAGGGAATCCACACCCAGATACTCGCGGATCTGCTCCACGGTCTTGCCGTTGGCGATGAGCTGACTGCGTTCGGCGAAGTCCACGCCGAAGTAGCAAGGATGGCGGATGGGCGGGCAGCTGATCCGCAGATGGATTTCCTTCACGCCCGCGCTGCGGAGCTGGTCCATCTTCGCGCGGGTGGTCGTGCCGCGGACGATCGAGTCGTCCACGATGACCAGCCGCTTGCCGCGGACCAGTTCGTCGATGATGTTGAGCTTGAGGCGAACCGCGGCGTTGCGCTGGTCCTGGCTGGGCTTGATGAAGGTGCGGCCGACGTAGCGATTGGGAACGATGGCCTCGCGGTACGGGATGCCGCTGCGGCGGGCAAAGCCCAGAGCCGCGGAGCGACCGGAGTCGGGCATCGGGACCACGTAATCGGCGTCCACGGGGGCTTCCTGAGCGAGCCTCTCGCCCATGGCCTCGCGGCTGATCTGCACGTTCTGCCCGAAGACGTTGCTGGCGGGGTTGGCGAAGTAGACGTGCTCGAAGACGCAGTGCGCCGGCCGCTCCGCGACCTCGGCGAAGCGGCGGGAGCGCAGCCCCTCGTCGCTGATGGTGACGATCTCTCCAGGCTCGATCTCGCGGATCGTCTTCGCCCCCACCACGTCCAGCGCCACCGTCTCGCTCGCGACGACGTACTGGCCGGTGGGCATCTGCCCCAGCATCAGGGGCCGCCAGCCCCAGGGGTCGCGGGCCGCCTCGATGCGGTCGGGGAAGAGGAAGAGCAGCGAAAACGCGCCCTGCAGGTGGCGGAGCGTCGCCGCGAGGGGGTCCACCGCGCGCTGCTGCTCGGGCGATGCGAGCAGGTGGACGATGATCTCGGTATCGCTGGTGGTGTGGAAGAGATGTCCGGCCTCTTCAAAGCGGCGGCGCATGGCGAGGTTGTTGATGAGGTTGCCGTTGTGCGCGACCGCGACCTGCCCGCCGATGTAGCTCTCCAGCAGCGGCTGGGCGTTGCAGGCCAGCGAGCCCCCCGCCGTGGAATAGCGGTTGTGGGCGATGGCCCCCTTCCCTCCTTGGGCCTCGAGCTGCTGGAGCGCGCGGGCGTCGAAGACCTCCGCGACCAGCCCCATGCCCGTGTGCGCCGAGAGCACTTCCCCATCGCTCACGGCGATGCCGGCGGATTCCTGCCCCCGGTGCTGCTGGGCGTACAGCCCCAGGTAGCAGAGCCGGGCGGCCTGGGGATGCCCCCAGATGCCGAAGACCCCGCACTTTTCCTTCTTCTCGTACTGGTCGTGGGACAGAACGGTGAGCGGGATGCGTCTGGGCATCGGTGGCATTCCGCGGGAGCGTAGGTGAGGTTGGAGGGGCTCTGGTTGGGGGAAGGTACCCGTTTTCTGGGAAGGTCTCAAAGCCCGCCCGCCGCGCGGCGTCCAACCATGCAAAGGCCCGGTCCGGTGAGGGGGGTTGGCAGCGGGTTGACCGAGGTAGGGCGTGCGCCTTGAATCGTGGCCCCGCGGGAGTGCCGCGGGAAGTACCGGATCTCACCCAGCCGGCCCGAAGACTCGGCCCACCGGCGCAGATCGGCCGCTCAAAGCGGCCACCCAGGTTCGGAGCACGGTCGATACCGCTGCCGCCGGAATCTGGAGACGGAAGGAACGAAGATGGCCCGTTACACCGGACCCAAGCTCAAGCTCTCTCGTCGCGTCGGCGTCCCGATCTCCGACACTCCCAAGCACACCAGCAAGCGTGCCCTGACCTTCCCTGGCATGCACGGCTACCGGGGCCGCCGCCTGCGCGACTACGGCATCCGCCTCAACGAGAAGCAGAAGCTCAAGTACTACTACGGCCTGCTGGAGAAGCAGTTCCGCCGCTACCTCGACGCAGCCGCGAAGCAGCCCGGCAACACCGGCGACGTGCTGCTGGCGATGCTGGAGACCCGCCTGGACAACGTGATCCGTCGCGCGGGCCTGGCCCGCACGATCTGGGCCGCCCGCCAGATGGTCGCCCACGGGCACATCATCGTGAACGGCCGCAAGACCGACCGCCCGAGCTTCCGCGTCAGCGTCGGCGACGTCATCACCCTCAAGCCCAAGGCTCAGAAGCTGGCGAAGGAGGCGATGGAGTCGCTGGCCGGGTACGAGGTCCCCGGCTGGATGGAGCTCAACCCCGCCGAGACCACCCTTCGGATCGTCGCCGTCCCCACCAGCGACCAGATCCCCTTCGACGTCAACACCAACCTCATCATCGAGTTCTACCGCTAAGATTGAGGCCCGGTGGGCCCGAAGAACTCCCACGGCCGACCGGCGTTGCTGGTCGGCCGTTCTTGTTTCCACGGATCACATACCCGCGCGCCCTTGCGCGACACGAGTGCCAAGCATGACCAAGCTGATGCGGAAAAACCGGAAGATCCTCATGGCGATCTTCGGCGCCCTGCTGATGGTGATGTTCCTGCTCAGCGGCCCCAACATCTTCCAGCCCGACCCGATGAAGCAGGTCGTCGCGACGGCCTACAACCGCGAGGTCCGGCGCGCCGAGCTCAATCAGGCCGACGCGGAGTACGCGGCTCTCAGCGAGTTCGCCCCCGCCGTCGTGGAAGGGCTTCAGATCGAGCACGGCGCTCACTGGATGCTGCTCAGCAACGAGGCCATGCGCGCCGGGCTGGTCGGCGACCAGCAGGACGGGCGCAACCTCATCCCTCAGATCGCAGAGATCAGCCTGCAGATGTTCGCGCAGAGCATCCCGCCGGATCAGTATCAGACCATGCGCGACCAGCTCGCGGCTCGCCTTGAAAACGAGGCCCGGCCCCTCGCCGCGGCGAAGTCCCGCATGAGCCTCGAGGCCTTCGACCGCACCCTCGCGAAGCTCCAGGGCGTCGTGCGCCTGCGCGGGCAGTACATGAACGCCCTGCGCATCTCCGACCGTCGCGGCGTCACCCGCATCAAGGACATGTTCGACGGGATCGTCGTGGACGGCACCGTCATCCCCGCCGAGCGCCTGCTCGCGGAAGTCCCCGAGCCCACCGAGGAGGAGATCCAGGCGCAGTTCGAGCGGTACAAGAACGTGCAGCCCGGCACGGGCGAGTACGGCTTCGGCTACATCCAGCCGCCGCGGATCAAGTTCGAGTACATGGAGCTGGACCGCGAGGCGCTGAAGCACGCCGTGAAGCTCGATCCGGTCGCGGTCAGCAAGTTCTACCTCCAGAACCGCTCCAAGTACACGGGCGATGAAGTCACCGAGACGCCCCGCGTGCGCGAGGACCTGCTCAACGCGCGGGTGGACTCGCTGCTCGCCGACGCGGAGCGCATGTACACGAGCCGGCTCAAGCCCGAGCTGCGCAATCTGCCCCAGGACGGCGCCTACCGGCGTCTGCCCGCGGACTGGAATCAGACCGGCATCCGCATGGCGACCCTCGCGGAAGCGATCAGCGAGGGGTTCAAGGCCGCGGGGTATGACTTCTCCCCCACCGTCACCGTGCGGGCCGAGGGCTGGACGAAGGTTCAGGACCTCGGTCGCGAGCCGGGGATCGGATGGGCCCAGTTCCGCATCGGCACGCTGCAGGGCGACCTTCGCCGACTGGTGGAGAACCTGCGCGAGCTGAACCCGCGGGCGACGATCGGCTTCCAGGCCGGGATTCCCTTCGACACCTTCCTCGTCGAACCCGGCACGCAGGACCGCTTCTACATCAACGTGCTGGAATGGCGGCCCGAGTCTCCGGCGGAGTCCATCGAGGAAGTCCGCGCGGACGTGATCCGCGACCTGAAGCTCAAGGCCGCGTTTGACCGGCTCGTCGCCATGAGCGACAGCCTCCGCAGCCGCGCCGTCACCGAAGGCCTCGACGCCATCGCCGCGGCGTACCCCGCCCCGGCCCCCCTGGGCGCGGCGGACCCCACTCCCCGCCCGCTGCCGGTGTTCCGCTACGCAAATATGACGCGGCAGTTCGCCCCCGGCGAGTTGAACCACGAGGTGGTCCGCGATGCGGCGATGACCCGAGCGGGCGAGCTGGGCGTGAAGCTGGTCGCCACCCCGGAGAATCTGGCCGACCGCACCATCGTCGTCCCCGTCCCCGGCAAGCTCTCCCTGGCGATCGTGCAGGTGCTGGGCCACCGCCCCGTGACCCTGGAGACCGCCCGCTCCTTCGGCCGCGGCACGTACAACTACTTCCTGCAGCAGGAGCTGCGAGAGAATACCGAGATCGACCCCTTCTCCTTCGATGCCCTCCAGAAGCGGGCCAACTACAAGGCCGCCAAGGAGGGAGAGGCCGCCCCCAAGAACGCCGGTTGACGCCCGCACGTATACTCGCCGACCACGCCGCGGCGTGCGGCGGATGCGTGGGCGCGTAGCCCTCCCCTCGCGGGGAGGGAGGCAATGAAGACCGAGATCAAACTCGAGATCAAGGCGCAGCCCGACGATGAGTCGTGCGGGCCGACGTGCCTTCATTCGCTGTATTGCTATTACGGCGACGACGTGCCGCTGCGCACGGTGATCACTCAGGTGCAACGCGCGGACTACGGCGGCACGCTGATCGAAATCCTCGCGAACCACGCCCTCAAACGCGGCTACGACGCGACGATCTACACCTACCACGTCCAGATGTTCGACCCGACGTGGTTCGCCGAGGACGGAGACCTGCACGACCCTTCGGGCGTGCGCGAGCTGCTGAAGCTGCAGCTGGAAGCCAAGAAGAACACGCCGCGCCTGGGCATCGCCACCCGCGCCTACCGCGAGTTTCTGGAGCTGGGCGGCAAGCTGCGGATGGAAGACCTCTCACCACAGCTCATCTCACGCCACATCGCCGAGGGCACGCCCATCATCACCGGCCTTTCGTCTACCTACCTGTACCGCGAGCGCCGCGCGATCACCCCCTCCGAAGAGGACGACGTGAAGGGGTACCCGCAGGGGCACTTCGTCATGCTGGTGGGCTTCGACACCGAAAAGAACGAGGTGACGGTGGCCGACCCGCTCGACGAGAACCCCCCGTTCCACGCCAACCGCTACCGCCTGTCCATGACCCGGCTGATCAACGCGATCCTGCTGGGCATCCTCACCCACGACGCCAACCTGCTGGTCGTCACGCCCAGGGGCGGCCCCCCCCGCGGCTCGCCCGCCTCCCGCCACATGCAGCGGTTGAAACGAAAGCTCGTCACGCCCAGGGGCGGCCCCCCCCGCGGCTCGCCCGCCTCCCGCCACATGCAGCGGTTGAAACGAAAGCTTTGAGCCATGTCCATCCTCCTCGTCCTCGACAACCCCAAGGACTGGCCGTTGAACATCGAGGGCGTCGAAGTCGTCTCGGCGAAGCGATATCTCACCGATCCATCGTTCTCTGAACGGACGCAGCGCAAGGTCTTCAACCTGTGCAAGAGCTATCGCTACCAGAGCCTGGGGTACTACGTCTCGCTGCTCGCCGCGGCACGGGGCCACAAGCCGCTGCCGGACATCTCGACGATTCAGGACCTCAAGCTCTCCGAGATCGTCCGATTCGCCGGACAGGATCTTGACCAGGAAATCCAGCGGGGTCTGAAGAAAGTCCGCAGCGACACCTTCGTCCTGAGCATCTACTTCGGGCGCAACGTCGAGCCCGAGTTCAACCAGCTCGCGCTGGCGATCTTCAACCAGTTCCCCGCCCCCCTCCTGCGGGCGCAGTTCCGGCGCGAGAAGGAAGGCTGGGTGCTGGAGGGCCTGCGCACCATCCCCAGCGACGACATCCCGCCCGAGCACTTCCTGGACGTGCTCAGCTTCGCCACGCAGTACTTCAACCGCCCCCACCGCAAGCCCCGCCATCAGACGGCCCGGTACGACCTCGCCCTCCTCTACACCAAGGGCGAGCCCAACGCCGCCTCGGACGAGAAGGCCATCAAGAAGTTCATCAAGGCCGGCGAGTCGATGGGCATCGACGTGGAGATCATCACCAAGGACGATTACGGCCGGCTCGCGGAGTTCGACGCGCTCTTCATCCGCGACAACACCAACGTGACGAGGTACCCCTTCCGCTTCGCCCGGCGTGCCGCGGCGGAGGGACTCGTCGTGATCGACGACCCCGACTCCATCCTGCGCTGCTCGAACAAGGTGTACATCAGCGAGCTGCTGCACCGCCACAAGATCGCGGCCCCGCCGACCCTCACCCTGCACAAGGGCAACTGGGAGAGCGGCCCCGACGTGCTGGGCCTGCCCATCGTGCTCAAGCAGCCCGACAGTTCCTTTTCTCTGGGCGTGGTGAAGGTCGCCACGCGCGAGGAGTACGTGCGGGAGGTCGAGCGGCTCTTCAAGGTGTCGGACCTGCTCATCGCGCAGTCATTCGTGCCCACGCCCTTCGACTGGCGCATCGGCGTGCTGGACCGCGAGCCCTTCTACGCCTGCAAGTACTACATGGCCGGCTCGCATTGGCAGATTTACGACCGCACCAAGAAGGGCGACGACGCCTACGGCAACTTCGAGACCTGGCCCATCGACGCCGTGCCCGGCGACGTGGTGAAGACCGCCGTCCGCGTCGCCAACCTCATCGGCGACTCGCTCTACGGGGTGGACGTGAAGGAGATCAACGGCAAGGCGCACGTGATCGAGATCAACGACAACCCCAACATCGACGCCGGCGTCGAAGACCGCGTGCTGGGGGATGAGGTGTACCTCCGCGTGATGCGCGTCTTCCTCAAGCGCCTCGAATCCCGCGGGAGGTAAACACGAAGCTCACAACCAATCTTCGACTCACCGGCAAACGGGCTGGGCTCATCATCAACTTCAACGTCGCAAGGCCGAAGGACGGCATGACGCGCCGGGTCGTCTGATCATTTTCAACCTCCGTGTCCTCCGTGTTTGATATTCAAAGGGTTATCGAGTGCAGGCGATTCACCTCTTCCAGGCCTTCGGCGTCGAGCTCGAATACATGGTCGTGGACCGCGACACGCTCAAGGTCCGCCCGATTGTCGATCAGGTGCTCCGGCAAGCCGCGGCGCTGCCCGGCGCCCGTGCCGAGGCCGAGGGCAACCCCGACTATCCCAACCAGGTCGAGTTCCACGACATCACCTGGAGCAACGAGCTGACGCTCCACGTCCTGGAGTTCAAGACCACCACGCCCGCCCGCACGCTCGACGGCCTCGACCGCGCGTTCCACACGCACATCCAGCAGGTCAGCCGCATCCTTGCGGACGCGAACTGCATGCTCCTGCCCACGGGCATGCACCCGACCATGGACCCATTCAAGGAAATGGTCCTCTGGCCGCACGATTACTCCGAGGTCTACGCGATCTTCAACCGGATTTTCGACTGCCGCGGGCACGGATGGGCCAACCTCCAGGCCGCGCACCTCAACCTGCCCTTCCACGGCGACGCCTCGCCCGAGGACGAGTTCGGACGGTTGCACGCGGCAGTCCGCGTCCTGCTGCCCATCCTGCCCGCGCTCTCCGCCTCGACCCCGATCATGGACGGGCGCGCCACCGGCACCCTCGACAACCGCCTGGAGGTCTACCGCACCAACAGCCGCGCCATCCCCGCCGCGGCGGGCCTGGTCATCCCCGAGCCGGTGTACACCCGCGCCGACTACGAGCGCGAAGTCCTCACCCCGATCTACGAGCAGTACGCGCCCCACGACCCCGACGGCACGATGCGTTATGAGTGGGCCAACAGCCGCGGTGCAATCGCCCGCTTCATGCGCGACACCATCGAAGTCCGCGTGCTGGACGTGCAGGAGTGTCCGGCGATGGACCTGGCCATCGCCGCGGCGATCACAGGCGTGCTCCGCGCCATGACCGAAGGCCGCCTGGGCGACCTCGCCGACCTTCGCGCCTGGCCCGTCGAGCCGCTCCACGACATTCTGCTGAGCGTGATACGCGACGCGGATCAGGCGGCCATCACCAACGAGCGATACCTGCGCTCCCTGGGCATGCCCGCCCCGCACGCCACGGCCCGCGACCTGTGGGCTCATCTCATCGAGACCACGCTGGCCCGTGAGCCCGGATACGCACGCTTCAAGCCACAGCTCGACGTGCTGCTCTCCCGCGGCTCGCTCGCCCGCCGGATTCTCACCGCAACAGGGCCGGAGCCGACGCGCCGGCAGATCACCGACATCTACCGCCAGCTCTCCGACTGCCTGTTCAGCAACATCCCGTTCGTACCCTAAACTCCGGCGTGTCCACGCGCGAACGACAGACCCGGCAGCGGCAGGCGATCCGCGACGTGATCGGCGATGCGGGCGTCCCGCTCTCGCCGCGGGAAGTCCTCGAGCACGCCCAGGCCCGTGTGAGCGGGCTGGGAATGGCGACGGTCTACCGCACGCTGAAGCTGCTGGTGGAAGCGGGCGTGGTGCAGGTCGTGGAGATCCCCGGCGAATCGCCGCGGTACGAGCTGGCGGGGAAGGGCCACCACCATCACTTCTACTGCAACGCCTGCGGCAAGGTGTACGAGGTGGAGGGGTGCCCCGGCGACTTTGCCGATCTCACGCCGCGGGGCTTCCGCCTGGAAAACCACGAGCTGGTGCTGTTCGGCCGCTGCGCCGCCTGCAACACGCGCCGGTGATTCACGGCGAAGAAGATTCGCGCAGCTTCTCCAACGCCTCAAGACGCTGCTTGTGCACGGGGCGGTCGGGCTCAAGGACGGTGAGCGCCCGAATGTGCCGCTCCGCCGTGGCGTAGTCCTTGCGCCGCAAGGCAGTCGTCGCCGCGAACTCTCGCGTCGCCGCGTCATAGGGGTTGATCCGCGTCGCACGCTCCGCCTTCTCTGAGGCCTTGTCCAGCTCGCCCAACGCGGCGTACTGGCGCGCCAGCTCAATGGCATACGCCGCGGACCGTGTCTCGCGGATGTCGAGATATTCCAGGTGCGGGACGGCGTGCTCCGGACCGCGCCCGACCTCCGCCGCGCGCCCGGACAGATACAGCTCCGCCAGGAGCTTGTGCGGCAGCACGTCCATGGGCCGCGCCGCCGCGTAACGCTCCAACAGCTCGATATCCCCCGCTTCCGCCTTGCCGTTCCGTGCGCGCATGCGGTCCTTCACCGCCGCGGCGAGCACGAAGGGATTGTCCGGATACTGCCGCAGCCACTCCTCGATCTTCTCCGGCGTGGCCTCGGGCGGCACGCTCGGCCCATCGTCCTCGCCCATCTCGCGCGCCATCAGCATGTTGATGTCCGGCGTCTCCTCCGTCGGGAGCATCCCCCAGCTGATGAGCTGGTCGCGTGCATAGGCCTTGAACTGCTCCAGAAACTCGGCGCGGCCGATGCCCAACACCTGCCGGAACGCGGCTTCCTCGCGCACCCCCTGGGCGTACAGGTCCATCAGCTCCAGCGGCTTGCTGGGGCCGAAGCGCTCGATGATGAACTCGTACATCCAGTGGCCCTGCGCATACGCCTGGGAGCGGTCCGTCGGCTTGCGCGGGCGCGCGAACATCACGTTGATCGTGTCGAAGTCGAAAAGGCTGTTCGTGCGATACGCCTTCGCGAGCAGCTCCACCGTCGTGGTGTCTCGGGGCGCGTCCTCCAGGTAAACCGCCCCGGCCTCGGTGAACCAGTGCGGCAGGCGGTTCTTCGTGCGGCTGAGTGTCACCGTGTGGGTGTACTCGTGCTGCACCACACGCGCCCAGTCATACGCCCCCAGGTGCCCGGGCCCCTCGCGCGGCGCTTCCATCGCGATCACCGGCCCCGTCGCCGCGGCGATGGTGTGAAGCTGCGGCACGCCCGTGATCCGCACGCCGAAGGTGCGGTGGTTGGGGTAAAGCTCCACCACCGTCTTCGCCGCGGGCTCGTGGTCGATGCCGCCGGGGCCGTTGCCCGTCACACGCTGATAGATCTTCTCAAGTTGCGGCAGCATCTCCGCCGCGACGATGGCGTCCGCGCCGGGCTTGCTGCGGATGATGAAGTGCTCGCTCTCGCTCTCGATGTACGTGTCCAGCTCGCGCAGCAGCGTGAGGCTGTTGGCGGCGCGCACGTTGAAGGAGTCCATTTCCGCCGCGGCGTTCAGCGCCTCGTGCGCGGCGCTCAGCCGCCCCGCCTGCATCTCCGACAGCCCCAGCTCGATCACCGGCTCGGGCCACTTGGGCGAGCGTCGCACCGCCTCGCGCAGATACATCGCCGCCTCGTCGTACTGGCGAGCCGAGGCCATCGCCTTCCCCGCCGTGAGATACGCCATCGGCGAGCCCGGCGCCAGCGCGTCGAACGCCTCCAGCCGCCGCCCCGCTTCCTCAAAGTCAAACCGCCCCGCCGCGGCCGCCGCCCACGCCGCGCGCAGCTCGCGCTGATTCGGGTACCGCTCCAGCACGGGTGCCAGCGCCCGCTCCGCGGCTTCGCCCTCGTTCTGCTTGAGCTGCACCATCGCGCGCACGATCGCCGCGTAGGGCGACACGCCCGGCTTCGCCAGCTCGTCCAGCCGCAGCGCGATGGCCTCCGCTCGCTCAAAGTCGAAGGTGTCCGCCGCGGTGCGCCCCGCCAGCAGCCACGCCTCCGCGCAGCGCGGGTTGAACGAGATCGCGGCGGTCATCGCCTCCACCATCTCGGGGTAGTTGTTCTTCTCTTCCAGCAGCAGCGCCTCGGCGAGCGGCGCACGCCACGAGAGCCGATCCAGCACGTCGCGCGCGTGCGCGAGCTGCGAGATCATCCCCTTGAACTCCGACCCCGACTTGCTTGCGCCGTTGATCCGCGCCAGCAGCATCAGGCCGCGTACCCCCTCCACCACCTCGTCCGCGCTGCGCGAATCGGCGATGAGGTCGCGGAGCCGCTCCAGCTCCGCCGCGGCTTCCGCTGGCCGCCCCAGGTCGTACAGCGCCTCGCCCCGCAGACGCACCGCCCGCGCGCTCGTCGCATCCTTCAGCAGCGAGACCGCCGTCTCCGGCTCGCCCCGCCGCCAGCACGCCTCGGCGCGATCCTCCACCGCCGCCTCGGGATCATCCAGGCTCGCATCAAAGAAGTCGCCGCGCATCACCGCGGCACGCGCCCGCAGCACGGGCGTATCCAGGTCGCTTTCCGTCCACAGCCCGTGCTTGACGCGCAGCTCGCGCCGTTCCGCCTCGGTCAGGTACACCTGATCCAGCAGCGCCCGGACCGCCGGGGGCGTCGGCGGCGCCTCGATCGGCTTGATGACTTCATCGCTCGCGCCTGTTTCAGGCTGAACGACGGGCTTCACCGGCGGCTCAACCTGGGCCGGCGCGGAAACCGCGCTCCCGGCAAGAGCCACGATCACCGCCAGCCACCATCGCGTCCGTCGAAACTCCGCCAAGTCGCGCCTCCGTGCACCGGGGCAGAGCCCCCCACCCTTACGTTCCAGACTTATCGGCGGTTTTCCGGGGGAAGTTCCTGCACGTCCTGCTTCCACCCCTCGGGCGTGCGGGTATCCATCGCTTCCGACGGCACAGGCCCGTTCACCTTCACATTCGCGAGCTGCACCAGCGAGATATCCCCCTGCGGCGTCACCGTCCTCGCCATCCGCGGCAGGAGCTGCCCGGTCGTGGGATCGGGCCGATACCACAGCCGGATCTCCGCCAGCTCCACCGACCGCTCGCCCGGCTTGGGCGTCAACTTGAGCTGGTACGAACCCTTCACGAAGTTCTCCAGCGGCTGCTGCAGCGCCGGGTCATTCGACACCAGGTCCTTGGTCGCGGGAAGCAGCTCCACGTCGAAGCGGCTCAGGATGTCCGCCTTCTTCTGGCCGATGGGCAGGGGGAAAGGCCCCTCCCCCACCTTCAGCGGGTCGAACCCGCCCGCGCGGGTGATCTGCCGCTTGATGATCTGGCGATCCTCCGGCTTCTTCTCAACGAGCCATTCGCCGTCGAAGATCAGCACCTGGTCCTGCGCCATCGCGGGCTGGTCGCCCATCTTCAGAGACTTGAAGTGAATGGCGAACTTGCGGCTGCCCGGCGCGGGCGTGCCGTCCGCCGTCGCGCTCTTGGCGTCCACGTAATACAGCTTGCCGCGGCGTTCCTGCTCGTCGCCCTCCAGCCCGAAGACGCGCTGATAGAGCACATCCGCGTCCAGCGAGCGCAGGTCCTTGTCGGCCGTCTCCAGCCGCGCGAGCAGATCCTCGGCGGTGGTCACCGCAACTTCGACCGGCTTCGGCGCTTCCTGGGCCATCGCCGCGGGAGCCATGAAGACCGCCGCGCCGATCGCCAGACCCCATCCTGCTCGCCTCATCCTTCGGCTCCTTCCCAGATGCCAAACGCACCGAGCGGGGCGGGCTTGCCTCCGCCCTCCGACGCACGGAGTAGTAGACCACCCGAGGCTACCCATGGTCCTGAAAAATCGGCTCGAACGCCGCCCGGACGCGACGAGTTCGCCCATCGCCCCCCGCCGGTTTCTGCCGGTCTTTTTCCCCGTCAATTGTGTTGGTGTTATTCGCCAAAGGAGTACACTTGCCCCCTCACCAGGCGAATGGCCTCACACAAAGGAAGGTCGATGATGATCCGAGCACTCACCGCCGCCGCGATCCTCGGGCTTGCCACGCCGGCACGGGCCCAGCCGTTCACGTACCAGGGCCGGCTCGCGGATTCAAATCTTCCGGCCAACGGGAGTTACGACATTCAGCTGGTGGTGTACCCGGTCGCGACGGGCGGAGCTCAGATCGGCGCCACGACCACCGTCCTGAACCACCCGATCACCGACGGCCTCTTCACGGTCCAGGTGAACCCCGGTAATTTGGTCTTCGACGGCTCGGCGCGGTGGCTGGAGGTCCGCGTGCGCCCGGCCGGCGGCGGGGCGTACACCACCCTCGTCCCGCGCCAGGAGATCACCCCCACACCCTACGCCACGCGCGCCCTTCACGAGTGGCTGGTGCCCGTCGAGTTCGACACCCTCCGCACCGATCCCGCGCGCACAAAGCTGTTTCTCAACCGCGACACCGCGTTCACAGCAGGCGAGTACTTCGGCATTACGACACCTACCGGCTTCGAGCAGCCCGGCGGCATGAACATCAACACGCAGTCAGCCGGCGGCCTGCCCTTCTACGCCTACTCCACCAACGGCACGACCAAAGCCTTTACATACCTCCAAGGCACCAACTCCACATGGCACCTCTGGGTCAACGGTGAAAACAGGCTCGCGGTGACCCAGACCGGCAACGTGGGGATCGGAACAGTGTCGCCCTCGGAAAAGCTGCAGGTGGCGGGCGGTGTCCAGGCTTCCAACTTCACCTACGCCTCCCCGGCCGTTCGCTACTACTCGATTACGCCCGCCGCTTTCCAGCCCCGCGCCTCATACGACGAGGCGGTCATCGAAGGCTCCGTCGGCCTAACGTACTTCAACGCCCCCGTCACGTCGCAGAACTTCTTTGCTCCTGTTCACCTGCCGCATGGGGCCAATATCACCGGGCTCACCGTGTGGTTCATCGACAACTCCACGAACGTCGATCTGTCTGCAAGCCTGCTCCAACGGAATTTTGGCGCGAGCGCTTTCTTGACACTTGGGTCTGTATCGAGCATTGGCAACAGCCCGACTGTGCAGGAGCGCTCGACCTCGGTATCGCACGTCGTCAACAACTCGTCCGGCGTTTACCTCCTGTCCGTTTTCTGCATCGACTGGGAAGGCGCCGCAACCGCGATCAAGGGAGCGCGGATCACCTACACCGTCTCCGCCCCCGACTGAGCCCCCCACGGGAAGACCTGTCGGAACGGGAACGCCGGCCCGAGCCGGGAAGGCGGCCGGTATGATCCCGCCATGCCCGAGAACGCCGCCGCCGACACCCCCGCCGCCCCTACGCGCCGCTTCCCCGAACAGCCCCTCGTGGACGTGATGGGCGGCGCCCAGCGGATCGAGCTGAAGGTCCTCGACCACGGCTTCATCGCCCTCATCGACGCCATGCCGCGCCTGGTCCCCCAGGGCCAGACCGCCGACGCGGCGATCGTCCAGGCCGCCCGCGTCTCCTACGGCCAGGGAACCAAGCAGGTCTCCGAGGACCGCGGCCTCATCCGCTACCTCATGCGCCACCGGCACACCACCCCCTTCGAGATGGTGGAGTTCAAGTTCCACATCGCGATGCCCATCTTCGTCGCCCGCCAGTGGATCCGGCACCGCACCGCGAACGTCAACGAGTACTCCGCCCGCTACTCCATCGTCCCGGACCGCTTCTACAAGCCCACCATCGACGCCGTGCGCAAGCAGTCCACAAGCAACCGCCAGGGCGGCGAGGAGACCTTCGAGGTCAAGGGCGAGCCTGGTGAAGTGAGCACGGCGCAGGAGTTCCTCGACTTCCTGGGCGAGTGCGAACGGCAATACTCCAAGTACATCCGCCTCACCGAAAAGGGCGTTTCCCGCGAACTGGCCCGCATGGGGCTGCCGGTGAACGTCTACACCGAGTGGTACTGGAAGTGCGACCTGCACAACATCCTTCGCTTCCTCGCCCTGCGCATGGACTCCCACGCTCAGCTTGAAATCCGCGCCTACGCCAACGCCATGTGCGCCCTGCTGGAGCCCATCGTGCCCGTCACGATGGAGGCTTTCCGCGACTACGAGCTGGGGTCTGTGCGCCTCACGCGGCTGGAGGTCGAAGCGCTCCGCTCCGGCGCAGCTGACATCGCCTCCACCAACAAGCGCGAGCAGGCGGAATGGGCCGCGAAGCGAGCCCTCCTGGGCCTGGGCTGAACACCGCGTTCATCCAACCGATCAAAGCCCGTAATGCGCAAAGATTGCGGGCTTTTTCGTTGCGCCCGTTCGTATCGAACATGGCCCTAAAACGCGATTTTGCACGTTTTTTTGCACGGCAAAATGAAGCCCTCTCAGGGGTGTTCCCGGCCCAAGGTATAACCTTGAACGGGCGTTGTATCCGCCTCCGCAAATCTGGCGCAAATCCTAGAAATTTCAGCCATTTACACGCCAACACCCGCACCCGAGCAGAATGTTAACACGGAGTCAGGACACGTTCTTCACACAATCCTGCAAGAAAACTGCGGTTTTGCCTTGCAAAAACGTCTTGCAGTCCCAGCCGGGGTCGGTATCCTCTGACCCTGGGTCAGGTGAACTTCGATCGTTCACCCGTGTGTTTGGGGTCCCACTTCGAGTTTCCGTTCTTTCAGTCAAGTAGTGAGGAGATAGTCATGAAGAGTGTGATCGCTTCCCTCGTTGCCGTCGCCGGCCTGTCCGTCGCGGCTGTCGCCGAAGTCAACACCCGCGTGGACCTGCTCGTGTCCACCGACGGCGTGAACTTCTCTGACTCCGTGAACCTCCTGGCCGACTCCGGCCTGCAGACCGTCGAGGTTCTGGTCCGCCTGAGCTACATCGGCAGCCACCAGACCGTCGCGGGCTTCGCGTCCGCGGTGTTCCAGCCGACCGTCTCCAACTGGGGCGCCACCGACGTTCTGCTGCCCTTCGCCAACGGCGGCGCCGGCTCCAACACGAGCAATCCGGTCGGCACGGTGGCTGACGCCCCCGGCCAGTACGGCCGCATCAGCCCCTTCGCCCGCACGGGGCTCTCCTCCTCCAACGCCCTCTTCGGCCACGTCCACACGAACGGTGCTGGTGGCGCTCCCGCCGGCTCCTGGCTCCGCATCGCTCAGCGCCAGATCACCAGCTGGATCGGCGGCACCGGCAACACCAGCGGCGGCTCCGGCGTCCCGGTCGCTCAGCTCGCCAGCGTTGGTCGCGTCCCGGCCGACCCCCCGTTCGCTGAGGGCCTGGTTGTGAATGTCTTCCGCTTCGGCCTCCAGATCGACACCAGCACCGGTGAGCGCACCCTGCTCGTCGATGCTCCGCTGGACGGCTTCGGCAACCGCAGCAGCATCACCGGCGAGCGCGAGATCTACTGGTGGAGCGTCGAGGGCTACAACGGCGTCTCCGGTGACGTCCGCGGTACCCCCGAGGTTGTCACGGGTGCGATCAACGTCGTCATCCCCGCTCCCGCCTCCCTCGCTCTGCTCGGCCTCGGCGGCCTCTGCGTCGCCCGTCGCCGCCGCTAAGCGGCTTCCGGGCCGAGGTCCAATAACCACGGCCTAGAACCATCTCTGGCATCACACTCACCCCCTCCTGGCACCCCCAGGAGGGGGTTTTTCATGCTTTTTGCCTACCAGAACCCGTCCAACCGCCCCGGACCGGCAACGAAGTGAGCTTTCGGAAAAACTCACTCACATTATTTGTGGCATCCCCTCAGACCCTGTGGCACGTTCCTGCTGGGTCATGAACGAGTCGTTCGTTCATCGAAAAGCGTTAGTGGGTCTATTCCCCAAATAGGTCTGTGAGGAGATTGTCATGAAGAAGATGGTCGCTTCCCTCGTCGCCGTCGCCGGCCTGTCCGTGGCGGCTCACGCCGTGGACAACACCAGCATCGTCTGGCAGGCGTCTGTGGACGGCGTCAACTGGACCAGCGAGGTCCTGGATGTCGCTCCCGGTGCGACGGTGCAGGTTCGTGCTCTGGTGAGCTACATCGGCACGGGCGCCCCGATCGGTCTGGCCTCCTTCGTGTTCCAGCCCACCGTCTCCAACTGGGGCGCGGGTGACGCCCTCCTGCCCTTCGTGAACAACGGCCAGGGCGGCAACACCTCCTCGCCGCTGGGCGTGGTTCCGGCTGACGGCCCCGGTTACGGCCGCGTCTCGCCGTGGGGCCGCACCGCTGTGGGTGCGACCAACTTCCTCCGCGGCCACGTCCACACGGGCGGCTCTGGTGGCGCTCCCGCCGGCAGCTGGCTCCGCATCGCCCAGAACCACGTGACCTCGTGGATCGGCGGCACGGGCAACACCACCGGTGGCTCCGGCGTGCCGATCAGCCAGCTCTCCAACGTCGGCCGCGTCGCCGCTGACCCGCCCTTCAGCGAGCAGCTCCAGAACATCGTGGTCTTCCGCATGGGCCTCGACCTGGATGACAACAACACGGACGTCCGTGAGCTGGTCGTCGATGCTCCGCTGGACGGCTTCGGCAACCGCAACAGCACCACGGGCGAGCGCGAGGTCTACTGGTTCGCCAGCCTGACCGAGGCCACCGGCTCCATCCGCGGCACCGCCATCGTTGACTCGGTGACGATCCGCGTCGTCCCCGCCCCCGCCTCGCTGGCCCTCCTGGGTCTGGGCGGCCTGGCCGTGGCTCGCCGCCGCCGCGCCTGAAAGCCTCTCTGCGTGCGGGCAAAGACCCGCAACTGACGCTTGACTCGCCCCTCCCTGCTAACCCCAGGGAGGGGTTTTTCTTTTTTGGGCCTCCGCCTTGGGCGGCTCTGCCCCAAACCCAACACAGACGGACGAAATCAACGGCTCCATATCCGCGGCACGGCGATCGTGGAGCTGGGATGAGGGTCTGGCTGTGATGCGACGACGCGGAGGGAAGATCTGCCGCGAGCCACCTCGCGGCCGGTCAGTACTTGAGCACCGAGTGCACCTGGCCGAAGTTCGCGACGCGCTCGCGTCCTTTGAGGCTCACCAGTTCCATCAGCACGGTGATGCCGAGGATGCGCGCGCCCGCGCCATTCAGCAGCTCGCAGCACGCCTTGAGCGTGCCGCCTGTGGCGAGCAGGTCGTCCACAACCAGCACCCTGTGGCCGGTCGTCACGGCGTCCGCGTGCATTTCGACGCGGTCCGTGCCGTACTCAAGCTCGTAATCCACGCTGTGGACCTTCCGCGGCAGCTTGTTGCGCTTGCGGATGGGGACGAACCCAGCCGAAAGGGCCTGGGCGATGGCGGTCCCGAAGATGAAGCCGCGGGACTCGGCCCCGACGACGAGATCGATACCCAGCCCCCGGTAGGGGTTGGCCATGAGTTCCACGGCAAGAGCTAAGCCGCGGGGGTCGGCCAGGAGGGGGGTGAAGTCCTTGAAGAGGATGCCGGGCTTGGGGAAGTCCGGGACGTCCTTGATTAAGGCGCGGAGTTGTTCGATGGGGTCGTGCATAGGGAAGAGGGGCGAGGGTGCGACGGGAAAGATGGTAACGGATCAGAGCGGGCCCCTGACAAGGCCCCGTGCGGCAGCAACTTCACGCCGGGGAGCATAACCTTCCTGTCGCATGACACCCGAACCACGCAGCACACGTCCCGGCAAAGGTTTGGAGGTCGTTGAGCCGGTCGGCAAGCGCGTCCTGATCCGCAAGGATGAGGACAAGAAGCAGACCAAGGCCGGCATTCACCTGCCGGACAAGATCGAAATCCCCACGCTCACCGGGCGCGTGGTGGCGATTTCGTCGCAGATCGAACGCGACCCCGACTATCCGATCGAGAAGTACGACCGCGTGCTCTTCAACCCCAAGAACGCCATACCGGTGGACTTCGAGGGAGACAACCGGCTGTACGTCGTTCCCGTCGAGGATGTCGTCGCGATTTTCCGGCGCGGAGGGTCCGAGGCCTGACAGGGACACGCCGTGCCGGCACGCTTCCCGACAACCACGGACGCCCCGCCGGACGAACTGGCCCTGCCGTCGCCCCCTGCTTCCTTTGACACCGCCGTCACGCCCCCGGGCTCCAAGAGCCTCACCAACCGGGCCGTTTTGCTCGCGGCCCTGGCAAGGGGCACATCCATCATCCGCAACGCCCTGACCGCGGGCGACGACGCCGCGGCGATGCGGGCTGGGGTGGAAGCTCTGGGCGCGTGTGTGGAGGAAGAAGACGGAGTGCTCCGCGTCACGGGCGTGGGCGGGCGGTGGCCCGTGTCGAACGTGACGCTCGACCTGGGCGCGTCTGGGACCAGCGTCCGATTCCTCGCCGCCGCGGCGGCCCTGGCGAGCGGTCCGGTGACGATCGACGGCTCGGCGCGGATGCGGGAGCGCCCCATCGGAGAGCTGGGGGATCAGCTTGCAGCGCTGGGATGCGGCGTCTCTTACGGAGGCCGGGAGGGCTTCCCGCCCATCACCATCACCCCCGGCCCGCAGCCTGCACCGACGGCTTCGACGCTGGACATCGGCCCGACGCAATCGAGCCAGTTCATCTCCGGTCTGCTGCTGATCGCCCCGTGGCTGGCGCGGGGGCTGACGCTGCGCCTGCAGGGGCCGGTGACGAGCGCTTCGTACATTCACATGACTCTGGGGCTGCTGGCACGCCTCGGGGCCGAGGTGCGGGCCTCCGAGGGGCTGCAGGTCGTGCGGATCGACCCCAGCCCGGAAGGACTGCCCGCGTTCGAGTACACGGTGGAGCCGGACGCGACGGGGGCGACGTACTTCTGGGCCGCGGCGGCGCTGGTCCCCCACTCCCGCTGCCGTGTGATGGGCCTGAACCACGCCTCGCTTCAGGGAGACTGCGGGTTCCCGGAGGTGCTGGGGCGGATGGGGGCGAAGGTGGCGCGCCAGGCCTCGCCCGCGTGCATCGAGGTGTGCGGGCCACGGCAGCTCCGGCCCATCCTCGCGGACATGAGCGCGATGCCGGACGCGGCGATGACGCTCGCCGTGGTCGCGTGCTTCGCGGAAGGCACGTCCATTCTGCGCGGCCTGCGGACGCTGCGGCTGAAGGAGTGCGACCGCGTCGCGGCTTTGCGCACAGAACTGACCAAGCTGGGGGTCCACGTCCAGACCCCGGTGCACAATGACCCGGACGCCATGACCATCACGCCGCCGCCGGGGGGCGTGGACTGCTCGCCGCGGGCGGCGCCGGTGGTCTTCGACACCTACGACGATCACCGGATGGCGATGTCGCTGGCGCTGGTGGGGCTGCGGCGGCCGAACGTGTGCATCCGCAACCCGGCGTGCGTGGGAAAGACGTACCCGAGCTTCTGGCTGGACTTCGCGAGGTTGTACGAAGGAGCGGGTGGTTCGTGAGCCGCGGCAAGGCGACATACATTTGAGCTTCACGCGCCCGCCGTCCTTACTCATCCGTGTTCGGCTGTGAATCCGATGCGCCACATCACCCTGATCACCACCGGCGGAACGATCGAGAAGACCTACGACGAGGCCTCCGGGACGCTGGAGAACCGGCGGAGCATCGTGGGGCGCATGCTCAGCAGGTTGCGGCTGGAAGACACTCAAGTCTGCTGCACCGAGCTGATGAGCAAGGACAGCCTGTACATGACCGAGGAGGACCGGGCCGCGATCGTCGCCGCGGTGCGCGAGGCGGCTTCCGTCACTCCCCCGCCGGTGGGGATCGTGATCCTCCACGGCACGGACACGCTGGAACTGACGGGTGAGCGGCTGTACCGGGAGCTGCAGCCCTGCCCGCTGCCGGTGGTGCTGACGGGGGCGATGCGGCCCTATGAGATGAAGCGGAGCGACGCCCTGCAGAACCTGACCGAGGCGATCTTCGCCGCGGGGGTGCTGCCGCCCGGGGTCTACTGCGTTGCCCACGGCAGAGCCCTCCCCTTCCCCGGTGTGACCAAGGATCGGGGGCGGCGGACGTTCGTCCGCAAGTAAACGCCGCCCGCACAACCGTCAAAGTCGGCAAAGGCGTGCTGTCCAGCCCCGTCCGCTCCTACAGCCCAGCCTCCACCGGGCCGATGCTCAGGTGACCGCGCACGCGCTCCAGGCGGTGCGGAAGGTCCGGGAATCGTCAACGCCAGACGGGGAAGGTGACCATTGGACAAGGCGAGCCTGATCGGCATCCTCATCGGCGTCAGCGCCGTTGGCTTCGTGTTCTATGAGGTGTCGCACGGCAACTTCAAGATGTTCTTCTCTCTTGAAGGCGTGCTGATGGTCGGCATCGGCTCGGTGTCGGTGACGTTCATGGCGATGCCTCTGGAGAAGGTGAAGCAGATTCCGGGGTACGTGCGGCGATTCCTGTTCCACAAGTCGCAGTCCACGCTGGAGACGATCAAGCTGCTGAACTCTCTGGCGGAGAAGGCCCGGCGCGACGGCATCCTGGCTCTGGAGAGCGAGATGCCGAAGCTCAAGGACCCGTTCCTGTCGTCTGGGCTGAAGATGGCGATCGACGGCGTGGAGCCGCACATCATCGAGGCCACCTGCCGGATGGAGCTGCTGGCGATGCAGGAACGGCACAAGGCGGGCAAGAAGTTCTTTGACCTGCTGAAGCTGTACGGCCCCGGCTACGGGCTGGTGGGAACGCTCATCGGGCAGGTGGGTATGTTCGGCAAGCTGGCGTCGGCGGACGTGGGCGCGCTGGGCCAGGCGCTGGCGATCGCCGTGGTGGCGACCCTCTACGGCGCGATCCTCGCCAACGCCATCGCGGGCCCCATGGGCGACAAGCTGGCGATGCGCTCGCAGGAAGAGCTGCTGGCGCGGGAGATGATGCTGCAGGCGATCCTGAGCATCCAGGCGGGCGACAACCCGCGTGTCACGTCCGACAAGATGATGGCGTTCATCCCCAGCTCGGCGAGGACGAATCTGAAGCTCGCGGCGTGAGCAGGGAGGCACCATGCCCGAAGACGCACACGACGAGAAGGGATCTCACGCCGCGGGGCACGTCGCCGGTCACGGTGGCGGGCACGGCGGAGGGCACGAGGAAGGCGAGTCCGGCGCTCCGGAGTGGCTCATCTCCTTCGCGGACAACGTCGCGCTGCTCATGGGCTTCTTCGTGATCCTGCTGGCCATGAACCTGGGCCCCAAGGCCGTGCCCGTGCAGGGCGGCGTGCGGGACGAGGACGGCATCCCCACCGGGTACGACACCGCGATGGAGACGATCATCAGCATCCGCGAGGCCTTCAACTCGGCGAACTTCGACCCCGACAACCCCAACGACGCCAAGATCATCCGTTACCTCGAGCGCAAGAAGATGGGCAACGCCAACGAGCAGGGCGTGCCCGGCTCCAACCCCAACGTGCAGGCCATCCGGCCCACCGAGTTCAAGTCCGTCACCGCCTCCATCGGCTTCGACGACCGCTCCGCGATTCTCTCTCCCACCGGGCGGCAGACGCTCTCCGAGGTCGCGGCACGCCTGCGCGATCAGCGCTGGATCATCGAGATCCGCGGGCACGTCAGCCCGTTCGAGGAGATGCGCGACGCGGCGAAGGGCATGGAGCTTTCCTTCCAGCGGGCGCAGGCCGTGCGGCAGGCGCTGGTGGAAGAAGGGCTGCGGCCCGAGACACTGCGGCTGGTGGCGTGCGGCAGCTACGACCGCGTCGTGGGGCGCACCTACGATCCCCAGCAGGACCGCAACAATCAGCGCGTCGAGATCGTCCTGACCAACGAAACCGTCCCCGCCGACTACTACGCCCAGCCGGCGGACGAGCCGGACCAGACCCGGTGAGCAAGAGCGGCCCCATACCCGCCTCCTTCAACCCCACGCCGGTTCCGGCGCCGGCCCCCCTTACCCCCGAGCAGCTCCAGGAGCTGTCGCAGGCAAAGCAGCGCTGGCGGAAGGTGCAGCGGGCGGTGCGTTTCGCACGCTTCAGCGCGTGGACGATGGCGTTGATCGCCGCGGGGGCGCTGCTGGTGGGCATCTTCGACCGCACCTCGGCGGTGATGGGCCTGCTGCTGGCGGGGGTTACGGTCAATGAGTTCGTGGGCGGATCGAAGCTTTCCCGTGCGCAGCTTTCCGGCCCGATGCTGCTGGGGTGGAACCAGCTCCTGCTGCTGGGGGTCATCGGGGGTTACTGCTTCTACATGATCTTCCTCTCCACGCCGGGCCCGCTGGTGAGCGATCCTCGCGTGATGGAGGTGCTGCAGGACCCGCTCATGCGCGACCAGCTCGAGGCGCAGCTGGGGCCGGGCATCCTGGACCTGTTCGACAAGCCCGACACCGCCTACACGCTGTTCTACACGGTGGTCGCGGCGGGCAGCCTGCTGATGCAGGGACTGACGGCGCTGTACTACTTCTCGCGCCGGAAGGTGCTGATGGCCTACCTGAACGCCACGCCGGCGTGGGTGGTGGAGGTCCAGCGGCGGGCGGCGTAGGCCGGGCGGCGGCCTAGGCTTGCGTCCCTGCATGGTGCACATCGCGCTCAGGATGCTGTTCGGCGACCGCGCCAAGTACCTGACGCTGGTGATCGGCCTCGCGTTCGCCGCGCTGCTGATGAACCAGCAGGGGGCGATCTTCATGGGCCTGCTGAACCAGGCCACCGGGCCGCTGCAGAACGTCTCTCAGCCGGACCTGTGGGTGACCGACCCGCAGACCAAGTGGGTCGCCGAGTACCGCTCCCTGGCCGACGAGAAGCTGGGGCGGATCCGCAGCGTGCCGGGCGTGGAGTGGGCCGAGCCCTTTTTCAACGCCTGGGCGGTGGTGGAGCTGGAAGACAACGACTTCAAGCGCGTGCAGATTCTGGGCCTGCCTCGGACGACGCTGGTCGGCAGGCCCGCGGAGGTGACCGCGGGGCGGATCGAGGACCTGTGGATCCCCGACGCGATCATGGTGGAGGAAAGCTCCGCGCCGCTGCTGGGCAACCCGCGCCTGGGGGACGTGCTCAAGATCAACGATCAGCGCGCGGTGGTGGTCGGGTTCGTCAAGGCCAAGCGCGGCTTTGAGAGCAAC
Organism: uncultured Phycisphaerales bacterium; assembly: GCA_937974035.1. Taxonomy (GTDB): domain Bacteria; phylum Planctomycetota; class Phycisphaerae; order Phycisphaerales; family UBA1924; genus JAEYTB01. The sequence continues at coordinate 71,095 of CALJIV010000051.1, forward strand.
GCGGTGGTGTACACCACGCTGGACCGCGCCCTGCGCTTCACCCCGGTGGGGCGCAAGGCCATCAGCTACGTGCTGGTGAAGGTCAAGCCGGGCGCGGACGTCCGGCGCGTTCAGGAGGAGATCAACAAGATCCCCGACGTGGCCGCCTTCACGCACGAAGAGTTCCGGATGCGCAGCATCGGGTTCATCATCACGGCCACGGGCATCGGCGTGAACTTCGGCATCACGATCACGCTGGGGTTCATCGTGGGCGTGCTGCTGTCGGCGTCGGTGTTCTACCAGTTCACGCTGGAAAACCTTCGCTACTTCGCGGTCCTGCGGGCGATGGGCACACCCACACGAACGCTCGTGGGCATGGTGCTGATGCAGGCGCTGGTGGTCGGGGTGATCGGCTACGGCATCGGGGCGGGCGTTGCGGGAGCCTTCGCCATCATCTCCGCGCGCGTGGGCAGCCAGCTCTCCACCTACTTCCCATGGCAGCTATTGGTGGGCTCCTTCTTCGCCACGCTGTTTACGATCGGCGTGGGCAGCCTGCTGAGCCTGCGGCGCGTCGCCCGCATCAACGTCGGAACCGTCTTCGGAGCGTAGAACATGGCCCGCTGGGTGACCTTCGTGCTCGCGATCATCGGCCTGGGCGTCGGCATCTGGGCCGTCGCCACCGCTCGCACCACGCCACCGGAGATCCCCCTCGCGCGCACCGCTTCGGTCAACCCCTTCTCCCACGGCGTGGCCGCTTTGGGGATCGTGGAGCCCGCGGGGCGCGAGGTGCGCATCTACACGCCCGAGCCGGGGCTGGTGATGGAGGTCTACGTCAACGTGGGCGACCGCGTGGAGAAGGGCCAGCCGCTCTTCAAGCTCGACACGCGCCGGCTCGAGGCGGACCTTCTTCGCGCCGAAGCGGCGACGAAGGCCGGGCGCGCCGAGATCGCCCGGTGGCACGCCCTGCCCCGCGCCGAGGACCTGCCCCCGCTGGAAGCGGCGGTCGCTCGTGCCGAGGCTCTTGTACGCGACCGCGAGGACACGCTCCGTCGCACCGCCGAAGCCGTGGAGCGCAACGCGTTGAGCGTCCGCGAGCTTGCCGCGGCGGAGTTCGCCCTGGACGCGGCGCGTGCCGAACTCGCCCAGGCGCAGGCTTCGCTGGCCCGCGCCAAGGCGGGCGGGTGGGGGCCGGACCTGGCGCTCGCGCAGGCGGCGCTGGAAGGGCAGGAGGCGGATGTTGCCGCGTTGCGGGTGCTGATCGACCGCCTGACCGTCCGCGCCCCCAGCGGCGGCACGATCCTTCGGCGGGACATCGAGCCCGGCGAGTTCGCCAGCACCGAGATCAACCGTGCCGCGATGATCCTCGGTGACCTTTCGACGCTCTTTGTGCGTGCGCAGGTGGACGAGGAGGACATCGCGCTGGTAGGTCCCTCGCCACGGGCGATTGCCCGCACTCGCGGCGCCGTCCCGGAGGAACTGGCGCTGGAGCTGGTGCGCATCGAGCCCTACGCACGCCCAAAGACCGACCTGCTGGGCGTGAACACCGAGCGCGTGGACACTCGCGTCATCGACGTGGTTTTCAAAGTGCAGCGGCCGCCGGCGGGGCCGGTGTTCCCCGGCCAGGCGGTGGATGTGTTCATCGAGGCGGCGGATCCTGCATCTCCGGCGGCTTCGCCGGGAAGTGCTCGTCCGCACCCGGGCTGAAGCGGTCAGGACGAGGGCGAACGGCCGCCTCGGGCGTGAGCAGCTCGGTCACTTCTCGCATCAGGGCCGTCGAGTAGGGCTCATCGCCGAGCAGCCCGACGCGGATGCTGACGCTGGTAAGCATCCGCGCCCGCCGCTTCACGCGGATGAAGATTTCCTGCCCCGCCTCGTCCATGACCTTGAGGTAGAGGAAGTCGTCCTTGGGGCTGTCGGAGATGGGCCGCAGGCCAAGCTCGTTGACCATCGTGCGGACGGCGATCACGGCCTCGTCCAGCGAGTTCTGGTAATAGGTCTCCAGCGCCCCCTTGTTGAAGGTGCTGGTGCCGTACTCGGCGACCTGGAGCGCGCCCGTGAGCGCGGGGAGCGTGCATCCTCCGCACGACAGGCACAGAACAGCGACGGCGAGGGTCCGGGTGATCAAGCCGTTTAGCGTACCCCGCTCGATCTCCCTTCGCAGAGCCCGACGGGTCATTCTTCGTCGGCCCTCAGGCGCGCCACCACGCTGAAGTCCTCCAGCGTCGTCGTGTCCTGCGTGATCTTCTCGACCCCCGCGGCGACATCGCGCAGCAGCCGCCGCATGATCTTGCCGCTGCGGGTCTTCGGCAGCGCCTCGGCGAAGCGGATGACGTCCGGCCTCGCCAGACCGCCGATCTCCTTCGCCACGTGCGCCCCGAGCTCGCGCCGCAGCGCGTCATCCGGCGTGTGGTCCTTGAGGTACGTGGACTTCAGCGTGACGAAGGCGCAGACGCCCTGCCCCTTCACGTCGTGCGGCATCCCCACCACCGCCGCCTCCGCCACGGCGGGGTGTGAGACCAGCGCCGACTCCACCTCCATCGTCCCCAGCCGGTGGCCGCTCACGTTGATCACGTCGTCCACGCGGCCCATCACCCAGAAGTAGCCGTCCTGGTCGCGCCGGGCCCCGTCGGCGGAGAAGTAGTACGGCTGGCCCGTGACGGGGTCCTTGATCCGGGACCAGTATCCCTTGACGTAACGGTCGCGGTCGCCGAACACGCCGCGGAGCATCCCCGGCCAGGGCTTGCGCGTGACCAGCAGACCGCCTTCGTTGGGCTTGAGCTCCTCACCCGCCTCGTTCACCACCGCGGCGTCGATGCCGGGGAAGGGCAGCGTGCAGCTCCCGGGCTTGGAGGCGACGGCTCCAGGCAGCGGCGTGATCACGTGCCCTCCCGTTTCGGTCTGCCAATAGGTGTCCACGACGGGACAGCGCCCGCGTCCGATGTGGGTGTGGTACCACACCCACGCCTCGGGGTTGATGGGCTCGCCCACCGTGCCCAGCAGCTTGAGCGAGGAAAGGTCATAGCGGGCGGGGTGCTCTTCACCCCACTTCATGAAGGTTCGGATCGCGGTGGGCGCGGTGTAAAGCTGCGTCACGCGGTGACGTTCGACGATGTCCCAGAAGCGGTCGCCCGCGCCGCCGGCCAGGGTCGGGTAGTTCGGCGCGCCCTCGTACATCAGCGTCGGCACGCGGTTGGCCATCACGCCGTAGAGCACGTAGGTATGGCCCGTGATCCAGCCCACGTCCGCCGTGCACCAGAACACCTGGCCGCTGTCGGGGATGAGGTTGAACGCCAGCTTCGCGGTGTACGCGGCGTACAGCAGATAGCCTCCGGTGGTGTGAACGATCCCCTTGGGCTTGCCCGTGGAGCCGCTGGTGTAGAGCAGGAAGAGCATCGCCTCGCTGTCCATGGGCTCGCAGGGGCAGTTGGGCGAGGCCTCGCAGACGCTCGCGGTGAAGTCGTGCACGCGATCCACCGAGGCGCGGAGGCTCTCGATCACCTCGCTCTCGCGCGAGCGGGTGCGCTCCAGCACGAGCACGTCCCGTACGCGGTGCTCGCCCTGGAGCTGGCGGCACGCCTCGGCGACGTTCCTGAGCAGCGGCACGACTTCGCCCCGGCGGTATCCCCCGTCCGCGGTGATGATGACCTTGCTGGAGGCGTCCTTGACACGGTCCACGATCGCGTGGGGCGCAAAGCCGCCGAAGATCACCGAGTGCACCGCGCCGATCCGGGCGCAGGCGAGCACCGCCACGGCAAGCTCGGGCACCATCGGCATGTAGATCGTGACCACGTCGCCCTTGCGGACGCCCAGGTTCTTGAGCACGTTCCCCAGGCGCGCGGTCTGCTCCTGCAGCTCGCTGTACGTCAGGCGGCGGACTTCGGGGTCCGGGGCGTAGCGGCTGCCGGGGGCGGGGTGTGCCGTGCGGGCCGCCACGGGCTCGCCCTCCCAAATCAGGCCCACCTGATCGCCGTATCCCGCGGCGACGTGCCGGTCCACGCAGTTATGGCAGGCGTTCAGGGTCGCGCCCACGAACCACTTCGCGTCCGGCGGGTTCCATTCCAGGACCTTGGACCAGGGACTGAACCACTCGAGCATCTGAGCCTGCTCGGCCCAGAAGCCCTCGGGGTCCGCGACCGAGCGGGCGTGCAGTTTCTTGTACTCCTCGAGACTGCCGACGTGCCACTTCTCAAAGCCCAAGTCCGCCGCCGCGGGTGCGGGAAAAAGTCTCGCTTCGTTGAGGACCGAATCGATGCCGCCTTGATTGCCCATGGCCGCAGTGTACGGCCCGGGCTTGCGCTCCAAAACCCCCTCATTCTCGCGGGGGCGGGGGAGGAGCGGACCGCCGTTCCGGCTGCTTCCACGCCGTGCTGGGAGTCATTTCGTCCGTAAAAAAGAAGGCGTCGCACTGGTCGGGCCACACGGCCTCGCAGATGGCGTACCCCAACGGCCGGGCGGGCAGACGCTCCTTGAGCCAGGCGCCGCCCTCCTTCGCCGCGGCGGACTTGAGGTCGAGGAACCCGAAGGTGAACCCCGCGTCGTGCAGCATGCTGTCGAACGTGTGCTTCGGGGCCTCGGTGATGGGTCCGGAGCCGGTCCAGGGGCGACCGATCCTGCCGTGGTCGGCCAGAAACATGATGCTGTACATCGCGCCGCCGAGCTTCTTGCGGGCGACGTGGCCCATCGTGATGGCGTGCTCGTAGAAGTCCGGGTCGCCGTTGAGCCACGCCTGCGGCGCGTTGTACATGTTGTGCATGCTCGCGGCCCAGACGATGACCTTGCGGCCGCGGAAGTAGTCGTCTGCGAGCCAAACGAGGTTCTCGCCCATCGCGGTGTCGCGGATGCGTCCGCCTTCGACCACCCCCGCCCGTCCCAGTGCGCACTGCCGGGCGAACTCGATCTGGTTGCGCAGGCAACGGCGCATGAAGTCGATGTCGCGCTGCGCATGCACTCGCGCGAGAAGGTTGCGCTGCTCGTCCAGCAGAGCGATCACTCGCTCCACGCCCTTGATCTGCTCCGTCGGCCTGGTCTTGGGCACCGGCCCGCATTCTTCGATCCACTGCTCCAGGTCCGCGACGGGCTGAAGCTGCTCGGGAGTCGCGGCGCCGGCCTTCTCGAAGAACGCGCGGACGGCGGCGGGGAACTGCTCGCGCGCGTCCCCCGATGAATACTGGCTGTCAAAGCCCGCCAGCTCCAGCGGGCGTTCCTGCTTGTTCGTGAGGCGAATGTACTCCAGCAGCTCGCGGCACTGCTCCGAGGCGGCCCAGATGCCGAACAACCCGCGCCGCTGGACCTCGCTCAAGGGCGCGCTGTTGCGCATTCCCTCTTCCACCCACGCCATGTCGAACATGCCCGATTCGAAGGCGAGCACATCAAACCCCATCCGCTTGTGGAGGAAGCGCACCAGACGCGACTTGGCCAGGAAACACGCTCCGTCGCCGTGGGTCTGCTCGCCCAGCAGCACGACGCGGGCATCGCCGATGAGCGAGATCAACGGCTCAAGGTCGGTGAAGTCTTCGTCCGTGGGGTCGATCGTGCGGACTTCCACGGTGTTGGCCTTCAGGAAGGCCACGCGGGCCTCGCGGGTGTCCGCGACGTCGGCGGGCTGGGCGATGGCAGGCGCAGCAAAGCACACAGCCGCGGCGACGCAGGGGAGTTGAAGGCTCATGCACTCTTATACCGCATCCGCTGCGCGGGATTGCACCCGCACACGGCCTTTCATCCCACGGCTCGTTCACCGACGGCACGCGGCTTGCGGGTCCCACTCACCGAAGCGGTGCATCAAGACGCCCGCCAGCTCGCCGGGCTTCACGTCCCAGGCGACTTCCTGAAGGTGCAGGTCCCTGGCCCGGTCGATGTGGATGTGAATATCCGGTCCGCCCCCGGCCCGTGCACGGCGAACTTCGACCCCCAGAATCGCGTCGGCTTCGATGCGGCGCTCGCCCCGGCGCTTCCGCAGGGTGATTCCCGATTCATCAACGGTCAGACCGATGATGCGGTTGCTGACAAACAGCCACCACACCTCGACAAAGCCCAGCGCCACGAAGCAGGCCAGCACGAAAATGAGCAGCGTGCAGGCAAGCAGCGGCGCACCGGCCTGCGCGTTGATCATCCAGTGAGTGACGGGGCCCCATGCCAGCGCCGCCGCGATGGTCAGCGCGACAGCCGACAGCGCATGAAAGCGCCGCCACAGGGATGGAGGCCCGGTCTGAAACTCCGCCGGCTCCGCGGCACGCGCGGCGATCTCCGGACTTTTCGCGATCCGCTCGTATTCCCGGTCTTCCTGCGTCTGCCCGAACAGGGCCAGCAGGTCGTGGCCCATTTGCGGATCCCAAGGAGCGAAGGTGTTTGAAGCGCTCAGGTACAGCGACGCGCGCCCCTGCTGCAAGACTTCCAGCGCCTCCCTGCGGCGGTACAGGCGCACGCCCAGGATGCGCTCGCGCGGAATGCGGGTCTGCACACCGAGCCTCGTCCGCAGCGTGATGCCCTCCGGCGAAGCGCGGACCTCGCACGGGCTGATGAGCGCGATCAGCCCGACCAGAAACAGCCCGGCGGACATCATCAACGCCGGAACGGCAAGCCGGTAAAGGAGCGGCCCGGGAGGCGTTGTGCCGTCGGGCACGCTGATGCCCACGAATGCCAGCCACCCCACCGCCGTCAGCGTTGCGACAATCCCCACTCCACTGCGCACCGCAGCGCCGTGGTCCGCCCGCCAAACGTGCTCGCGTGCTGCTCCGTGGGCCAGGGCTCACCTCCGCTTGCGCTCATTCTAACGAACAGAGCAAGCCTCCTCGCCCCGGCGTCAGTCTTCCTCCAGCGTCTTTTTCCGGCGGAGCACGTGGTGGTAGTGCTGCGCGAAGCGGTGGGCCTCGTCGCGCAGGGCCTGGCAGAGCCGCAGGCCGGCGTTCTCTCGCCCGAGTCGGATGGGCTCGGAGCGCTGCTGCACGTAAATCAGCTCTTCCTTCTTCGCCAGCGAGATCACCATCGGGGGCTTCACGTCGAGCTGGTCGAAGGCCTCCAACGCCGCGTGAAGCTGGCCGAGGCCGCCGTCGATGATGATGAGGTCTGGGTAGAGCTCCTGGCCCGTGCCCGCCTCGCGGTAGCGGCGGCTCACCACCTCGCGGATGCTCGCGTAGTCGTCGTTCCCGCCCTCGACGGTGCGGATGCGGTAGCGGCGGTACTCGTTCTTGAAGGGCCGCCCGTCGATGAAGCACACCTTGCTGCCCACCGTCTCGCCGCCCTTGAGGTGCGCGATGTCGATGCACTCGATCACCCGCGGCGGCTCGTCCATCCCCAGCGTCTTCCGCAGGCTCTTGAGCGCCTTTTCCGGCTCAAGGATGACGCTCTCGGTCTCGGGCTGCCAGTTGTCGCCGCGGTCGGCGCGCTCGTCCAGCTTCTCGATGGCCCGGATCTGATCGCGCAGGGCCGCGGCTTTCTCGTATTCCATCTTCGCCGCGGCGTCGGCCATTTCCTGCCGCATCTCGCGGAGCATGACGCTCCGCTTGCTCTCCAGGAAGCGGCAGAAGCGGTCCACGTCGGCGCGGTACGCCGCCTTGCCGATCTTGTCCGCGCAGGGCGCGCTGCACTGGTTGATCGAGTACAGCAGGCAGGGGCGGAAGAACTTGTTCTTGGGATCGCCTTCCACGATGTCCAGATGGCAGGTGCGGAACTTGAAGCCGCGCTGCAGGTACTGGATCGCCTCGCGCAGCGCTCCGGCGTTGGTGAAGGGGCCGTAGATGCGCGCGCCCTTCAGTTCCGGCGCGGAGGGGTTGCGCGTCACGAGCACGCGCGGGAAGTCCTCGCGCATCGTGACCGCCAGATAGGGGAACGTCTTGTCGTCCACCAGGCGGATGTTGAACCGCGGGTGGATGTCCTTGATGAGGCGGTTCTCGGTAAGCAGTGCCTCCCACTCCGTCTCGCAGATCAGGTACTCGAAGTCGTGCACCAGCGAGAGAAGCTGCTGCTTCACGTGCCCCAGGTCCGCGGAGGGAACGAAGTAGGACGAGACGCGGTCGGGCAGGCGAGCCGCCTTGCCCACGTAGAGCACCACGCCCTTGTGGTCCTTCATCAGGTAGACGCCCGGCGCGACGGGCAGCGCCCGCGCCTTCTTCAGCAGCCGGGCCATCCGCGCCTCGTCCGTCTCCGTGCCCCAGGGCGGAGGGGTGTCCGCGGGCAGAAAGCCCTCTTCATCAACCGGAGGCAGGGAAGGATCGTCGGGCACGGGTGATTCTACGGGTGCGATGAAAAACCCCTCCGAAGCGGAGGGGTTCGTCGTTGATTCGCACGAGTCTGCGGGGCCGATGCGGCTACTTCTTCTCGGGAGCCTTCGCCGCGGCTTCCTTCACCTTGGCGTCCAGCCGCCCGAAGTAGTGCTTCACCGCGTCCTGCATTTCCCGCGGAATCTCCTGGCTCTCGATGGACTCGGCGGTTTCCTGTGCCCCCTGGGCCACGCCCTGGGCGAACTCGGCGACCGACTCGCCCTTGACCTGCGGGCCGTTCACCAGGCGCGTCCCGATGATGGGCCCGGCGGTGGTCTGGGTGTTGGCCTTCTTCTTTTCGAGCGTGAAGTCCGCCGGCTCGGCATCGGGGCCGTAGGGATCGTTGCCGCGGCCGGGGCCGCCGGAGCCCCGCCCCATCCGGTCGGAGCTGCCTGAACGCCACTCGCTGCTCCCCGCGCCCTCGCACTCGCCGCCGCCTTCGCAGTTGCCCGCCAGCGATTCGCCCAACTCGCGGAGCTGCTTCTTGGCTTCGCTCAGGGCCGCTTCCAGGTTCTCCATGTCCGCCTCGAGCATCTCGCTTTCCGAAAGCTCCTGCGCGAGCTGCTCAAGGCCCTCCATGCCCTCCTGCGAGAGCCCTTCCTGGGACATGCCCTGCGCGGCCTTGGAGAGTGCCGCGGACATGCTCTGGCATGCCCCCTGGCACTTACTCATGGCCTTAGCCATCTCCATGAGCTTCTGCTTCTGCTCTTCGCTGAGGTTCTTCTGCTGCTCCAGGGCCTTCTGCATCGCCTCGGGGCTGGTCGCGGCGGCCTTGGCAAGCTCAGCGGCGGACTTGCGGTCCAGGCCCTGCTGCTCCAGCTTTTTCTCGAGCCGCTGCTGCTCCTTCGCGATCTTCTCCAGCTGCTTGGCGAGGTCCTCGAGCTGCTTCTTCGTGAGCTGGGCCTGCTCGGGGTTCATGCTCCCCTCGGCCAGCTGCTTGCTCAGTTCCGCGAGCTGCTCCTTGGCCTTGTTGAAGTCGCCCCTGGCCAGTGCGCGGCTGAACTCGTCCAGCGGGCCGGGGCCGGGCTGCCTGAGCTGCTTGAGTGCTTCCTTGATGGCGTCGGCCTGCGCGGCACGCTCGCCGTTCTTCTCCATCTCCAGCCGGTTGGTCAACTCCGTGAGCTTCTTCACCGCGGCACGCCGGATCGCCTCGGGGTCGTTGGCCTCCGGCCGCTGCTCGCTGCCCTCAAGCTCCGTCTTGTCCTCCGTGAAGGCGACGTTGGTCTTGTTCAGCATCTCCCGCAGAATCTTCTCGCGGTTCTCGATCTCGTTGCGAACCTGCACGATCTCCTGCTGCTTCTTCTCCGCCTCGACCAGCTTGGCCTTGTTGCCCAGCACGTCGAAGGTGGGCAGGAAGAGCCAGACCAGCAGCGTCGCGAGCGCCGTCGCCAGGGGGACGGGCCACATCGGGGGCGTCTCGAAGGGGATCGCCTGCCGTACGTTCACTCGCTTGGCGCTCGCCTCGGCGGTCTCCACCACCGCGCGGGCCCAGGGGTCTTCCTGTTTGTGAACGCACAGGGCCGTGCTCAGGGCCTCGCGCAGACCGGCACGCTCATCCAGCTCGACCGCCACGCCCAGCGCTCGGCGACGGCGGATCAGCGCCCACGCCGCCGCGCCGAGCACCACGAAGGCCGCCGCGCCGATGACCCCCCACCGCCACCACGGCGCGAACCGCTCGCTGAGCCCAAAGACGCGCTCCACCACCACCGCCAGCAGAAGGGCCGTGACCGCGATGGTCGCCGTCACCGACAGCGTGCGCACAGCGTCCACCAGCCAGAGCCGCCACGCGGCAAGACGCACGACCCGACGGACCTCGTTCATGCCATCCTCCTGACCAGAAGACGCCCCCCATCAGGGTACGCGATTCCCCACCTTCCCATCGGCCATTCCAACCCCTTTAGGACGTTCTACAAGGCCGGTCTGTTCCGGGTTGCCCGGTAACCGGTTCGTAACCCCCCCAGTTTCACCCGCCGTTTGCGGGTGGGGCCATTCCCGACCATGATGGGGCCGCGGATGTCCCTCTCCCCCGACACCCCCCTTACCCCCACCCGGTCTTACGCCGCGGCATTGGCCCGCCTCCAGGGGACGCGCTGGCAACGCCTGAGCTGGCTGTACGCACTCTGCGGGATGGTCTGGTGCGCCCTGTCGGTGACTTCCATGTCCCTGGTCGAGTTGGGGTGCATTCCGGTCGGGGTCGCCTTCCTCGTGAGCCTGGACCTGGTGTGGCCCTTCTTCGTGCTGCTCTTCCGTCAGTCGCTGATGCAACTGCTGGTCGCGTGGGCGGCGTGGATGGGTCTGAGCCTGCTGTGGACCCCCGACCTCGCCAAGGGTGGGTGGGAAATGGCCGGCCTGCGTTTCACGTGGACCATCGCGGCGCTGTGGCCGCTGGTTCGATACCGGCGCTGGCTGATCTACGCCCTCTGCGCCGGCTTCCTGGCGACGAACGCCTCCCAGCTTGCCCTGTGGATCGGCCACACGCTGGACCTGCCCTGGCTTTCGTTCAAGCCCTGGCACCCGCGCAACGCCGGTTGGTGGCCCCACCCCGCGGTGTGCGGGTACATGCTCGTCGCGGCGCTGGGGCTGCACCTGCCCACGGCGCTGATGGGGCGGGGATGGAAGTGGCCTCGGCTGTTCTCATTCCTGGGCTGCGCGGCGAGCGTACTGGGCATGATCGGCACGGGGACGCGCGGCGCGTGGATCGCGGGCGCGGCGCTCGTCGTGGTCGTCGCGGGCGTGTCTGTGGCGACGGGCCGCTGGTCGCGGCGCACGCTGGCGATCGGGGCGGTGGTCGTCGCAGCGATGCTGGGAGCGACGTGGCTCGCGGCGGGCGATGTCATCACGCGGCGGGCGAAAGATGGGTACGACGAAGCGCGTGCCGCGCTGGTGGAGCGGCAGTACGAGACGGACACCGGCGCGCGCATCAAGTTCGCGGGCTGGGCTCTGCGCATGAGCCTGGAGCGCCCGCTGCAGGGGCACGGAGCGGGCAGTTACGAGCACTGGACGCGCGAGCGTTTGCGCACGCAGGGGATCGATCCCGACACTGTGCGCACAGCCCCGCAGGGGCACAACCTCTGGCTGCACGCCTTCGGCACGCTGGGGATCGCGGGGCTGGGGCTGGCCGTCGCCATCGCGTGGGCCGCGCTGCGGGCCGCCGCGGCGCCGGTGACGCGCGAGACGCTGGGGACGTATGAATCCGGGCCGTTCTTCGCGCTGGTGGGAATGATCCTCACGACGCCCTTCGACGTGGCGTACGTCAACTCGCCGCCTTCGGCCCTGCTCGCGGTGCTCTTCGCGCTGGCGCTGCTGGGCCGGGCGCAGCGCGAGGTGGATGATCCGGGGAACCCTGTATGAAACTCCGCCCGCAAGACCGTCTGCCGCTCGTGCTGCTGGGCCTCACGCTCGCACTGCTGGTGTGGTCGGGCATCCGCCCTTACGACTACGCGACGTGGGGGCTGGAGGTGTTCCCGGCGGTGGCGGGGATCATCGCCATCGCCGTCACGCACCGGCGCTTCCCGCTGACGCCCTTGCTGCTGGTGCTGATCTTCCTGCACATGGCCCTGCTCATCGTGGGCGGGCACTACACCTACGCCCGTGTGCCGTTGGGGCAGTGGGCGATGGACCTGTTCAACCTGGAACGCAATCACTACGACCGGCTGGGGCACCTGATGCAGGGCTTCGTGCCCGCTCTGGTGGCGCGCGAGGTGCTGGTGCGCAACCGCGTGCTTGCCCGCCGCGGATGGCTCAGCTTCCTCATCGTGTGCATCTGCACGGCGATCAGCGCCGTCTACGAGCTGATCGAGTGGGCCGTGGCGGAAGTCGCCGAGGCGGGCTCGGTCGAGTTCCTAGGCACGCAGGGCGACGAGTGGGACACACAGAAGGACATGGCCCTGTGCGTCGTGGGTGCGGTCCTGGCGCTCATCACGCTCTCGCGCCTGCATGATCGGCAGATCAGGCAGATCGACTCCGGCGTCTGATTCCCGCTCAAGCCGAACACCGCCCGGCACGCGGTCTGCACGAGGAAGAAGGCGCCCCGCTGAGGGCGATACGCCCCGCCCACCACGTGGCTGACGCCGAAGTTCGTCGCCAGCGTGGCGATCACCGCGCCCGTGTCCGGAACAAGCCGTTTTCATCAAATAAAGTTGCGTTCATCGCCGGGCACAGGGGGCCGTTTCGACACTTCGCGCTGGTTGCACCTCTCGGACGTACGCTCGTGGTCATGCACTGGAGGGCATCCAACAAGCGGACCGTGGACCTGACCCGGCCCTGCGTCATGGCCATTCTCAACGTCACCCCGGACAGCTTCGCCGACGGCGGCCAGCTGATGACTCCCGGCCAGGCGGCCGACGCGGCGCAGGCGGCGGTGGAAGCCGGAGCGACGGTGCTGGACGTGGGCGGCGAATCCACGCGCCCCGGCTCCCAGCCCGTTTCGGCGGATGTTCAGATGCAGCGTGTGGTCCCTGCGATCATGGCGATCCGCTCGCGCCTGCCCGATGTCGTGATCAGCGTGGACACCACCTCCGCCGAGGTTGCGCGCACGGCGCTCCAGGCCGGCGCGGACGCGATCAACGACACCACGGCGGGGCTGGATGACCCGGAGATGCTGCCCCTCGCCGCGAGCACCGGCGCGGGCATCATCCTCATGCACCGCCCGCGTCCGGCGCCGCAGGACAGCTACTCCGACCGCTACGAGCAACCGCCGCAGTACACCGACGTAGTGGGCGAAATCGCCGCGTTTCTCGACTCCCGCGCGCGGGCAGCGATGGACGCGGGCATCCCCGCCGAGGCCATCGTCATCGACCCGGGACTGGGCTTCGGCAAGACGGTGGAGCAGAACCTCGAGCTCATCCGCGGCACGCAGCGTCTGGCAGCGCTGGGCTACCCGGTGCTCAGCGCTCTTTCTCGGAAGAGCTTTGTGGGGCGCGTCAGCCTGGGGCGTGACTCTCACCCAAGCGAGCGACTCGCGGGCACCGTGGCCCTCAGCGTCGTGCACCTGCTGCACGGGGCGAGGATCTTCCGAGTCCACGACGTGCGGGAGCACGTGGAGGCTTTGCGCGCCGCCGCGCCCCCAGGCCAAACCCCAGGCTGAGCGATATAGGCAACTCACCCCCCTAAATCGGGAGGGGGTCGAAAATCGGCTTGGGCTCCGTCAGCGAACTCAACACACGGAAGGAGCCAACATGGCCGACACCAACGTTCATCACTTTACGGACAACAACTTCCAGTTCGAGGTTTTGGACTCGGACAAGCCGGTTCTAGTGGATTTCTGGGCTGAATGGTGCCCGCCCTGCCGGGCGCTCTCGCCCATCATCGACAGTCTCGCGGCGGAGCTGGGCGATCGCGCGAAAGTTGGTAAAGTGAACACCGACGAGAACAGAATGCTCACCGCGCAGTTCGCCATCTCGTCGATTCCAACGGTTATGATCTTCAAGCAGGGCAAGCCCGTGCGCAAACTCGTGGGCCTGCGCCGCAAGGAGGAACTGCTCTCCGCCCTCGAAGAGGCCGACGCCGCGACCTGACTTTCCACAAGCCCCCCTCAATGCCCCCCGGGATAGCCGCGTTCCGCGTGCCCCCGGGGGGCTGTTTTTCCCCGGCACCTCCCGCGGCGTAGGATGAGCGCTTTCCCCCGGGGTGCAGCCGGGGGGTTGAAAACGGAGTTTGAAATGGCCAACCCCCACGTTCTCGAGTTCACGGACGGCAACTTTGAAACCGAGGTCATCGAGGCCAAAGAGCCCGTCCTCGTGGACTTCTGGGCGGAGTGGTGCATGCCCTGCCGCAACCTCGCCCCCGTGATCGACGCCGTGGCCGAGGAGATGGCCGGAAAGGCCCGCGTCGGCAAGGTGGACACCGACGCGAACCGCTCCGTCTCGCTCAAGTACGGCATCACCGCCATCCCCACCGTCATCATCTTCAAGAACGGCCAGGTGGTGAAGAAGTTCGTCGGCTTCAAGAAGAAGGAGGAGTTGGTCGCGGCCCTCCAGGAAGCCGGGGCAGCCTGAGCCGGAGCCCCAGCATGTCCAGCATCCAGACCAGCGGAGCCCCAGGCCTGGCCGACCGCTTCGAAGGCCGCCCCGTCCGCTGCGGCGTCGTGGGCGTCGGCCGCATGGGCCGCCACCACGCCCGCGTCTATGCGCAGCTCGCCGGGTGCAAGCTGGTCGGGGTCGTTGATTCCTCCGAGCAGCGCCGCGGCGACCTGGCCGAGCAGTTCAACTGCCGCGCCTTCGAGACCGTTGAGCAGCTTCTGGACGCGGGCGTGGACGCCGTGAGCGTCGCCGTCCCTACGACGTACCACCGTGCCGTGGCCGAGCCGCTGCTGAAGGCGGGCGTGGCGTGCCTGATCGAGAAACCGCTGGCAGGCGACGTGGAAACCGCCCGCGCGATCAAGGACCTTGCCGAGAGCACCGGCAGCTGCCTGATGGTCGGGCACATCGAGCGCTTCAACCCGGTGATGCGGGCGATGCAGCGCTCAGCGGGGGCGGGGCTGGAGATCGTGCCTCGCTTCATGCAGGTCGTGCGCGTCAGCCCCATGACCTTCCGCAGCGTGGACGTGGGCGTGGTCATGGACATGATGATCCACGACCTGGACGTGGTGCTGATGCTGATGGGCGGGCGCGAGCCCGACTTCATCCGCGCGGCGGGGGTGTCGGTCATCACCCCCCACGAGGACCTGTGCAACGCTTGGCTGGAGTTCAACGGCCCCCACGGCCGCTGCGTGGCGAACGTCACCGCCAGCCGCCTGGCCCTCAAGACCGAGCGCGTCACGCGCATCACCGGCGAGAACGCCTACATCAAAATCGACTACGGCGCGAAGAAGGGCACGATGATCCGCCGCACCGCCAACGAGATCCAGCGGCGGGAAATGCAGGAGGCCCTGGCCCGCGGCGCGGACCTGACCAGCCTCAAGTGGGACGAGCTGGTGAACATCGAAGAGCTCGTTGTCGATGACGCCGAACCGATCGTGATGGAAATTCAGGAGTTCATCGAGGCCGTCCGCACCGGCCGCCGCCCCGCCATCGACGCCGAAGCGGGCTTCGCCAACGTCCGCACGGCGCAGAGGATCGTGGAGGCGATTAAGAGGGGGCTGTAGGAACAGCCCGGTCCTGCAAGCAGTCGCACTCAAGACCACAGCGTCTCTGTATTTCCATCCCTCGCTCCGGTAGAGCATAACGGCGGCATGAATCGAAAGATTCCGCCCTCAGCGAGGCGAGGTGTCGAGTGCCAACATGTGTCCACACCTTTCCCAGTGCTCAGCACCCGCCATGGGCTTGCGCGCACCGACTTTTAGGGGCCAGATGTTGTCGTCGGGCGCTGATCAGGTTCGCGTCGCCTTACTTCCAAGGCACCGCCCCCTCACCCCACGTCCGCCAAGCCCAGTTCCTTGCCGAATGCCTTGACCAGCCTTCTGAAGATTAACTGGTCTTCCTTCCTGTCCATCCGCGGCGAGCGGGCAATCCACGCCGCGGCATCGCGCCGGGCCATGCCCAGCAGCTCGCGGTCGCGCATCAGGTCCGCCACCTTGAACGGCGGCAGGCCCGACTGCCGCGCGCCGAACAGCTCGCCGGGGCCGCGCAGCTCCAGGTCCTTTTCCGCGATCTCGAAGCCGTCGGTGGTCTTTTCCAGCACCGCCAGGCGCAGTTGAGCCGCGGCGGTCCCCTCCCCCACCGTCTCGCCGCTGATGAGCAGGCAGAGCGATTCCTTGCTGCCGCGGCCGACTCGCCCGCGGAGCTGGTGGAGCTGCGCCAGGCCGAAGCGGTCGGCGTTGTCCACCACCATCAGCGTCGCGTTGGGCACGTCCACGCCCACTTCGATCACCGTGGTCGCCAGCAGCACCTGGATGATGCCGCTGCGGAATCGCTCCATCACCGGCTCGCGCGAGGCCCGCGAGAGCTGGCCGTGCACCACACCGATGCGCACGCCGGGCAGCCGCTGCTCAAGCTCCTTCTGCACGGTGCGCAGGTCTCGCACCGGCCCGGCCCCCACCACGTCGCCCTCGGTGTGCGCGGGGTCGATGGCGGGGACGACGTAGTACGCCTGCTCGCCGCGGGAGGTGCGGCGCTCGATCTCCTCGAAGGCCAGCTCACGATGCTCCGGGGGCAGGGCTCGGGTCCTGATGGGCGAGCGGCCGGGGGGCAGGCCGCGGATGCTGGAAATGTCCAGGTCTCCGAAGAGCGTGATGGCCATGGTGCGCGGGATGGGCGTGGCGGTCATCACGATGACGTGGGGGGTTGTCGCGCCGTCGCTGGCCTTCTCGCGCAGCGCGGCACGCTGGTGAACGCCGAAGCGGTGCTGCTCGTCGATCACCGCCACTGCGAGGCTGTTGAACTGCACGCTTTCGGTCAGCAGCGCGTGCGTCCCGATGAGGATGTCGATTTCTCCCGCCGCGAGGCGAGACAGGAGCGATTCTCGCTCCGCCTTGCCCGTGCTGCCGGTCAGAAGCTCCACCCTCACGCGCGAGCCTTCCAGCATCCGCGTGATGGAGGCGTAGTGCTGCTCGGCCAGAAGCTCCGTCGGCGCCATCAGGCTCGCCTGTCGGCGGCTCGCCACCGCCATCAGCATGGCGTAGAGCGCCACCACCGTCTTGCCCGAGCCCACGTCGCCCTGCACCAGCCGGTTCGTGGGCGTGGCGCTGGAGAGGTCCTTGGCGAGCTCCTGCACCACGGCGTCCTGCCCCGGCGTGAGGGCGAAGGGCAGGCGCTCGCGGATGTGCTTGTCGATCGCCTCGTTCCACTTGAGCGCGGGGGCGCGCATCTGCTCGCGCAGGTGCGCCCGCTTCATGTGGACGCCGATCTGAAGCATCAGCAGCTCGTCGTAGGCGAGCCGCCGGCGTGCCGCGAGGGCTTCGTCCAGCGTCGTCGGCGCGTGCATCATGCGGTACGCCTCGCGCAGCTCGGGAAGGTTGCGCTCGCGCCGGTATTCCTCGGGAAGATGGTCCTCGATGAGCGGCAATGCCGCGTGCAGCACCTTCCCGATCACCTTCTCGATCTCCTGGCTCCTGAACTCCTCCGTCGCCGGGTACACCGGCCGCACGCGCTCGTCCGCGGGCTCCGGCTCTTCGGCGTCGCTCAGCACCTCGATCTTCGGGTTCGCCATCTGCAGGCCGGGGCCGCGCGTCCGCGGCTTGCCCATCACCCGCACACGCACGCCCGGCTTGAGCTGCTCCATCCGCCAGCGCGGCGCGTTGAAGATCACCACGTCCAGCCGCCCCGTCCCGTCCATCACCGCCGCTTCCAGGCGCGGCAACCGCCCTGCGCGGACGGGGCGTGTCGCGGTGATAGTGCCCCGCGCGGTGACGAGCTGGCCGGGCACAAGGTCTTTGATCGCCGTTTCCGCCTCGATCTTCTCGTGCCGCATCGGCAGATGGGCGATGAGGTGCCCAAGGCGCGTGATGCCCATGCCCTTCAGGTGCTCCACCTGGCGCCTAGTGATGCCCCGGATCAGCTCCAAAGGCGTCGTGAGGGAATATGGGGACGGCGCATCGGACACGGTGCGGTAGGGTAACGCACGCCCGCGCCTGCGCACCGCCTCAGCCGCGCGGCTCTGCGTCCGCCTGGTCGGGCCTGCGCAGCGCCGGGTCGATCTCCCGCAGATACTTCCACGAATACAGCCCCGTGGCGTGCCCGTCGGAGAACGTGATCTGGATGGCGTAGTTCCCCTGCAGTTGGGCGTCCACCGCCACCAGCGGCCCGCTCGACCGCGACGCGGGCAGCACCGTCAGCGGGTTCTTCTTGAGCTGCTCGCGCAGCTCGCGGGCATCGGCGGAGGGGGACATCCGCCGCAGGTACGCGATCGAGTAGTAGGACGTGGTCCCGTCCTGCCATTCGATCGTCAGGCCCTTGTCCTTCTTGAGGTCTATGTGCCGCGGCGTGTCCATCGCCTTATTTTCCGCGCCTTTGCTCCGCGCCTCCGCCACTCCGACGTCCGGCCTTGGCAGCATAGCCTTCCGCGATGCCCACCCCCCACCCCGCCGAACGTCTGCGTGATGCGATCAACAAGGCCGGCTCGCCCGTCTGCGTCGGGCTCGACCCGGTGTTTGAAAACCTGCCGGAAGAGCTCCGCGCCCGCCACCACGAGCCGACACCCGCCATCGCCGAGTTCTGCCGCGGAGTGCTCGCCGCGTGCGTGGGCCAGATTCCGGCGGTGAAGTTCCAGTCCGCGTGCTTTGAGCGCTACGGCTCCCGGGGCTTCGCGGCCCTCGAAGAGACAATGGCCGAGGCCGCACGTCTGGGGCTGGTCGTCCTGTGGGACGCCAAGCGCGGCGACATCTCCACCTCCGCTTCCCACTACGCCGCCGCGGCCGTCCGACTCCACGCCCACTGGGTCACCGCCAGCCCCTACCTGGGCTCCAGCGGCATGACCCCGTTCCTCGACGCCGGGCTGGGCGTCTTCGCCCTTGTGCGCACCAGCAACCCCGACAGCGACGCCATCCAGAACCAGCGCCTCGCCGACGGCGGCACCGTGGCGGAGATGGTCGCCCGTCACGTCGCGGGCCTCGGCGGCGCGTCGCGCTCCCCCTCCGGACTGAGCGCCCTGGGCGCGGTCGTTGGGGCGACCAAGTCCGCCGACGCCGCGGCTTTGCGGGCCCTCATGCCCGATCAGGTGTTCCTCATCCCCGGCTACGGAGCCCAGGGCGGCACGGCGGATGACATCCGGGCCATGCTCCGGATCTCCTTCCAGAGCGCGGGGGATGCGGGGGTGCTCGTCACCGCGAGCCGGTCGGTGATCTACGCCAAGCCCGCACCCGGAGAGGACTGGCAGGCAGCCATCCGCTCCGCCGCGGCGAAGTTTGCGCGCGAGGTCGCGGACGTGCTGCCGCGGTAAGGATCCAAAAAAGCAACAAGGGCCGCACGCGGCGACCCTTGGCGATCGGACTTGTTCCGTAGTTCAGCGGCGACGGCGGCGGGCCGCCAGAGCCCCGATCCCCAGCAGCGCCAGCGAGCCGGGCGCGGGGATCACACTGCCGTAAGCGCTGAAGGAGGACTCGGCGAACCACTGCGACAATGGCAGGTGCGTGCCGGGGTTGAGCGACACGCCGGGGGACTGGCCGTCGTAGGGAATCGCGCCGCTGCTGTTGAGCGAGACCATGTCGAAGGCGAAGCCGCGTCCACCATCCAGCATGCCGGGGAGCAGGCCGTAGGCGGGCAGAGCCGCGCCGCCCCAGACCATGGAGACCGTCGCGCCCATCCCGTGATCGACCTGGAGCGTTGCAGTGGTGCCCCAGGTGTTGTCGCTCCCGCGGGTGGTGAAGAGCGCGTTGGTGAAGTTCGTGGTCAGCAGCGGGACGCCGGCAACGACGTCGGTGAAGGCAAAGGAGCCGTTCGCGGCGTAGACCATCGCCTCGGCCCCGCCGGGCATTGGCACCGAGCCCACGAAGGTGAGCGAGATCTGGGCCGAGAATGAGGCCGAGACGCTCAGGCGAGGCTGCGCCCCGTTGTTGTCGTCGATGTGGAGGAGAACAGGGCTGCTGCCCGTCGCGGAGGTGACGGACGAGCCGTTGCCCGTGAAGGTCCACGTCTGATCCAGCGTGTCAGCGGCGAAGCTGAAGAACGCGGCCTGCGCGCCCGCGGTAAACAGCAAGGCGCCGGCCGCGGAGGCGATCACAAAGCTCTTCATTCCCATTCCCCTTCCATGCAGACACACACAGCCCGGACCCGGCGAGAGGCACAGCGTGCCCGTACCGACGTCACGGACTTCCTCTCCAGCCCCAGGAGAACACCTGGACGTGACGTTCTCGGACGCCCCGCCAGTGCACGCACTGGTGGCCGGCTCAAACAGACCCCATGAACCTTGGGTGTGCAACCAGATTGACCGGATTAACTGCTCCGGCCCGTAAAACCCCTACACCCCCCAAAAACACAACCGCCCCACGTTCGGCGGAAGTTCGCCGAGCGGGGGCGGCAGGTAAGGGCAAAGGGGCTTACATCGGCTTCTTCTCGATGGTGAGGTCGTAGATGCGCAGGAGCTTTTCCTTGTCGAAGATCATCTCCTGGCGCGAGGCGCCGACGATGTCGTACTCGGTGGTCAACTCGATGGCGTCCACCGGGCACGCCTCCTCGCACATGCCGCAGTAGATGCAGCGCAGCTCGTCGATCTCGAACTTGACGGGGTACTTCTCGCGGTCGTTCCAGGGGCTCTCGCCGGCGGTGATGTGGATGCACCGGGCCGGGCAGATCGTGGGGCACATCATGCACGCCACGCACTTGACGCGCCCCTGCTCGTCGCGGTTCAGGCGGTGAACGCCGCGGAAGTTCTGCTTGAGCATCCCCCCCTGTTCGACGGGCAGATCCTCGCGCCGGACCTCGGGGTACATCATGGTCCGGCTGGTCTTGCCGTGCCCGAAGGAGGTGAAGAAGTGCCGCAGCGTGGTGCCGAAACCCTTGACGATTTCGGGGATATAGACCGCTTCCGTGCGGGAGAGCGGGGGCGGCTTGATGGGGAGAATGTCCTCGTCGCGGATGGCCATCGTGGGCCCAGTATACGCCCCGCAAGGGGCACGCTGCCCGCGCCCCAAGTCGGTACGATGTGGACATGGCAGGGCGCAAAACCACACCGCTCTTCGAGCTGATGAGCCGCGGCGCCGACGCCACCCCCGCGCCGGCGACGCGCGAGAGGAAACCCGTCGTTCGCGTGGAGCTCAAGCCCCGCGAGCCCAGCTTCGCCCCTGAACCCGCCGACGAGCACCCCTGGCCCCAGACCTGGGCCGGGCTGCCCATCAAGACCTGGTCCATCCTCGGCGCGGCGTTCCTGGTCATGGGAGTGGGCATCTGGGGGGTCGCCTGGTCGCTGGGCAAGAAGCAGGGAGAGGCCTCCCTCCAGCCCTTCATCCGGCGCGACCCGCCCCCGGTGGTGGAGCCCGCCCTGGCCGACCCCGGCCCCCAGCAGCCCCCCATCGTCCAGCCTCAACCCCAGCAGCCCCAACAGGCCCGGACGGGCGAACTGCGGGCCAACGCCGGGTACCCCCTCCCCCCCGCCCCTGGCACCGACCCCCGCCAGGTCGGCCTGAACTACCTTTACCTCGCCACCCTCCCGCTCGAGGACGCCCGAGCCGCGGTCAACTTCCTCCGGCAGAACGGCGTAGACGCCCACTTCCTGCTGGTTGATACCGGGGGCGGGAGTGCGAACAATCCTCGCCCCGGAGCAAAAGGCCGGGTGTTCGTCCTGCCGGGGCTCACGCGCGAGCAGCTGGGGACCTCCATCAAGACCAACCTCGAAACCGAGGTCGTCCGACTGGGGGCCATCTGGCAGCGGGAGCACCGGGGCAGCTCGAACTTCGAGAAGCACTTCTGGGAAAAGCTCAAGTAACTCTCGGCCTGGCCCAGCCTTGCCGATGGGCCAGCAAGGGAAGGATTGACCGATGAGCCTCGACCGCAGCCTCAAGATCTCCGCCAACCTCACCGGCAAGCGCTCCGTCATGACCCGCGCCGAGCGCATCCAGAAGCTCATGGCGGACAAGAAGTTCGACCCCAAGAAGGACAAGGCCCTCGGTCTGCCCAAGACCCTGGTCACCAAGTAAGCGGCGAATCCCACTTTCGCTTTTGACCAGCGCCGCGGCCTCGCGGCGTGGTTGTTGTCTTTCACGAATAGGACCCCAATAGGACTTTCAAGGCCTATTCGACCTATCGGAGACTTCCATGCCCGACGGCTTCGACAAGTACCAGGCCTTTTACCAGCGGCCTCCTTCCATCGTCGTCGAGTGGCGCGACCGCGAGACCAACGCCGTGGGCTGGCTCGCCATCGACTCGCTCCGAGGTGGGGCTGCGGGCGGCGGCACCCGCATGCGGGCCGGGGGCACTCAGCAGGAAGCGGTCTTCCTCGCGAAGACCATGGGGGTGAAGTTCTGCGTCTCCGGCCCCGAGATCGGCGGCGGCAAGTCCGTCATCGACTTCGACTACGACAAGCACCCGCCGGAGGTGAAGCGCGGCGTCCTGGAGCGCTGGTACCGCCACATCGGGCCCTATCTCAAGTGCTGCTACGGCACCGGCGGGGACATCGGCGTGGACGAAGTCTCCGAGGCCACCGCCATCATCGAGAAGGTCGTCGGCAACAAGCACCCGCAGGAGGGCATCGCCCGCGGGCACAACTGGCCCGACAGCGAAGGCCCGGCCCCCAAGATCGAACGCCTCAAGCACGGCGTCGAGGCCCCGGTCGTGCTGCCCGACCTGCCCGGCCCGCGCGACGGCCGCTGGATGGTCGCCGACGTGGTCACCGGCTTCGGCGTGGTCCGGGCCATCGAGCGCTACTACAAGCAGCGGAACCTGAAGCTTGAGGGCCAGCGGGCCATCATCGAGGGCTTCGGCGCGGTGGGCGCGTTCGCGGCGTATTACCTCCAGCAGCTCGGCGTGATCACCGTCGCGATCTCGAGCCGCGGGGCGAACCGCACGACGCGCGTCATCACGAACGACAAGGGCCTGAACGTCAACGCGCTGATCCGCGCCCGCGAGGGCACGGAGCTGCCCAGCCCCGGCTATCCCGGCGTGGTGGACTCCCCCACCGGCGAGGAGCTGTTCCAGCACAAGGCGGACATCTACATCCCCGGTGCGATCTCCCACTCCACCACCGCCGCGCGCATCGAGCAGCTCAAGGCGTGCGGCGTCAAGGTGCTTTCGTGCGGGGCCAACAACCCCTTCTGGTACGACCGCACCAAGACGCAGCTCAAGGACTGGGTGGCGGACATGCTCGCGCTGCAGCGCATCGCCGACAGACAGTTCGCGATCATCCCCGACTTCGTCGCCAACTGCGGCATGGCCCGCACCTTCGGCTACCTCATGAGCGCGGGGAGCAAGATCGACGACGTTTCCATCCTCGACGACACCGGCGCGACCATCGACCGCGCGGTGGACCGCCTGCTCGACGGGCACGACAAGCCCTTCGGCCTGCTGGAGCGTGGCTACGCCGCGTTCATTCCGGAGTGATCAGTTCGCGGCTTCGCCGCCGAAGTCCCGCGGCGTGAGCGTCGCGTCGTCCATCACGTACAGGCCGATCAGCCAGTCGCCCTGCAGATAGGGCTTGACGTGGAAGACGCCCGACACGCGGCCGGAGGTCGCGAAGCGGTCGTCCCCCACCACCGGCTCGCGCAGCGCCACTTCGATGGCGTCGTATGGCGTCGGCGGCGTGCCGATGCAGCAGCCGTCCCACTGGTTCAGCATTGAGAGCAGCTCCCGCGGCTCCCTATCCGTCATAGGGAAGGCCACGTAGCCCGAAATCCGCGCGTGCCGCCCGTCGAGCATCGTGACGCGCTCGGGCAGCCGCCGCCGCCCGTTCTGCGGGTCGAAGGCTTCCTCGACCGAGACGAGCAAGTCCCACGTCAGGACGTAGGGATTCTGCGGCGTGCCCTCGCCGCGGAGGATGTACTTGCCGTCCAGCAGCAGCGAGCCATCCTCGCGCTTCTCGATCCTGGCGGGCAGGACTTCGAAGTCGCCGAACTTCTGAAGCGGCGTGGCGTCGGCAACCTCCGGGAGTTGCTCCGCCGGAGGAATGCCGTCCTCGTTGGGGATCAGCTCGTCGAAGGAATCGTGCGGAGCGGCGGCCGGTGCCTCTTCGACCGACGGCTCGGTGACGGGCTCGGGCTCCGCCGGAACAGGCGCGGGAGCCGGCTCCATCGGAGCGAGCTCGGGCTGCTCGTTCGTCCGCGGTGTTGCGGGTTCAGGCGCAGCGGGCGTGACAGGTTCGGGCCTTTCGACTTCGCGCGGCGCAGGCTGCGTCGCCGGCTTTTCCGTCACCGGCGGCGGAGCGGGCGCGGACTCAACCGGCGCGGCTGTGTCAGGAGCACGAGCGACCAGAACCTCGCTCTGACCGGGACGGCCCGCCATCAAGGCGTACACGCCCGCACCGAGCATCAGCAAGATCAGCACTGCCCAGAACTTCCACATCGATGGAAGCGTAGACCGCTCACCCCAGCGGCCGGAGGTTCCGCATCACGCTCGTCCGGTACGCCGCGGCGGCGGGCACCAGCCCGGCCAGCGACGCCAGCAGGATCGTCGCGATCGCCACGCCGATGACGGACCTGGGGTCCAGGTCAGGGTCGATCACCAGGCCCAGCCGCTGCTTCATCACCGACGCGGCAACCATCGCCCCCACGGCGCCCAGCACCACCCCCACCGCCACGCCCAGCAACCCGATCAGGGCAGATTCCGTCAGCACCAGGCCCAGCACGCGCCCGCGGCTGGCCCCCAGCACGCGCAGCACCGCGATCTGCCGCCGCCGCTGCTCCATCGAGTTGTACAGCGCGAGCATGATCGCGATTCCGCTGGACACCATCACCACCGCCGAGACCGCCAGCAGGATGCGGTCCACGTTCCCCACGATGTCCATCAGCCGGCCCATCTCCTGGTTGGGCTGGGCCACCGTCACGCCCCCCGGGAATCCCTGCCCGCGCCGGAGCCGGTCGAAGAGCACCGGCAGCGAAGCCGAGGCGTCCGAGCCCTCGCGCGAGCGCACGCGCACGAAGATGTTGGTGATCTTGCGGTCCTCGTCGGTCACGTCCTCGGCGGTGATCTTGCGGTGGACGTGCTCCTCCTTCCCGTGCTCCTCGCGCTCGATGCGGTCGTGGGCGTGGATGATCCATGTGCTCATCAGCGAGGTGAACACCGCGCGGTCGAAGGCCTGGCCGGTGGGCTCCAGCACCCCCACGACGTGGTAGGCGTACTCGTCGTGCTCGTGGCCCGCGCCGGCCTCGTTGCGGGTGGGGAAGCCGTGGGTAAGCGTGATCGACTGCCCGATGCGCAGCCCGGTCTCCCGCGCCACCGTCGCGCCGAGCACGACCTCGAAGTCGCGCTGGAAGGGGCCGCCGGAGGCAAAGGCCCACGCACCGTCCGGCCGGGGTCGAAACTTTCCGAAGAACTCCGTGCTGGTCGCCACGACCGGGTATCGGCCCGCGAAGCTGTCGCCGAGCTGCACCGGCACCGCCCAATCCACCAGCGGCGTGCCCGAGGTAAACTGCTCGAACTCGCTGTGCCGGATCGGCGCCCGCGGCGCGTTGGCGAAGTACAGCCCGTTGAGCACCGACACCAGCGGGCTCGCGTCGCGCGACAGCAGCAGGTGCATGTTCCCGCCGCCCTGCTCGAAGGCGCGGCGTGCCGCGCCGCGCATCGTCAGCAGCACCAGCATCAGCGCCACCGCGACCGCCACCGTCACGACCGTCGTCGTGGTCGAGAACAGGCGCGACCGCATGCTGCGGAAGATGATCGTCCAGTCCGTCACCGCGATACCCCCGCCAGCGCATCCAACCGTTCCCGACGCTCGAACCGCGCCGCCATCGACGGATCATGGCTCACGCACAGCAGCGCCGCCCCGCTCTCGCGGCAGACGCGCTGGATCAGCTCGATCGCCTTTGCCGCGTTCTCCGGGTCCAGGCTTGCCGTGGGCTCGTCCGCCAAGACCAGCGCCGGGCCGCACGCCACCGCCCGCGCCACCGCCACGCGCTGCTGCTGGCCCACGCTGAGCTGCTCCACCGGCGCGTCGGGGCGCGTGATCCCCAGTTGCGAGAGCAACGCCGCGGCTTTTTCCTTCTGCTCTCGCGGCGGCTTACCCGCCAGCATCAGCGCGGCCTTGATGTTCTCCGCCGCGGAAAAACCCTGGAGCAGGTTGAAGGTCTGGAAGATCATGCCGATCTTCCGGCCGCGGAAGAGGTCGCGGGCGTGGCCGCGGAGACTGTGGATGTTGGTGCCGGCGACCTCGACCGTGCCGGCGAGGGGATCGATCAGCCCCGCGATGAGGGAGAGCAGCGTGCTCTTGCCGCCGCCGGAGGTGGCCGTGAGCAGCATCTGCTCGCCTTCCTCAAGCTCCAGCCGCTTCACGCGCAGCTCGAAGGGCTGGTCGGGGTCGCCCGATGCGTAGCGGAACCGCAGGTTCTCAACTCGGAGGGCGGCCATGGCGGGGCAGATGGTACAGCCTTGCCCGCTCCGCGGCTCAACCGGGCACCCGCTTCCAAAAAAGGCCACGCCACGCGTCAAGCGTGGCGTGACGAGAAAGTCTCAGTTGCCTCGGGCGACGATCAGTTCTCGTTGCTCTTGCCGGTCGGCTCGTCGAGGCTCACCAGCCCCGCGGCGATGGCGATGCGCGCCAGCTCCACGCGGTTGGTGACGCCCAGCTTCTCGCCCAGCGACACGCGGTGCCACTCGACGGTCTTGACGCTCCGGCCCAGCTTCTTGGCGATCTCCGCCGTGGAGAGCCCCACGCCGATGAGCTTGAGGATCTCCAGCTCCCGCGCCGTCAGCGCCCCCAGTCGGCCGGACTCGTTCACGCGGGCGCGGACCACACCGTCTCCCTCGGTCTTGGGCGTTCCCACCGACAGGTGGCTCACGACCAGAACCCGCGGCGGCTGACCCGGCGTCACCAGCGGACGGAAGACCGACCGCATCAGGCGCCCCCGAACCATGCCCTCGACGGTGATCGGGCGGCCGGTGTTCACCGCCTCCCGGATCATCCCCAGCCGCTCGTTCACCAGCTCCTCGCTGAAGAACTCACGGAGGTTGCGGCCCTGAGCCCCGCCGCTGTCCGTCCCCATGATCTTGCTGGCGACGGCGTTGGCGAACTCGACCGTTCCGTTCACATCCACCACCAGCACCGGGAGGTTGGTGTCATCCATCAGCGCGGACCAGAAGGGGTCCTTGGGGGGCTGAAACCTGACCCCGGTGCCTGTCTCACGAACACTTGGTTGCATCATGCTGTTACCCGCATCCCTGCGCCGGTTCTCTCTTCTCTCCGCCTGATCCTCCTGGCGCACTCCGGATCGGCGACCCCCCCCGTGCTCCTAACGCTAAATCCGCCAACAGGTAACGGGTGGATTCGTCTCAACCCCGGAATTTCCCGGCCCAGAGCCCTCCTCGGTCGATTAACCCGTTTCCATCCAGGTGGGCGGGATTGTTGCCCACCTTGATCGACCGGAACAGCCACGTGGATCAGCCCGAACTTTCCCCCCCCGAACAGGTCATTCAGCCCGCCAGCAGCGTCGCGTACAGCGCGCCGGACGCCCGCTGGTCCAAGGTTCCAGGCGACCCGGACATCACCGGGTTCCTCACCGGGCCGCGTTCGCGCATCTATGAAGCTCTCCGCGTTCTGCGCATCGCGACCGAGTTTGTCCGCGGCTTCCGCCGGCTTCACTTCGTCGGCCCCTGCGTCACCGTCTTCGGCTCCGCGCGCTTCAAGGAGGACAACCCGTACTACGCGCTCGCGCGCGAGATGGGCCGACGCATCGCCGCGCTGGGCCTGACGACCATGACCGGCGGCGGGCCGGGCATCATGGAAGCCGCCAACCGCGGCGCGAAGGAAGCCGGCGGCAGGTCCATCGGCTGCAACATCATCCTGCCCATGGAGCAGGAGCCCAACCCCTACGTGGACCGCTTCATCGAGTTCCGCTACTTCTTCGTGCGCAAGGTGATGCTGGTGAAGTACAGCTACGCCTTCGTGTGCATGCCCGGCGGCTTCGGCACGCTGGACGAGCTCTTCGAAGCCGTCACGCTCGTGCAGACCAGGAAGATCTACTCCTTCCCCGTCATCCTCATGGGCGTGGAATACTGGGCCCCGCTGCTGGCGTTCCTGCGCAACACGCTTCTGACCGCCGGGACCATCAGCCCCGAGGACCTCGACCTGCTCACCATCACCGACTCGCCCGACGAAGCGGTCGCGGCCATCACCCGCGGCATCACGATGCACGCCGAGACGCTCCGCAACGCTCCGCGCCACAGCCGCCTGCTCGGCGAGCAGCGCTGACCTACGGACGCACCGCCGGGAGGACCGCAGGCTCGGGCAGGGGTGTCAGTTCGTACAGCACCAGCCCGCCGAAGCGCTTCCTGTAAATGTGGAGCCCGCTTTCCCTGGGCACCTTCAGGTTGCGCTCCTTGTCCGCGCGGTCGATCAGGATGATCGAGTGCTCATCCCCCACCTTGTTGATGAGGATCAGCGTGTCTTTGCTCAGCGGGTACTGCACGTAGTCGGCCCCGTAGGCCCACCCCAACACGCGCAGACGCTCATTCTCCTCGATCACGAACGCCTCGCCCAGGCGCGCCGTCAAGAGCTGGCGGAACTGCTCGTCGTTCTCGCACCGCCAGACGGGCTTGAAGTTCACCGCCTCCATGTTGGCCCATACCTGCTGCGGAGGGATCAGCAGCGGGTCCGGGCGCAGCGCGTACCACGCCGCGACGGCCGCCAGCGCCAGCCCCGCCGCCAGCGCGGACCACTTCACGAATCGGGGCATGCCCCGGCGCATCGGGATCGGCGCGGGCTCCTGCGCCTCCGCGTAGACGAACTGGCGCGAGAGTGACGCATCCACCGCGGCGAAGACCTCCAGCTCGTCGCGCAGCGCGGCGTTCACCACCAGCTCCGCCTCGAAGGCGGAACGCTCCTCCGCGCTCATCGAGCCGTCCAGGTAGGCGTTGATCCGCTCGAGATCCCGCGGGCTCATCGCGCTCACGTCGCACCTCCTGTGCTCCGCCCTGTCCGCACGCCCCGAAGCTCCTCCTCCCGCCCGCGCAGACGCTCCCGCAGCGTCAGGCGTGATCTGTGCACGTGGCTCATCGCCGTCCCCTCGGGGATGTTCAGCGCCTGGCTGATCTGGCTGTACGCCATTCCGTGCACCACGCGCAGAATCAGGCACGCGCGGGCCGTCTCGTCCAGGCTCATCAGCCCCGCGGCGATGTGCTCGTCCAACGCTTTGTCCGACGGGTCGGGGCGCTCCGACGCCGGAACACCCAGCTCGTGAACGTCTCCGGCTCGTCGCCGCCGACGCCCTCTCGCTTCGTTCAGTGCCACGTACCGCACGATCTGGCCCATCCACGCCAGGAAGTTCGTCGAGCTGTCGAAGTCGGCGAGCTTGGTCATGGCAACGGCCGCCGCCTCCTGCACCACGTCGTGGGCGTGCGTGCGGTCGCCGAGTATCGCCGCGGCAATAAACCACAGCGTGCGCCGGGACTCTTCCAACCTCCGCGCGAACTCGGACGCCGTCAAGCACGCCCCCGCCTTCCCCGCGCCCGCTTCCGACCCGAACGGATGAACCGGTGGATCATGCGATTGGATGTCCGCCGGTTCGCCCATCTTGCAGCGCCGAAGCAGGTTCCCGCGGAGAAAGCCGCGGGTTCAGCAGGGGCCGCCGGCCAGCACCCGGAAGAAGGACTCGATGTCCGCGTCCGTGCCGGAGTCCCCGTCGGCGTTGAAGTCCGCGCCGCCGGGGTAGCACGTGTCGCAGCACGAACCGGCCAGACACGCGAAAAAGGCTTCGATGTCCGCGTCGGTGCCCGAGTCGCCGTCCCCGTCGAAGTCCGCCGTGCCGCAGAGCGGCGTGGCGAGCACCCCTGTTGCGTGCAGCGCGGCACTCCCGTTCACCTGGGTGCTCTGCGAGTTGACCGTCAGCGTGAGGAGCAGGTTGGCGGGATCGCCCGACCCCGTCAGGGGCGGCAGGGCGAAGGGCACCGTGGGCTGCGGGGCGGGTGTGTTGCTGCTGTCCGACACGGTGAGAGCCACCGAGAGGGTGGCGATGGCGGAGGTCGGGCCCGGCGTGATCGAGCCCGTGATCTCCAGCGTCTGCTCGGAAACCTGGGTCACGTCGTTCCCCTGAAGGGACACCGCCGCCGTGACCTCCACCGGCACAAGAACCGTGAACGAGAAGACGCCGTTCACCTCGCCGGTGATCTGCCCCGTCGCGTCCGTCGTCTGGACGACCTCCAGGCGCGTCAGCGAGGACTCTCCCAGCGGAACCGGGATCGGCACGAGGAAGGGGTAGTCGTAGTTGGGCGACGCCGTGCGGAAGGACTGGTACGTGATCGTGGTGTTGACGGGCGTGGGCGATTGAGCCGCTCCCCCAATGAGGTCAGCCGAGAGCCCTCTGAGCGTCACGGAAGCGTCATGAACTTCAATCGCGTATGTGCCCACCGGCGATCCGACCGCCGTGCCTGAAGCGCCGCCGGTCCCGCTCAAATTTTTAACTAAGTTTGTCGGGGCGGGCGGACGGGGCGAGAACAGATCAAAGTCCAGCACGCGCGTTCCGGTCGGGTTGTTCACCTGGTGGTAGTTGCCGGTGAAGGTGCCCGAGAATGACGCCGACCCGCTGAAGGTCGCGTTCATGGTGCTGGGCGTCGGCCCCGAAGGGGTGATCGTGAACTCGTAAGACTGGGCGTGGGCCGGCAGGGCGGCGCTCGCAAGCGCAAGACAGGCAAGGTGATACAGGTGCTTCATTGGGGCTCTCCGTGTGGTTTCCCACCCTACCCGAGCCGTCAACCGCGGCCAAGCCGGTTTCATGTCCGGTCATGAACCAAGGTCACCCGGCACCGTGAAAAATGCGTCCAAGTGACTGTCTTTACGACACTTTCACCCCAGGCTCACATCGCCTGCGATTAACACTGATGACGTAAGAACGGGTGCCGAGGACCGGCTCCCCGCAAGTTCCGCACCCCAGGAGGGTTGATTCGTGTTCAACGGTGAAACGCAAGGCGCTCTTGACGCATTCGAAGCCCTGACCGCGGCTTTCGGTCATCCCACCCCCACTCCCAGCGGGGGCTTTCGCTGGTCGGTGCCGCGGGGAACGATGGGCCGCCAGGTGGTCATCGACTTCACCCCGTCCACCTCACCTCGCAGCACCGACACGGTGTGGGTGTTCAATCCGGAAGCGGCGGGCGTGTCGTCCGTTTTTGCTTTTGACGTGAGCACGCGGTCCGGTCTGGCATCTTTGAGAAATGAAGTGAACCGGCTGCACGCTCCTTCATAAAATCACCATAAAGCGTGATTCACGTTCTTGCAGTCCCGGCTTCGTCGCTTATATATTGGCCGCAATCTTGCATTGAGGTGATGTACGGAACGCGGCCACCTGCGGGAACATGAAGAGCAGCCGGCCGGAACCTACGCACGCCATGTGTCCAGTTCAGCGGCGAGCGGGGCGCCGCCCGAGCCGCCGTCCGCGCCTCACCGCCCCGAGCCGAAGACGCCGCACGAGGAGCCGCGCCGGCCCGCTCCGGCGACCGTGCACGACTTTGACACCCTTCCGCGTCCGCTGCGCCGCTGGATGGTCCGCCCACCCAGCGTGCGGATCCTCGCGGCACTGACGCTCGCCGCCGCGGGGGCGGGGCTTCAGTCCCTCGTCAGCGTGCACCACATTCCCTTCCCGTTCCCCGGCGCGTTCGCCGGCGTGCTGGTCGCGGCGTGGCTGCTGGGCGCGGTCCCCGCAGCGGTCGCGGCTGTCGCGGGGCTGGTGCTCGTCGTTTTCTTCGTGGTGCCGCCGGAGCACCCCATCCTGGGACGTGACCTGCTCCTGTACGGGTTCTTCTCGCTGCTTGTCTGCGGCATGGCCATACATCGTGCACGCGCGGAACGGAGTCACATCGTCCGCCACACCGATGCGCATCACGATTCCCAGACCCTGGCCGCCCTGCTGGACACCATCCCGGAGGGGGTGGTCGTCGTGGACGACAAGGGGAAGATCCGCTGCGCCAGCCGGCGCGGCGCTGAGATCTCCGGCACCGAAGCGAGTTCGCTCACCGGCGCACGCATCTCCGACCTTCTGGCCAGCTGGAGAACGTTTCACCCCGACGGCACGCGCGTGCCCGAGTCGGAACGCCCCTTCAACCGCCTCGCCCGGGGCGAGACGGTGGCGGACGTGGAGGTCATCGTCGAACGCCCCGACGGCCGCCGCATCCCCATCCTTGTGAACGGAGTGCCCATCCACGGCAGGCACCTGAACGGCGGCCAGTCCATCATCGGCGCGGTCATGATCTACCGCGACATCTCCGCCGAGAAGGCCGCGCAGGCCGCCCTCGCCGAGAGCGCGCACAAGTATCGGCTGCTGTTCGAGCAGGCCGCGTTCCCGAAGTGGCTCGTCGACCTGGAAACGCTCGCCTTTCTGGAGGTCAACGACGCCGCGGTGCGCACCTACGGCTACTCACGCGAGCAGTTCCTCGGCATGTCGCTCTCGGACCTGCGTCCGACGGACGAGCCGCCCACCGAACTCGAACTGCACCACGCCCTCGACGATCACTTCGAGGGCACGATGAACACGCGGCACAGGACGCTCGACGGCCGGATCCTCACCGTGGAAATGACCGCCCGCTTCATCGACACCCATGACAGCGGCTACCGCCACATGCTTGTCGAGATCTTCGACACCACCAGGATCACGCGCTCGCGCGAGGAGCTGGAGCGCAGCAACACCGAGCTGGAGCAGTTCGCTCACGCCGCCGCTCACGACCTCAAGGAGCCCCTTCGCGGCCTGACCCTCTACGCCTCGTTCCTCACGGAGGACTATTCCGACATCCTGCCGCCCGAAGCGCAGCGCATGATTTCCACCATCTCGCGCCTGGCCGCCCGCGGCACCGCGCTCATCGACGCCCTGCTCGACTATTCCCAGGCCGGGCGCACCCAGCTCCGCATCGTGCCGGTGGACCTCAACATCCTCTTCAACGAGGTGGTGGAGAACCTCGCCACCCTCGCCGCGGAGCAGCACGCCATCGTGACCCGCGTCAACCCGCTCCCCACGCTGCTGTGCGACCGCGTGCAGACCGGCCGCATCCTCGCGAACCTCATCATCAACGCCATCAAGTACAACGAGAACGATCCCAAGCGCGTCGAGGTCGGCTCATTGCGCGATCCGAATCGGCCTCATCCGGTCCTCTACGTGCGCGACAACGGCATCGGCATCCGCCCCGAGCACCACGAACGCATTTTCCAGATGTTCCGCCGCCTCCACCTCTCCGATGCCTACGGCGGCGGGACCGGCGCGGGCCTGGCGCTGGTGCAGAAGCTCGTCCGCCGTCACTCCGGAGAAGTCTGGCTGGACTCCGCCCCCGGCCGGGGCTCCACCTTCTTCTTCACTCTTGGACCGGAGGTCGATACCCCCGCCCGACGATGAAGATTTCGCGCGAGACGTCGCGGCTCGCCGCGGGCTTGGTCGCGCCGGCCTCCCGGAACACGCGGCGCGTCTCCTTCAGCAACTCGGGGAACTCCGCGCCTTCGAGCACCTTCATCACCACGTCACCGCCGGGGGCCAGCACCTTCGGGAGCAGGTCCAGCACCCGCCGACAGAGCCGGACGGAGAGGTAGTCGTCCCCGTGCCCGGTGGTGCTGGGGGCCATGTCGCTCAGCACCACGTCGAAGGGCTTGCCGCTCTCGCCCAGCATCGTGGCGGGGTCCATCGTGAAGACGTCCCCCTGCAGCACGTGGACGCGCGGACCGAAGCGTGTGTCCACCCGCTGCAGGTCCACCCCCACCGCCACGCCGCGGTCCCCGATGATCTTCTCGACCACCTGAAGCCACGACCCCGGTGCGCAGCCCAGGTCCAGCACGCGCATCCCCGGGCGCAGAATCCGCTTCTTCTCGTTGATCTCGATCAGCTTGTACGCCGAGCGCGCGACATACCCCTCGGCCTTGGCCCGCTTGAAGTAAACGTCATGGAGCTTCCGCGGCTGGGGCATCGTTGTTGTCGAGTCCGCCGCGGGTTAGTCCTCGTCGTCCTTCGCCCCGCCGGCACGCTCCTCGATCCACACCGCCTGGATGTGCTCGAGGATGCGCTCGTTGACGGGATGACCCGGCTCTTCCTTGAACCCCGGGAGCGACTCGACCAGACGCCGCAGCTCTACGAACCCGATCCGCATGGGGTCGCGGTCCGGGTACGTCTCGGCGAGCAGCTCGCCGATCAGTTCCGTCTCAAGCCACCCGAACGTTTCGCTCACCGCTCAAGGCTCCTCAGTGGGGCACTTCCTTCACCGCGTTGCGATTCCACGCGGGGACGCGGACCACGATTTCGCCCTCGCGCTCCACAATGCACTGGCACGAGAGGCGGCTGTTGCGCTGCAGGCCCGGGGCCTCCTCGACGCGGTCTTCCTCCGCCTCCGTGGCCTCGGACAGGTTTTCGTTGCCCTTCTCGATGTAGACGTGGCAGGTGGAGCACGCGCACACCCCACCGCAGGCATGCTCGATGTTCAGCCCGTGCTCGAGGGCCAGTTCCAGCAGGGACTCCCCCACCCCCGCTTTCAGATGGTGCTCCCGCTGGTCGGTCCCGGCCACCCCCTCGGGGTCTTCCAGGATGAACGTGACGGGGACCACTTCCGGGCCGTGTGGACGATCTGAGTGCTTCAGGTGCATCGAACGATCCTAGACCCTATCCTTGGCCCCCATGCCCAACGGGCCGCAGCCCCCAACGATCGACCTCTCCGTCGTCGCCCCCGCGCACAACGAAGAGGACAACGTCCTCCCGCTGATCGACGAGATCGAGCGGGCCCTTGCCCCTTCGGGGCTTTCCTGGGAAGCCGTCATCGTGGACGACGGCAGCACCGACGCCACCCGGGCGCGCATCCTCGAAGCCATGCGCACCCGCCCCTGGCTCCGCTGCATCGCCATGACCAACACCCCCAAGGGCCGAGGCAACGGTCAGTCCGCCGCGTTCCACGCGGGCTTCCGCGCCTGCCGGGGCTCCCTCATCGCGGTGCTCGACGCCGACCTCCAGAACGACCCGGCGGAGATCCCCATGATGGTGGAGCGGCTCCGCGCCACCGGCGCGGGGCTGGTCCAGGGCGACCGCTCCCACGCGCGGCGGGACAACATCGTTCGGCGCGTCGGGTCCGTCGTCGGCCGGGCCTTCCGCCGCATGCTTCTGGGCGACACCATCCGCGACACCGGCTGTTCCCTCCGCGTCATGCGGCGTGAGCTGGCCCTGGCGCTGCCTCTGGAGTTCCGCGGCATGCACCGCTTTATCCCCATCACCGCGGTGCACCTGGGCTACAAGGTCGTGGAAGTCCGCGTGACCCACCGCCCCCGCGTGGCCGGGCAAACCAAGTACGGCTTCGGCATCGTGCAGCGCGCCATCCCCGGCCTGATCGACCTCTTCGCCGTCCGCTACATGCGCTCGCGCCGCCGCCCGACCACCAGCACCGAGCTCGCGCCCGAGCCGGCGCCGCAGGAGATCACCGGATGAAAGCCGGGCCGCTTATCGCGATGCTCCTGATCGTGGGGCTGAGCGTCTGGATCATGCTGCACACGACCAAGCGTGTGCCGCCGACTCCCGGCGCGGCCGTCTTCGAGATGGTCATCTCCAGCCACAAGGTCAAGGTGGAGCAGGTCCGGCAGGAGGACGGCACCTTCCGCTACCGCTTCATCGGCGGCCCGCTCGCCGACGATCGCGTCCTGACCGGCCCGGAGTTCGAAGCGCGCCTTCAGCAAGAAACGAACCTCGTAGGCCGTCCCTGGCTCTACCGCCTCTTCAACGTCTCCACGGGCAGCCAGTTCCTCTGGGTCGCCGTGGGCCTGGGCGGCCAGCTCGTCTTCTCCAGCCGCATGCTCGTCCAGTGGCTCACCTCGGAGAAGAAGCGGCGCTCGGTCGTCCCCGCGGCGTTCTGGTATCTCAGCCTCATCGGAGCCGTCGCCCTCACCGCGTACTTCATCTGGCGACAGGACATGGTCGGCCTCCTCGGGCAGTCGATGGGGCTGGTCATCTACGTGCGCAACATTCGCCTGTTGCGGCTTCAGAACCGCCACACACCCGACCAGCCCGCCAACGCCCAGCCCGCCTGATGTGAAGTTTTGCACATCTTCCCGAAGCCGGGTTGCGATTCGTTCATCTCTGAGACACATTGCATTCATGCAGGTCCTGCTCGACGGTGTCCCTATCGACGTGCCCCGTCCCTCCGTCGCGCTGGCGATCCAGACCGCCGCCGCGGACGCTGTCCGGCGAGGCCGCATCGTCATTGAGGTCAAGGCCGACGGCGTCGCACTGACCGGGGAACAGCTCTCCAACCCCGCCGATGAAGACTGCGGCATCCGCGAGCTTTCAATGCTCTCGGCCGACCCGCGCCTGCTCGTGCAGCAGACCGTGCTCGACGCCGCCGACGCTGTGGAAAGCGTCCGCGCCGACCAGGCCAGCGCCGCGGAGATGATCCAGACCGGGCGCGCCAACGAAGCGCTGGACACGCTCCAGCGCGCCTTCATCACCTGGCAGGCCGCGCGCGACGTGGTGGCCCGCGGCGCGGCTCTGCTTTCCATCGACCTCGACCGCCTCGCGCTCCCCGGCGTGGCGGAGGACGTTTCCTTCGCCTCCGCCACGACCGATCTGCTCTCCCACCTCACGCAGCTCAAGGACGCGCTCAACCGGCAGGACTGGTCCGCCCTTGCTGACATCGTCGCGTACGACCTCGACGCCGATGCGCAGACCTGGCACGCCCTCCTTACTTCCTTCGCCACCTACGTCAAGGGCCTCCGCCCCGGAACCTCTGCTGAATGACCGCCGCGGCGGGACATCCCATCGACCAGCTCATGGAGCGGGCCAGCTCCGCGCTCATGGCCACGCAGTACTTCGAGGCCGAGGCGCTCGCCCTCAAGGCGCTCGAGCGTGCCGCCGCGGCCGGCGACTTCGGCCGCATGGCCCGCATCTGCCTGCCCCTGCAGGAAGCCCGGCGCCAGATGCGCGAAGAAGCCCTGGACGCGGGGCACTGTGTCGTCATCCGCGCCCTGCCGCGTCGCTCCACCGTGCTCCAGCCCGGCTGCTATCTCCTTGAGCCGCCGCTCATCGGCATCGAAGCCCTGGACTTCCGCGCCCTGCTCGACCGTCGCAAGATTCCGGCGCTGGTCCTCTGCCGCGAACCGCTCACCAGCCGGGGCAAGTGGCCGATCGTGGGCGTGAGCGGGAGCGACCGCGAATCGTTGGTCATCCGGGTGCAAGTGCCGCCACCGGAGGGGTTTGAAAACCCGATCCCCGGTCAGGATCAGCGTCCCGGCCCGCCGCCCTCCTGGTTCATCCAGACGCAGGAGGCCCTGGGCGACGCGGCGATCGCGAAAGTCAGCCCGAAGCTGCCTTGGGACTATCGCGCCCTGGACCTGCTGGAATACCTGCGGGCGGTGCCGGATCATGAGAAACTGCTCCAGGCGTTGATGGAGGCGTGCCACCACGCCAGCCGCGGCCCGGTATCACGCAGGCCCCGCCGACGCGCGGTCATCGACGACGAGTGGGGGTTCTAGCGTGCGTGCCGCATGTGGGTCCCGTTCGCCAACCTGTGCAACGCTTTCGAAGACCCGCTGACCGAGCTGGACTGCCGGCGCTACGTGCAGTATGTGCAGATCACCCGGGCGACGCAGCTTGTCGTCGCGCCGAACCTGGTCGCACTCGCGCTTGCCGGGGGCGGGTTCGCCGTGGTGGCCCTGGCGTACCACTTCGGGTGGTTCCCGGTGCCGTTCATGCGGTCCGATTACTTCTGGTGGTACCACGGCATCGCGGCGGTCGTCGCGTTCATCGTGGCGAAGCTGCTGGTGCGCGACTTTCTCATCTACCTCGGCGTGCGCGCGGAAATCAACCGCGTCCGCTGCCCCCACTGCCGCCACAGCCTCCAGGGGCTGCGCATCGACGAGGTGGGCACGGGGCTGGACCCCACCATGCGCTTCGTCCGGTGCGTGGAGTGCGGCCGCCGTCACCGCCTCATAGACCTGGGCCTGACGCCGATGGACCTCGTGCCCTTTGAGCAGCGAATCGTGCCGGAGAACTTTGCACGTCGTCGCGCGTGAGGTCGGCTACGACTTGCGCACCAGCACCGCTGGCCGGAAGCTGCCGCCCAGAATCTTCCGGCTGTCGGCCTTCATCCAGTCTTCGAGGATCCCCGCGTACACGCTGCGGAAGTCGAGCTTGTACTTCAAATCCCCGTCGTCGAGGTCGCGCAGCGAGGGGTGCTCGCCGATGATGCCGGGGCGCACCATCGGGCCGAAGAGGAACATCGGCGCGGCGGTGCCGTGGTCGGTGCCCTGGCTGGCGTTCTGGGCCACGCGCCGGCCGAACTCGGAGAAGCTCATCGTCAGCACGCGCCCGTCGTTGCGCTGCTCCTTCAGCTCCGCGTAGAAGGCGCGGATGGCGTCGGAGAACTGCCGCAGGAGTTGGGCGTGCCGCCCCTGCGCCCCGCCCTGGCCGCTGTGCGTGTCGAAGCTCCCCAGGCTTGTGTAGTACACGCGCGTCTTGAGCCCGGCGCGGATCATCGACGCCACCATCGAGAGCTGGCGGCCGATATCCGTCTGCGGGAACGTCGTCGTCGGACGCCGCGCCACCGCCTTGCGGATCAGGTCGCTCGAGACCTGCGCATCCAGCGCCGTCCGCAGCAGGAACGATGCGTTGCTGTCGGGGTGCTTGCTCTCGACCGAGCCGTCGCCGCGCCGGTTCAAGGCCGAGTAAGACTCGCCCAGATTCTCATCCACCTGCGCCCCGGCCCAGCGGAACAGGTCCGCGGACTCGAAGCTCACGGGTTTGATCTTGCGGCCTTCCATAGCGAGCGGCGCGGTGCGGCCGATGGCGATTCCCGGCGGGCCCGCCGCGCCGTCTTCGGGCAAGCCGCTTTCACCCTTGCCGTAGCCGCAGCACTCCGCGTCGAAGTACCTGCCCAGCCAACCGTCGCCGGAGGCCTCCACGTTCGCCGTGTGCCAGATGTCCATCGACTTGAAGTGCGAGCGGTTGGGGTTGGGATACCCCACCCCCTGGAGCACGGCCGCCTGTCCTGATTCGAACATCTCCTTCACGCCGGCCATCGCCGGGTGCAGGCCGATGCCGTCCCCCCCGCTGATCTTCAGCACGTCGCGCTCCGGGATGCCGATCCCGGTGCGGGCGCGGTAGTACTCCGGCATGCCGAAGGGAACGACGGTGTTCAGCCCGTCGTTGCCGCCGGACATCTGCACCACGACGAGGATGTGGTCGTCGGGCACGCCGGGCACGCTCGAGAGCCCCGCCATTACCGCGTGCATGGCCTTGGCCGAAGCGTTGAGGAACGCCGGGATCGTCGCCGCGGCGGAGGCCATGACGAGCCCGTTCCTCAGAAACTCACGGCGTGTAAAGGGATCGCGCATCGCTTCCTCGCTTCCGATTCAGCAGAGCTGGTATTCGGGCATGGCGGTGACCAGCAGCAGCAGCCCGGTCACCGTCTCGTTGTTGATCCTGTTGTTCCGGGAGGCCATGTACTCCAGCAACGCGGCACGCGCCACGCTCGGACGCTGGCCCAGCGTCACGTTCAGCACCCCGTCCACCACCGCCTCCGGCGTCTTTGCCCCCGCGGGGAGCACCGACATCGCGTCGAAGCGCTCCGTGCGCGCGGTGCTGTCGTACCCCTGCGGCCTGCGGCCCGTGAGCAGGTAGGTCATGATGTTCTGCCGTACGAACATCGTGGAGGTGTTGATCCACGCGCGACCGCCGTCCCAGCCCTTCACGCTCGGCGGCAGGAAGAGCCGCTGGCCCATCAGGTCGAGGGCGTCGTTGAGGATCGAGAGGTCTCGCACGGGCGTGTTGAGGCTCCGCACCGCCCCCACCACGAGCTGCACCGGGCTCTTGATCTGCTCGTTGAAGAAGCGGCGGCTGTAGAAGTGCTCGCTGAGGAACAGCCGCTTCAGCAGCGGGCGCAGCTCGTAGCGTGAGGCCCGCAGGATCGACGCCATCTCGCGCAGCACCGCGCGCTGCCACGTCGGCAGGTCGGAGTCGTCCGCACGCTCGATCGCGGGCAGA
Source organism: uncultured Phycisphaerales bacterium (assembly GCA_937974035.1). Lineage (GTDB taxonomy): Bacteria > Planctomycetota > Phycisphaerae > Phycisphaerales > UBA1924 > JAEYTB01. The sequence continues at coordinate 110,758 of CALJIV010000051.1, forward strand.
TCGGCGACGAAGTAGTGGTACAGCTTGCGGGAGATGAACGCCGCGCACGCCCGATGCGCGAGGATCGCGCGCACGAAGCCGTCCCCGTCCAGGTTCCCGCGCACGCCGAGGATCGTCTTGCCGCCGTTGTCGTGGTTCTGGCGCTGGAAGACGAACTCGTCATCCTGGAAGGTGTACCCCGTCAGCGCCCGCGCGCCTTCCTTGATGTCCTTCTCGGTGTAGTTGCCCACGCCGAGGCTGAACAGCTCCATCAGCTCGCGGGCGAGGTTCTCGTTCGGGCGTCCCTTGCGGCTCTCGTTGTTGTTGAGGTAGCGGATCATCGCCGGGTCGCGGATGATCGCGTGGAGCAGCTCGCCGAAGTTCCCCGCCGCGTGCTTGCGCAGCAGCAGGTTCTGCATGTACATGTGGAAGCTGTCTTCAACGCCGCGGTAGCTGGTGGCGAAGTGCCCGTGCCAGAAGAGGGTGAGCTTCTCCTCCAGCGGCCGAGCGGTCTCGATCATGCGCTTAAGCCACCACTTCTGGATCTCGCCCATTTGCGCACGATCGCGCATTTCGCGCTGCTGGCGCTCCTGCTGCAGGCGCGAGATCGTCTCCTGATCCCCCGTGCGACGCGCCATCGCGAGCGCCTGACGCTCCTCCGGCGTCGCCGGGCGGATCAGGCCGGAGTCGAACGCCGCGAGGTCCGGCGTGTCGCCCGGCACGCGGTCGTAGTCCACGATGTGGTCCACGGCCTTGGCCGGGCCCCACTCCACGAGCAACTGGATCTGCTGCTGCGTTCCCCCGAACCCCGCGCGCCAGAGCAGGTGGCGCGCCTCCGCCGGCCCGAACCGCTTGGGGTCCAGCGGGCGCAGCGACCCCACAGGGTCTTCATCCACCGGGGTGGGCTCGAACACTGGCTCGCCGGATTGTGGCTGCTCCATAGCGGACCCTCGGAAACACCCGGTTCAACGCCCCAAGGCGGGGGCGCATTGCAGCGCCGTCCGTTTCCAATCTATCGGGTTTCCGCTTTCAATCGAGCAAAACCGCTCAGGAAGGCGCGCCTTCCCTGGGGTGCTGCGCCCGGTAAATCATCTTCGCCAGCACCGCCGCGGCCGTGACAACCCCCAGCAGCAGGGCCCCGTTCGCCTGGTGAGCGGTCCGCAGCAGGACGCGCCCGACTGACTCGGCCGTACCCATCTCCCGCGTCCCCAGCACGGCGAAGAGCGTCACCCACCCCAGGAGCACCTGGAGCAGCAGCACCACCAGCGTCACGCGCCCGGACTTGCGCAGCAGCCCGCTCAGCCCCGTCCGGGCCGGCACCCCTGCCGCCAGAAACCCGGCCATCGCCCCCGCCACCAGCACGATGAACGAGAAGCCCACGTGCGACCACAGCGCATGCATCCCCCCCGGCTGATCCTTCAGGTGCCGGTACGCCGCCCCGAAGATGAGCTGCAGAATCGTGCTGTGCATCGCGGCGGTCGTCATCGCCTTGATCTTGCGATCGCGGGCGAAGGACTCCGCCGCGGCGAGCCGCTCGGGCGTGGCCCACAGCATCACCGCCAACGACGCCAGGCCCGCGAAGATCACCTGCGCGATCACCGCGTGGACCAGCGCCGCGTGCACGTTGTTCGCCAGCACGCGAGCGCCGCCGAGCACGCCCTGCACGCAGACCGCCGCGAACACGCCCGTCGCGAACCAACGCACCCAGGCGCGCTTCTCACCCCGCCACACCCACACCATCAGCACCAGCGTCGTCAGGCCCACCAGCGTCCCGAAGAGCCGGTGCGAGTGCTCCAGGAACACATCCACCGGCGCGCTCCCCAGCGGGTAGAGGAACATGTTGGCCCCGAAGGTTCGCGGCCAGTCCGGCACGGCCATCCCGGAACCGGTCGTCGTCACCAGCCCGCCGATGAAGAGCAGCGGCGCCGCCGCGAGAACCGCCACCACCCCGAACCACGCCAGCCAGTCGCTCCGCTCCCCCTTAGATAAGGGAGAGCCGACCAACCCGCCCGCGGTGCCGATCGCCATCCCTGTCGCCAGGAAACCCACAACCATCAGAATGGGCGGGGGCACCCCCACCGCTCCCTCCGGCGGCACGATCTTGGCCCCCAGCAGTAAGAGCCCGATCAGTGCTGACGTAAGTCCAGACAGGGCACCGACTTTCAACGAGAGCCCCCGTCCCGTCGCGGCCCCTGCCCACACGCTCATCCCGAACCACACCGCCAGGACCACACCCATCCGCTGGGGTTCGGCCAAGGTAACCCACGGCACATGGGTGATGAACCAGGCGGTCCACAAAGCCGCGGCGGTCCCGAACCCGTAGACCAGCGAAGGTCCGAGAACCCTTCCAATACCCGAGCGACTGGCGGTTTGCTGGTCCATCCGGTAGCCTCTCTGCCCCCGTGGAGGGAGCGGTTGCGTGACGAGAACGAGTCTCAGTTACGGTAAAACAAGAACACTGCCTTGACAGGATAGGCTTGAGGTGGGGAAATTTCGGTTTGACAGAAACGAAGGGCCGCAGGAGTTCCGGCCCGGCAGTGTTGGGTGCTCCGAAGCCGTGATTTTTCAAGTTCTTGCCAGTAAGTAGGCACTTACAGGGAGACGCCAGTGTCGGTGATCTTTCCCAAGTGGACCAACGCCCTGCCCACGGTCATCGCGATCGGGGCGGTTGTCGGTCTGTGCAGCGTTGTTGGCGGCTTCTACTACTACGCCACCCCGAAGTTCTGGGAAGTGGGCTACATGCCGACTCAGCCCGGCGGGGGCTTCAACCACCAGATCCACGCCGGCAAGCTCGGCATGGACTGTCGCTATTGCCACACGAAGGTTGAGAAGTCTTCGGAGGCGAACATTCCGAACGTGGCGACCTGCTACGGCTGCCACGCTCCGAACGCCCTGACGCTGTACAGCACCTCCGAGGCGCACAAGGAAAAGACGGAGTTCATCCGGGAGGCGTACGACGCGGACGCCTCCATCGAGTGGCGGCGGGTGCACAAGCTCCCGGACTACGTGCTCAACTTCCCGCACGATGCGCACATCAACGCGGGCGTGAGCTGCTACTCCTGCCACGGCCAGATCACGGCGATGCCCGTCGTCTACCAGGCCCACTCGCTCTCGATGAGCTGGTGTCTTGATTGCCACCGCAACCCCGAGCAGGCCGTGCTGGAGCCCGAGCACCGCGACAAGCTCACCCGCCTGTGGTGGGTTGAGCAGCACCTGAACGAGCGCGCGAAGGCCGACGCCTCCAAGCAGCTTCTCGAGTCGCTGAACGTCAATCCCCCGCAGAACTGCGGCGCCTGCCACTACTGAACCACGGTCCAGAAGACCCAGGACTGCCCATGACCGACCAATGCCCCTCCACGACCAAGGGTGAGAAGAAGCGTCCCGGCAAGGCCGAGCTGGCGTCGCTCGCCGCGGCTTCCGGAACGATCCATGGCCGCAAGGCCTGGCGCAGCCTCGAGGAGATCGCCGACACGGGCGAGTTCCGCGACTTCCTGGAGCGCGAGTTCCCCGCCGGCGCGTCCGAGCTGGAACGCGCCGAGAGCGAAGGCACCGAGTCCCGCCGCGACTTCCTGAAGCTGATGGGCGCGTCGCTGGCGCTCGCGGGCGCGGCGACCATCCCCGGCTGCCGCCGCCCCGATCACAAGATCATGCCCTATTCGCGCGTGGTCCCCGAGGACTCGCTGCCGGGCAAGCCGCTTTTCTACGCCACGAGCTTCCCGCGTCCCGACGGCGGGGCCGAGGGCCTGCTCGTCGAGACGCACGAGGGCCGTCCGACCAAGATCGAGGGCAACCCCCTCCACCCCATGAACCAGGGCAAGCCCTCCATCTGGGCGCTGGCCAGCATCATGGGGCTCTACGACCCCGACCGCCTCAAGTACCCCGTCTACAAGAATCCCGCCCGCAACGCCCGCGTTGAGGCGACCTGGGACGACTTCAAGACCTGGAGCCAGCACTTCGCCCAGTACGAGAGCAACGGCGGCGAGGGCCTGGCGGTCCTGATCGACAAGAAGTCCAGCCCCTCACGCGCCGCGGCGATCGCGGCTTTCCGCAAGAAGTTCCCCAAGGCGCGGTGGGTGCCTTACAGCCCCGCCGAGTCGGTCTCCGGGGCGGAGGGCACGCGGCTGGTCTTCGGCGTGCCGATGCGCGAAGTGCTCAACATGAGCAAGGAGCGCACGCGGATCATCGTCAGCCTCGACCGCGACTTCCTGCACCTGGAGCCGGGCGAAATGGCAAACTCTCGCCAGTTCGCCTCGACGCGCCTCGTGATGTCCACGAAGGACACCATGAGCCGCCTGTACTGCGTCGAGAGCGGCTTCAGCCTCACCGGCGCGCAGGCGGATCACCGTCTGCGCCTGAGCCCGACGCAGGTCACGGCTTTCGCGCGGGCGCTGGCCGCGTACGTGCTGCCCAAGCTCGGCAGCGACGCGATGGGCCTGGCCGCCGCGATCGGCGACGTCTCCGGCGGTGACGCCTTCTCCTCCCGCTTCGTCGAGGAGTGCGGCAAGGACCTGCTGGACGCCGAGAACCGCGGCAAGTCGCTGATCCTCGCCGGCCCCAGCCAGCCGCCGGAGATTCACGCCCTCGTCGCCGCGCTCAACGCTGCGCTGGGCAACATCGGCCAGAGCATCGGCTACCTCCCGATGACCGAGGAGGAAGCCGCGGACTCGGCGAAGGGCATCGCCGAGCTGACGGAGGCGATGGCGGCGGGCGAAGTCTCGACGCTGATCTGCATCAACACCAACCCGCTCTACGACGGCCCCGCGGGCTTCGCGGAGGCGTTCGCGAAGGTTCCCACGACGATCACGCTGAGCGTGGAGTCCACGGAGACCGCCGCGGCGTCCACGTGGTCGCTCAACGCGGCGCACTATCTGGAGAGCTGGGGCGACACGCAGTCGCACGACGGCGTGATCGCGCCGATCCAGCCGATGATCGCGCCGCTCTACGAGCCGGCGATGAGCGATCTGGAGTTCATCACCTGGCTCACCGACCGCTCCGCAGAGCGCGTGGACGGGTACGAGGTCGTGCGGAACGTGTGGCGCGGCTTCGTGCAGGGGGACTTCGAGGCGCAGTGGCGTCGCGCCCTGCATGACGGCGTGCTGCACAACACCCAGCAGCGCACGCAGGCCCCGCGCGTGAACTTCGAGGCCGTCGCCGAGGCGATGGTCCGCATGAGCGGCCAGGCCCCCAAGGGGCTGGAGGTCGTGTTCCAGGTGGGCTACCCCGCCGACGGCCGCTACGCCAACGTCGCGTGGCTGCAGGAGCTGCCGCAGACCGGCACGCGCACGGTGTGGGACAACCCCATCCTGATGAGCCCGCAGACCGCCGCGGCGCTCAACCTTGAGCCGCTGCACTACAAGGTCGAGGACCCGAACCGGATCTACACGAAGGACACGTACCCCTACGCCCAGATGGCGACCATCACCATCAACGGGCGGAGCGTGACGGCGCCGGTGTGGATCCTGCCGGGCATGGCCGATCAGACGGTGATCCTGACGCTGGGCTACGGGCGTCAGAACTCCGGGCTGGTGGGCGACGGCGTGGGCTTCAACTTCTACCCGCTGAAGGGCGGCCGCCGCACGGCGGAGTGCACCGTCGCCCGCGCCGGCGGTCGGCACCTGATCGCCAGCACGCAGAACCACTGGTCGATGGAGGGCCGCACGAGCATCGTCCGCGCGGTGGACCTCCCCCGCTTCCAGAAGTTCGGCGACACGGTCATTCCGAAGGGGCACTACCTCTACGGCGACCAGTTCCCCACGAAGGACTCGCTGAACTTCGCGGAGCAGCTCGGCGAGCTGAGCCACACGCCGCCGAACCGCTCCATCTATCTGAACCCCTTCAACAACAGCAAGGACAACACGCAGCCCGAGTCCACGTACTCCCAGGGTCCGCAGTGGGCGATGACGATCGACCAGACCCTGTGCACCGGCTGCGGCGCGTGCACCCTCGCGTGCCAGGCCGAGAACAACATCCCGGTGGTGGGCAAGAAGGAGACCGCCAAGGGCCGCGAGATGACGTGGATTCGCGTCGACCGCTACTACACGGGCGACGTGAACAACCCGGACGCGATGTTCCACCAGCCGGTGGCGTGCGTGCACTGCGAGAACGCGCCCTGCGAGACGGTCTGCCCGGTGAACGCCACCGTGCACGGCCCCGAGGGCATCAACTACATGACCTACAACCGCTGCATCGGCACGCGGTACTGTGCGAACAACTGCCCGTACAAGGTCCGCCGCTTCAACTTCTTCGATTACGGCGTGACCAAGTTCAACGGGGCGTACTACGGCAAGGAGCTGGTCGAGGCCATCGCCCCGGACCGCCAGGGCATCACCGGCTCGGGCAAGCACAACAAGGTCAACCCGAACCTCATCCCGCCGCGTCTGCGCCAGAAGCTCGACGAGATCGAGCGGATGCAGAAGAACCCCAACGTCACGGTCCGCTCCCGCGGCGTGATGGAGAAGTGCTCCTACTGCATCCAGCGCATCAACGCGGCCCGGGTGGAGACCAAGCTCGCCAACCTGCCGCACATTCCGGACGGCTTCTTCCAGACGGCGTGCCAGCAGGCCTGCCCAACGAACGCGATCACCTTCGGGGACCAGCTCCTCAAGGACAGCGCCGTCTCCAAGACGCGCCACAGCGTCCGCAGCTACTGGCTCCTCGGCTACCTGAACACCCGTCCCCGCACCAGCCACATGGTGCGGGTCATGAACCCCAAGCGCGAGCTGTGCGACCCCGAGCGGGTCAAGCAGTGGGACGAGCCCCCGATGCACGGGGCGGAGCACTCCCACCCCGCCGAGGGGCACTCCGACTCGCACGCCTATTTCACCATCCCCTCCCGTAAACGGGACGACCGCGGCTACGCCCTGAGCCTGCGCGTCCTCGGAGCCAAGGCATGAGCTCGATCCACCCGGATCAACTGACTGCGCAACGCCTCGCCGGCATGGCCCGTCCTCCCGCCGACGTTCCCGCGAACCCCGCGGAGGGCGACGGCACGCTGATCGACGAGCCGGGCCGGCGCGCCCCGCTGGTGCTCAACAACCGCTCCTTCAAGGAAGTGAGCGACATCATCTGCGGCTACGCCGAGAACAAGCCGCCGCGCTGGTGGCTGCCGGCCATCCTGCTCTCCGGCACGCTCGCCGGCATCGGCGGGATGTTCATCGCCTACCTGATCATCACGGGCATCGGCACCTGGGGCCTGACGAACCAGGTGGACTGGGCGTGGGACATCACGAACTTCGTGTTCTGGATCGGCATCGGCCACGCCGGAACGCTGATCTCGGCGATTCTGTGCCTTCTGAAGCAGAAGTGGCGCACGGCGGTGAACCGCGCCGCGGAGGCGATGACGATCTTCGCGGTGATCTGCGCCGCGACGTTCCCCGGCATCCACGTCGGCCGTCAGTGGATGGCCTGGATGCTGTTCCCGCTGCCCAACTCCAACTGGATCTGGCCGAACTTCCGCTCCCCGCTGCTGTGGGACGTGTTCGCGGTGTCCACGTACGGGACGGTGTCGCTGCTGTTCTGGTACATGGGCATGATCCCGGACTTCGCGACGCTGCGCGACCGCGCGGACCGGCGTCTGCGTCACGCGGGCGACGGCGGGCCGATCCTGATGCCCTTCATCCCGGTGCGGACGGACAAGATCCGGGCGTTCGTGTACGGGCTGCTGGCGCAGGGCTGGCGGTTCAGCTCCCGCCACTGGCACCGCTACGAGGCGGCGTACCTGATCCTGGCGGGCATCAGCACCCCGCTGGTGCTCTCGGTGCACTCGATCGTGTCGTTCGACTTCGCCACGTCGGTGATCCCGGGCTGGCACACGACGATCTTCCCGCCCTACTTCGTCGCGGGCGCCATCTTCGGCGGCTTCGCGATGGTGCTCATGCTGCTGATCCCGGCGCGTGAGCTGTACCCGAACATGAAGGACTTCATCACGCTCCGCCACCTGGAGAACATGGCCAAGATCATCCTGGTGACGGGCATGATGGTGGGCTTCGCCTACTCGATGGAGTTCTTCATCGCGTGGTACTCGGGCAGCCAGGCGGAGCTCTACGCCTTCATCAACCGCGCCACGGGCCCCTACTGGTGGGCCTACTGGACGATGATCTCGTGCAACGTGCTCAGCCCCCAGGTCTTCTGGAACAAGGCGATGCGCACGAGCCCGGTGGTCATCTTCATCGTCTCCACGCTGGTGACCATCGGCATGTGGTTCGAGCGCTTCGTCATCATCGTGACGAGCATCCACCGCGCCTTCCTCCCCGGCGAGTGGCACATGTTCAGCCCCTCGCTCGTGGACATCATGATCTTCGTCGGCTCCTTCGGCGTCTTCGTGACCCTCTTCCTGCTCTTCATGCGGTTCCTCCCCGTCTTCGCCATGTCCGAGATCAAGGCCGTGCTGCCGCAGGCCAACCCGCACGCCGACCAGAAGGGAGGCCACTGATATGTCGCAGACTCACCTCTACGTCACCGAGGCCGGCGAGCCGATCCACGGCATCATGGCCGAGTTCGCCACCCCGGCGCAGCTCGTGCACGCCGCGGAGGCGGTGCGCGACGCCGGGTACACGAAGTGGGACACCTACTCCCCCTTCCCGGTCCACGGCATGGAAGAGGCGATGGGCTTCAAGCGCACGCGCCTGCCGGTGCTCGTGGCGCTGGGCGCCTTCACGGGCGTGGGCCTGGCCTACCTGATGCAGTGGTGGATGACGTCGGTGGACTACCCGCTGGTCGTGCAGGGCAAGCCCTGCGACGCGTGGCAGCCCTTCGTGCCGGTGACCTTCGAGCTGGGCATCCTGTTCGCCGCGTTCACGAGCCTCATCGGCATGCTGGCGATGAACGGGCTGCCCCGCTGGCACCACCCCCTGCTCAAGAAGGAACGCTTCCTCTCCGCGAGCGAAGACCGCTTCTTCGTCTGCATCGAGGCGAGCGACCCGAAGTTTGAACCCGACAAGACCCGCGCCCTGCTTGAGGCCGCCGGCGCCACCAGCATCGAGCTGGTTGAGGAGTGACCATGAACACCACCCCACGCCGCACGCTGATGCTCGCCCTCGCCGCCGCAGCCGCGTTCTGCGCGCCGGGCTGCCAGGGTGATCGCGACGGCGACCCGCCGCGTCAGTTCTTCCCTGACATGGACGACCAGCCGAAGTGGAAGCCGCAGGACAAGTCCGGCTTCTTCGCCGACGGCCGCACCATGCGTCCGCCCGTTGCCGGCACCGTCCCCTTCGGACGCGCTTCCTTCGTTCCGGAGGATCAGCCCTGGGCCGAGCGCTTCGCCCAGCAGCGCGAGGACCTGCTCAAGGCCGACCCGGTCTTCGTCCACGGGATGGACGGCTCCAGCTACGTCACGACCATCCCGATCGAGGTCACCGAAGAGCTGATGAAGCTGGGGCAGTCGCGGTACAACATCTACTGCGCGGTGTGCCACGGCTACACCGGCGACGGCAACGGCCTGGTGGGCGCGCAGTTCACCGTCCGCCCGGCCAACTTCCACGATTCCAAGTACAAGGTTCCGGACCCCAGCTCGCCGGACCCGCTCTCGGCGGACGGGTACATCTACTCCGTCATCCGCAACGGCGTCCGCTCGATGCCTCCCTACGCCCACGCTCTCTCCGAGCGAGAGTCCTGGGCGGTCGTCGCCTACGTCCGCGCGCTGCAGGCCTCTCAGGAGGGCACCATCGACCAGGTGCCCGAATCCCAGCGTCAGCGCATCGAGGCGGAGTTTGAGCGCATGCCGGACCCGCCCGCCGATTCCGCCCCCGCCACCAACGGAGGTCCCCAGTGAGTTCCGCCGCGGCACACGCCCACCACAACCACCACGCCCCTGATCCCGCCGTCACGCTCCGCGCGGAGAACATCACCCTCCCCGCCGGAACGGGCAAGGGCCTGGGCATGGGCCTCATCGGCGTCGGCGTCGTCCTCGCCGTCGTCGCCCTCGTCATCGGCGGCGCCAACGCGATGGGCGCCACCTTCAAGCAGGCGCTCGCGGCGTACCACCTGACCACCATGGCCGTGCTGGCCATGAGCCTCGGGGCGCTCTTCTTCGTGATGGCCTTCCACCTCACCAACGCGGGGTGGACCGCCACGCTCCGCCGCCAGTTCGAGAACGTCGCGAGCTTCGCGCCCTTCGCGTTCCTCCTGGTGGTGCCCACGCTGGTCATCGAGATCGCCAACCGCGGCGTGCTCTTCGCCTGGCTGAGCGACGAGGCCGCCCACTCCCACACCCTTCAGGCCAAGTGGGGCTACTTCTTCACGCCCGGCACCGCGCACGAGGACATGCACGCCGGCGCGTTCCCCACCTTCTTCGTCCTCCGCGCCCTCATCTACGGCGCGGTCTGGACCGGCCTTTCGCTGAAGCTCCGCTCCCTGAGCCTCCAGCAGGATGAAAGCGGCGACAAGGCTCCTTCCGCCCGCGCCCGCTTCATCTCCTCCTGGGGCATGCTCCTGTTCGCCCTCACGACCGCCTTCGCCGCGTTCGACTGGCTCATGTCCATCGACTACGGCTTCTTCTCCACGATGTGGGGCGTGTACTACTTCGCCGGGGCGGCGTACTCCGGCGTCGCCGTCGCCACCATCGTGCTGGCGATGCTGCGTCTCCGCGGCAAGCTCGAGGGCACGGTCACCAGCGAGCACTTCCACGACCTCGGCAAGCTGATGTTCACCTTCACGGTCTTCTGGGCCTACATCGGCTTCAGCCAGTACTTCCTCATCTGGTACTCCAACATCCCCGAGGAGACGGCGTTCTACGAGTTCCGCAACACGCAGGACTGGCTGTGGCTCAACCGCCTGCTCATCGTGGGCCACTTCGTCATTCCCTTCCTCATCCTGATCTTCCGTCCGGTGAAGCGCAACCCCAAGGCCCTGATCTTCATGGGCCTGTGGGCCGTCGTCCTGGAGCTGGCTGACCTGTTCTGGATCGTCCGCCCCGCCGCGACCATCGGCGCGGACGGCCAGGCCGTGAGCGGCTCCTTCCTGGTGGACGCTCTGGCGATCCTGGGCGTCGCCGGCCTGTTCGCGGGCTACCTGATCTGGAAGGTTCCCCAGCATCAGCTCGTCGCCGCGAAGGACCCGTACATGACCGAGGCCCTGAGCCACAAGAACTACGTCTGACCACGCACGCGGAAAGGAACGCCGAGATGGCCGGCCACGATCACACCCCTGAAATCCACGAGCACGCCGACGCGTGGCACCACCACACCCCCGAGGAGGGGCTGCCTCAGCACGAGCACGCCGCGATCGTCAACGCGGGCGCGCTGCTCAAGTGGTTCATCGGCATCACCGTCGTGCTCGTCGTCGTCATCCTCGCGCTGTGCATGTACTTCTTCCGCTACAGCACCCAGATGCGTGCGCTGTACGTCGAGAACCAGGAGCTCGCGAAGCAGGCGATGACCGACATCGCGAAGGCCGAAGCCCAGCTCGGCACCGACGGCAAGCCCTTCGCCTACACCGCGCTCAACAAGCAGACCCGCACCGTCCAGATTCCCATCGAGCAGGCCATGAAGCAGACCGTGGCCCGCTACGCCGCCCAGCGCCAGAACCAGAACCGCTGAAGACCGTGAACGACCTTGCCCACAACCCCGTCCGCACCCAACCGCGCCTCCGCGGCGTCGCCGCCGCGCTGATGCTCGCGGCGGCCGGTGCGCTCGCGCACGGGCAGGGCATGATGCCGCCCCCGCTGAACAGCGGGACGACGCTCGCGCCGGACAAGGTCCCCACGCAGATCCAGGGGCTGGACGTGGACGAGCAGGTGGGCAACCTCCTGCCCATGGACGTGGCCTTCACCAACGCCCAGGGCAAGGTGGTGCGCCTCGGCGAGTACTTCAACGACGGCAAGCCCGCCATCATCGCGATGGTGTACTACAAGTGCCCCATCGTCTGCACGGTCGTGATGAACCGGCTCGCGGAGACCATCAACGAGCTGGACTACACCGTCGGCACCGATTACCGCGCCCTGATCTTCAGCGTCGATCCCGGCGAGGACACCAAGCTCGCCGCCTCGACCAAGCTCTCCTACCTCAGCGGGTACAACCGCGAGGTCGACGAGAAGGTGCAGGCCGGGTGGGAGTTCCACACCACGGACGAGTCCGCGTCCCGCCGCCTGGGCGAGGCCCTGGGCTTCAAGTACCGCCGCCTCGACACAGGCGCGTACTCCCACCCCGTGGCGCTCATGATCATCACCCCCGACGGCCGGGTCAGCCGCTACCTCTACGGCTTCTCCTACCCCGCGCGCGACGTCAAGCTCGCGCTGCTGGAGGCGAGCCAGGGCAAGCTCGTCAAGAGCATCGGCGACCGGATGCTGAACTTCTGCTACATGTACGACCCCAACGCGGGCTCGTACACCCTCCAGGCCTACCGCGTCATGCAGGTCGCGGGCGTCATCACGCTCGTGGGCCTCACCACCCTCATCGGCGGCCTCTTCATCGGCGAGCGCCTCCGGCGTAACCGGGCCGCCCGCCTCGCCGCTCCGACACCGAAGGATTCCACGCAGCAGGGCAACTGACCGCCATGAACATGCTCCTCACCATCGCCAACATCTTCAGCCTCGATTGGTGGCATAAGGCCTGGCTCCGCTCCGACGGCGCCACCGACCTTGCACGCTCCACCGACGAAACCGGCATGTTCCTGTGGTGGTTCTGCGCCTTCTGGTTCGTCTTCCTGATGGCGCTGATGTTCACCTTCGTCGCGCGCTACCGCCGCAAGAAGGGCCAGATCGCGCCGCGCAGCCCCTCCCACAACACCCCCCTCGAGATCGCCTGGACCGTCATCCCCACGCTTTTCCTGGTCTGGATCTTCTTCAAGGGCTTCTGGTCCTACATGGACAAGATGGTCGCCCCCGGCGATGCGGTGATGATGGACATGCGGGCCTGGAAGTGGAGCTGGGGGCTGACCTACCCCAACGGCTCGGAGACCAACGCCTTCACGGTGATCGGCGCCCGCCAGGTCCCCGTCTTCTACATCCCCGCGGAAGTGAACATCAAGCTCCGCCTCGAGAGCCAGGACGTGATGCACTCCTTCTACGTCCCGGACTTCCGCACCAAGATCGACGTCTTCCCGAACCGCTACACGACCACGTGGTTCCGGGCCAAGGCCCCCAGCGGTGCGAAGGTTCACCCGCGCAGCATCGCCGAGGTGGAGTCCGCCAAGGCCTCCGCCGCGAGCAAGGGCGGCCGCTACACCGGGCCGGAGTACATCGAGACGCTCGCGGGCGAGCCCTACGAGGATCACTGGATCTTCTGCGCCGAGTACTGCGGCGATGAGCACTCGGAGATGGCGGCGATCCTGCGCGTCGTGCCCGCCCCGGCCTTCGACCGCTGGGTGGAGACCATCGGCACCGGCAGCCTCTCCCCCATCGAGCTGGGCAAGCTGCTGTACGCCCGCAAGGGCTGCTCGCAGTGCCACACGGTGGACGGCTCGGCGAGCACCGGGCCGACGTGGAAGCACGCCTTCGGCACCGCCCGTCAGTTCACCAACGGCGAGTCCTACTCCGCCGAGCAGATGTCCGACGTGGCCTTCTTCTCGAACTACGCCCGCGAGTCGATCCTCACGCCGAGCGTGAAGATCGTCTCCGGCTTCGGCAACCAGATGACCCCCTACGCCGGTCAGCTCAACGACCGCGAGCTGAACGCGCTGATCGCCTACATCATGTCCCTGGGCGTCAACCCGCCCCCGGTCACGACCGAGGGCGACGCCCCCGCTGATTCCTCCAACCCCAACGCCGGCGATTCCCAGGGCGCGCCCGCCGCGCCTCAGCCCCAGTAACGCCGACGTCCCCGCATCGCCTCACCGCTGGAGTCCGTCATGGCAGCCACCCACGACCACGCCCACCATCACGGCAGCTACCTTGAGCCCAAGGGTGGGTTCTGGACCACCGTCGTCGATTGGGCCACGACCGTCGATCACAAGAAGATCGGCGTCATGTACCTCGTCGCCATCCTCTTCATGTTCTTCCTGGGCGGCGTCGCCGCGCTCGCTCTGCGCCTGGAGCTCTTCGAGCCCGTCCGCACCGTCGTGGACGCGACGACCGGCGCCTCGAAGATCACGGGCCAGATGTTCGGCAACCCCGACGCGGGCGGCATCGGCGCGGGCAACAACCTCTACAACCGCATCTTCACCCTCCACGGCGCGATCATGGTGTTCATGGTCATCGTGCCGAGCATCCCCGCCTCGCTGGGGAACTTCCTGCTGCCGATCATGCTGGGGGCGAAGGACGTGGCCTTCCCCCGCCTCAACCTGCTGAGCTGGTACGTCTACGTCGTCGGCTCGCTCTTCGCCGTGGCCGCCATCATCCTGGGCGGCGTGGACACGGGCTGGACCTTCTACACCCCCTACAGCACGACGACCGACGCGGACTACTGGCGCGTCACGCTGATGGTGCTGGGCGCCTTCACGCTGGGCTTCAGCTCGATCCTGACGGGCATCAACTTCGTCGTGACGGTTCACAAGCTCCGCGCCCCCGGCATGGGGTGGTTCGACATGCCCCTGTTCGCGTGGGCCCTCTACGCCGCGGCGATCATCCAGGTGCTGGCGACGCCGGTGATCGGCATCACGCTGCTGCTGCTCATGTTCGAGCGCATCTTCCGGGTGGGCATCTTCGACCCGGCCCTGGGCGGCGACCCCGTGCTCTTCCAGCACTTCTTCTGGTTCTACAGCCACCCGGTGGTGTACGTGATGATCCTGCCGGGCATGGGCATCATCTCCGACGTCCTGGCGGTCCAGAGCCACAAGAAGATCTTCGGCTACCGCGCCATCGCCTTCTCGTCGCTGGGCATCGCGGGCGTCTCCTTCATCGTGTGGGGCCACCACATGTTCGCCAGCATGTCCGAGCTGGCGAGCATGGTCTTCTCCGCCCTCACCTTCCTCGTGGCGATCCCCACCGCGATCAAGGTCTTCAACTGGATCTCATCGCTCTACAAGGGCTCCATCGCGCTCAACGCGCCGATGGTCTACACCCTCATCTTCCTCTTCACCTTCTCGATCGGCGGCCTGACGGGCCTGCCGCTGGCCACCCTCTCCACCGACCTGCACCTCCACGACACCTACTTCGTCGTGGCGCACTTCCACTACGTGATGATGGGCGGCACGATCATGGCCTTCATGGCCGGCCTCCACCACTGGTGGCCCAAGATGTTCGGCCGCATGTACAACGAGCCGCTCGCCATCCTCGGCGCGCTCGTCGTCTTCATCGGCTTCAACGTGACCTTCTTCTCCCAGTTCTTCCTGGGCGCCCGCGGCATGCCCCGCCGCTACGCCTCCTACGTGGACGAGTTCCAGCTCCTGCACCAGATCTCGACGGTCGGCTCCTTCATCCTCCTCGTCGGCTTCCTCATCCACCTCTTCGTCTTCCTCGCCTCCTTCGCGACCGGTCGCAAGGCCCCCGCCAACCCGTGGGGCGGCCTCACCCTCGAGTGGCTCGCCGACTCGCCGCCGGAGGAGCACAACTTCCCGCACGAGCCCATCGTCACCCACGGGCCCTACGACTTCGAGAGCGTTGTTCCCCACCACTGGGACCCCAGCGAATACCCGATTCCCGAAGAGCATCGCGCCGTCGCCAGCCACTAAGCCACGGATCAGCCACCCATGAGCACTCTCGACACCCGCGAACTCGGCACCCTGCAACGCTGGCAGCGGTACATCCACGGCCACCACTGGCGCTCCAGCGCGGAAGAGTTTGACGCCGTCAAGTTCGGCTTCTGGCTCTTCCTCTCCACCGAAGTGCTGCTCTTCGGCGGCATCTTCTGCGCCTACTTCATCTTCCGGTCGCTCTACCCCGCCGCGTACGCCGAGGGCTCCCAGGCCCTCGACTGGCGCTGGGGCGGCCTGAACACCGTCATCCTGCTGATCTCCAGCTACACGATGGCGGCGAGCATCTACTGCGTGCAGAAGGGCCTCTTCTCCCGCGCCAAGCTCAACCTCGTCATCACCCTGCTCTGCGGGCTGCTCTTCCTGGCGATCAAGATCCTCTTCGAGTACACCCCGAAGTGGTCGGGCTACTTCTTCGTCCTTGACCCCGCGCTGAGCCACCACGCCGCGACGGTCGTCGAGGGCAAGACCGCCCTCTTCGGCCTCTTCCAGTACGTCGAGGGCTACGGCGGCAAGCGTCCCGGCTCGCTCTTCGACCACCCCTTCGCCCAGAACGCCGACATCCCCATGTGGTGGTCGGTGTACTACTGCGGCACGGCGATCCACGCTCTCCACGTCATCATCGGGATGGTGCTGATCTTCCGCGTGCTTCTCCGCGTGAACAAGGGCTACTACGGCCCCACGCACTACACCATGGTCGAGATCGTCGGCCTCTACTGGCACCTCGTCGATCTCATCTGGATCTTCCTCTTCCCCCTCCTGTACCTGATTCACTGATAGGACCTATCCGACCAAGGACCTATTGACCATGGCCCACTCTCCCGCCAACTCCGCCGCGTTCAACGAGCTCGACCCCCACGGCTTCGAGGGGCACGGCCAGCACGCCGCCCACGTCATCATCGGGCCCTTCACGCTGCGCCTCGTGCTCGCCGCGCTGCTCTTCTTCACGGTCCTCACCGTGGGGCTGGCCCAGCTCGAAGTGGGCATCCAGAACTACTTCCACATCGTGCTGCCCTGGTGGGTGAACGTCGTGGTCGCGATGTCCATCGCCACCGTCAAGGCCCTGCTCGTCATGGCCTACTTCATGCAGCTCCGCTACGACAACCCCATCAACACGATCCTGATGCTTTTCACGATGGGGGCGCTGGCGCTCTTCCTCTTCTTCACCGGCCTGGACCTGCTCTCCCGCGACGTGATCGAGCCCCAGAAGGCCGGGGCGATCGTCGCCGGCGGCACCGGCAAGCAGGTCGTCGGGACGGGCGACAAGCCCCTGGTCGTCGCCGCGCGGGAGCGCTTCATGCAGAAGCTCCTCGACAAGCACAACGGCAACGTCGCCGCGGCTGAGGCGGAGTTCGAGATGATCAAGGCGGACGTCTCCCCCCATCACCACGGCCACGGTCACGACGGCGGGCACGCGCTGCCCGACGCCAACCGCACCTTCCCCCGCTTCGGGACCTCCGGCGCCCTCTCCGCCGACGACCCGCACCACGCCCCCGCCTCGACCGGCCACTGAGCCGGCGTAGAACACACGCTCATGGAACGCAGCCGCGCCATCGCCTGGACCATCGCACTTTCCGGGCTGGCCGTGCTTGCCGCTTCCACCGTGGTCATGGTTCAGCGGGTCCGCCGCTTCCACGAGGAAAATCCGCGGCTGATCTTCGCCTTCCAGCCCGTGGACGCCCGCCGCTTCTCCTTCGCCGGGCGCGACATCACCCTGAAAGACGACAAGTCCGACCCCGAACGCCCGAAGCTCATCGTCCACTACGGCGAGCTGGAGCTTCCCCTCGACGTCACCATCCCCAGCCGTTACGACCTTCCCGGCCTCAAGAGCCACGAGAACTGGCTACGCGTGCTGCGCTTCGCCCCGCGCAGCGGCATGACCGAGGAGGAGTTCCAGGCACAGATCGACGCCGGCAAGGACCGCCTGGCCATCGTCACCCGCACGCCCCCCGCGGGCGTGGACCCCGCCACCTGGGGCTCCGTCTGGAAGAAGAACTGGGTATTCGACTTCTACGAGTTCAAGCCCGACGGCTCCATCGAGCACCAGACCCTGCGCTACCCCACCGCCCGCGGCCTCAAGAAGCCCAAGGAAGGGGAGCTGCACGAGAACACATGGGAGCACCAGGCGGCGCTTCAGCTCATGCCCAACGCCGGTCAGACCGGCCCCACGCGCAACTTCTACGGCGACGCCCTCGCCGCGGCGGGCATCACCCTGCCCCTGGCCGCGTTCTCCGGCCTCATGGCGGCCTTCGGCCTGGCCTTCGCCCTGGCCCCGCGTAAAAGAACAACGTGACCAGTCCCCCGGCTCGGCCGGGTCGGGTCACGATCAATCACTCGTCCGTCAAACTTGCTTGCCGGTCCGGCGTGCTCAGCCGTTGTCGCCGAGCAGACTGGCGATCACCAGGAGCATGAGGAAGAAGGTCCCCATCACCACCAAGAACTGATCGACGTGAAACGTTCCCACGTTCCTCTCCTTTCCTGGTCCTTTAGACGCCCATCGTGAGCCCGACGGGCTGCGCCCGCGGCGTGTGCGTCGGCTGCACCACCACCTCCAGCGGGGCACGCTTGCCCCCCGGCGGCGGCAGGCCTTCCTTGTCGATGTGGCGTTGAATCGCCATCACGCCCTCGATCAGCTGCTCCGGCCGCGGCGGGCACCCCGGCACGTACACATCCACCGGGATGAACTGGTCGCACCCCTGCACCACGGCGTAGTTGTCGAACACACCGCCGGTGCTGGCGCACGCCCCCATCGAGATCACCCACTTGGGCTCGGGCATCTGCTCGTAGATCCGCTGCAGCACGGGCATCATCTTCACGGAGATCCGCCCCGCCACGATGAGCAGGTCCGCCTGGCGCGGGCTGAAACGCATCACCTCCGCCCCGAAGCGGGCCAGGTCGTAACGGGAGCAGGCGGTGGCCATCAGCTCGATCCCGCAGCACGCCGTGGCGAACGGCATCGGCCACAGGGAGGACCGGCGCGCCCAGTTGATGACGTGCCGGAGCTGGGTGGTCAGGAACCCGTCAACAGGAAGTGCCGCTTCGATGCCCATAGGACGTGAGTATAGGGTCGCTCGGCTCGGCCCGGTCCGCCCGAACCCCCGCCGCACCGCCCCGAAGGACGAGCGGTGCAGGACCGGCGTGGACACGGATTCCCCCGGCGGGGAGGGGGCTCAGCGGCTCTTGCTGTCGCCCCGGGCGAAGATGCTGGCGACGTAGTTGAGCACGTCCGTGGCGCTGGTGTCGTTGTAGCCGAACTGCTTGATGAGGCGCTGCTTCACCACGTCGATCTTGGCCTGGGTCTCGTCGTCCACGACGCTGCTGACCAGGTTCTTGAGCTTGATGGTGTCCCGCTGATCCTCGAAGAGCTTGAGCTCGAGGGCCCGGTAGAGGCGCGCATTGGTGTTGTACTCGAACTTCTTGCCGTCGAGCGCCAGGGCGCCGATGTAGTTCATGATCTCCTGGCGGAAGTCGTCCTTGCGGCTCTCGGGGATCTCGATCTTCTCCTCGATCGAGCGCATCAGCCGCTCGTCCGGCTCCTCGTCGCGCCCGGTGTACTTGTTGCGGACGCGCTCTTTCTGCGTGTACGCCCGGACGTTCTCGATGTAGTTCGCGCACAGGCGGCGGATCGCGTCCTCGTCGGCGCTGATCGCCCGCTGCACCTCGCCCTTGATGATGTCCTCGTACTCCTCCTTCACGACGGCGAGCAGCTCGCGGTAGTGCTTCTTGAGGTTCTCGTCGCTGATGAGGGAGTGGTGGCTCAGCCCTTCCTCCAGCTCGTTGAGCACCATGAAGGGGTTGATGCCCTTCTCGTCCACCGCCTGACGGCTGACCAGGGCGTTGCTGATCTTGTCCTGGATGTAGCGGGGGCTGATCCCGGTCATGCCCTCGCGCGGGGCCTCTTCCTTCAGCTCGCGCACGCTGTCCTCGGTGAAGCCGGGGATGCTCTTGCCGTCGTAGAGCTTCATCTTCTGGAGCAGCGTCAGGCCCGCCTTCTTGGGCTCCTCCAGGCGCGTGAGCACCGCCCACATCGCCGCCACCTCCAGCGTGTGCGGCGCGATGTGCATGTTGCGGATGCGGTCGGGCCCGAAGTCCTTCTGATAGATCTTGATCTCGTCACTGAGGCGGATGTTGTAGGGGATGTCGATCTTGATCGTGCGGTCGCGGAACGCCTCCATCATCTCGTTGCTCTGGAGGCGCTTGTACTCCGGCTCGTTGGTGTGGCCCAGGATCACCTCGTCGATGTAGGTCTGGGCGAACTTCTTGGGCTTGATCGTGTGCTCCTGCGACGCGCCGAGCAGGTCGTACAGGAACGCGACGTCGAGCTTGAGCACCTCGATGAACTCGCAGATGCCGCGGTTGGCGATGTTCAGCTCGCCGTCGAAGTTGAACGCGCGCGGGTCGCTGTCGCTGCCGTACTGCGCGATCTTGCGGTAGTTGATGTCGCCGGTCAGCTCGGTGCTGTCCTGGTTCTTCTCGTCCTTGGGCTGGAAGGTGCCGATGCCCACGCGGTCCTTC
>CALJIV010000052.1 GCA_937974035.1 uncultured Phycisphaerales bacterium
CGCCCCCCTCGCCCCCTCGCCCCCTCGAGCGGCGGGGCTTTCGGCCTGGCTAGGACTCCGGCCGGGTCGGGCCCGAGTCGAGGGGCCAGGCGAGCAGTTGGTCCACGCGGGCGGCGTCCATGTCCACCACCTCGATCCGCCAGCCGTGCCAGTCCACCGTCTCGCCCACGGTCGGGATGCGGCCCATCAGCGCCAGCACCAGCCCCGCGGCGGTGCTCACGTCCGGGGCCTGCTCCTCCGCGTCCGGAGAGATGTGCAGCAGCGCGAAGAGCTCGTGCAGGGGCAGTCGGCCGTCGATCAGCCACGATCCGTCGCCGCGGCGCGTGGCGCCGGGAGAGGCCTCCTGCCCGCGCCGCGCGATGTCGCCCACCAGCGCCGCCGTCACGTCGTTGAGCGTCACCAGGCCCAGCGTCCCCCCGTGCTCGTCCACCACGAAGGCGATGTGCGACTTGGTGTTCCTGAACAGGTCCAGCACGCGCAGCGCGGGCATGGTTTCGGGCACGAACACGGGCTTGCGCGCGACCTTCACCACCGGGAACTGCGCGCCCTCCAGCAGGCCGTAGGAGATCAGGTCCTTGATGTGCACCACGCCCGTGAGCTCGTCCATGCTCTCGCGGCACACCGGGAAGTGCGAGAAGGGGCTTGTTCCCACCAGCACCTTCAGCTCGTCGATGCTCGTCGTCTCCGGCACCCACACGATGTCCGTCCGCGGCACCATCAGGTCGCGCACCGTCAGGTCGCCCACGCGCAGCACGCGCTGCAGGATCGCGTGCTCCTGGCTCGTGAACACGCCCGTCGCCGCGGCGCGCGCCACGATCGCCTGCACGTCCTCTTCCGAAACGTCGTCCGCCATCCGCGGCTTGACCTTCAGGAGCCGCAGGATCAGCTCCGTCGAGGCGGTCAGCACGCGCACCGGCCACGCCGCGATCCGCGAGAGCAGGTCCAGCGGCCGGGCGATCGCCGTCGCGATCGCCTCCGGGTACGCCAGGGCGAGCCGCTTCGGGACAAGCTCGCCGAGCACCAGCGAGAAGTAGGTGATCGTGAGGACCACCAGCGCCAGCGAGACTTCGCCCGCGTAGGGCGCGAGCGGCTCCCACTTCGCCAGCATCGCGGCGAGCGGCCCCGAAATGGCCTTCTCGCCGAAGGCGCCGGCGAGAATCCCCACCAGCGTGATGCCGACCTGCACGGTCGAGAGAAAGCGCGTCGGGTCGCGCCGCAGCGCCAGGGCCCTGGCCGCGCTGCGGCTTCCCCTGGAAGCCTCCTGCTGCAGGCGCGACGACCGCGAGGTCATCATCGCCAGCTCCGACATCGCGAATATGCCGTTGAGCAGCAGCAGAAGGAGGAGGACCAGAATCGCGAGCGTCATGGCTGGGAGGGATTATCGCAGAAGGGGTTTCATTCTGTCGGAGGGCGGTCCGGCACGGTTCCTTTCATCGGGCGGAGTCGGCTCAGAAGTCAAACCCTTGCACGCCTCCCCGCGCCCCGTGCCCATCGCGGGCAAAGAGGGCTGAAGGGCTTACGGGCGCGCTTCGAGCCCCGCCAGCTTCGCGGCGAACTCCTCGCGGCGGCGCGCGTCTCCGAGCTGCTCAAAGTGCTTGACGGCGCGGGTCCACAGCTCCCGTGCTTCGTCGGGCCTGCCGCGGGCCAGCGCGATGTCCCCCAGGTTCGCCAGCTTGCTCGCCATGACGGGCAGAAAGCCGATGCGCTCCGCGACTTCCAGGGCTTGCCGGTACAGCGCTTCGGCGCGCTCCAGATCGCCGGTGGCTTCGGGGATGAGCCCGAGGTTTCCGAGGTCGCGTGCGACTCCCTCCTCGCAGCCGATGCGGCGGTCGATTTCGAGAGCCCGCGTGAGCATCGCTTCCGCGCCGGCGCTGTCGCCGCGGAAGTGCAGCAGCAGGCCCAGGTTGTTCCATGCCCGCGCGGCTTCGGGCGATTCCGGGGCCGCCGCCTCAAGCCGCCGCCGGATCAGCCGCTCCGCGTCGTCCAGCCGCCCGCTTCTGAAGTGGAACTGATAGCCGAGGAAGAGCAGGCGAGGATCGCGGGTCTGCGCCATCGCCTCGTCGATGGCGGCGCGGGCTTCTGCCTCACGCCCCGCGCCGAGGGCTTCGACCGCGCCCGCCAGCGCTTCGCACGTCCGCAGCGCCGCCGCGTCGCCCCGCTCCCGCGCCTCGCGGATCGCGTCCCGCAGCCCTTCGAGCGTGTCCGGCGAGAGCAGGCTCACACCATCACCTTTTACCCTTGCTCGTCCGAGGGCGCACGAGGCCGGTCATGGAAGATCGACAATCGTCTTGAAGCCGCCGTAGGCCATGCGCTTGCCGTCGAAGGGCATCTTCATCGTCTTCATCAGCTTGAGCAGGCGCGGATCCTTCATGAGCTTCGCGTTCACCCGGTCGCGGTGGGCCTTGTTTTTGTAGACGACCCAGGAGAACACGACCGTCTCGCCGGGCTTGGCGCCCGCCGACCTGGTGAAGCTCGTCATGTTCTTCACCTTGAGGTCGTCCGCGATGCACTCGCGGTACTCCAGCGCCCCCAGGTCCATCCAGATCTTCCCCGCCTTGGCGGCGATCTTGCGGTAGGCGGCGAGGTTCTTCTTCGGGAGCGGGATGAGGAACCCATCAACGTACGGCATGCATGTTCTCCTTCGGACCTGTGGCGGTCGGAGAGTCTACAGCACGGACCTCGACGATGAGCGTGTCGTCGCCGGGCCTGCCGACGCGGTGGCGCACGACCGCGTCCATCACCGCCCTGGCGGGTGATGTGGTGCAGGTCTCGAGCACCGCGCGGATGCGCTGGGCGCCGAAGTCTTCGTCCGTGCTGCTGCGTGCTTCCATCGCGCCGTCGGTGTACGCCAGCAGGCAATCTCCGGGCGCAAAGGGGAGCGATGCGGGCGCGGGGTCGAAGAGCTCCGCGTCGAGCACGCCGAGCATGACCGCGGTGGAGGGCAGGTCGAACGTCCGGCCTTGCGAAGCTCGCAGGAAAGCGGTGGGGTGGCCGGCGCTGGCCCACTCGATGCGGCCCGGCTCGATCCTCGCCACGAAGGCGGTGGCGTACACGCCCTGCGGCGAGAGCGCGGCGCAGGCGTAGGTGTTCAGGTTCATGAGCACGTGCCCCGGGCGGCCGGACTCGCCCGAGGGGGCGGGGTAATGAGAGAAGAAGCGCTGCAGCTCGCCGTGGAGACGGTTGACGGCCAGAGCCGCGGGGATGCCGTGCCCAGAGACGTCGATCAGGGCGAGGGTGAAGGCGCCGCTTGCTTCGGCGTGCACGTAGAGGAAGTCGCCCCCGATCTCGCGCATCGGCTCGTAGCGATAGGCGACACCCAGGCGGTTCAGCAGGCCCGCATCGGGGAAGAGCGCTTCGTGCAGGCGGCGCGCCTGAAAGAGCTCGGCGGAGATTTCACGCGCCTCGCCGGAGAGGGTGTTGTAGCGCTCGCGCAGGCGCTCCGCGCGGACGTGGAAGTCGAAGGCGCGGTAGCGCCAGGCGCTGTACGCGGTGCCGATGAGCGTGTACACGCCGAGCAGGAGCGCCAGCTCCCCGCCCAGCGAACCGGGAACGCGCAGCATGAAGGCGAGCACGCCCGCGCAGATCGCCGCGCAGGCGAGCGTGATGATGCCCGACTCGCACAGGCGCATGGGGACGAGCACGCAGGCGAGGCAGAAGAGCAGGCCCAGGGCGTTGACGGACTGGTAGCCGGTGTTTTCCAGCGTGGCCGCGGCGGCGTCGGGCGCCCACGAGGGCGTGTTCGCCCAGGAGGCCAGCACCTCCATCGGCACCGCGATCCCCACCGCGGCGATGGTGATGATGCTGAGGAATCGCACCAGCCTCGTGCGGGCCGGACGCGCCCGCAGGGCGTACACCAGCCCCGCCCCGTAGATGAGCAGCAGGGCGACGCACGTCGCGGCGTGCATCCGCGATTCCGCGGCGTTTCCGACCTGCTCCGGCGAGGCGTCCGCCGGAAGCGTCAGCACCTCGCGCAGGTTCATGGGGAGGGCCAGCGCCAGGATGGCGATCGCCCCCACGCAGTAGTACACGATTCGCCGCCGCAGCACCGCCGCACGCTGCGCATCCAGACCTGCAAAGAAGGCCTCGTCGGCATCGCGGGGCATCAGGGGATCGTCAGGCGGCACGGCCAAGGGTAGCGGGGAGAGCGAGAGCGAATGAAGACACTTGTGCGAGGCGGGGGCTGCTTGATGGTTTCGCTCTGAAGCACGCCTGTCTGATGGGTTGGCTTCCTGTTGCCGTCCGCCGCGTGAAGTACACTTCTCCCATGCTCTTCCGCATCATCGTGCTGGCCCTGGTCTTGCCGCTGCTGGGTGGGTGCTCCGTCTCGGTGTGGGAGCGGTCCTTTGTCGCCACGGGAGAGGTGGCGCAGGTCGCGTCCAACGCGCCGGTGCGCGTGCGGGAGGTGGATTGGGGCCGGCTGCAGGCGGGGTTGGAGCGCCTGCAGCGTGCGGCGGCGGAGAGCGACGTGCCGGAGTCCGAATGGCCGCGGGAGCGACGGGAGGAGGCCAAGGCGGAACTGCTGCGGGTGCTGCAGGTGACCGGCGACCCCGCGGCGGTAGAAGTGGTGGGGCGGTCGGACTTTCGGACGACCAGCGAGCTCCGCCCCGAGCGGGATGAAGACCTGGTGCGGCTGGCTCGAAAGGTCGGCGCGACGGAGGTGGTCTGGTCGCGGCGGCTGCTGGGCAAGGGCGAGACGATCATCCGCGAGCCGGTCACAACCTATTCGACGGACTGGGGATGGGGCCGACGGCGGCGGGGCGGGCTGGACAGCTCCACGGCCTGGGTGCCGGTGGTCGTCGCGGCGGATGAATACGCCTACGTCGCCTACTTCCTGCGGCGATAAAACGCCGTTGACGCCGGGGCGCGTTCGGATAGGCTCGACGGGAGTCCTCCCCGAGGTAGGGGCGGCGAGGAGGTTTTCATGATGCGTTGCATGATCGCGTGGGGTGTGGCGGCGGCATGCGCTGCGGCGGCAAGCGGGCAGCAGTACCTGATGATGCCTGATTCATCCGCGAACAACCGCCTGGTCCTGTTCAGCCTTGAGGACGGCTCGCTGGTGAATGAGAACTACTTCCCGCTGGCGGGTGGAACGCCCATCCACGCCATGCAGGTCGGCAACGAGATCTGGGTTTCGGAGCAGGTGGGCGACCGCGTTTCGCGCTGGAGCCTCACGGGCGACCCGCTGGGAGCGGTTGTCGGCGGGATGGACAACATCCGCGGCATGGAGCTGGTGGGAGACACGGTGTACATCTCCAACGGAGGCACGGCGAACGGTTCGCCCGGTGCTTCGGCGGTCATCATGGTGGACGCGCAGGGGAACCACACCGGGTTCTTCCTGACGGCGGGGCTTGCGCCCAGCCCCTTCTCCGTGCTGCATCATCAGGGCGGCCTGCTGGTGGGCGCGAGCAGCACCCCCGACGACATTCACAGGTTTGACCTCGCCGGCACCCCGCTGGGGACGTTCCACAACTCCGGGTCGATCTCGTTCGTGGAGCAGCTGGCGCACGCCAGCAACGGCGACATCCTCGTCGCGTGCTTCACCACCGGCGGCATCATGCGGCTGGACCCCGACACCGGCTCGATCATCAGCAACTTCACCGCGAACGGCGCCCGCGGCGTCTACCAGCTCAACAACGGGAACATCATCTGGAGCAACAGCGGGGGCGTGCACGTCTTTGATGTGGCGACTGGCATCAGCACCAACGTCTACGCGAGCTCCGGCGGACGCTACTTCGACGTGCTGACGCTGGGGCCCGCCTGCGGCACGGCGGACTTCGACGGCGACGGGGACTTCGGCACCGACGCCGACATCGAGGCCTTCTTCGCGTGCCTGGGCGGTGACTGCTGCCCGACCTGCTGGCACCTGGGGGCGGACTTCGACGGCGACGGCGACGTGGGGACGGACGCCGACATCGAAGCCTTCTTCCGCGTCCTCGGCGGGCACTCCTGCTGACGGCGCGGGCCGGGGCGGATGACCTACCATCCCGGCCCTATGGCGAAGCGATCCCCGCGGCATGAAAGCACTCGGCGACGGGCCCGCCCGGCCGCCCGAGCCTCGCACCACGCCCGCCCCGTGCGGGTGTGCGTGGTGGCTTCGCGCTACAACGCGACCGTGACGGACCGGCTGCTGGAGGGGGCGGCTCGGGCCTTCGCGGAGCGTTTCGAGGGCGTGACGGGGGCGGAGCTGGAGGTCGTCCGCGCGCCGGGGGCGTACGAGCTGCCGACGCTCTGCCTTGCGGCGGCGCGGGCGGGGTTTGATGCGGTGGTGGCCCTGGGGTGCATCATCAAGGGCGAAACCATCCACGACCGGGTGATCGCGGACGCCGTGGCGCAGGGGCTGGTGAACGTGTCGATCGTGACGGGGGTTCCGGTGTCGCTGGGTGTGCTGACGGTGAACACGCCGGAGCAGGCGATGGCCCGCGCGGGTGGCTCGGAGGGGAACAAGGGCGAGGAAGCGATGCACGCGGCGCTGGACACGCTGGCGTCGGTGCGGGCTCTGGAGGATGGTGAGGGCTGGGTGAGCGTCGAGGAGGGCGAGCTGATCAAGCCGGGGCTATCGTCGCGCATGCAGAGCCGCGACAAGCTGAAGCGGAGCCCGCGCCGATGAGCACCAGCAGGGACCACGTCCGCGAGATCGCGTTCACCGGGATCTACCAGTTGCCCGGCGCGGAGCCTTCTCCGATCGACGGCGAGGAGGAGCTGCGCAAGCTGCCGGACGATCAGCGCGACCGCGCCGTCAACATGGCCGCGCGGCGGCTGGCCTTCCAGATTCTCTATGAGCTGGACCAGTCGCGCCCGGCGGACGCGGACGCGGAAGCGGAGGTGCGCGAGCGGCTGAAGGACGTGGCGGACCTCGGCCCGGTGGGGGCGGAGGACGTGACGATGTTCGTGGTGGGGGCGTACAAGTCGCGTGCCGCGGCGGACGCGGAGTTCCGCGAGCTGGCCCCGGAGTGGCCCACGCACCGGCAGGCGGCGGTGGACCGGGCCCTGCTGCGATTGGCGCATTACGAGATGACGAGCGGGCGGACCCCGCCGCGGGTGGTGGTGAACGAGACGGTGGAGCTTGCCAAGCACTTCTCGACGGAGAAGGCCCCGGCGTTCATCAACGCGCTGCTCGACAAGGTGATGAAGCGGATTCAACCGGCGTGAGCTTTTTCAAGTCCATCTTCGGCAAGGTCAGGGAAGGCCTCGGCAAGGGGCTGGAGAAGACGCGAGAGGCGTTCGTCACCGGCGTCACCGGCGTGCGGTCGCTGCTGCTGGGGCGGCGGCTCGATGAAGCGCTGATCAAGGAGCTGGAAACACGCCTGCTCTCGGCGGACGTGGGCGTCCGCACCACGGCGAAGCTGATCGACGGCATCCGCGAGGATTACAGGTCCGGCAAGATGACCAGCGGCGACCAGGTGCTGGAGTACCTGAAGAGCGAGCTGAAGAGCATGTGGCCGGCGCAGGACCGGGCGCTGCGCAGCGCCCCCGCGGGAACGCCGACGGTCATTCTGATGACCGGCGTCAACGGCGTTGGGAAGACGACGAGCATCGCCAAGCTCGCGGCGCTGCTGAAGGCCGAGGGGAAGAGCGTGATGCTCGGGGCGTGCGACACGTTCCGCGCCGGCGCGGTGCGGCAGCTCGAGGTCTGGGCGGAGCGCCTGGGCGTGGAGCTGGTGAAGGGGCAGCAGGGGGGCGATCCCGCGGCGGTGGCCTTCGACGCCTGCGCCGCGGCGAAGGCCCGCAGGGTGGACGTGCTGATCCTCGACACCGCGGGCCGCCTCCAGACGCAGGACCCGCTGATGCGCCAGCTCGCCAAGATCAAGACGGTCGTCGGCAAGCAGATCGAGGGCGGGCCTCACGAGGTGCTGCTGGTGCTGGACGCCACCAGCGGCCAGAATGCCCTGCGCCAGGCGGAGGAGTTCTCCAGGTTCGCCGGCGTGACGGGCATCTTCCTCAGCAAGCTCGACGGCACCGCCAAGGGCGGCATCGTGATCGCCGTGCGCGAGGTGACATCGATCCCCGTCAAGTTCGTGGGCGTGGGAGAGACCCCGGAGGACGTGCGTCCTTTCGAGCCCGAGGCGTTCGTGGAAGCCCTCTTCGCGGCGTGAGCGGACCCTTAAGCCGGCAGAAACGAAAAGCCGTGAAGGGCCCTGAGGCTGCTTCACGGCTTGAACGGTCAGCACGGTTGACGACGCTTCGCCCCGCCGCATCGGTTGCGCGGAGCCCCGGCGCTCATCCCATGTGCTTGATGACGGCGTCGCCGAACTCGGAGCACTTGAGCTTGGTGGCGCCTTCCATCATGCGGTGGAAGTCGTAGGTGACGGTCTTGGCGCCGATGGCCCCGTCCATGCCCTTGATGATGAGGTCCGCGGCCTCGGTCCAGCCCATGTAGCGGAGCATCATCTCGCCGGAGAGGATGACCGAGCCGGGGTTGACCTGGTCGAGGTTGGCGTACTTGGGGGCGGTGCCGTGGGTGGCCTCGAAGATGGCGTGGCCGGTGACGTAGTTGATGTTGGCGCCGGGGGCGATGCCGATGCCGCCGACCTGCGCGGCGAGGGCGTCGGAGAGGTAGTCGCCGTTGAGGTTGAGCGTCGCGATGACGTCGAAGTCGCGCGGGCGGGTGAGGACCTGCTG
>CALJIV010000053.1 GCA_937974035.1 uncultured Phycisphaerales bacterium
TGGTCCAACGTCGGAGGGCCGGGGGGAGGGCCCGGGTTCGGCATCAACCTCGACGATGACGACATGTCCTCCGTCTTCGAGGCGATCTTCGGCGGGCGCGGGTCTCCCTTCACCGGCGGGGGGCCGGGCAGGGCTGGCCGCCAGCGCACCCGCGCACGCACACCCGAAGCCGTTGAAGTCCGTCAGGACATCACCGTGGACTTCATGACCGCGGCGCTGGGCGGCACGCAAAGGCTGCGCGTGACGGACGAGGGCGGTCGTGCTCGCTCGATCGAGGTCAGGATTCCGCGCGCCGCCGAGGAGGGCTCCCAGCTTCGCATCCGCGACGGCGCGGGGAACGGGCGCGACCTGATCCTCCGCGTCCACATCGCGCCCCACGAGATCTTCCGTCGCGGCGAGGGGGAGACCGCCGGCAAGGGGCTCGACCTCACGCTCGACCTGCCGCTCACCATCGCCGAGGCCACCCTCGGGGCCACGGTGCTTGTGCCCACCCTTGATCGTCCTGTGGAGCTTCAGGTTCCGCCCGGCACCGCCAGCGGCAAGAAGCTGCGTCTGCGCGCCCGCGGCATCCACGACGCGGAAGGAAGGCAGGGCGACCTCTACGCCGTGGTGCGGATCATCCCGCCCAAGGGCGACGCCCTCACGCCCGAACAACAGCGGATCCTTCGGGAGATTGGTGCGAACATGACAGGCGTGCGGAGCGGGCCCGGCTGGCCGTCGGGTTCATAAGTGTTGCGGCGGACTATCATTAGCGAGCAGTCCCTGCCGCGGCCCGTGCCTGTGGCGCACTTGCTCCGCGAAAGCCGATGATTGACTCCGGCTCCCCGGCATGTAAAAGTGCATGCGACAAACCGTTGCACTCGGGGGGAGAGGGAGAGAGTTCTCCACCAAGGGAACGCCTCACTTGCTCAAGCAGCGACACCAGTTTTTCGTTTCACTGCTCTGTCTGGTTGACGGGCTCGTGGCCGCGGGCGCGTGCTACGCCGCGTGGGTGGTCCGCCGCCTGCTCATCGAGGGCGGCTTCCCGCACGCTCCGGCCATCGCGACCGATTGGTGGACGATCGCCCGCCCGTGGGTGCGCGAGCCCCTCGCGCTGGTCGCCGTCCCCATCACGCTCCTGGCGCTGTGGAACTTCAAGCTCTACCGTCCGCGCCGTGACCGGGGCATCATGGCCGAGCACGGCGAGGTCTTCCGCGCCGGTCTGGCCGCGGTCATCGCCCTGATCGTCGTGCTCGCGGCCTTCGGCGTGGAAACGGTGGGCGGGTGGCGCGAGACCGGCCGCATTCACTTCCTGGGCATGTGGCTCGACGCCAGCCGCGTGCAGCTCGGCATGCTGGCGATTCTGCTGCCGAACCTGCTCGCCCTGCACCGCGTCGCGTTCCGGTGGGCGCTGCGGGCCATCCGCCGTCGAGGCTGGAACCTGCGGCACGTGGCCGTGATCGGCGTGGGGCGGCTGGGCCGCATCGTCTGCCGCACGCTCGACCGCAACTCCTGGACCGGTATCCACGTCGCCTACTTCCTCTCTCACCAGGATCACCACCACGGCCCGCCGACCTGCGTCGGTCGGCCCGTGCTCGGCGGCCTGGCGGACCTCGAAACCGTCTTCGAGACGCAGAAGCCCGACGCCGTCTATCTCGCGATTCCCAACTCGCGCTCTGCGATGCTGCCCTCCCTGCTCAAGCGGCTGGAGCGCTTCGCGGTGGACGTCCGCATCGTGCCCGACGTTCACCCGAAGTACATGCCGCAGAGCATGCAGGTGAGCATGCTGGAGGGGATGCCGATCCTCAGCGTGCGCGAAAGCCCCATGATCGGTCTGGGCGGGGCGGCCAAGCGGGCTCTCGACATCGCCGGCGCGACCGCGGGCCTCATCATCTTCGGGCCGCTGATGCTGGTCATCGCCTGCGTCGTGCGCCTCACGAGCCCCGGGCCGGTGATCTTCCTGCAGCGCCGCGTGAGCCTCGGCGGGGAGACCTTCAACATCTTCAAGTTCCGCACCATGTACCACGCCGAGGACGAGAGCGCCCCCGGCTGGACACGGCGCGACGATCCGCGCGTCACCCCCGTCGGCCGCTGGCTCCGCCGCACGAGCCTGGACGAGCTCCCGCAGCTCTTCAACGTCCTGCTCGGCGATATGTCCCTGGTCGGCCCGCGACCGGAGCGGCCCGAGCTGATCGCCCGCTTCCGCGATGACTGGCGCGGCTACATGCTCCGCCAGCACGTCAAGGCGGGCATCACCGGATGGGCTCAGGTCAACGGCCTCCGCGGCGACACCAGCCTGCGCAAGCGACTCCAGCTCGACCTGTTCTACATCCGCAACTGGTCGCTGGCCTTTGACCTCAAGATCCTCTGGCTCACGCTCTTCCGCGGCTTCGTCCACCGCAACGCCCACTGACTCACTTCACGCTGCTGATGTCCCAGATCTGCACCTGGACGTGGAAGCGCTCCTCGCCCAGCCAGTTCTGTCCCGCTACGCCCATCGGAGCCACCGCCCACCGCCCATCGGGTGAAAGCATCGGGCCTCCGAGCCACGAGCCCCACGGGACAAGCACCGCCAGCGTCTGACCTTCCGGGGATTCAACCCGCAGGCCAGGGGGTTGTGCAGCAGAACCTCCACCCCCGGAAACGATCCGTATCGAGCCCGGCGCCGGCATCCGCGGCCAGACGTTCGATGACAGCGTGTCGGCTGTCTCGCTTCCATCGACCAGCGAGTAGCGTTTCAGCGTGCCGGCCCCGCCCGCGCCGCCGCCTCCGCCGATGGCAACCGCGAGCCCGTCTGCGGTCATCTCCGGCCCATACCACCATGCCCCCGGCAAACTGACCGCGATCTGTCGCCCATCGGAGGTGGTGAGCGTTCCGTTCAGTTTGTCCTGTCCCGAGCCGTAGTGGGGGATGAAGTAGGCCCACGCCACGCGTTCGCCGATCACGCGGTGCACGAAGCGTCCGCCGGCCATCAGGTCTGTGGCGCGAAGAGGAACAGCACCAATGATGCGGGAAGCGCCCGTTTCCGCGTCCACTTCCGCCAGCACGGCTTCGTTCAGGTTGGCCGGTCGATGGATGGAGTTGGTGTAGCCCACCAGCACTGTCCCGCCACTCGCCCCCGGGGCGATCAGCGTGATGTTCCAGGGGCCTTGGGTGGGAAGAGGGATGGTCCTGGTCTGCCCGTCGGCAAGCGACTGGGCACGAACGCCCTTGTTCTCCGAGCCGTAGGGCACCCACACAAACCAGCGCGAGTCAGGGCTGATGCTTCCCATGGCATACTCGCTGATGTACGTGCGTCCCAGCGGGGTTGCCTCGGGAATGCGCCATGTGCTTACGTCCAGGCTGCCGCTTCTGGCCGACCTGACCCTGTCGTATGCACGCGCCAGCCGCGGCATCAGGCCGGTCTGCGACAGGCGCGGAAGCCACGGACGCTGCCAAGCGTTCGGGGCGCCGGGCCGTTCCAGCGTCAGGACAAGGGTCACAACGCACAGGGCGATCATCGCCGCGAACACAGTCGCCCAGCGCCACACCCGCGAGGTGAAGGGACGCCCCAGCCGCGCGGGGCGCGTGGAGAGATCCAGCCCGCATTCCGGGCACACACGGCTGTCCGGGGGCATCCCGCCCGGCGCGGTCACGTCGTAGTTGCAACGCTGGCAGTAGTAATGCCCGAACTGCTGCCGCCGCCTGGCTGTCCTCACCACGACCGCCAGCAGGCCCAGCACGCTCAGCGGCAGCAGCAGCGCGGCGATGGTGGGGGCGTGCCAGAGAACGAAGTCCAACAGGCCGTCGTCTACCGGATGCACGATGTGGAGCGTCCGGCCGTCGGTCCCGAACTCGAGCCTGGGGGCCATCACCGACCCATCAACGCTGGTGCGCAGCGGGATCGAGGCGACCGGTTGCAGCACCGGCGGGGCGGGCGGTGGGGAGGAGGTGCCTGCTTCCTGCAATAGGGAAGTGTTCGGAAACATGCGAGTCTGCCGATGGTACAGGAACCCCTCGGGTGTGGCTGCACGCCCGTTTACCTAAGGAGCAGACATGGACTTTCTGACCCACTTGTGGCTTCCCATCCTCGTCTCG